>NZ_FRFA01000007.1 GCF_900143535.1 Tateyamaria sp. Alg231-49 | reverse complement strand
CCAGCAACCGGCCCAATGCGAATAGACTGGAACCCGCTGTCCCACCGATGCAGCAAACACCCATCTTCCTGCGTCATGTAGCCCACAGGTGCATCCGGACGGCGATCATGGGCAAAAGTACTGCATGGTGACGGCGCAGACAGTGCAATATGGCCAGCAACATCGCTAACAATCATACTGTGGATATGGCCACAGACCAACCGCAGTGCACTGCTATAATCTGTCAAAACTTCACCAAGGGCATCCCTGTTGGTTAGTCCGATGTCGTCGATGAACCGGATTCCACACGCAAAAGGTGGATGATGCAGCACCAGAAGTACAGGCCCGCCGTCTGCTTTTGCCAATGCACTTTGCAGGAAAGCAAGAGTTTCAGGCGACAAGGTGCCTCCACCCTGCCCTTCAACCAGCGTATCAAGCCCAATCAGCTGAAAGCCTCCAATCTGCCGTGGCCGGTTGAGTGCACCAATGTCCGGCAGATTTTTGTCATAAGTCGCCCGCATCACGTCACATGCATCGTGGTTGCGGGACACAAGGCACAACGGCATGTGCAGAGGCGCGATTAGTGACTTGAGCCGAGTGAAGCTTTCGGCAGAGCCGTCATTGCTCAGGTCGCCGCTGACAAGCAGTGCATCAATGGGACCAAACCGATCACGGATACCCCGATCCGCTCGACAAGTCGCACAAGCGCATCCCCGGTATCCCGCCTGCCCGACACCAATGCGCCCTTGGGCACGATGTGGGTGTCTGAGATTTGCAGGATCGCCCCAGAACATGACTTGTCTCAAACGCCGATCTAGCCGCCCCGCGCGATGACGGGTTTTCCGTTGAACCCGGGCTTTGCGGTCATAAGGTTGCCGACCTGTTCCTGACCATGTCCAATTCTTTGGCAAGCCCTTTTTGGGATAGCATTTCGACGTTACGAACAGGCCGCATCCACGATGAACTCGACCTTGAGTTCGGGTCTGGCCAGCTTGGCCTCACCACAAGCGCGCGCTGGCGCGTGACCGGCGGGCACCCACGCATTCCAGACTTCATTCAGCCCATTGAAATCCTTCATATCGGCCAACCAAATAGTGACGCGCAACATGTCTTGGCGTGACGATCCGGCCTCTGCCAGAAGCGCGTCAATTTTGTCTAAACAGGCCTGCACCTGCTCTTGAATGGTTTCGCCTTCAGCGACCTGACCAGTCAGATAAGCCACGCCATTGTGCTTTACGATTTTCGAAGACCGCGTGCCTGTATCGATGCGTTCGATCATGGGATTTCCTTACGATTTTGTGTGTTCCGCACCCCAAGCCGGATGCCGAGAGTGCCATATGGTCACGAGAACGAAATTGAGGCAAACTTGATTCGATTGAATTTACTTAAGGATGCCTGAATTTGGCGATCAAAATCGACATGCTTAGGTGTTTCACGATGGTTGCCACCCATGGCAGCTTGTCTGAAGCCGCTGACGCACTTGGACGAACGCCGTCGGCGGTTTCCATGATGCTGAAGCAATTTGAGGATCACGTCGGCTCTGCCCTATTCGAAACGGCTCGCAAGTCCCGTTTGACGCCAATCGGAAAACTCATTCTGACCGAAGCCCGTCGAGAAGTGGCGCACTTCGAAAACACGGTGTCTGTGATCGAAGGGTTGGCGCGCTCCGAGCTTGGGTTTCTGAGGTTGGCAGTAACCCCATCAGTGGCGACGACGATGCTGCCGCCCGTAATTCTCAAATTCGCCCAGAAACATCCGAATGTTCAGATTGATCTGCGTGATATGGACTCAGCAACAATCGCGCGCGAACTAGACCGCGAGCGGGCCGATATCGGCATTGGATCCTTTTCCGTCGTTGAGGGGATGCGCCGCACCGAATTGTTCAGCGACGCATTTGGGCTGGTGTGTCGCAAAGACCATCCGCTTGCCGAAAACTGGGACCAACTGACATGGCGCACACTTGGTGATCAGACGATCATCGCGAACGGCCTGTGCAAGCAGATCACGGATCCGGACTTTGCGCCCATCCTTGCACGCTCGCGGCTTATGGTTCCGAACACGGCGTCCTTGTTGGGGCTGGTCCGACAAGGGGTTGGGGTAACCGTCCTTCCGCGACTGGCCGTTGCTAACTTGCTTGATGAATTCGCATTTCTGCCCCTTGCCGATGCGACCGCGCGCCGGACTGTGCATCTGATGTCCCGGCCCAACAATTTGCTGATGCCCGCAGCGCGAGAGTTTCTGAAACTGATGACCGAGATGAAGCGGGATGGCAGCTTGGCTCCCTACCTCTAAATTCAGAGTTTCTGAATAAATCTACAAATCATTCTAAAAGCCTGAAATACTTTGACCGGGTATACTGTGCGTGCGCGCGCCTCAGGCGCTTGGTCAAAGGGATACATCATGCACGACACCAAAATGAACTACATCGCCGGGGAATGGGTGGCGGGTGCAACCGAAATCGAAAACCGGAACCCTTCGGATCTGAGTGACCTGATTGGGATGTTCGCGCAGGCAACTCCGGATCAATTGGACGCAACACTTGAGCAAGCCCGGCAAGCGCAGGCTGAATGGGCCGCATATGGGATCGAGCGGAAATATAACGTGCTGATGGCCATCGGCACAGAAATGATGAACCGCGCAGAAGAACTGGGCACCCTGCTCGCCCGTGAAGAAGGCAAGCCGCTGGCCGAAGGCAAAGGCGAGGTCTATCGCGCCGGGCAGTTCTTTACCTACTACGCCGCCGAAACCCTGCGCCAAATGGGCGACACAGCCGACAGCGTGCGTGACGGGATCGAAATTGACGTGCGCCGCGAACCTGTTGGCGTTGTGGCGGTGATCTCACCTTGGAACTTTCCAACCGCAACTGCTTCTTGGAAGATCGCACCGGCGCTTTGCTACGGCAATGCCGTGGTCTGGAAGCCTGCAAATGTCACTCCGGCCTCGGCCGTAGCACTGGTTGAAATCATCGCGCGCCAAGACATTCCGAAAGGCCTGGTTTCTTTGGTGATGGGCGCAGGCAGTTCTATTGGGCAGCGACTGGTCGAAAGCCCCAAGGTCAATGCCATCAGCTTCACGGGCTCGGTGCCCGTGGGCAAAGGTATCGCGGTAAGCGCGATCCAGAACCTGACACGTGTGCAGATGGAGATGGGGTCAAAGAACGCTTTGGCCGTGATGGATGACGCGGATCTGGATCTGGCCGTCTCGCTTGCACTGGGTGGCGCGTTTGGCGGTTCAGGACAGAAGTGCACGGCGTCTTCGCGACTTGTTGTCCACCAATCTATCCATGATCAGTTCGTCGAAAAACTGGTCTTGGGGGCCAAGGCCATGAAGGTTGGTCATGCATTGGAGGCAGGTACCCAGATGGGGCCGGTTGTGTCCGAGCAACAGCTGAGTGAAAACCTCGCTTATGTCGATCTTGCTGCCTCGGAAGGCGCTGAATTGCTGTGCGGCGGCCAACGGTTGGAGATGGCGACAGACGGTTACTATATGTCGCCTGGCGTTTTTGTCGGCACAAAAAACGACATGCGCATCAATCGCGAAGAGATGTTTGCGCCCCTTGCCTGCGTTATCCCCGTCGCCAGCTATGACGAGGCGCTGCACGTGGTCAACGACACGAACTTCGGTCTGACAGCAGGTATTGTCACCACAAATCTGGCCCGCGCCACACATTTCCGCCGTAGCGCGCAGTCGGGTTGTGTGATGGTGAACTTGCCCACAGCCGGAACCGATTATCACGTACCATTCGGAGGACGCGGAGACAGCTCTTACGGTCCACGCGAACAGGGTCGCACGGCGGCGGAATTCTACACGATTGTAAAGACGGCCTACATTTCTTCGGGCACCCCGACATGATGCGGATCGACAACCTTCAATATGCCAATTGGTCGGAAAAGATTTTTCGGCAGATGCGCGAGGGTGGCGTGGATGCGGTGCATGTCACCATCGCCTATCATGAGAATTTCCGCGAAACGGTGCTGAACTTTGAACAGTGGAACCGCTGGTTCGAGCAATACCCGGACCTGATCGTGAAGGGCCAATGGGCCAGCGACGTGGACCGCGCCAAAGCTGAGGGCAAAACTGCGATCTTCTTTGGCTTTCAGAATCCCAGTCCGATCGAGGACGACATTGGCCTCGTCGAGATTGTACATACCCTTGGCGCGCGCTTCATGCAGTTGACCTATAACAACCAGTCTTTGCTGGCGACGGGCTGTTACGAGGCGGAAGACACCGGCATCACCCGCATGGGCCGCCAGATCATCAAAGAAATGAACCGCGTTGGGCTGGTCGTGGACATGAGCCATTCGGCTGATCGCTCGACTATCGAGGCCGCTGATCTGTCCGAACGACCCATCGCCATCACACATGCCAATCCTTACGAATGGTCGCCTGCACTTCGCAACAAGAAGGACGATGTGATCCGCGCCGTGACCGAAAACGGTGGGATGATGGGATTCTCTGTCTATCCGCATCACCTCAGGAACAAGTCCGACTGCACGTTGGACAGTTTCTGCGAAATGATCGCGCACGCAGCTGAAAAATACGGCGCCCAAAACCTCGGTATTGGGACGGACTTGTGCCAGGACCACCCCGACAGCGTTGTCGAATGGATGCGCGTTGGCCGCTGGAGCAAAGAAATTGACTATGGCGAGGGATCAGCCGCCGCCCCCGGTTTTCCACCCATGCCCTCCTGGTTCAACGACAATCGCGACTTTGGAAATATCGAAGCGGGCTTGCGTGCCACTGGGCTAAGCGACGGTGAAGTTGCGGGCATCATGGGCGACAATTGGCACAGGTTTTACGCAGACAATTTCACACCATCACACTAGGCGGAGGACAATCGATGCAACGTCAGGCGAACAGATCACAGACCATTGCCAAACGTGCTCCTGCGTTGGTCATGCGGCTGTCGCGTCTGGGGTCTTTCCACCAGTCCCGTCTGTCTTTCATGCGTATCCTCACCCGCCGAATGGCCGGCGAAGATTGGACCTTTTCCCGCCCGGTGTTTGAGTTTGACGCCAAGGGGGTCGGTCACGCCGTGTACTGCGCGCAAACGCCAGACCGCACCTATTCGCTGATCGCCTTTGGCCATGATCTTCCCGCCGAAGACCGCTCTGACCGGGTGATCGCGACGCGCTGGGACAGCACGTTCACTGTGTTTGACGGCGTGCCAGATGCTGCTGATATCGAACGATTGCGCCAAAACATCCCGCTTCAAGAAGCGGGCCGTGTGAGCGAAAAAGAACTGTCGGTGTCGCGCGCAAATCGTTCGGTCAGGTTGTGGGATCACGTCGTGTCCTGCCTTGCTGCGGGCGTACAACCTGATCAGGCGCAGATCGACAAGGTTGGGTATCTGATGCGCACCACGGCGGTTTACGGATCTGGCAAACTGGGTGCGGCGGATCGCGAGATGATTGCAGACCGCCCCGAATGCGCGGCACCTTTTCAGATCGAAATGCTGTCCGTGTTTTTGACCCGCGCCTACGTGCGTGATCTGGTCCAGCATATGGCTGACCTCAAGGGCGGCGCGGCGGCCGTCAATCTGGATGCAGACATTGCGCGTCGCATGGGGATTGGCAACTCCACCGGGCTGGGCATGGCCCCGTTTCTCGTGAACCATCCAAAGCTGCTCAACAATTGGATCTCTGCCCGGGAAGAGGCGATTGCCATTGTGCGCAATGTGCCCTCAGCGACCGATGTCGAGATTGCGACGTTCAAAGAGTTGCTGAACCGTTCCATCCTCTCGGCCGATATCTGGCATTCAGAGCATCCAATCCAGACCGAGAAGCTAAAGCGATTGCGCAGCGATCTGTCGGAACTCGCGACCCATATTGCTAACACTGACCTTCATGGCCCGCACCCGTGGAACATGCTCTTTTCCTGGGCCGAAGGCACGCTGGGTGAGGATGCTCAGGAATGTTTGGCATCGTTGATGCTGGAACCTTATGGCAGGCTTGTCGACCATCTTGCCGATCAGATGTCCGACAAGGAAAGACACGCGTTTCGCATTGACGGCACGATGCGTGTCGCAGACCTGCGTGCTATTCTGGAAGATGCCTATGGCTGGGCACTGAACATTGACTGGACAGAGAAAGAAAACTGCGCGCGCGCTTGGTACATTTCTCAAGAGAAACTGGAACCCCGTCTGGGTGAACGTTTCGAAGAACCCATTGCCCCCTACGAACAGCCTTTGGCACCGGGTCGGGATGCTGCCAATCTTTATGCGGCATTGAAAGAGGAAGACGCCGACGGCAATCTGGCGGCCTTCCTGTTGGCCCACCCCGAACACCGCCACACTGTCAGACGCGCACAGATCGTGGAACATGCGCCATTTGCCGAAATCCGCGATAACACGATCGGGTCCGACCTTGTCCCGATTGACATGTTGCGATGCAAACTCTCCTTCTTCGGTGCCACCCATTTTGACCCAAGGTCAGACCGATGGGTGCGAATTTGCATGTTTGGAAACGCACCCTTTCCCGAAGAATTACAGAGCAGCCAAAACGACGACTGGTCCTATCCGATTTTGGTGGAGGCGGCAAAGTGAACCGTTCCCTGAACGAAATTGAAGCCCACGCCAAACGTGCTGCCCGCGGTGCTGGCCTGTCGTGGGGCATGGCGGAAGAAGCCGCACGTGCGACGAGATGGCTTGCCTCTCATGATCTGTCGGGGCCTGCGTTGCTGTCTGATATTCTCGCGAAAAATGACGGGCTGGCCCATAAACAGGTTGCCCCCGTCTCCCTCGACGGTGAATGGCGCGCGCCGGTGGGCGAACTGTGCCCACTTGCCGCTGGCACCGCGCTGAATGATTGCGCTGATCGGCTTGCCAAAGGACAGCCAGTCAAAATGGCCAACGTTTCACATCCTTTGCTGGTGGTACCGTTTGCGGCCTGGGCCGCGATCCATCTCAATGAACACGTACAGATCCGCTGGCAAAACCTGCGGATCGACACGGATGGCGTTGGGGTCTGGGTCAACGACCTAAAGAGCGAAATCAACACAAACCAAACCGCCGCCTTGACCTGCCAGATTGCCAGAAAGCGCACAGATGCTGCCACCCACCCTCGCTTTCGCGGCACCGTCGCCCCCGGAGTTTGGGAAAAACTGGACACATTTGCGCAACGCACCTTTGCACCCGCAACCGCTGCTTCACGCCTGTTAGGTGCAGGCGCCGGCGCGGCTGACAATGACTAAAGCGAACCACACAATCCTGCAGCTGATGCGCGGACAGGCTGTGGGAAACCGAAAAACGGCGCGACCAAAGAAACAGGGGACTTACAATGTCTATTAAACCACCCTTTACCGAGTTGGAGATCGAAAAGGCTCCATCCGGGTTCTACGAAGGCTACAGCCTTCCCATCGCGCTGATCAGCAAAACCATCATGGTCGCGCTGGTCGTTTGGGCACTTGTCTGGCCCGGCAACGCCAGCAGTGTGTTATCTGCCGTGAACGGCAGCTTGCTGAACGGGTTCAACAGCTTTTACATCGTCTCAGTTGGTATTTTCGCGTTCTTCCTGTTTGTGCTGGCCCTTTTGCCAGCAACCGGCAGCAAGAAACTGGGAACCGCAGAAACAGTGCCCGAATTTTCGAACTTTTCATGGTTCTCAATGATGTTCGGCGCAGGTCTGGGTGTCGGACTGATGGTCTTTGCGACCGCCGAACCACTTGGCCTTTGGGGCTCAAACCCCGTGATCCTTTCCGGTGATGTGGCCGCGAACTCTCAAGAGGCGGTACAATCAGCCTATCGCTATACGTTTCTGCACTATGGTTTCCACGCTTGGGCCATTTACGTGCTGACCGGGCTGTCACTGGCCTATTACGCATATACTCGCGAAATGCCTCTGACGATCCGCTCGGCGCTGACCCCATTGTTGGGCAAGGCAGCCAATGGATTCCTGGGTCACTTGGTTGATGTACTTGGCGTTGTTGCCACAATTCTTGGCGTGTCAGTCACCATTGGCTTTGGTGTCAGCCAGTTCGTTGACGGGGTTTATGCTGTCTCGGGCATGGAGTGGCTGATGAATGGCGATACAGAAGCCCCCAAACCCAGCACAGTTGGCCTGATCGCAGCGCTGCTGGTGATCATGGGTTTGTCCATTCTATCTGCTGTTTCAGGTGTGGGACGGGGGATCAAATACCTTTCGAACCTCAATCTGGTTTTGTCGGTAATTTTGCTTCTGACCTTCGTGATCTTTGGCTCTTTCTTCTTTGCGATGACACAGTTCGGTGCTGGTCTGGTCGACTACATCCTGCACTTCGTTCAGATGTCTTTCGGAGCCTATGGACCGCAAACAGCTGACGCCTTTGCAGCGGCTATTCCGGCGGCAGCGCAAGCGCTGCCCGCGGAAGATGTCGCGGCGATCTACGGATCTGCCACGTCCCCTTGGGGATCGCTGGCTGGGTTCACCGAAGGCTTGCCGGCCTCGGCCGCCGAATTGGACGCCAAAGCCATCTACGCTGCTGGTGAACAGGGCCGTCAGTTCGGTTGGCAAGCAGGCTGGACCACGTTCTATTGGGCATGGTGGATCGCGTTCTCGCCCTTTGTTGGCCTGTTCCTGGCGCGCATTTCCAAGGGCCGCACCGTGCGTGAGTTCATTTTTGGGTGCGTGATTGCTCCGGCGATTGTGTGCTTTTTGTGGATGACCATTCTGGGCGGTACAGCCATTGATCTGGAACTGAATGGCGACGCCGCCGGTTCCCTGATCGGCGCGACCAACACCGCCAAATTGTTCGCGACACTTGAGCAAATGATCTCCGGTGGGTTCTTGTCAGCCATTACAATCATGTGTGTGGTTTTGATTATGACGTTTCTTGTGACCTCGGCTGACTCGGGCATTCTGGTGATGAACACCATCATGTCCGGCGGTGAGCAGGATACTGGCATCAAGCACCGCATCATCTGGGGCCTGATCCTAACGGCCGTCATTGGGGCCCTGATCATTGCAGGCAACAGCGGTGCACAAGCAAATCCGTTTGGCGCTCTGCAAAATGCGATGATCATCGGCGCATTGCCGTTCACGATCGTCATGGTGTTCATGATGATTTCGCTCGTGAAGGCGCTGTATCGTGACAGCATTCGGGAAAAACACGCCTAGACAGCAGAAACACAGGCCGCGCTCAATGCGCGGCCTGTCGCACCTTTAAAAAGACGCGTGCCGGGAAAACCAAGGTTGGGCATGAAGATTTGCAGAAAACCGGGACGCTTTTTTTCTGTTGGTGCCTCGTGATCGTATCGGCGCTCGTGGCATGATCCGCTCAGGTGAGGCGAGGCGACAACCCTACCCCGCATCGTGAACCCGGTTTGGCCGCAAAGCCCAACAACGGCGGATACTTTTTGAACAAAATGGCGAATTCTTCCTGTTTTATGGAAATCTCGCGAGCATCCCAAGTTTCGATTCCCGTCGCCCGCTCTATCCGCCTCATAGTACACCAGCAGTTATGCACACCTGTTTGACGGTTGAGGGAATTGCTACATTTGGCCCGATGGCACCGGTCCAATATACTTCGCCCATGTAGAAAATCAGGCTGCAAGACCACCCTCGGCGCGACCTCGCCGAAATCGTTATGGTTGCAATTTATTCTGTGTATAAGCCGAGATCTGTCACAATACCTTTGAATCGACCCGATATCTCGTTGTTGAACGCGCACTTGTGCGTCCGCCACACCCAGATACACAATCAAGGAATGGAACCGACCATGAAAGATATCGAACAACACGAAATGTCGCCTGATGATTGGGATGAGATGAATTTTTCCCGACCTGATGTGCAGGGGTTTGACGACGTCGTGGAGGCGGCGATCACGCGACGCGGTTTCATGGGTGGTGTGCTCACTTTTGGGTCTGGGGCTGCTGTGATGGGCACGTCCATGCTTAGGGGCACAACGGCGATGGCCGGCCAGGCGGACCGCTTTGCCTTTGAACAGTTGCCAATCCAGACAGACGGCACCGTACATGTGCCAGAGGGTTACACTTGGGACGTTCTGGTGCGCTGGGGCGACCCACTGTTTTCGGACGCCCCTGCCTTTGACCCCACCACCGGTATCCCGACAGAAGGGTCAGACCGCGTATTCGGCGAGAACACAGACGGTATGGAGTTGTTCAAAGTTGGCAACCACGAGTTGCTCGTGGTGAACTCCGAATATGTGAACCCGAAATACAATCTGGCCCACACAAATGACGGTATGCCCACGTCAGCGGGTGACGTGCTGCGATTGCAGAACTTTCAGGGCGTGAGCGTCATGGAAGTCACCGAAGGCGAAAACGGTTGGGAAGTTGTCGTCGACAGCCCATTCAACCGCCGCATTCACCACAACACACCTATGGTCATTGACGGCCCTGCCGCTGGACACGACTTGATGAAAACACAAGCCGACCCAACGGGCACAGCATCGCTTGGCACGTTCAACAATTGCGGCTCGGGCCGCACGCCTTGGGGGACGTACCTGACCTGTGAAGAAAACTTTAACGGCTATTTCGGCACCACCGAAGAGCCGACATTGGACGACGCCCATGTTGCTGGCTTCTCGCGCTATGGCGTGAACACCGAAGTTGACACCAACCGCTACAACTACCACGGGTTTGACGCGCGTTTTGATATCTCCAAGAACCCGAATGAGCCGCATCGCGCGGGCTACATCGTTGAAATCGACCCGGCTGACCCCGAAAGCACGCCTGTCAAACACACCGCCCTTGGCCGTTTCAAGCATGAGAATGCCGCCTATGCGCTGGCCCCGGATGGCCGCGTGGTTGTCTATATGGGCGATGATGAGCGTGGCGAGTTCATGTACAAATGGCTGAGCCGTGACAAATATGTGCCCGGCGGCGACACTTCGACATTGCTCAGCGAAGGTCAGTTGTTTGTGGCAAAATTCAACATGGACCAGTCCGGCGAATGGGTCGCCCTAACCCCAGAGGCCACCGGAATGAATGCCCCGGAAATCGCCATATTCAGCCGTATGGCGGCTTCTGCCGTTGGCGCGACCACAATGGACCGCCCTGAATGGATTGCGGTGAATCCCACAGCCGTCGAAGGCTATTGCTGCCTGACGAACAACAAGAACCGTGGCGTCAAACCCAATGCGGGTGGCGATGACACGTCTGCCAACGGGCCCAACCCGCGTGAGGTCAACAACTATGGTCAGATCGTGCGGTGGCGTCCATCCGGAGATAACCACGCATCCAGCACCTTCGACTGGGACCTTTACGTGATGGCCGGCAACCCGACCAATCAGGAAGGCGCCTACAAAGGGTCTTCCAATATAAACGAAGGCAACATGTTCAATTCGCCCGATGGCATGCAGTTCGACACCACAGGCATCATGTGGATTCAGACGGACGGCAATGACGACAACGAAGGCGATTTCGAGGGCATGGGCAACAACCAGATGTTGGCCGGTGACCCTGTGACAGGCGAAATTCGCCGCTTTCTGACGGGCCCGAATGGATCGGAAGTGACGGGCCTCACGTGGTCCAGCGACAGACGTACTATGTTTGTCGGCATCCAGCACCCAAGCGCACCCTTCCCGGATGGCGAAGGATCGCTGCCACGCTCGTCAATCGTTGTGGTCAAACGGACTGATGGCGCTTTGGTCGGTTAAAGGCTGGTCTGACAAAGCATAAAGCTGGGCGCGAGGCATTCCTTGCGGCCAGCTTGTTATTGCGAGCGGGATACCTTGCGCGCCACACGCAACGTGTCTCAGGCAGCGCGCATCATGGATGGATCAATCGTTGGAATAAACAAATGTGCCTCAAAGGAGCGCACAATCCGCCGGGCGGCAGACATCTGCAGTTGGGTCGCACTTTTTTCAGGGAAAACCGCATCCACTTCAGTCCGCAAGGTGCTGTTTTCATGGCACAAGTATTCACCGGGCAGAAAGCTTTCGGCAGCGATGCCGTTGGCATAGACAATTTCGTGGCGGTCAAACATGAAATGTACGTATGTGACGGTCGGGCAAGTTTCACGGGTGATCGTGTCTCCGTTGACCAGCAATCGCGCCGGGCACAACACTTCGTCGTCGCCAAGATAAAACCCAGCGCGCCAATCATCGATCATGATGCGATGCTGCGGGGAAACAGTCAGTGGATCTGCATTGCCAAGCGCGCCGCGCTCGATGCGCACCGGTGCAAAAGCGCCCTGCCCGGTGACAGTCCGCGATCCGACCCAGCGCACCCTCTGCGCGCCGTGATCCCGCGTTTCGACAAGGTCGCCAACGCACAGCGTTTCAACGGGCACCTGCCCGCCTGGCACTCTTATCCGGGTTCCCGCCACAAAACACGGCGGCCCAAAGTTGCCAACTGGGAATTGCGTGCTGGTGTTCACAAACGTCTGTGCCGTGATTGTGCCATCTTCCAGTACAGCGCCATCGTCTGGGGTGAAGTAGCGGCCACCGTCAGCCGTATAAAAAGTCACACCGGAGATGACCACACCATCAAGGGTGATTGTATCGCCAACCCAGACGGCGGTCACGTTACTACCGTTGACCTGATCGCCCCCGTCTGCGCGGATGACGCCGCTATCATCAGCGTCATTGATCTCCATCGTAATGATGGTTGCCGTAAACGGAGTAGGTGACGCGCCCGGATCGTAATTTCCGGCAATCGTTTGATCTGTATATATGGCCACTGCTGCCCAATCTTTCATTGGCGGTCATTGAATTTACCGCCTTTGCAGGACTGGATGCCTCAAAAATGTGGTGCCAACGGCGCAGGATCGAGAAAAATCCAAGGCAATTAGCGGGCGTACCCTCAAAAAAGAGCGAGTTTACGAACACTTTTGGCCCGTCATGGGACGGCCACTCGCCCCACTCACATGGGCCATCACGTCCAGCATTGATCGCCTGCTTTAGTCGATCAAGACATCCCCAAACGTGTCACGCAGGTTCCGCTTCAGCACTTTGCCGGTCGCATTGCGTGGCAGTACATCCGTGAAGACCACCCGATCAGGTACCTGCCAACGCGCAATCTTGCCCTCAAAGATCGATAGCACCGTCTCTTCGCTGGGAGCATGCCCCTCGGCGCGGACAGCGATCAACACGGGCCGTTCGTCCCATTTTTCGTGCCGCGCACCGATCACCGCTGCATCCGCCAGTTCAGGATGCGCAAGCGCGATGTTTTCCAGATCTACGGAAGAAATCCACTCACCCCCAGATTTGATGATGTCCTTGGACCGGTCCTTGATCGACAGATAGCCATCAGCATCCAGCGTGGCCACGTCGCCGGTATGAAACCAGCCCTCAGTCAGAGTTTCCGCCGCCGTTGATTGAAAATAGGCATCTAGTATCCAATGCCCTCGCACCATCAAATCACCTTGCGCCCCCCCGTCGCGCGGTAATTCCTTGCCGTCCGGGTCCACAATCTTGAGGTCAACACCCCAAGGCGGGCGCCCCTGACTTTCGCGCAAGGCATGTTGCTGTTCGATGGGTAGATCAGCGTGCTTTGCCAACGGTTGGTTGGATGAGCCAAGCGGAGACATCTCGGTCATGCCCCATGCGTGGATCACTTCGACATCATAGTCGTCGCGGAAGGTCGCCATCATCGAAGGCGGACATGCCGAACCACCCACCACGGTGCGTGTCAGGCTGGCAAGTTTTGAGCCCGATTTCTTGGCCTCTGCCAACAAACCCTGCCAGATCGTTGGCACACCAAGGGCAATGTTCACGCGATGCGCATCGATCAGCGACACCAATGATGGACCGTCCAGACCCGGACCCGGAAGAACCATGCGCGCACCGACCTGCGCACAGGCATAAGGTGTTCCCCACGCGTTGACGTGGAACATTGGTACCACGGGCAAAACCACGTCGCGCGCTGAAAAGCCGATGCAATCGGGCGTGTTCGCGGCCAAGGCATGCAGCACGGTTGTGCGATGCGAATAGAGAACACCTTTGGGGTTCCCTGTTGTTCCGGACGTATAACATAAGGAAGATGCTGTGTTTTCGTCAAACTCAGGCCAATCAAAATCGGGCGCGCCAGTTGCGATGAGATCATCGTAGAACGTCAACCCATCAATCATAGTCGCCGCGTCTGCGTCTTCCGCTCCCATCAAAACAATATGTTCGACGCATGGGATCTGATCTCGGATGGCCTTGACCAGTGGGACGAAGCTTTTGTCAATAAAGAGCACGCGATCTTCGGCGTGCGTGATGATGTAGGCCAGTTGTTCGGGGAAAAGACGTGGGTTGATCGTGTGGCAGACGAAACCAGACCCTGAGACGCCAAAGTAAATCTCGAGATGGCGGCGGTTGTTCCATGCAATTGTCGCGCAGCGAGTCTGCGGGTCTAGCCCCAGCTTGGTTAACGCATCGCCCAGCCGATGTGCGTTCGATCCGACCTGCCCCCAAGTCGTGACTTCGGTGCCGCCAAGCGTGTTGACGGACACGATCTCGGTCTCTGTGTGGTACCGTGCGGCGTGATCCACAAGCGACCCGATGGTCAGGGGGAAATTCATCATTTGGCCAAGCATTTGGCACCTCCCATTCAGATTTTTGATAGGAGTCTTTAGTTGCTCCCCTTTGTGAGGAACCCTGCCAAGGTGCGCGCGCCCATGCAAGCCTGATGAGCGCGCGTGACGTGGTGCGTCAGGCGGGGTTAACCCCCGCCCTACGATACGTTTCAGCCGCATTGCAGCTCTTCTACGTGCTTCATATGGGCCCGGTTGGCATCGATGTAGGCGATGATACCAGCCATCACGCTTGGCTGGCCTTTGAACCCATGCCACGGCTTGAAGTGCGGCATATGGATGAAGGTTGTCGGATCACGCCGCAACAGGTTGGCAAAGACGGACGCCACCAACTTGCCCCCTGCCCCGGTCAACTTGCCTTGCCCGTGCGCTTCGGCCTCTTGCAGGCAGTAGAACCACAGCGGCGTTTTGGTGAACCCTTTGTGCTTTAGGATATCCGGCACAGGGACCGCCTTGGTCCCGAGTTTGGCCGCAAGCTGCTGACCGCTGGCCAGTTGGTAGGTGTAGCGGTCGCGTACCATGTTGCGCAGCGCCAAATTGCGGGATTGATCGAGGGTCAGTGTTTCCTCGATATCTGCAAGTTCGATGGGCGCATGCACAAAAGGCAGGTTCAGCAAAGGCAGACCCAGATGAGGGCCAACCGGGCGCGCCTTTTGCGAGGAAACCGCGCCATTCATTTCGAACCACATGGCCATTTCTATGTTGCCATCGACAGGGCGAGGACCAAAGCCGGGCAGCGCGAACAGCCCCTTGGGATCGCCACCATTGGTCAGTGCGTACTCAAACTGTGTGGTTGCATGGCCAAAACGGTACCCGGCCCCGGTGAACTCAACAGGCATCACTGGAGCGTCCCAACCAAATGGATTTGGGTCGTTCAGCGCCCAATCCAGACACTCTTGCTCAATGAAGGAAGGTAGCAACTCGCACCACACCATCCATTGGTAGTGCAGCCGGATAAAGCGGCGGACCTCTTCGAAGTTTGACAGTTTCGGGCTGACATGGTCGTGCCAGATGTGCTTGTCGATGCCGTCGTGGGCACAGGCTTTGATGTCATCAGCCTCGCCACCACCTTCGACCCGCTTGGACATCAAGAGGTTATGCAACTCGATAAAGACCGCCTGTATTTGGGCGACGATGATATTCTCGTCATTGCGAAAATCGCCGATCAGCGCCTTGCCTGCACAAGTGCGTGCCAGATCGCGCGGGTTGTCCTTGCGACCGAACATCAGGAACTGTTCAGCATCGCCCGCACCATACAGCGTCGGCGACGCCTCAGGGCCTGCGCCGTAGACACAGTCCAAATCAAGGGACGGCGTGCGCACATTGGGGATAGTTGCGGGATCAATCCGGGTGCCAAGGGCTGATGTGGCATCCAACGTGATGTCGTGATCCACGAACTGACCAAAGAACGTCATACCTGCGTCCGCTGGTCCATCGGTGTTTCCGTTTACGCCCATGCTTTGAGACAATTCATCAAGTGCTGCGATCACGTCAGCATGGGTGATGTTCGTGATCCGCACCGGATTGGGGGGCATCACGCGCCCTAGGGTCTGGGCAAAGGGCCGAGATGGTCCGTTGCCGTGGATACAAGTTTTTACGAGTTGGTCGAGCCGCGTGAGCCCATGTTGAGTTCCAGCCATAATCAGGCCTCCTAAATATAAGTCTTAAAAATGGAAGGGCGAAAATATGCTGCGCCCCAACCAACAATAGGACGCCAAAATAGGTTTACGCAACCGGTGGTTAGGTCAGGTATTCCCCCATAGGTAAGCATACGTCAGCGGATAATCGCTGACGTATGTACGGCTTTCCGCTTGCAGAAATACCTATTTTTTATGGGTCCGAAGGTAGCTGACGAGCGCGCGGGTCGAACCATCCTTGTCCGCAGGGACATCTGCCCCTTCGATCACAGGTTGAAGAGCTGTGGCCAGTTCTTTACCCAGTTCAACCCCCCACTGATCATAGGAATTGATGCCCAATATCACCCCTTCGACAAAGACCCGGTGTTCATAAAGAGCGATGATCTGCCCCAGCGTGAACGGGTCAAGCTTTGGATAGATCAGCGTGGTCGAGGGACGGTTTCCCGCAAAGACGCGGTGGGCAGCTTGGCGTTCCAATTCCGCGCCTTCGAACTTATCCGCCACCTTGCTGCGCGCCTCATCAAGATCGCGGCCGCGCAACAACGCCTCGGATTGCGCCAGACAGTTGGCTATGAGCAGGTCGTGATGGTGTTTCAGGTCATCCTCGTGCCCGTCGCAGGCCACCATGAATTCACAGGGGATCACAGATGTGCCCTGGTGGATCAACTGGTAGAACGCGTGCTGTCCATTGGTGCCGGGCGCGCCCCAGACCACGGGACCGCTGTCTACCGGCAACGGTTGGCCATCCATGCCAACCGACTTACCGTTTGATTCCATTTCCAGCTGCTGCAGATAGGCTGGCAATTGCCCCAACCGCTGATCGTATGGCAGCACGGCGCGTGTTGCATGGCCCAGAACTTGTCTGTGCCAGATGCCCACGAGTGCCAGCATAAGCGGCATGTTTTCAGTACCTTGAGCGGAACAGAAATGGTGATCCATTTCTTGCCCACCGCGCAGGAAAGCACGGAAACCGTCAGGGCCAATGGCAAGCATTATGGACAGCCCAATAGGCCCCCACATGGAATAGCGCCCGCCGACCCAGTCTTCGAACCCAAAGACACGCTCGGACGGAATGCCGAAATCTGCTGTCTTGTCTTCGGCGGTGGATAAAGCCGCGAATTGGGTCGCAGGATCGCCCCCACCATCAAGCATCCACGCCCGCGCAGTGCGCGCATTGGTCATGGTTTCGATCGTGGTAAAAGTTTTGGAGGCGACAATCACAAGTGTCGTTTTCGCATCCAGTTCCCGCAGCACATCCGCGATATGTGCGCCATCTACGTTGGAGACGAAATGACAGCGCGGGCCGTCACGGTATGGCGACAAGGCTTGCACCGCCATGCTGGGTCCAAGGTCAGATCCACCGATCCCGATATTGACCACGTCAGTGATCGGTCCGCTGCGCACCTCTTCGGCATAGGCCGCCATCCGGTCCAGCGTCGCAAGCACCTCTGGCATGACGTCCTGACCATCCACCATAACCGGGCCACCATCGAGATTGCGCAACGCCGTGTGCAGCACTGCCCGCCCCTCAGTTTCGTTAATTTTTTCCCCGGAGAACATCGCGTCGCGTCGCGTTGAAACACTGGCGGCATCGGACAGGGCCAACAATGCATCGCGCGTGGCTGTGTCTATATTTGTCTTGGCATAGTCAAACCGCATGAACTGGGTCTGCACAGCAAAGTCGTCCGCGCGCGCCTCATCAAACAGCTCAAGGATGTGCCGCTCGCCCATTTGGGCGGCCAATGCGTTCAAGTCGTTCCACATATTACTTACTCCGCCCAATGGACGATCAGGCCGTCCATCACGGCCCGGATCGGGGCCTCAACTGGTGACATGGATTGCGCCGCTTCAAGCGCGCGCCGTTTTTCGTCGCCGTAGATCACCAGATGTTTGGCCATAGCACCCGCCAGTGCGGGGCCGGAAAACGATATGCGTGGTTCCTGGCCCTCAACAGACACAGGTACGACCAAGGGGGCATTGTCTGCCATCATCGCAGGCAAACCGTCGGCTCCGGGAAACAGGGACGCGGTGTGCATATCTGCCCCCATACCAAGCAACAGAACCGAAATTGGCATCTCTTCGGCCAATCGTTCAGACAGGATAGGCGCCGCGCTCTCAGGCGTTTCGCCGTCCATGTGGAAGGGCATGAACTTGGCCCCTGCTGCCTGCTCCACAAACAGATGGGTCTTGAGCAATTTGGCGTTGGAGCGGTCGTGATCTTCGGGCACCCAGCGTTCGTCGCTGAGCATCACATGCACTCGGTTCCAGTCCAGCCCCACGGCGCAAAGGCTGTCAAAGATCGGCCCCGGAGTCGTCCCACCCGGCACTACGAATGAGGCCCAGGGATGGATTAGCAGACAGTTCTTTAACTCGCTGGCCAATTGATCCGCCAGCCGCATGGCCAGCAGTTCACGGTCGGGATATTCTTGGATTTTCATGAGGCCACCTTTCGCCACACTCGGGTGTCACGGGCCAGCAACTGCACGGCATCCACCGGGCCTTCGCTGCCGCTGTCATAAACTTTGGGCACTTCGCCGCGGGTCTCCCAACCGTCGATGATCGGGTCAGTCCAGGCCCATGCGGCCTCAACCTCGTCGCCGCGCATGAACAGGGTCTGGTTGCCGCGGATCACGTCCATGATCAAACGCTCATAAGCATCTGTCTGGTCTGCGCCGTCAGCGCCAAGCGCATCCGCGAATGACATGTCGAGCGGTACGTCAATCAAGCGCATACCACCCGGGCCGGGCTCCTTGATGGTTACACCCAACGTCATGCCTTCGTTCGGTTGCAGACGGATCGACAACACGTTGCGATGGTCCTCTTGCTCACCAAAGATCGAGTGGTTGAGTTCTTTGAATACCACGACAATCTCTGAACAGCGCGCCTTGAGACGTTTACCTGTCCGCAAATAGAACGGCGTCCCAGCCCACCGCCAGTTGCTGACACCGACTTTCATGGCAATATAGCTTTCGGTCCGGGTGCGCGGGTCGCCAACTTCTTCACGAAAGCCTGGGCCTTCTGCACCAGCCTCGTATTGCCCCCGCACGATGTGGTGCGGTTCCACGGAATCGAGCGCGCGAATGACTTTGAGTTTTTCGTCACGCACCGCATCTGGGTCAAACTTGCTGGGCGGCTCCATCGCGATAAGGCAAAGAAGCTGCATCAGATGGTTTTGGACCATGTCCCGCATCGCGCCGGACTTGTCGTAATACTCGCCACGTCCGCCCACACCGACAGTTTCAGCCACGGTAATCTGGATGTGATCGACATATTGGCTGTTCCAAAGAGGTTCGAACAGCATGTTGCCAAAGCGCACGGCCATAAGGTTCTGAACCGTTTCTTTGCCAAGATAATGGTCGATCCGGTAAATCTGGCTTTCGTCGAAGTAAGCTGCCAGATCACGATTGAGCTCCTTGGCCGACGCCAAATCGCGCCCAAAGGGTTTTTCAACCACGATCCGGCTGGCATCATTGGTCAGCCCGTGCTGGTTCAAACGTTCTGCCAGATCACCAAAGAGGCTGGGTGCAACCGAGAAGTAGAACGCATGTACGCGTCCCGGCTGGATCAGCTCTACCAGTTCGAGCCACCCTTTTTCGCCGCGCGCATCGATCGACACATAAGCCATACACGCCAGAAAAGCCTGCAGCTTGTCAGTAGACGCCTTTTCTTCTCCACCAAACTCTTGCACCGCTTCGGCCACGAATGCGCGGTAGCCATCTGCATCCATGTCCGAACGGGCCGCGCCGATGACTGTCGCATCGCCAGGCATTTGCCCCGCGCAAAAACGACGGAATAGACCGGGCAAAATCTTGCGTCGTGCAAGGTCGCCTGTTCCCCCAAAGATCACCAGATCGAAAGGCTCGACCGGAATGACACGCGAAACCATGGCTTGGTACTCCTAAAAAATGTTTGCGCAAACACTATCAGATTCAACAGGGTACTCAACGGTCAAACACGCTGTGCGCCTTATCTGCATCAATGCTTATCACAAAGCTGTCAAACCGTCAGGAGGAGCCTTTTCCAACCCGCCCCCAACTCCTAGGAATGAATGCGTGATATAACCAATACACGGCAGGGCGTTGTTCGATGAAAGACTTGGCCAACCTAGGCAAATTCGAAAACCCGGACATCACGGCCAAAGGCGAGAAACGGGCAAAAGTCGGGCTCAGCCACCCCGAAACGCTGTGGTTCAACACGGGCACGCTTTGCAACATCACCTGCACCAACTGCTACATCGAAAGCTCTCCCACCAATGACGCTCTTGTATATCTGAGTGCGGACGAGGTCAGCGACTATCTCGACCAGCTTGAAATACGTCGGTGGAATGTTCGCGAAATCGGGTTCACGGGCGGTGAACCGTTCATGAATCCGGCCTGTATCCAAATGCTGGAACGCAGCCTAGCGCGTGGATACGACGTGTTGGTGCTGACCAACGCGATGGCCCCGATGATGCGCCCCGCTGTGCAGGCGGAAATCAAGGATCTCGTCACCCGCTATGGCAGCAAGATCACATTTCGGGTCAGCCTCGATCACCATGCCCCCGCGGTGCATGACGCCGAACGTGGTGTCGGCGCGTTCGAAAAGTCGATGCGCGGGATGGCGTGGCTTGCCTCCGTTGGTGCACGGATGGCAGTTGCCGGTCGGGTTGAGATGGCTGAAAGCGAAGACGAGGCACGTCAGGGCTATGCCAGACTTTTTGCCACGAAAGGTTGGCGTATTGACGCTTTTGACCCCGGATCCACTGTTTTGTTCCCGGAAATGGACGAAAACGTTGAAGTGCCTGAAATTACGACAGAATGTTGGTCGATCCTGAACAAGCGCCCCGAAGCGGTGATGTGTTCATCGTCACGCATGGTGGTCAAACGCAAGGGTGCGGCACGTCCGGCGGTACTGGCCTGCACACTCTTGCCCTATGATCCACAATTTGAACTGGGCGCGACGCTGGCCGAGGCCGAAGGCGAAGTTTCGCTAAACCATCCACATTGCGCCAAGTTCTGCGTTCTGGGTGGGGCGTCCTGTTCGGCCTGAACAGAGAAGAGCGCCTTAGTGCACCGTGAACTCTCCGGTCACATTGCGCCATTCCCCGCATGACATCATCTTGCGGTGCGTAAACCGCACCGAATGTAGCGGCCCTTCAATCTCGGCCTTCCAAAAATCGATGAATTTCAGCAAACGCGGATGATCCGGCGCAATGTCATAGTCCTGCCAGACAAAGGTGTTCAGGACATGGGTAAAGTCCGGCATGCGGTAAAAGATTTCAGCCGTCGTCAGCCCATATCCCTTCAACATCAGTTCCGTTTCATTTTGCTCCATTTTGTACCTCTGTTTTCTTTTCTGCGTTCAGTTGAGCGCGACAAAGATTAATAAGCAACAAAAACAATATTTTAGCAGCCTATTGCCAAGACTGCTAACAGCGCGTGCGCTCAGGCGTTGCACATTATCTGTGCTTTCTGATAGGTTGTCCCCCAAGATGTAGAGTGACGCAAAGATTGGGCAGAACCACGTGACCGACACGCCGCAACCCCCTGATAATGATGATGAAATGACGCCAGAACGGCCCGCCTATGATGGCCCCTCTGTGTCTATCGAGCACGAGATGCGCACGTCCTATCTGGACTATGCGATGTCCGTCATTGTCAGCCGCGCGATTCCGGATTTGCGCGATGGCCTAAAACCTGTGCACCGCCGCATCCTTTATGCGATGTTCGAGACCGGAAATTCCCACGACAAATCCTATCGCAAGTCGGCTCGCCCTGTTGGCGACGTCATGGGGAAATATCACCCCCATGGGGATTCCGCGATTTACGACGCGCTGGTGCGCATGGCGCAGGATTTCTCGATGTCCCTGCCGTTGCTGGATGGTCAGGGCAACTTTGGTTCGATGGACGGCGATAACCCGGCGGCTATGCGCTATACCGAAGTACGCATGGACAAGCCTGCCGCTTATGTTCTGGCCGATATCGACAAGGATACAGTCGACTTTCAGGACAACTATGACGGCAAAGACCGCGAACCAACCGTCCTGCCCGCCCGCTTTCCAAATATGCTGGTCAATGGCGCCGGCGGTATTGCTGTGGGCATGGCAACCAACATCCCGCCCCACAACTTGGGCGAAGTCGTCGATGCGTGCCTTGCGCTGATCGAAGACCCTGATTTGTCCTCTGAACAGCTGATCGACTACATCCCCGGCCCGGACTTTCCGACGGGCGGCATCCTTCTGGGCCGTTCTGGCGCAAGAAAGGCCTATCTCGAGGGACGCGGCAGCGTCATCATCCGCTCGAAGACGCGTGTCGAAGAGATTAGGAAAGACCGTTACGCCATTGTTATTGATGAGATTCCCTATCAAGTAAACAAGGCCACGATGATCGAACGGATCGCAGAGGCCGCGCGCGACAAAAAGATCGAGGGCATCGCCCACGTTCAGGACGAATCCGACCGCAACGGCGTGCGTGTCGTCGTTGAATTGAAACGAGATGCAACGGCGGAAGTGGTTTTGAACCAGTTGTTCCGCTTTACGCCCATGCAGGTCTATTTCGGCTGCAACATGCTAGCCTTGAACGGCGGACGGCCCGAGCAGCTCACTTTGCGCCGCTTCCTGACTTCGTTCATCGATTTTCGCGAGGAAGTCGTTGCGCGCCGCACTGCGTTTGAGTTGCGCAAGGCACGCGAGCGCAGTCACATCCTGTGTGGTCTGGCCGTTGCCGTCACCAATATCGACGAAGTTGTCGCCACGATCCGCTCCTCCGCTGACGCCGCCGAGGCGCGCGCGAAGTTGATGGAGCGCCGCTGGCCGGCCAGCGACATCCTGCCCTACATCGCGTTGATCGACGATCCGACCCATACCGCGAACGAGGACGGCACCTATAACCTGTCCGAAACCCAAGCCCGCGCCATTTTGGAACTGCGCCTGCAACGCCTCACTCAGATTGGCGTAAAGGAAGTTACGGACGAACTGGAAGAACTGGCGGCCAAGATCAAGGAATACCTCGAAATTCTTGGCAGCCGCGAGCGGATCATGGCGATCATCGCCGCTGAACTCTCTGAAACCAAAGAATTGTTTGCCGTTCCCCGCCGCACCGAGATTGTCGACTGGTCCGGCGACATGGAAGACGAAGACCTGATCGAGCGCGAGGATATGGTCGTGACCGTCACCTCGGGCGGCTATATCAAACGTACCCCTCTGGCCGACTTCCGTAGTCAAAAACGCGGCGGCAAGGGCGTCAGCGGTATGCAGACCAAAGAAGAGGACGTGATAACCACCCTCTTTGTGGCGAACACACACACGCAACTGTTGTTCTTCACGACAGACGGCATGGTCTACAAACTCAAAACATGGCGCTTGCCGCAAGGCGGTCGCACATCCAAAGGCAAGGCCATCGTCAATATCCTACCCATCCCTACGGGCGTCAGCATTGCAGCCATCATGCCAGTAGATCGCGATGAAAAGGAATGGGACGACCTGCAAGTTGTCTTTGCCACTTCCGCCGGAACGGTGCGACGCAACAAGTTGTCGGACTTCACCAATGTGAAGTCCAATGGCAAGATCGCGATGAAGTTCGAGGATGAGCACGCCGACACGACGCTGATCAATGCACGCATCGCCTCAAACGACGACGATGTTATGCTGATCACTAATTCGGGCCGGGCGATCCGTTTTCCGGCCACCGACGTGCGTGTGTTCAACTCGCGCAGTTCGGTTGGGGTGCGCGGCGTCAAGTTGTCCGGGTCGGACAAAGTGGTCTCTATGTCGATCATCCGTCACTTTGATGCCACCAGCGACGAGCGCGCTGCCTATCTGAAAATGCGCAGAGCTGTCGCGGGCTTGGCAGACGATGCTGATGTATCAGATGAGGAAGAAACGGATGCAAATGCGACCATTGATCCGGCTCGCTATGCAGAGATGTCAGCGGCCGAAAACCTGATCCTGACCGTCACGGCTAAAGGCTCTGGCAAACTGTCGTCCAGCCATGACTATCCAGTGCGTGGGCGCGGCGGCATGGGCGTTGCCGCCATGGACAAGGCGATGCGTGGCGGCCAGATCGTGGCGTCGTTCCCGGTCGAAATGGACGATCAGATCATGCTTGCCACGTCAAAAGGCCAGTCCATCCGCGTGCCGATCGAAGGCATCAGCTTCCGCTCACGAAGCGCAGGCGGCGTCAAAGTGTTCGACACCGGCAAGGGCGAAGTGGTTGTTAGCGTTGCCTGGATTGCAGACCAGGGCGAAGACACCGAGGACGCTGAATAACGTAATTGGTCCAAGTTGATCGCGACAGTTCCTGTAGTGACTGAGCCACTGCATTTCTGTTCGCGTCATTCCTGCGCGCGGTTCACGCGCAGACTTTCTGCCCATCGGTAACCTCTCATTATCACTCGTTGCGATAGTGAAAGGAGGACAACCGATTGTAGGGCGTATGATGGATATCAAAATCCTTGAAGACCAATGGACGCCGTCGCAGCGTGCAGCGGGTTCAAAAGTCTGGATACTGATCGAGCCTGAGCTCGATCGCATCATGCGCGATATCTACGGCTTTCTGATTGGTACGCGGCCCGAAGCGGTGACGCGCGAACAGATTGAACGCGGTCGCATCAAATTCGAAAACATCCTTCAGGGGCGGTTCTCGCCCCAATACATCGAGACGCAGCGCACAACCACGCAGCTTTTGATGGAAAAAGGGGTCGCCTTTGACAAATATCTGATGTGCTACGTCATCTATCACCGCGAAGGCGCCTTGTGTCTTGCCCGCCATGCCGCCGGCAGCGGCAAGGTAGACGAGGCGATGTTCAACGCGTTGCATCGTGGGCTTCAAAGCGATGCATGCGTATCGATGAGCGGCTATTTCGAAGCTATGGAGGCCCAGAACAGGCAGGAGCGCCAGAAACTCACCGCCGAAAACAACAAGAAGATCATGAGCATATCGAAATCGATTGGTGATTTCTCTACCCAGACCAAGATGTTGGCCATCAACGCAGCAATCGAGGCTGCCCGCGCAGGTGATGTAGGCAAAGGATTTGCCGTGGTCGCGTCTCAGGTCAAATCGGTGGCGACCAAAGTTCAGGACGCGACCGATGAAATTGCCCAACTGGCGCGCGCGGAATAGTTCCGAGCCGTCGCACGCCTACGCGCACAGTTTCACACGGCAGATGCACTGGTGGTCAGCCACCGTAACGATCAGAAACCGTGCCAAGGTCTGCACAGAGAATGCGCGCATAACCAGTCTGTCAGATGTCCCAGTTTGGCCATCTCCGACCGAAACGATGCTTTACAGCGCATAAATACCGCTGAACTTATCCTTGAGGTAGGTCAGCAATGGCGCCGGGTCGGGTGCCTGCCCACACGCACGTGTGATCACGTCGCGCGGTTGATACAGCCCACCGTGGCGTTGCAAGTTTTGCTTTAACCATCCCGTTGCCGCTGACGTATCGCCACGCGCCAATTGCGCGTCCAGATCTGGAACCGCCACACGCAGCGCTTCATTCAGGCACCCGGCATAAACATTGCCAAGGCTATACGTTGGGAAGTACCCAAACAGCCCTTCGGACCAATGCACATCTTGCAAAACCCCGTTTGATGGTTTGTCGACCTGATACCCAAAATCAGCTGCAAAGCGATCGTTCCATGCGGCTTCAAGATCACCCACAAGGAGATCACCGGACATCAATGCGCGTTCCAGATCAAAGCGCAACAGAACATGCAAATTGTACTGAACTTCATCTGCTTCGGTACGGATGTACCCGTTTGAAACGCGGTTTACGGCGGCGTAAAACCCGTTTTCGTCCGCGATCCCAAAGTCGCCGAACGCGTCCCGCATCTGTCCAAAAAGCCACCCGGTAAAGGTACGGCTGCGCCCCAGTTGGTTTTCATAAATCCGGCTTTGGCTTTCATGCACGCCCATCGATACCCCCTGACCTAATGGGGTCAGCAAATAGTCGCGGTCGATGTTCTGTTCGTAACAGGCATGGCCGACCTCATGGATGGTCGAGTAAAAGCAGTTGAACGGATCATTTGCGTTGGTGCGCGTCGTGATCCGCACATCAAGGCCAGAGCCGGACGAAAACGGGTGCACGGCCTTGTCGATCCGCCCGTTTTTGACATCGTAGCCAAAGGCGCCCGCAAGCGTTTCACTCAGGCGCAGTTGCGCGGCTTCGTCGAATGGCCCGCGCACGCCAGCAGGTTCGTCGCGTTCAAGGATGGCAGCGCGCAAGTCGGCCAGTTCAGGACGCAAAGCGCCAAACATCGCATCCAGATCGGCAGCCGTCGTTCCAGGTTCATAATCTGCCAGCATCGCGTCATAGACATCGCCGCCTGCGGCAAGGGCCACTCCTTCTTCACGTTTGAGGTCGATTACTTCGCTCAAGGCGGGCAGAAAGGCGGCAACATCGTCATTTGCACGCGCCTCAGCCCAAACTCCATGCGCAAGCGACGTCTGGCGGGCCAAGGCCGCCGCCAGATCGGCAGGCACCTTGCTCGCACGCTCGAAATTGCGCCGAATCTCGCGCAGTTGCGCCTGCCCTACAGCGTCCAGACTCGCCGCATCGATACCAGCCAACCAATCGCCGACGCGAGGGTCTGTGCGGCGGGCATGAAGCACTTTTTCGATGGCTGCCATCTCTTCGCCCCGTTGGTCGCGCGCGCCGTGGGGCATCATGGTTTCTTGATCCCAACCGAGCCGCCCGGCAATCTGCCCAAGCGCCTGCGTGTCATGTTCAAAAGCCATCAGGTCTGCATAAGCGTTCATGCTATTTTTCCTCGAAGAGACGTGGCAAGCGGATAGGCCGCCAGAAACCGCGCCCGCAAGATCAATGCCCACAGGACGACGGCCAGAAGTTGGTGCATAATAGCGACCTGCCACGGTGCACCGTACACAACAGTTACAATCCCAAGCGCGATTTGCAGCGCCATCGCCGCCATCACCGCATTGAACGCAAATCTCGTGTTGGGATGTGCCGACCGCCGCCCGCGCATCCACACAACCACGGTAAAGATCGCCAACAGATAACCCGACACGCGGTGAACGAACTGCACCAGTCCCGGGCTTTCAAACAGGTTGCGCCACCACGGCTCAAAGATGAACGCAGAGGCCGGAAACACCTGCCCTCCCATCAAGGGCCAGTCGGTATAGCTGCGCCCGGCATCAATCCCAGCCACCAGCGCCCCAATCAGGATTTGCAGAAACGCAAAGTGCATAAGGCCCGTAGACATCGAAAACAGCTTGGCCTCCTTGTCCCGGCGCGCCTGCATCAAGTCCCGCTCAGCTCGGCCCATGTGGTAGATGTACCACGCAAGCAGGCCCAGAATGACAAAAGCGAGGCCCAGATGCGTCGCGAGGCGATAGCTCGCAACATCCACCATGCCTTCGCCAGACGTCACGCCGCTGGCAACCATCCACCAGCCAATGGCACCTTGCAGTCCGCCCAGCACACCCAGCCCCAGCAGCGACGGTGTCCAACCAGTGGGTATCTTGCGGCGCAACAGGAACCAAAAGAACCCGATGGCCCAGACCACGCCAATAACCCGACCCAGTTGGCGATGGCCCCATTCCCACCAGTAAATCACCTTAAAATCAGAGAGTTCCATCCAACTGTTCTGGATGCGGAATTCATCGATCGCCTGATATTTGGCGAACTCGGAGTCCCAATCCGCAGCACTCATGGGCGGTATCGCACCTGTAAACGGGCGCCATTCGGTGATCGAAAGGCCGCTGTCCGTCAACCGGGTCAGCCCCCCCACTGCAATCATCACTACGACAAGCGTAAACAGCATAATCAGCCAGACGCGGATCGCACCACGTGCCCCCCCGCGTCCACGATCAATCACACCGGTTTCCACGACCTGTTTTTCAGTCGTTTCAACCTCTTCGAAAATGCTGCGGTTCTTTGCCATTCACGGCCCTCATGTCTCACGTTCGCCGCGCAACGTAAGGTCGCGACCCACAGACGTCCAGCGTCAGCGCGCCTGTGCCCAGCGGACCATCTGACGCAGTGTGCCGTGCAGGGTCTGCACATCCGCGCGGGTAAGCGGCATTCGGCTCCACATGTTGCGCAGATTGATCTTCATACTGGCAGCCTTGTGGTCAGGAAAGAAAAAGCCCGCCTCTTCCAGCCGCTCTTCAAAGTGACGCGCAAGGTGCTCGACCTCATCACCCGTTGCCCAGTCTGTTCCGGCCATTTCAGTGGTGACCGCCGTCACGTCTCCGGCGGCGCGCATCCATTCATACCCCACAAGCAGCACGCATTGTGCAAGGTTCAGCGACGGAAACTCAGGGTTCACCGGGACAGAGATCAGCGCATTGGCCTGCGCGATGTCTTCGTTTTCCAAGCCAGAACGTTCTGGGCCAAAAAGGACAGCGACATGCTGGCCGTCCGCAATGCGCGCGGCCGCGTCTTGCATTGCCGCCTCCGGGCTGAGGACGGACTTGGTCAGATCCCGTTGGCGTGCCGTTGTGGCGTAGACGTAGGTGCAGTCGCTCAGCGATCCCGCCAGATCATCGTGCACTGTCGCTGCATCCAGAACGCGCCCGGCACCGCTGGCCATCGCCACAGCCGCCGGATTGGGCCATCCGTCGCGCGGTGCCACAATACGCATCCGGTCCACGCCGAAATTCAGCATCGCACGGGCCGCGGCCCCAATGTTTTCGCCCATCTGGGGCCGTGTCAGCACAAAGGTTGGTGTCATGGCGCGCATCTACCGCGACCAAAGCCGGGCGCGCAATCCCTTCATCTCGCCAAATAAACACCTGACGGAGGCATAAAAGTTTTCTTCTGCACATCAATCCGCTAGAGAACGCCCAAAGCAAAAGGACGACCAAGATGAGTGAGCCCGAGCAAGGCCCCGAGCAACCGCAGCTGTACCTGCTGACTCCGCCGGTGTTCGACCTGTCGACATTTCCCGATCAATTGGCCAGCGTTCTCGATGCCTATGACATTGCCTGCATGCGATTGTCGCTAGCCACCCATGACGAAGACCGCATTGCCCGTGCAGCCGACGCGTGCCGCGCAGTGGCGCATGCACGCGACGTTGCAATCGTGGTCACAGATCACACTGGTCTGGCCGAACGGCTGGGTCTTGATGGTGTACACTTGTCCAATGCCAAACAGTCGGTGCGCGATGCCCGCAAGGCGCTTGGCCCTGACGCCATCGTGGGCAGCTATTGCGGAGCGTCACGCCATGACGGGCTGTCCGCTGGTGAGGCTGGCGCGGATTACGTCGCCTTCGGTCCCATCACGCCATTTGGCGATGTTGCTGCAGCCGAAGATGATCTGTTTCAATGGTGGTCCGATGTGGTCGAAGTACCTGTGGTGGCAGAGGGTGGTTTGAGCAAGGAAAGCATTGCCCGGCTTGCCCCAATCACGGATTTCTTTGCCATCGGCGAAGAAATCTGGACAGCGGATGATCCGGTTGCCGCCTTTGCGGCTCTAACTGCACCGATCGCGTAAGGCGGGGTGACCCCCAACCTCCGCATTTACAACAGCGTCCGCTCGATCACCCAATAGACAGCAATACCTGCGATAATCAACGATCCTGTCATGGACCATGCACGGAACATGACAGGGTATTCCGCCACCAGTTCTTCAACTCCTGTCAGCCGCGCTGCCACAGCAGCCCGACACCCAAGCCAAAGCGCAGTCGCTGCCATGGCAATCACTGCCAGTTGCCCAAGTTCGACCCCCACGTTGAAGCCTATAAGAGCTGGAATAAATTGCCCCTCTGGCAGGCCAAACTCGCCCAACACCGAGGCGAAACCGAGGCCATGGAGCAGGCCAAATCCGAAAACAACCGCCGGACGCCAAGGGGTAAGCCCGCGCGAAAAGATGTTTTCGACAGCAACATATACAATGGAGGCCGCGATCAGAGGCTCAACGATACTGCCCGGTACGCTGACATGGCCCAAGGCCCCCAGCGCGAGTGTTACTGTGTGCGCCAGCGTAAAGGCTGACACTTGCCAAAGCAGTGGACCAAGCTGCGTGGACAGGAAGAACAAGCCCAGCACGAACAGGATGTGATCCAGACCCTTGGGCAAGATGTGGTCAAAGCCGACCGGGATGTATGTACCGAAGGCCTGCCAGCCCGTCGCTGCGTCTCCGCCTGCCAGCGAGATTGGCCCGGACGTGCCACCGCCGTCGATCAAGCCGGTGTAGGGTTCATCAACTCCCTGCTGGCGTACGACCAGATCGCCCGCGCCCTCCGGCCATGTGACTTCTATCGCGGACACACCTTCCGGCAGGGTTGCCATGACAACCAAATCTGAGATGCGCGGCAATTCGCCGTCAGTCACATCCGGCACAACCACGCGGTCCAATGTCAGCATCAATTGAACGCCCCCGGCGCTCAACAACGGTGTTGCATCCCATGTCCTGATCAAGTCAGGTGCGCGGGCAGTGATATCTGCATTAGAAAGCGCGCGTAATGTATCGTAATCATTCGCGTTTTCTGCCTCATCCGTATCTTCCACCTCGTCCAGATTTATGCCGGACAATTGCGCTTCGATGTTCACGCGCATCTCAAACGTCACTGACCCGTCCGCCACCGTCAGGTCGGCAATGGTGGGCACAACTTCGTGAGCGCTCGCCATACTGACGCAAAGCAAAGCCCAAAGGCTTGACATCACCCCCCAAAGCCGCAGCTTTCTGGCAATACTGAACAAGGCTGATGTCATGAAACTCTCCCCATTTGTGCTGATCTTCTGGTGCGCGATTTTCGCAAGCAGTGCAACTGCACATGAGTTCTGGATCGAAGCGGACAGGTATCAAGTCGCCCCCGGCGAAAATATCGTTGCAAACCTAAAGAACGGCCAAGTTTTTGAGGGCACGACACTGTCATATTTCACCCGCAGCTTTTCACGTTTTGACGTGATCCAGGGCAACAAAGGGGCCAATGTGCAGGGCCGCATGGGCGATCGACCGGCATTTGATCAACCCGCGCCGGGCGAAGGTCTGGTCACCATCGTACACGAAACCACGCCCTCTTTTGTGAATTACAAAGAGTGGGACAAGTTTCAAAAATTTGCAGATCACAAGGATTTCCCGGACATGGCCGCGCGCCACAGCGCAAATGGCTTTCCGCCGCCCCCCTTTAAGGAACGCTATACACGCCACGCCAAGGCGCTGATCGGTGTGGGTAACGGCGAAGGAACGGACCAAGCGCTTGGACTCAAAACCGAGTTCGTAGCGCTCACCAACCCTTACGCGCCCGGTTTTGACGGTCAAATGCGGGTGCAGGTGCTTTACCTTGGTACCCCGCGCTCTGATGCTCAGGTCGAAGTGTTTGATCGCGCGCCGTCCGGCGAGGTACAAGTCAGTCTGCATCGCACCGACCAGAACGGCCGGGTGACAATTTCTGTGCAACCCGGTCACGACTACCTGTTTGACGCAGTTGTATTGGAGCCGATCTTGGACGACGATGCGGCGGTTTGGGACACGTTCTGGGCGGCCCTCACCTTCGGCGTGCCCGCGCGCTAGTTCGGCTTGCCTCTAAGCGCACACAGCGGCACAAGGGTCGCATGAGCAAAGCCGCTGACATCCTTTGTATCGGATCGGTCCTTTGGGACATGATCGCCCGCGCTCCCGTCGCCATGCGCGTTGGGTCTGATAACGCGGGTCGCATAGAGCGTATCCCCGGCGGAGTGGCTCTGAACATCGCGATGACACTTGCGCGCACGGGCCTGACCCCGGCCCTGTTAACCGCAGTTGGGCGCGATGCGGCGGGCGACGAACTGATTGCCGCCTGCGAGGCGCGCGGCCTGATCACCGACCTTGTCCATCGATCTGTTGATCTGCCCACCGATCAGTATATGGCGATCGAAGGCGCCAATGGGCTGATCGCAGCCGTGGCTGACGCCCATTCTCTTGAAAGTGCCGGGGACAAGATCCTGAGCCCCCTCATCGATGGCAGGCTGGCAACGCAGGACGCGCCCTACATGGGCCTTGTTGCGCTGGACGGGAACCTGACCGTGGACTTGCTGACCGAGATCGCCACCAGTCCAATCCTTGTCGGTGCGGACCTGCGCATCGCACCCGCATCCCCCGGCAAGGCCGACCGGCTGGCCCCGTTTTTGGCTCACAAACGCGGCACACTTTATGTCAACCTCGAAGAGGCCGGGACATTGAGCGGGCGCAGCGTAACCAACTCCTTTGAGGGCGCCGAGGCGATGCTGGATGCAGGCGCACAGCGGGTACTGGTCACGGATGGCGGCAACAACGCCACCGAGGGCTCCCGCGATGGATTGATATCTCAAACACCGCCCAAAGCCGATGTGACCCGCGTCACCGGTGCGGGCGATACCTTTATGGCCGCCCATATCGCAGCCGAAGTGCGCGGAGCATCGCGTGAAATGTCCCTCATGCGCGCTCTAGAGGCCGCTTCAATCTATGTTTCGGGAAAAACGCCCATATGATTTCTTTGACCCGCGCGCCCGCCGTGGCCGCCGCTCAGGCGGCAGGCACGCCACTTGTGGCACTGGAAAGCACCATCATCACCCACGGAATGCCTTATCCTCAAAACCTTGAGGTCGCCCGGCAGGTCGAAGCGGACGTCCGCGCGCATGGGGCTGAACCCGCCACCATGGCCGTGATTGAAGGCACGTTGCACATCGGTCTGGACGATGGACAGTTGGAAGCGCTGGCACAGGCCCGCAATGTCGCCAAACTGTCGCGCGCAGATATGGCCGCCTGCATCGCCACAGGCGGGACAGGCGCGACCACCGTTGCCGCAACCATGATCGCTGCCCGGCTTGCGGGGATCGAAGTTTTTGCCACAGGCGGCATCGGCGGCGTGCACAAAGGTGCCGAAGGCACGTTTGATATCTCGGCCGATTTGCTGGAACTGGCCCAGACCCCGGTTACCGTCATTGCGGCCGGTGCCAAGGCGATCCTCGATATCCCCAAAACCCTCGAAGTGCTGGAAACCCAAGGCGTGCCCGTGATCGCCTATGGCCAGGACGACATGCCCGCCTTTTGGTCGCGCAGTGCAGGTATCGCCGCGCCGTTGCGCATGGACAGTGCGAAAAGCATCGCAAAAGCACATGCCATGCGCCGCGACATGGAGATTCCCGGCGGACAACTGGTGGCCAACCCGATCCCTCATGAGGCTGAAATCGACCGCGCCACCCTCGCCCCGATCATCGCACAGGCGACGCAGGATGCGGACACCCATGGCATCACAGGCAAGGCAGTTACCCCCTACCTGCTGCAACGAATTTTCGAACTGACAGACGGACAGTCCCTGACCGCCAATATTGCGCTTGTCCGTAACAACGCGCGGCTCGGCGCCGAAATTGCCACGCAATTAGGCAACGTGACCCATAATGCCTGATCCACAGGCACAAAGCCGGGGCGCAACCATTGTAGTGCCCTCTGCCTTCCCCTACGTATCCCACGAACCAGTCGCGGGACGCACATGAACACCCCTTTCGATCCTGAAAAACCCCGCCGCCCCGGTCTGTTGTCCAGATTGCGGGCCTCGTTTCTGACCGGATTGGTGGTTATCGCTCCGGTGGGCCTGACGATCTGGCTGATCTGGACGGTGATCGGATGGATCGACGGCTTTGTCTGGCCGTTGGTGCCAAATGTCTGGCAGCCGGATTCGATTGTGAATTACTGGCTCGGCAATCCGCGGATGATCAATCAGGACGGCGTGATCATTCCCAACCCGGATTGGATACGCGTCAACGTGCGCGGCGTCGGTGTCATCGTCTTTTTGCTGTTCACCATTTTTATCGGCTGGATCGCCAAAGGCTATATCGGACGGTCGCTGATCCGATGGGCCGAAAGTCTTGTTGAGCGCACGCCAGTGGTGCGTTCTATCTATTCGGGCATCAAACAAATCTCGGAAACGGTGTTTGCGCAGTCCGAAAGGTCCTTCGAAAAGGCTTGCCTGATCGAGTATCCGCGCAAGGGCATCTGGGCTATCGGCTTTATTTCAACGACCGCCAAAGGCGAGGTCAGCGAGCGCGCTGGTAATACAGGTGAGCTGCGCAGCATCTTTGTGCCCACGACACCAAACCCGACCTCTGGATTTTTGCTGTTCTTCCCTGCCGAAGACGTGATCGAACTGGATATGAGTGTCGAGGATGCAGCCAAACTGGTGATCTCGGCGGGGCTCGTTTATCCGAATGGCAAGGACCCGACGCAGCCACCCAAGTAAGCATTGGTTGAAGCATGCCAATCGTTCACCTGCGCCATCAGATTCGGGATCAACGCCACATATTCTTTTGGTGATCGTGTTCTGCACTGACACAAATTCGAACAAAAAAAAACGCCAGCACGAAGCTGGCGTTAAGTTATTGAGGCAGGTTTCATACAGGCAAGAAACCTATCGAGCAGTGACTTAGTTATAAGCAAATGCGCTCAAAGAGTCCAAGCTAAAAGTTTGATAATGCGTAAAGGTCCAACGCTCGCTATTGTTAACAAAACAAGGGCAATTGAGGATTGTTTACGATATGGGCCGGGATTATTTCCAATTTGAGAAGGTGCGTTTAATCGCATTTGGCGCGATTCTGTTAACCTTTGTGTCAGGTGTGACGCAGACACAAGCAGAGCCAAGCCATGGCATAGCTATGTATGGAGCGCCTGCCCTACCACCGGATTTTGTGTCTCTTCCGCACGCGAATCCCGATGCCCCAAAAGGCGGCGCCATAACGCTGGCAAACACTGGCAGCTTTGATTCGCTCAATCCCTACATTCAGAAGGGCAACGTGCCCTGGCAGCTGCGTTTTTTAACCCACGAATCCCTGATGGGGCGCAACCGCAACGAACCCTTTGCGCTCTACGGCGTGCTCGCCGAATCGATTGAGGTGCCGGACGATCGCTCTTGGGTGGAGTTCACCCTGCGCCCCGAGGCGCGGTTCTCTGATGGCAGCCCGGTGACGGTCGAGGATGTGATCTGGTCCTACGAAACGCTTGGGACCGAAGGGCATGGACGCTACCGCAGTCTCTGGACCCAGATCGAAACTCTTGAGCAGGTCGGCCCGGCCACCGTCCGGTTTACCTTCAACACCGAAAATCGCGAACTGGCGTTGCTGGCAGGCATGCGTCCGATTCTGCAAAAGGCGCAGTGGGAAGGGAAATCCTTCGCCGATGCTGCCCTTGGCGATATCCCGATAGGAAGCGGACCTTACGTGATCAGCGATTACGAGGCGGCCCGTAATGTCGTCCTGACGCGCAATCCTGACTATTGGGGTGCCGACCTGAACTTTATGCGCGGCACTTTCAACTTTGACGAAATCACAATCGATTTTTACGGCGACGGCGATGTGGTGTTCGAAGCCTTCAAGGCAGGCGGCGTATCTGCCATGCGCGAGTTCAACGCAGATGCCTGGGCCAACCAGTACAGCTTCCCCCGCGTCGAATCTGGCGCAGTGTCGAAGTCAGAAATCAAACACCAAAAGCCATCCGGCATCACCGGCTTTGTCATGAATACAAGGCGGGCGCCGTTTGATGACTGGCGCGTGCGCGAGGCGCTGATCACCGCATTCAACTTTGAATACATCAACGACACCCTTACAGGCGGCGCACAACCGCGCATCACCTCATACTTCTCCAATTCGCCACTTGCCATGGAACCCGGACCAGCCAAAGGCGCGGTTGCCGCATTGCTCGCGCCCTTCAACGGGAAACTGTTGCCAGGTGTGATGGAAGGTTATGAACTGCCCCAAAGCGATGGCACTTTGCGCAACCGTGCCGGTCTGCGCCGCGCCCTTGGCCTGCTGGAAGAGGCTGGATGGACGACTCAAGACGGCAAATTGCGCAATGCCGATGGTCAGGCCATGGCCTTTACCATTCTCTTGGATCAGCAACGCAGTGAAGACCGCGCAATCGCGGATCTCTACACTCAGGCGCTTGAACAAATGGGAATCGACGTCACAACCGAACTGGTGGACGGCGCGCAATTCACGGCCCGTACAACCACCTATGACTTCGACATGACATACCATCGCCGCGCCATGTCACTGAGCCCCGGAAACGAACAGTTTTTCTACTGGGGATCTGAAGCCGCGGATCAAGAAGGCTCACGCAATCTCATGGGGGCCAAAGACCCTGCCATTGACGCGATGATCACCGCTATGCTCACAGCCCGCAGTGCCGAAGAGAGCGTTGCCGCGACCCGCGCCCTCGACCGTCTTTTGATCGCGGGACGTTATGTGGTGCCGTTCTGGCAGTTCACGACAGGCCGGATCGCGCATGTCAAAGAGATGAAACACCCTGACGTTATCCCAATCTACGGCGATGGGCCGGATTGGATGCCACAGTTCTGGTGGTACGAAGAGTAGTCCCATACGCCTGCAACTGATCGCCCAAGGGGTCGGCACAATGACGCTGCCATTCAGCGTCATCGGCTACGGCACTTTGGGTGCGCCCCTTGCATAGGAAAGTGACGCAATCGCTTTGCTGGGCAAAGCGATTGCCACCCGATGTATGCTCTACGACATCATCACCGTTGTTGGCTCTATTTCAGGTGCACACCTCAATCCTGCTGTGACCCCGTCTTCACTTGCACGGCGATATTGCGGGGCCGCTGGTGACTGGCTTTGTCGTTGCCCAACTGGCCACAGGCATATTCTATCATAGGTTGTATCTAAAATTTTTCGCGCGATAAACCTTGATCGCTCTGCCAATTGCAATAGAGTCTGCCCGGGTTGGATGTCTGACGTGCGTAAACAATCTGCAACGTCGCTACTATGGCCTTTGACACGGCCAGACCTAGACCGTACGGGGGTACGCATGAACTGGAACGACCTGACCCAAAATTGGGCGGCGAGCTTTACTGCCTTGTGCAATGAGTTCCCAAACCTTGAACCAAGCGCCATGCCGTTTCTAAAAGCGGACCAAGAACGTTTTGAGAGTTATCTGGCCGCCACGCACGATATGTCACTTAAAGAGGCGCAAGATGCATTCGATGCGTATCTGACGCGGCAAACATCCACAGAACGGCATACCGCCTGATCATCAGGCTAGCGATGTCACCCAAAGGATCAGCGCGTCATCGTCGCTGGTGGACACCACGTTGTGGCCCATCGTTGCGTCGTAATACGCGCTGTCTCCGCGCCGCATTTCTACGGGTTCGTAGAATTCGGTATACAGTCGGATCACACCCGTCAGCACGTATAGAAACTCTTCGCCGTCGTGTCGTACCCAGCCGTCAAATTCATCCATGGTGCGCGCCCGCACACGCGCGCGGTAGGGCAACATAGTTTTCTTCGTAAGGGCTTCGGCAAGCAATTCATGCTCATACGTCACTGTTGCCTGTGCGTTGCCCTCGCCCGAGCGGGTCATCACCATGCGTCCGTTGATCTGCCCCTTTTCAGGCGGCGTAAACAGTTGAGGAACCGAAATTTCCAGCCCCACGGCCAGCTTTTTTAGGGCCTCATAGGTGGGTGACATTTGTCCGTTTTCGATCTTGGACAAAGTCGACCGCGCCAATCCCGCCTGCCCTGCGGCCTGCTCGAGCGTCCAGTCTCGCGCTTTGCGCAACTCCCGCACCCGTGCGCCCAGATCCAACGGCTCAGGCATCTCTTCGCTGCCAGTCGAGCGCGCGATTTCAATCAGAGATTTGGGATCTTTTCCGGTCATGCCACATTCTATATGGTGCCGCAGTCACGCTTGCAACACTGGTCGCCAGACCGTAGCGCTAGACTCATGCTGAGCGTCACAAACCCCAAACCATTTCCTGCCTGCCCAAGCCCGTTCAACATGGCGGCATACGTTCTTTCACGCGCGGACGCCTTGCCAGACAAGGTTGCTGTGGCGGTGGTGTCCGAGAAAAGCGTTGAGAGCTTTACATATGCAAAGCTGGTGGCGGCAGTGCGTTGCACGGGGACTGGGTTTCTTCAAGCCGGGTGCAAGCCCGGGGACAAAATCCTGCTGCGGCTGGGCAATACCATCGACTTCCCCATTGCCTATCTCGGCGCGTTGGCTGTCGGGCTTGTCCCAATTCCAACGTCCGCCGCGCTCAGCGTGAACGAAGTCGCACTGATTGTCGCGCAGATGCAGCCTCGTATCATTCTGCGCGATCCTGATGTTACCTCTGTCCCCGGCGCTCCTGAAATCGGTCTCGCGGCGCTGCGCGAAATGCGTGCGCTTCCTCCGGCGCCATGGGACATGGGCGATCCCGATCGGTTGGGATATATCGTTTATACGTCCGGAACGTCTGGTGCGCCTCGTGCCGTCGCGCATGCCCATCGCGCGATCTGGGCCCGTCGGATGATGCACCAAGGCTGGTACGGTCTGCGACCGGACGATGTGCTGATGCATGCCGGGGCATTCAACTGGACCTACACGTTGGGCACAGGCCTGATGGATCCATGGAGCGTCGGGGCCACAGCACTTGTCCCAGGCTCTGGCACGCCGCCAGAGACGCTCTGCGTTTTGTTGGCCCGGCACAACGGCACCCTGTTTGCCGCCGCTCCAGGCGTCTACCGGCAGATGTTGGCCCGCGGCCCCTTGCACGCCCTGCCCGACCTGCGCCATGCCCTCAGCGCCGGTGAAAAGCTGCCCGCGGCGACCCAAGAGGCGTGGCAGACTGCAACCGGCACCCAAATCTATGAAGCATACGGGTTGTCTGAGTGCTCCACCTTCATCTCGTCAAACCCCGAAGCGCCTTGCGAGACACAAGCGCTTGGGCGCCCCCAACCCGGTCGCCGGGTGGCCATCATTGGAGCGCAAGGGCCAGTGCCGATAGGTGATGTCGGTGTCATTTCAGTGCACCAAAGCGATCCGGGCCTTATGATCGGCTATCTTGGGCACCCTGCTGAGACACAGGCAAAATTTAAGGATGACTGGTTCCTCACCGGGGATCTGGGCCGCATGAGCGCGGATGGGCAGATCCACTACCTTGGGCGCGATGACGACATGATGAACGCGGGTGGGTATCGCGTCTCTCCAATTGAGGTAGAGGCGGTGGTCTCCGCAGCACCGGGCGTGACGTCCGCAGGGGCGGCAGAGGTTGAGGTCAAACCAGGTGTACATGTGATCGTCGCTTTTTATTCAAGCGCGGCCCCACTGGACGAAGACGCCTTGCGCACATATGTGGAGCCCAACTTAGCAACGTACAAACAGCCCCGTGCCTATATCCGGGTCAAACAGATGCCGATGAGCGCCAATGGCAAAATCCTGCGCCGCCGCCTGCACCTGTACTGGCCCAAGAATACGAAAGCTCACTGACATGACCGAACCCACTGACGGCCCCATCAAACTCGACATCATGTCAGATCCGATCTGCCCGTGGTGTTACATCGGCAAGGCGCATCTGGACCGTGCACTGGCGGCACATCCGGATCATCCCTTCGTCATTGAATGGCACCCATTCCAGTTGAACCCTGACATGCCCGAAGGCGGAATGGATCGGCGCGCATATCTTGAGGGCAAGTTTGGCGGCAAAGAAGGGGCTGTGCGCGCCTATGCACCCGTCGTGGAAAACGCAGCCAAAGCCGGGCTCAAGATCGACTTTGAAGGCATGCAGCGCACCCCGAACACGCTGGACGCACACCGCCTCATTCACTGGGCCGGGATCGAGGGCAAACAAACCGCCGCCGTATCCGCCCTGTTCAAAGCCTATTTTGTGGATGCACGCGATATTGGCGATCATGAAGTGTTGGCTGACATTGCAGACAGCATAGAGATGGACGCCGCTGTCGTAACGCGTCTGCTGGCGTCAGATGCAGATCGGGCAGATATTTCCGCTCGCGACACCCATAGCCGGAGTATGGGGATCAATTCGGTACCGACGTTCATCGTGGCAGGCAAACACGCGGTGCCCGGGGCCCAGCCCCCTGAGCTTTGGGCGCAGGTCATCGATGAACTGCGCGCTGGCGCGGATTGACCTCACGTAAACACGCATAAGTTAAAAAATTGTCCACTTCTCAACCATAAGTCGTTGCACCTCGCGCTTCCATCGACCAAAGTGACGCGACTTAGCGTCTGTAACTATGGAGCGGATGAGCCGTGGCAACCCCAAAGGGGCAAAACCTCAGCAAGGTCGAATTTATCGCCCTGATGGCGATGATGTTCGCAACAATCGCATTTTCGATCGACGCGATGATGCCAGCCCTGCCCGCGATTTCCGCCGACATCGCGCCGCTGGGTGTGGCGCAAGCCGCTCTGGTTATGACGTTTTTCGTGATCGGCATGGGCGCTGGCACATTCTTTACCGGGCCGTTGTCGGATGCCTATGGGCGCAAGCCTGTGGTCTACGCAGGCCTTGCCGTCTACGCGCTTGGCGCTGTTCTCAGCTGGATGGCTCCTACGCTGGAACTGATGTTGGCAGCGCGCGTTTTGCAGGGCCTTGGGGCTGCGGGGCCGCGCGTTGTGTCGGCGGCCATCATCCGAGACCTTTATTCCGGGCGCGCCATGGCCAGCATCATGTCCCTGACCATGGTTGTGTTTTTGCTGGTGCCCGGAGTGGCGCCGTTGATCGGGGCCGTGATTTCCGATGCGTTCGGGTGGCGTTCGATTTTTGCAGCTTTCCTAGTGTTCAGCATCGTTTTGTTTGTTTGGTTCTCAACACGCATCGGCGAAACCCTACCGGCCGAGGCCCGGCGCCCCTTGCGCGTCCCATTGATGCTGGATGCGGTGCGCCAGATGTTTGCGAACCCAACCGTACGTTTGTCGATTTATGTTCAGACCCTGATGTTGATGACCCTGTTTTCGGTGCTGACGATGGTGCAACCGATCTTTGATGTTACATTTGGGCGCGAGGAAAGCTTTCCGCTCTGGTTTGGCGCGATTGCAATCGCATCCGGTGTGTCCAGCTTGCTCAATGCCGCCGTGGTAGGGCGTTTTGGGATGCGGCGGCTGGTGACGTGGGCGCTTGCAACACAAGTGCTTCTTTCGGCAGTGTTTGTGCTGTGGATGCTGGCCGGTCTGCCTTTCCTGTTCCCTGTGTTTGTCTTTTGGCTTTGGGGGGTGATGTTTCAGGGTGGTCTGACCGTCGCCAATCTAAACGCCATTGCGATGGAACCAATGGGCCATATTGCGGGAATGGCGGCGTCCGTCATCGGGGCCGTATCAACCGTTTTGGGAGCAGCTCTCGCCTCTCCAGTGGGTCTTTTGTTTGATGGCACGCCCATGGCGTTGATCGTGACAGTGCTGTTGGCGAGTGCGGCTGGCTCTGTTTTGATGCAGCGGATGCGACGGGCTGAAATCGTTCAAGGCGTCAGTCTTTGATATCAAAGACCGGTTGAGTACCGACACGATGCCCACGCAGGCTTAAACCCGGCGCCACTGTCCTGGTTGCAAATCGTCTAAGGACCAGTCGCCGATCGCAACACGGATCAACCTCAGTGTCGGATAGCCCACATGCGCTGTCATGCGCCGCACTTGCCTGTTGCGCCCTTCCCGCAGGGTGAGTTCAATCCAGCAATCGGGTACGGATTTGCGCATCCGGATCGGTGGGTCCCTGTCCCAAAGCTGCGTTGGAGCGTCGATCCGTTTCGCAGTTGCCGGACGCGTGGGACCGTCTTTCAAAGTCACGCCTTGTGCCAGTGCCGCCAGCGCATCTTCTGTGATATTGCCCTCGACTTGCGCCCAGTATGTTTTGGGAGCCTTGAACTTGGGATTGGCAATGCGTGCCTGTAGAGCGCCATCGGACGTCAGCACCATCAATCCCTCGCTGTCCCGATCCAGACGCCCGGCCGGATAGACGCCTGGTACATCGATATAGGCCGACAAGGTTGGGCGGGCGGACCCTTGGGTGCCTTTATCCGTGAATTGGGACAATACGCCGAAAGGTTTGTTGAACAGGATGGTAGACACTACCGCAGCGGCTCCAAACGGGTGACCCCGACAGCTGCGGCCCGCGCGAGCCCTTCGTCAAGCGACATGGGGATGTACTCTCCACGCCGCCAGAGCTGCGCCAGATCGTCATAGTGACGCGATAGGAAATGCCCCGATTGGCCCGTCGAGATGACGAAAACCGAGCTGTTCGGATCAGCAAAGTCATAGACCCCGCGATAGCCTGCCCCGTGCACATTATGGAACGGGTTGCGCCCCTGCCCGCTTGTCAAACCCCGTTGGAGCGTGTTGTCTCCTCCAGACGTCGACTGGCGGATGTTAACGAGGTTGCGCAGCACCGGCACCTCGCCCAGTACCTGATGATCGTGAGTGGCCTGATGGGCATCCCCCCAACGCAAGGATTCCAGCTGACTGCCCCATGTTTCGTTGATCCAGACAAGCGCATCGTCCAGCGCAAACCGGGCCATGTCCGCACAGGTTTCGACCGGGGCGGATTGGCGCACATCGCACCAGACAGCGGCCCCATCGATGTCGCGAAAGACACGTTCGATAAACAATGGTTCGGGGTGTGTGAGGGTATCGGTCAGCGGTCCCAACTCGTCCCGTACCAACCGGTCCTGAAGGGCGCGCAGCCAAGCCGCATAGATCAGCGGTTCAGGCCAATGTTCGTTCATCTCCCCGTTCCACTCGGCCAGCAATGCCAGTGCACGCTGACGCTGACGTTCCGGGGTGCCTGACGGTGCGGCCTCGCCCGTAAACCACAGCTCGGACCCCATGAAGGGCAACAGGGTGCGCGCAGTAATCGACACGGTGTCCAATTGCGCTTCGATAAAACTGTCGCGTGTGTGCACTTCGCGGGCCTGCATCAGACGGCGCCAGCGTTGGACACGCTGCGTGTCCCCCCATGTAAAACTGACGTGGTTGGGAAACGGGCGATCGATCGTTTTGTTGTTCGTGTTGCCAAGGATACCCCCAACGGGTGCGACGAAACCCGGGTTTGACTGATAGGCCATACGCCCCTGCCAACGGTTTTCGGAACGCCAGCCAAGCGAGGGCATCCGCCCTTGACTTTGATGCGCCGTATCACGGCGCGGCACCGCACCAATTGTCTTCATTGCGATGCTGGAGCGGTCAACCAGCGTCAGGTTCTGGGCAGGCGCGATGTGGCCTTCGGCGGCGCTGATAGCCTCGGCCACGGTCTGGGCCATCATGAGCCGCAAACCCGATTGCACCGACGTGTCGCTAGGCGACAACACCGTCCAACTGAGCGCGGCCACGTGCCCCGGCGGCGTGACGGTTTCAAGGTTCCGGAAGCTGCCCGGCAAGATGGGGCCATTGTCACTCCACCGCAGCGTCAGAGTAACCGGGTCCTCTCCCTTGATCTGTAAGATAGAGGCCCGACTCTCAAAATCCTTGAACCCATCCGGCGTGCGGTACTGGCTTGGATTTTCGGGGTTCAGCTCTTCGATCAAAACGTCTTGATCGTCCACATAGGCCGTGGTCAGCCCCCAGCCCAAATTTTCTGACCGCCCCGTCAATACCATAGGCATACCGGGGATCGTCCCACCAATGACCGCCCCGCTTTGCAAGGAAAGGCGGGCCAGATACCACACCGCAGGGGCCGAAAAACCCAAATGCGGATCATTGGCTAACAGCGTGCCGCCCGAAGCAGATCTTGATGCAGCAGCAGCCCAAGCATTCGACGCCCCGGCCAGCCCGCGCGGACGGAACGGCGAGAGCGGATGCGGATCATCTGGCAAAGCTGCAAACGACTGCGTCGCGCCGGGCACGAGGCTCGCATATTCCGGCAAGCTGGCGACACCGGGTCCGGGTACATCCGGCAGGATATCAGCCAAACGGGCCGGATCATCCAAGGCCAGCGACACGCGTGCACGCAACACTTCCTCGCTCATATGCCCCGACAGTTGCAGCCCCATCAGCTTGGCCACAGCCAGACTGTCTGCAGGCCGCCACGGGGCAAGCGCCGTATTGAACAGAAACATCTCAGGCGCACCGCGCCCGAGCGCTTGCGCATTGATCTGATCAAGGCGGGCATTCACGCCAGCGGCGTAGGCTTTAAGGGCGGTAAGTGTCTCCGCGTCTTGCACCTCAACCGACTGCACAGCCAGCCGGTAAATATCCAAACGGCGGATAAAGCTGTCCACGTCGACAGTGGCGGAGCCAAACAACTCGCTCAAGCGGCCTTGTGCGGTTCGCCGCAGCATCATCATCTGCCACAGGCGATCTTGTGCATGGGCAAAGCCCAACCCATGAAATACATCCGCGTCGGTGGCCGCAAAAATATGGGGCACGTTGGCATTGTCGCGCACGATTTCGATCGTGTCGCTGATCCCCGGGACCCGCACCACGGCGTCGTAATTGGGCAAAGACCGCGAGGCGAGGTAATACACCAGCGCAATGGCCATCACGCTCAGAACAATCAGAACCGCGGCCATGCGCACAAGCCACTGAAACACCACTGCCATATCGACCGGTCCCCCTTGCTGTGCGTTGACCCTTGGCTCATGACTGTTAGGTAGACAGGGACAAAAGCGCAAGCGGGGCTTGGCGCAAAACGTGAGGGAAAAACATGGCAAAGCTAGCATTCTTGGGTCTGGGCGTAATGGGCGGACCAATGGCAGGGCATCTGCAAAAGGCAGGGCACGACGTTACGGTTTACAATCGGACGGCGGCAAGGGCCGATGCTTGGGTCAAGGCCTATGGTGGAGCCATGGCAACAACACCGCGCGAAGCCGCCTCAGGCGCAGAGTTTGTGATGTCCTGCGTGGGTAATGACGATGACCTGCGCTCGGTCACTCTGGGGGAAGATGGTGCGTTTGCCGGGATGGAATCTGGCGCTGTCTTTGTCGATCACACCACTGTGTCGGCGGCGGTAACTTCAGAGCTTTATGCTACGGCAGATGCCTTGCAGATCAGCTATGTGGATGCCCCGATTTCGGGTGGTCAGGCGGGGGCTGAGAATGCCGCCCTGTCAATCATGTGCGGTGGGGACGCCGGCGCTTATGAACGCGCTGAACCGGTTATGAACACCTATGCCAAACTGTGCCGCCGTATCGGTGAAAGCGGCACCGGTCAAACCACCAAAATGTGCAATCAGATTGCCATCGCAGGCCTTGTTCAAGGCCTGTCAGAGGCGCTGCACTTTGCCGAAAAGGCGGGCCTTGACGGGCGTGCCGTGGTTGAGGTGATCAGTCAGGGCGCCGCAGGCTCTTGGCAAATGGCAAACCGCTACGAAACGATGCTGGATGATCATTTTGATCATGGCTTTGCCGTGGACTGGATGCGCAAAGACCTTGGGATTTGCCTGGACACAGCGGACGAAAACGGGGCCAGCCTACCAGTCACGGCACTGGTCGATCAGTTTTACAAAGATGTGCAAAAGCTGGGCGGCGGTCGGTGGGATACATCGAGCCTGATCAAGCGATTGCGCGCGATGGGATGATGTAGCCCGGTGGGTGGCGCCAATATGCGCAGTCGCGCAAACGTTCACCCACCGTTACAACGCAAATCGCGCATCAGGGAATGATGCGCGTGTACTTCGTGCCTTCCAATGTCGCACCAAGACGCAGACCAGCTTGGGCAAAGACCGCAGCCAACACGGGAGACAAGGTTGTGGTTGTGTCTGCCGCAACGCTTTCGCCTTTGTCGGAGATCACATATTCCAGATCCGCGCCTGCCGCCCAGCCGGGAGAACGGCGGAAATCAGTGAGTGCCTCATTGGTCATGAAAAACAGCACGTGGGCGAACTGCTGTGCGCCGATTTGCAAGCCACCTGATCCTTTGATGACCGAATAATAGTCAACGGTCGTGTCGTTGACCAAAAGCGCGCCGCGCCCGTAGGCCCCGCCAAAACCAAACCCGGCCTCGGTCACCAGCGGCATGACCAGCAGGCCATCCGCTTTGTCTGCCAGTTGGCGCGTGTTGGGATAGCTGCGATACATCTCGTCCAGCGTGGCCCCAACGCGTGCGTCGATTGTGACCGCGCCGCGACTGCCCACGCCGTTGCCGCATGCTGCAACTGCGCCTGTAGATGCCAATGCCCCAAGCGTGAAGACACGCCGCGACATACCTAAATGTGTCATGTTTGAACCGCCTGTATTGCTCAATGTGCTGCGCGGTTTGCCCGCGCTTGGCGCAACCATACGCCTATTGCTGGCCCCTGTCACGTGTTTGCAACTGTTTGGCGGGTTTTTGCTATGAGTTAAGATTGAGGATTAGGCGTCGAACGCAATATCGCGCCCGGGAATGTGACGAACTGGGATGCCGTCGGTGTCAAATCCATCAAGACATCGCAAGTTGACCGCCCAGCCATCGAACTCTGTCTGGCCTTGTGCCCTTTCGCCCCGTGTCAGCGCCGCAGGGCGCCGGAAGGCAAGGATTCCGCAGTGTGGGCAAAAGTAATCTTTGGCGGTGAACGATCCCCACTCATACAGCGTCAGTTCGGACAAAGGTGTATGAAGGGTCAGAGCATCATTGGGCACACGGAAGTTCAGCGCTCCGCGCTTGTGACAGATGCTGCAATTACAGATGCGCGCGTGATCAATGTCCGCCTCGACTTCGAAGCGGACAAAACCGCAGTGACAGCGACCCGAATATCGCGTCATGCGCCTTGCAGCAGGCGGGCGGCGGCAGGCGCGAAATAGGTGAGGATGCCGTCGCACCCTGCCCGCTTGAAAGCCATCAGGCTTTCGAGCATCACCCGCTCCTCGTCAATCCAGCCGTTCTGTCCTGCGGCCTTGATCATCGCAAACTCGCCCGACACCTGATAGGCAAAAGTGGGCGCTCCGAATGTGTCGCGAGCACGGCGACAGATATCAAGGTACGGCAGGCCCGGCTTGACCATGATCATGTCTGCCCCTTCAGCCAGATCGCGTTCGATCAGGCGCATCGCCTCATCAGCATTGCCCGGGTCCATCTGGTAGGTTTTCTTGTCCCCCGTGAGCGCACCAGACGCCCCGACAGCATCCCGGAACGGGCCATAGAATGCACTGGCGTATTTGGCGGCATAGCTGAGGATCATCACCCTTTGATGGCCCGCGCCCTCAAGTGCCGCCCGCATCGCACCAATTCGGCCATCCATCATATCGGAGGGGCCAATGATGTCGGCACCCGCATCGGCCTGCGCCAGCGTCATCTTGACCAGCGCCTCAACGGTACGGTCATTCACGATCTCTCCGTCTTCGACGAACCCATCATGGCCGTTGATGTTGTAGGTATCGAGCGCGACGTCCGTCATAACGGCGATCTCGGGCACCGCCGCTTTGATGGCACGGATGGCCCTGTTGGCATGGTTGTTCGGATCCCAGGCGCCCGCACAGTCTTCGGTGCGCTCTTCGAGTCCGGTGTAGGGGAAAAGGCAAATGGCCGGGATGCCCAGATCAGCAGCCTCGCGGGCGGCCTCGACCACTTTATCGACCGAGCGGCGAAAGACACCGGGCATAGAAGAAATAGGCTCCTCTATCCCTTCGCCACTCCGAACAAAAACGGGCCAAATGAAATCATCGACGCTTAGCGTATTCTGGCGCACAAGGTTGCGGATCGCCGGCGTGGCGCGGGTGCGGCGCAGGCGGGTTGCCGGAAAGGGGCTTTGGGTCGGGCGCATGTGCAGTTGTCCAGTTTGGGTGACAGGCTATGGGTGGCATGGAATTTTGCGCTTGCCAAGTCTAGGCATCCTGCCCCGCGCGCGCTAAGAGGGTCGCCAAACACTGCGGGCAAGCCCCGTAAGAGGCAAGCAAGGCGACGCGTGGACTGGCACGAAACCATCTTTGAACTCATCGACATGCGCTCGTTCTCGAACCTGTGGTTCTGGATCGCGCTGGCGGTTGTGTGGTCGACAGCCAGCCATTGGGTGCTGGGCGTGCCTTATGACATGGTGGCTCGCGCGCGGCGCTATGGCGGGCAAGCGTCCGAAGATCTGGATGCGCTGGTGCACATCAACACAAACCGGCTGTTGTTCATTAGCAAAGTGTCGGGTCTCTGGCTGCTGGGCTTCACCTGCTTTTTCCTCACCGGTCTTGCGCTGTTGGGCTTTGTCTATGGTGTCGAGTTTGCGCAAGCGGTGTTTCTGCTGGGTTTTCCAATGTCCCTTGTGGGCGCTCTGAACCTCTCGACCGCCCGGTTGATACAGATCGAACAGGCGACGGGCGAAGCACTTTGGCGCCGCCTTGGCCGCCATCGCACCTATGTGCAGGCCATCGGGATGGTCGCGATTTTCGCAACAGCCCTATGGGGGATGTACCAAAACATGTCCGTGGGCCCCTTCGGCGGTTGACAGAGAACGCGATTGCCCCAATTGAAGGCGCTCGCTTTCATTACCGCCCGAGCCCATGAGCCAGCCAGACCACATCACCGTTTCCGGCGCCCCAGAGGGCTTTGACGCCAAGCTGATCTTGGACGAAGTCGCAGCGCGTGGCCCGGTTGTGCACGTTGCGCGCGACGACAAGCGGCTGGCGGCCATGCAGGGGGCGTTGCGCTTCTTTGCGCCAGATATGCCTGTGTTGGTCTTTCCTGGGTGGGATTGCCTGCCATATGATCGCGTGTCGCCCAATGCCGACATCTCAGCCCAGCGGATGGCTACGCTGGCGGCACTGACACACGGGATGCCAGACAAGTTTGTGCTGTTGACAACCATCAACGCCGCCAGCCAACGGGTGCCAGCGCGCAACCTGCTGCGCGAGGCGGCGTTTTCTGCCCGTGTGGGTGGTCGCGTGGATGAGGCGGCGTTGCGCAATTTCCTTGTGCGCATGGGGTTTGTGCAAAGCCCAACAGTGATGGAGCCCGGCGACTATGCGGTGCGCGGCGGCATTATCGACATCTATCCGCCCGGCGATCTGGGGCCAGTGCGGCTGGACCTGTTTGGCGACGTATTGGACGGCGCACGCCGTTTTGATCCCGCAACCCAACGCACCACGGAAAAGCTGGATGTGGTTGAGCTGGCTCCTGTGTCCGAGGTGATTTTGGATGAGGCCGCAGTCACGCGGTTCCGCCAGTCCTACCGGCTTGAGTTTGGGGCCGCGGGCACCGACGACCCGCTTTATGAGGCGATCAGCGCAGGGCGCAAGCATCAAGGCGCTGAACACTGGCTGGCCTTCTTTCATGACAGGCTTGAGACGCTGTTTGATTACATCCCTGATGCAAGCATTTCGCTCGATGATCAGGTAACCCCAACCCGGCTGGCCCGTTGGGATAGCATTGCGGACCAGTACGAAACACGGCGTTTGGCGATGGCGCATCGCTCCAAGATGGACTCGGTCTATAAACCGGCACCGCCCGAAGGGCTGTATCTGGACGATTCTGCATGGGAAACGGCAGTGGCCGCCAAGCGGGTCTTGCAATTCAGCGCACTGCCACAGGCAACCGGACTGGGTGTCACGGATGCAGGTGGGCGGATCGGGCGAAATTTTTCTCCAGAGCGCCAACAGGAATCCTTGAGCCTTTTTGGCGCTTTGGCAGATCATATTAAAGCGAAAATGGACGCTGGTCCGGTCGTTGTCGCCAGTTATTCGGATGGCGCGCGCGAACGCCTGACGGGCCTCATTGAGGATGAGGGGCTGGCTGAGGTCATCCCGATCACAGACGCCACGCGCATTGGCAAGCGTGGGCTGCATCTGGTTGTCTGGGCCTTGGAACACGGGTTTGAAGCGCCCGGCATCACAGTGATCTCTGAACAGGACGTGCTGGGCGACCGCCTGATCCGTGCACCAAAACGCAAACGGCGCGCCGAGAACTTCCTGACCGAAACACAATCATTAAGCCCGGGCGATCTGGTCGTGCATGTCGATCACGGCATTGGGCGCTATCAGGGCATGGAAGTCGTCACCGCGGCAGGCGCTGCCCACGAATGCCTGCTTTTGGAATATGCAGAGAGTTCAAAGCTGTACCTGCCAGTCGAAAACATCGAATTACTTTCCAAGTACGGACATGAAGAAGGATTGCTGGACCGCTTGGGCGGAGGCGCATGGCAGTCCAAAAAGGCCAAACTCAAGGAACGCATCCGCGAGATGGCGGACAAGCTGATCCGCATCGCCGCAGAGCGTGCCTTGCGCAAGGCACCGGTGCTCGAACCCCCGCCCGGCATGTGGGACGCATTTTCGGCCCGCTTTCCCTACGATGAAACCGACGACCAATTGACGGCCATCGGCAATGTGATCGACGATCTGACCAGCGGTGCTCCGATGGATCGCCTGATCTGCGGTGATGTTGGTTTCGGCAAGACCGAAGTGGCGATGCGTGCGGCCTTTGTCGCCGCCATGTCCGGTGTACAGGTGGCCGTGATCGCACCGACGACACTGTTGGCGCGGCAGCACTACAAAAGCTTTGCCGAACGTTTTCGCGGCTTCCCGATAAATGTGCGCCAACTCAGCCGGTTTGTATCTGCCAAGGATGCCGCCGATGCACGCGATGCCATGGCCAAAGGTACCGCAGATATCGTTGTGGGGACGCATGCGCTTTTGGCCAAGGGGGTAAAGTTTATGAACCTCGGCCTGCTTGTCATTGATGAGGAACAGAAATTCGGCGTCACACATAAGGAACGGCTGAAACAAATGCGCTCCGATGTGCATGTGCTGACGCTGACCGCGACGCCCATCCCGCGCACGCTGCAACTCTCGCTGACGGGCGTGCGCGATCTGTCGATCATCGGCACTCCGCCTGTAGACCGCCTTGCCATCCGCACCTACGTCTCTGAATTCGACACAGTCACCATCCGCGAAGCGCTGCTGCGCGAACACTATCGCGGCGGGCAGTCGTTTTACGTGGTCCCGCGCATCTCTGACCTGCCCGAGATCGAGGCATTCCTAAAGGAACAATTACCCGAACTCACCTACGTCATCGCCCATGGTCAGATGGCCGCCGGAGAGTTGGATGATCGTATGAACGCCTTTTATGACGGCAAGTATGACGTGTTGTTGGCCACAACAATTGTGGAATCCGGCCTCGACATCCCCACTGCCAATACGATGATTGTGCACCGGGCCGATATGTTTGGCCTTGCGCAGCTATATCAAATCCGTGGGCGTGTGGGACGCTCCAAAACCCGTGCTTACGCCTATTTGACAACCAAACCGCGCGCGAAACTGACCGCGACGGCAGAAAAACGGCTGCGGGTTCTCGGCTCTCTCGACACACTTGGGGCCGGGTTCACGCTGGCCTCCCAAGACCTCGACATTCGCGGTGCAGGCAACCTGCTGGGCGAGGAACAATCGGGCCAGATGCGCGACGTTGGTTTCGAGTTGTACCAATCCATGCTGGAAGAGGCGATCGCCAAGATCAAGTCCGGGCAGATGGAGGGCCTCAGCGAAGAAGACGGCCAATGGGCGCCACAGATTAACCTTGGCGTGCCTGTTCTGATCCCCGAGGCATACGTGCCCGACCTTGACGTGCGGCTCGGATTGTATCGCCGTCTCAGTGGGTTGAGCACCAAAGTTGAACTGGAAGGTTTTGCCGCAGAACTGATCGACCGATTTGGCGAATTACCCAAAGAGGTTAACACGCTGATGCTGGTCGTGCGCATCAAGGCGATGTGCAAACGGGCCGGGATTGCCAAACTGGATGGCGGACCAAAGGGCGCGACTGTGCAGTTCCACAATGACAAGTTTGCCTCGCCCGAAGGCCTTGTGACCTTCATTCAGGATCAACGTGGGCTTGCCAAGGTCAAGGACAACAAGATCGTTGTACGTCGTGATTGGGCGCGTGACAGCGACAAGATCAAAGGCGCTTTTGCAATCGCCCGTGATCTGGCGGAAAAAGTGATTGAGGCAAAGAAGAAAAAGAAAGCGCAGGCGTGATTACGAGGGCAATTTACAGCCCCTCAAACCGGGCCTTTTGCATGGCACTCCAGCGCACATCGAATTCGAACCCGTCTTCGTTCTGACGTTCTTCTTCGACCACATCCTGTTCAAATAGCCAGGCCCGTTTGCGCCCCTCCGCATAAGGCAAATGCAGCGTCTCTGTCGTAACAGCCGCCTGTAATACTTCTGCCACATGATCCAGCAGCGGTGCGATCCCCTCGCCCGTCAGTGCAGAAATGGCAAACACGTTTTCCTCACGCACGGCGCGCGCGCGCGCTGCATCGGCCAGATCGTCTGGCAGTGCATCCAGCTTGTTCCATACTTCGATCTGCGTGCGCTCTTCATCCACGCCCAAATCGTTAAGGATGGCGGCCACGTCCTCGGCCTGCGCCTCTGTTTCGGGATGCGAGATATCACGGACGTGTACGATGATGTCCGCCGCCAATACTTCCTCAAGCGTGGCGCGAAAGGAGGCGACGAGTTCGGTGGGCAGGTCAGAAATAAACCCAACTGTGTCTGACAGGATAACCTCGGGGCCCGAGTCAAGTTCGACCCGGCGCATCGTTGGGTCCAGCGTGGCAAAGAGCATATCCTTGGCCATCACCTGCGCACCCGTCAGGCGGTTGAACAGCGTGGATTTGCCGGCGTTGGTGTAACCCACAAGGGCAACAATTGGGTACGGCACCTTGGCCCGTGCGGCGCGGTGCAGGCTGCGTGTTTTAACAACCTTGTCCAACTGCCGGCGCAAACGCACCAGTTGTGTATCAATCGCGCGCCGGTCCGCCTCAATCTGCGTCTCACCGGGACCACCGACAAAACCCAGACCGCCACGCTGGCGTTCAAGGTGCGTCCACGCCCGGACCAACCGCGTGCGCTGATAGCTGAGTGCTGCCATCTCGACCTGCAACACGCCTTCGCGTGTAGCAGCCCGGTCCGAGAAGATTTCAAGGATCAGTCCAGTGCGGTCGAGCAATTTGACCTTCCACGCTTTCTCAAGATTGCGCTGCTGGACCGGCGTGACGGCACCGTCCACCAGAACCAGTTCAATCTCGTTGTCCTTCAAATGGGCGGCGATCTCATCGATCTTGCCACTGCCAAACAACAGACCCGCACGAGGACGCGGCAACCGCGCAATTTCGGACCCGACCACATCCAGTTCAGGCAAGGCATGGGCCAGCGAAACGGCCTCTGCCAGCGCAAGAGAAGCCTCGCGCCGGTCAGGATCGGATTTGATTTCAGGATGGATCACCCACGCGCGGGTGACGTCAGGCGCGGTTTCGCTCAAGAGGCGTCTTCGCCCTCATACAAGCTGATCGGCTGGCTTGGCATGATGGTCGAAATCGCGTGTTTGTAGACAAGCTGGCTTTGACCGTCACGGCGCAACAACACGCAAAAGTTGTCAAACCAGGTGATAACGCCTTGCAATTTCACGCCATTAATCAGGAAAATCGTCACGGGCACCTTGGTCTTGCGCACGTGATTCAGGAATGCATCCTGCAAATTCTGTCTGTCCGAAGCCATTTCGGGTTCGCCCTTTTTTCTTGCTTGGTCTGCGGATCAGACCGCCCCTCAAGATCGGAGTATGTCTTGGGGTCACAGAAGATTCCACCCCAAAAAACAGTCCGTTACGGACCTGTTGCACAGGCCCGCCTAACCACGCCACAAATCAGGTGTCAAAAGGGCGATGATGGCCAACATCTCAAGACGTCCCAACACCATGGCTGCGACAAAAACGCCCTTGGCCGTCCCGCTGAGTTCCGCCAGTGAAATCGGTGCTCCAGCGGCCACGTCCAGTAACGGCCCGGTTGTAGAAAGGCCCGCGACCACAATCACGAGACTGGTGTCAAACGCAACGCCCGTGGCCGTCAGCGCGATGGTCAGAAACGCAAGGCTGAGCGCGAATAACATAAAGAAGATCCAGGCGATAAACGCCCCACCCTTTTGCAAGCGCCGCCCCATAGGATTGCCGCCGCTGACAGAAGACGGGTGCACCAACCGCTCCATTTCGCGCAGTCCATTGAGGTAGAGCGCGAAGACCCGCAGCAACTTGACCCCGCCGGCCGTTGTGGCGACCCCGCCCCCAATGACAGCCAGGCCCATGAACAACAATCCCGGCGTGCCAAGACCTGACCATGCCTGCGCCTCACCCCAGTTGGCCGAGATGAAGCCTGTCGTGGTGAGAAAGGACAAAACCGTAAACGCACTGCCCCAAAACGCCCGGGCCCCACCCTGAATGTCGTCTTCTGCGTTCACGTCGAACGCGCCCATATAGTGGCGAAAAAACAAAACCAACGGGACAATGATAACCAGCGCAATACCGATCCGAAATTCGGGATCGCTGCGCAAACCGCCTGTGTCGGACGTCACCGTGTCGGTCGAAAAGGTCAGCCGCGACAAGGCGAACAGCATAAACAGCATCATCACCGCCTCGCCCGTAACGCCCGAGCTTGCCCCCGTGAGTCCCCCAACAGGCGAAATACCAGAGGTCGCCATGACCGACATCGCGTGACACAACGCCACCAACCCCGTATCCCCCCCAACCGCCAGCAAGATCCATAACAACACCGTCAAACCAAAATAGATTGGGATCAGAACAGTGCTGACTTTGGTAATGCGCACCCGCACTTCGGGCGCGGCCATGGTCGTGTCACGGGTCTGCATGCGCCCCGGTTCGGCCCTTGCCGTGACCTCGAACCCACCAAGGTTCAGGGGGGCGAGAATGGCCGAGGCCGCAATCCACATCAACAAACCACCCATCCACGCAACCTGCGCGCGCCACAGATGCAACGTGCCATTGAGCCGCTCGGGGTCATCAAACATCGTGGCCCCGGTCGTTGTGATCGCACTGACCATTTCGACATAGGCATTCAGAAAAGTGGTTGTACCCAACCCTTCGTAAAATGGGACAGCAAGTAAAAAGGGCAGGAAGACAAAGGCACAGAGTAACGACATGAGTGGCCCAAGGGCCCCATGGCGTGGATCGCGGCCCGCATGGGCCAGTCCGATCATGGCAAAGGCGCTGACGCCAAGTATGGCTGTGTAGAGAAAGGCACGCGCCGCCTCTAGGTCACGTGCCACGCCACCGTAGACCGCAGGCAACATCATCGACGCCGAGAACACGCCAACCAGCAGCAAAAACAGCGGCAAACGCAGAATGTTGGCCCCGATACGCGATGGCTGTCGTGCAGGCAGTTGCATCAGAAAAAGTCGATAGAGACCTGCATCAGGCGCTCCACCTCGGGCACATCCTTGGCCAGCGCAAACAGCGCAATCACATCGCCCTCATCTATGCGCGTCCTGCCGACCGGGCGGATGACCTTGTCTCCCTTGCGGATCGAGCCGACAAGCACGCCTTCGGGAAAGTCTATTTCGTTTATCTTTTGACCGGCCATCGGAGAGGTGGACAGCACCTCGGCTTCGATCACTTCTGCATCGGCATCCCCAATGGAATAAACCGAGCGTACCCGTCCATGACGGATGTGGCGCAAGATCGAACTGACGGTCGTGGCGCGCGGATTGATGTAGGCATCAATTCCCAATGGCCCCATCATCGGCACCAATGTGGGATCGTTGATCAATGCAATCGCATAGGGGCAGCCTTCTGCCTTGGCGCGCACAGCCGCCAGCATGTTGGTTTTGTCGTCATCCGTCACGGCCAGCATCGCATCAGCCCGCGCAACACCTGCCTCAGACAGCAACGCCACATCCAAACCATCGCCATGCAACACGATTGTGCGCTCCAGCGCTTCGGCGGCCAGTTCTGCACATTTGCGGTTGCGTTCGATCATCTTTGTACGCACGCGGGTGGTGCGTTTTTCGAGTGCGCGCGCAACGGCAAGCCCCACGTTACCGCCGCCCACGACCACAAGGCGCTCTTGCTTGGTCATTGTCTTGCCAAACACTTCCATCGTGCGCGGCACGTCATCCACATGGGAAAAGATGTACGTCTCATCCCCCGGCAACAGATGATCCCCAGCCTCGGGTGCAAAAAGCGTGCCTTCTCGGCGCACGCCCACCACAACCACGCGCAACGTGGAAAACAGGTCCGTCAATTGGCGCAAGGGCGTGTTCACCACCGGACAGTCCTGGTCCAGTGAAATACCCAGCAATTGGGCCTGCCCGTCGATAAACATCTCCGTGTCAAAGGCGGCAGGCGCGCTGAGGCGCTGCAAGGCGGCGGCCGCCACTTCTCGTTCGGGACTGATCACCACGTCGATCGGCATGTGATCGCGCCGGAACAGATCGGAATAAATCGCGGTCAGATAAGCCTGAGAGCGCAGGCGCGCAATCTTGCGGTTGATGCCAAAAACCGAATGCGCCACCTGACAGGTGACCATGTTGACCTCGTCCGAATGGGTGGCCGCAATGATCATATCGGCATCCCGCGCCCCGGCCCTGTCCAATACATCGGGGTAACTGGCAAAGCCCGCAATCCCCTGCACATCCAGCGTATCCGTGGCACGGCGCACAAGGTCCGGATCACTGTCGACCACGGTGACATCGTTGCGCTCCCCCGACAGATGGCGCGCAATTTGCCAGCCGACCTGACCTGCCCCGCAGATAATGACCTTCATATGTATCCCCGGTGTTTGGACCCGCCTGAGGCCCCTATTCATCCCGTTTGCATGACAGAGCGGGCGTTTCCGGTCAACGGTTGCAAACGTGTGCAAAAATCAGCAAATCATGATTGTAAACGCGCAAGTGTTGGGCCAGAGTCGCTGACATGCGTGCTCCGTTCGTTGCCATCGCCCTTGTATGTTTGTCCGGCTGTCTGCCGGTTTCGACCTACTATGCAGAAGGCGTGACAGCCGTCCAATTTGCGCGCGACGACACCAATTGCGACGTGCAGGCCCTGCGCGATGCACCCGTGGCCAACCAGACGCGCCAGTCTGCCCCCCGATACATTCCACGCCGCGCCTGCGACTCGAGAGGCAATTGCTACAATCGGGGCGGATACTGGGTGCCGGGAGAAATCTATACCGTCGACGTGAACGCGAGTTTGCGGGCCCGCGTCAAAGGGATTTGCATGAGTGATCTTGGCTATTCCCCGGTGGAGTTGCCCGCCTGCCCGCGCGGCGTGGCCGAAGCCTCGCCTCCTGGCCCCTCGCCCGTTTTGCCTCGCCTGAATTCCAACAGCTGCGCTATTAAGACAGATGGTGGGCTCCGGATCGTGACCCAAGGATAACCAATGACCGACTTTTCAAGTGCAAAGGCCTGCGTGCAGGCCCACCACGCCGCAATGGCAGCAGCAACGTCAGAAACGGTTGCCAGCGCATTAGGCCAACACTTGGCGCCAGAGGTGATCTGGCGCGGCATGCATCCGTTCCATGTTCAGACCGGACCCGGTGCAGTCGCAAAAGAGTTCTGGGCCCCTTTCCTGCGGGCCATGTCACGGGTTCAGCGCCGTGAGGATGTGTTTTTTGCCGGGGACAACCATTTGGAAACTGGCGGCAGATGGGTCGCTTCCATGGGTCATTTCATGGCGCTTTTTGACGCGCCGTTTCTGGGCATTCAACCGACAGGCAAGATCGTCATGGTCCGATATGCCGAGTTTTCGCGCGTTGAGAATGACCAGATCATCGAACAGGCTCTGTTCATCGACCTGCTGCACCTGATGGCACAAGTGGGTCAGTATCCGCTGCCTGACATGACTGGGGCACAACTGGTCCAGCCTGGGCCGATGACTCACGACGGGCTGCTCCGTGATGCACAGGACGCAAATGAGAGCGCCAAGACTCTCGCCCTGATCGAACGCATGATTGGTGCGATCGACAACGCCAACAAGGCAGAAAACCCGCCAACCCCGCAGGAAGAACTGGCCCAAGACTGGCTGGACGACATGATCTGGTGGGGTCCGACCGGAATCGGGGCGACCTACACCGTCGACCGATATATACAGCAGCACCAGCAGCCGTTCCGCACCCAACTGGGCGCGCGCAAGTTCAACGGGCACATCTGCCGCATGGCCGAAGGAAGCTATGGCGGCTTTTTCGGATGGGCGAACCTGACAATGGAATGCACAGGGCCTTACCTGGGACTTCCACCATCAGGGAAATGGGCGGACATGCGGGTGGTCGATATTTACCGGCGTGATGGCGACAAACTGGCTGAAAACTGGGTCTTCATCGACATGCTGCATTTCCTGAACATGCAGGGGCTAGACGTGCTGGCACAGCTTTCGGTACGCGCTCGCTAGATAGCGCTTAATGCCACAAAAACGGTCCGGAAACCGTGTCGGTATCCGGTCAGCTGGCTTCGGCGTCCTGCTCTTCTTCATCCAAATGCGCCACACGCGCGCCCGCCTTCGACGACGTAACCACGCCCAGCGACTTTAGCTTGCGGTGCAGGGCAGATCGCTCCATCCCGACAAAGTTCGCAGTCCGGCTGATATTGCCACCAAAGCGGTTGATCTGGGTCAGAAGGTACTCGCGCTCAAACGCCTCACGCGCCTCACGCAAAGGCAAGGTGGCCAGCGCCCCCGATAGAACCACTCGCCCCTCTTCGCTGGTCGGCTCTTCTGATCCTGGCAATTCGCGGGCCTCAATCGGACCTGTGCCGTCCCCAAGGATCAGCACCCGTTCGACCATATTCTTCAACTGACGCACATTGCCGGGCCACACCATGGTCTGCAAAAGGGCCGACGCATCTTCGCTCAAATCACGCTTTGGCAGGCCTTGGGTGCTGTTGCATTCTTCGATAAAGTGGGTCGCCAGCAACGGGATATCCTCGCGCCGTTCTTCAAGGCTTGGAACGGAAATCGGCACGACATTGAGCCGGTGGTACAGTTCCTCGCGGAAAGTGCCCGCCGCAATCTCTTGTTCCAGATCGCGGTTGGTGGACGAGATCACGCGCAGATCGACGCGCACCTTGTCATTGCCGCCGACGCGTTGGAATTGTTGATCGACGAGGACACGCAAGATCTTGGATTGGGTGCCGATGGGCATGTCTGCCACTTCGTCAAAATAGATCACGCCACCATGGGCCTGTTCGAGCAGCCCTTTTTCCAGACCCCTATCCGTTGATTCACGGCCAAACAACATGTCTTCCATGTTTTCTGGTTCGACTCCGGCACAGTTTACCGTGACAAAAGGAGACTGCGCGCGGCCCGATTTGGCATGGATGTAGCGGGCGGCCAGTTCCTTGCCTGCCCCAGCAGGGCCCGACAGCATCACGCGGCCATTGGACTTGGTCACTTTATCCAGTTGCGAAATCAAGCCACGAAAGCTGGCAGACGCGCCGACCATCGTGGACTGTGCGGTCTCGGGACGACGCAGGCTGGAGTTTTCACGCCGCAAGCGGGCAGTTTCCATTGCGCGCCGGATCACGACCAGCAACTGATCAATATTAAAGGGTTTTTCGATGAAGTCGTATGCGCCCTGCTTTATCGCGGCGACGGCAATCTCGATGTTGCCGTGGCCCGAAATTATGACAACGGGCACATCCGGATTGTCACGTTTCACGGCCTTCAGGATGTCGATCCCGTCCATCTGGCTGTCCTTCAACCAGATGTCTAGGATCATCAGCGCCGGGGGTTCAGAGTTGACCTCGGCCATCGCATCATCCGAATTCCCGGCAAGCCGCGTTGCATACCCTTCATCCTTCAGAATATCCGAAATCAACTCTCGAATGTCGCGTTCATCATCGACGATCAGAATATCGCTCATACCACCTGCTCCTCCTCAAATTGTGCGGGGACATCGTTGGGCAGTGTCACCACCGCCATGGCCCCGGAATGGGTTTGGCCTTCAAAAACGGCCGCATCATCGAGGGTCAGTGTGCCCCCGTGTTCTTCAATGATCTTCTTGACGATGGGCAGGCCAAGGCCCGTGCCCTCGTCTCGGGTCGTCACGTAAGGTTCGAAAAGGCGCGCGCGATCCACAGGCAATCCGATACCATTGTCCGAAATCTTTATTTCCGTGCCCAACGCTCCGAGAGACATCGCAACTTCGATCTGGCGGGAATGACCTTCGGGCGCTTTGCCCTTTTCATACAAAGTATCAATCGCTTCGCCCGCGTTCTTAATCAGGTTGGTCAGCGCCTGAGACAACATCGTCGCATCGACCTCGGACAGGATCGGCTCTGTCGGGAGGTCGGCCGTAATCTTGACTTCGGGTTGCCCAGACTGCTGCAGCACGACCGCGTCGCGCACAATTGACACCAGATCATGGGTCTTGCGGTCCGGTTCCGGCATACGCGCGAATTTGGAAAACTCATCCACAATCCGGCGCAGATCCCCGGTTTGGCGGACAATCACATCTGTCATCTGTTCCAGACTATCGCTGTCCTCGCCCAGTTTGTGGGCAAATTTGCGTTTGATCCGCTCCGCGCTCAGCTGGATCGGGGTCAGCGGGTTCTTGATCTCGTGCGCGATACGGCGGGCCACGTCGCCCCAGGCGGCCATGCGTTGCGCACTCAGCAGATCCGTCACATCATCAAAAGCGACCACGTACCCTTCAAGCCGTCCGTCGTCTCTCCGCCTCTTGGCGATCCGGACCAACAGGTTCTCGAGACGTCCGCCGCGTGTCACTTTGACCTCGTCCTGCACCACCTCCTGTTTGCTGGCGCGCACCAGCGCGAACAAGGCTGCAAACTCCGGCACCGCGACGGACAGCGGCTCAGATTCGCGGTCATCCCGCCATCCCAGCAAACGCGAACCGGATCGGTTCACAAAGGTCACACGCCCCTTGGCATCCAAACCAACAACCCCCGACGTGACAGACCCAAGCACGGAGTCAAACAACCGTTCGCGCCGCTCAATCTGCTGGGTGTTGTCCAACAGCGTTTTACGCTGACCTTTGAGTTGTTTGGTCATCTGGTTAAAGTACCGGCTTAGCATCGCGATTTCGTCATCGCCCGTCTCTTCGCGCACCTGAACATCCAGATCACCCGCGCCAACCCGCTGCGCCGCGCCCGTCAGTCGGCCCACCGGGCCTGAAAGGCGTTCAGCAAACCAAAGGCCTAGCCAGATCGCCGCCAGAATAAGGATAACAGCAAAGCCGAGATACAAAATACCGTATTGAAACAGAACCTTACCCCGCTCGCTCTCTAACTGTTGGTACAGCCGCACGGTTTCCTGCGTTTCATCCAAAAGCGACAGGATTTCCCCATCCACCTGCCGACTGACGTAGAGCAAACGGTCCACATAGCTTGCCAGTGGCACCAGCGCGCGGAATTCGTTGTTGGGCCAGTCCTGAATCACAATGCCGCCCGCAGCGATGGCTGCGCTGATTTCATCGGCAGAAGGACGTTCAAAATCGAAAAGATAGGAGCGATTGCCACGTGCGCGCATATCGCCTGTGCCATCGATCATGTAAGCTTCGCGCAGGCCACGCTGTACTTGCACCTGCCCCTCGCTCAGCACCTCTCTATCGCCAACCGTCTGTTGGCCCCGTACTGTGTCTATGTAACGCGCCAGAGCCCGTGCATCCGTGATCAGATCTTCGCGTTGTTCGGTCTCATACGCCTGTGCCGCCGCCAGTGACGCACTGACCACGCGGCTGACGCGATCAGAGAACCACCCCTCAAGTCCGATGTTCACCGTCAGGCCCGCGAAAACAGCCACGGTCACAGTAGGGATAAGAGCCATAACGGCAAACACACCCGTGAGCCGCAAGTGGAGCCGTGATCCGGCAGATTTCGCCCGCCGCGCCGCGATGAGTCGGGCGATTTGAGACAACACGAGGGCCGCAACGACCAACACGTAAACAAGATCGGCCAGCAGAACGAGGCGCAGCGCAAGTGCGCTCGACCCTTGATCGAGCGGTCCAAGAACAAGATACGTAACCAACGCCAGCACGGGCCCAAGCACGACAAGCCCAAGCGTCGCTGCATTGCGATAGCGTTTGCGGCGATAAAGACGGATTACCGTCAGCCACAAACTGGTGCGTGTCCCGGATGCCACTTGGCATGACCTCGATGATGTGGCGCCAAAGGCACCTAACCGCTAAATCCAGTGATCTTCTGAGCATGAGTGCTCAGATGCCACTGGTTGTGTGGCAGTATTACATCAATTTACGGCGACGTGTCACCTCAATATCGAGGTCCGTGATCTTCTTGCGCAGCGTATTTCGGTTAATTCCTAGCAGATCGGCGCATTTAGCCTGATTTCCACCGGTCGCATCCAGCGCAATTTCGATCAACGGAATCTCCACTTCGCGCAAGATTCGCTGATAAAGGCCGGGGGGCGGCAACATGTTGCCGTGCAGATCGAAGTAGCGCTTGAGGTGGCGGGCTACGGACGCGCCAAGCTTTTCGGTATCGCCGGCACTGCGGATCGGCTCCAGTTCTGGCTGGCTGCCAAGTACCTGCTCCACCTCGGGTGCGGAGATCTCGACTGCGCGGCTGGTCAGACCCAATCGGCGCACAGCGTTTTCCAGTTGGCGCACATTTCCGGGCCAGCTGTAGGTGCGGAAAATTTCGGCCGCCGCTTCGGACAGGACGCGCGGGGCCTGACCAGACTTTTCACCGCGAGCAAGAAAATGGTCGGCCAGCAAAGGGATGTCATCGACCCGCTCACGCAAGGCAGGCACGTTCAGCGTCGCCCCTGAAAGACGATAATAAAGGTCTTTGCGCACGCGCCCCGCCTCCATGGCCGCAGTCAGATCAGACTGGCTGGTGGCCAAAAAGCGTGGGACGTATTCGCCGGGCGTGTCCATCATCCGCACGATGCGGGCCTGTAGTTCTTCGGGAATATCGCCAATTTCATCAATCAGCAGCGTGCCACCTTTGACCCGTGCCAACACCCGCGCTGGCCCCTCGAGGTCCTGCAAATCAGCGGCATTTGCCGTAATGAACGGCAGCGACCGGCGGTCGGAAAAGTCATGTATTGCGCGCGCAATCAACGACTTACCCGTCCCGCTTTCACCCCAGATCAATACCGGAAGATCGGTGTTCATCACCCGTGCCACAACACGATAAAGCGACTGCATGATCGCCGTGCGCCCCACTAGTGGTAACTCATCCGGACGCTCATCCTCGGACGCGCGGGCCGGGCCTTGCGCCTTCATCTCCAACGCCTTGGCGGTGCGTTTCATAAGATCGGGCAAATCGAACGGTTTGGGCAGATAGTCGTAGGCCTCTGCCTCCGCCGCCTGAATCGCCGTCATGATGGTGTTCTGCGCTGAAATCACGATCACTGGCAAACCGGGGCGGTCCAGACTGATCTTGGGCAGCATTTCGAGGCCATTGCCGTCGGGCATCATGACATCGGAAATCACGACATCGCCTTTGCCCTCACCCACCCAACGCATCAACGTCGTCAAAGAAGACGTCGCATGCACTTTACACCCGGCACGCGTCAGCGCTTGGGTCAGAACAGTGCGGATTGTGCGATCATCGTCGGCGACTAGTACGGTGCCATCCATGAGTCAGTCCTTTTTTTCAGCAGCAGGTGTGTCAGATTTAGGCGCGCGTGGCAGCGACAGGCGAAACACGGTTTGACCCGGCACAGAGGTGACCGAAATCCAGCCCCCGTGATCCGAAATGATCTTTGAAACCAGCGCGAGGCCAAGGCCCGTGCCGTTTTCCTTGCCCGAGACAAACGGATCAAAAATGTCCGCCGCTATGCTTTCCGGAAGACCGGGGCCGTTGTCGATGATCTCGATCTGCAAGGGCAGCGATTGCCCGCTCCCATCCGCACGACGCAGGCGGAAGGAGTGTTCAAAATAGCTGTGGAGACGGATCTTTCCGCCTTTTTGGGCTGCTGCCTCAGACGCGTTCTTGAGCAGGTTCAGAACCACTTGAAGCAGTTGATCCGGATCGCCAAAAGCAAGCGGCAATGACGGGTCGTAATCTTCAATGATCGACACATGTGCACCAAAACCCAACAAGGCAGAGCGGCGTGCGCGATCCAACACATCGTGGATATTGACGGGGCGCAGGTCAGGCGGCGACAGGTTGCCAAATTGCTCTACCTGTTCCAGCAGCTTCACGATGCGGCGGGATTCTTCGACAATAAGGTCTGTAAGTTCAAGATCTTCGGCACCCAAGTTCATGCTGAGAAGTTGGGCCGCACCTGTGATCCCAGCGAGCGGGTTTTTGATTTCGTGTGCCAACATCTCGGCCATGCCGATGGCAGATTTGGCCGCAGATTTCACCGAATGGCTTTGCGTCATGCGCCCTGCCAACTCTCGCGGAGATATCATCAGCACCATATGGTCCAATGCCCCAACCAAAGGCGCGATCTGCAAGGCGCATTGCAATGGTGCGCGTTGGCCAGAGCCCACGTCGACGTCATTTACAAACAGCGGCGTGCCATTCTTGCGTGCCCGGGCAAGGCTTTCCTCAAGGGGGGCATCAACGGCAAGCTGGTCCCAAAGGGGCGCGCCCCGCATCGTTTTGGCCGAGACGTTAAAGAACCCTTCGGCGGCCGAATTGATGTCCACAATGTCGTCGTTTGGCCCGATCACGATAGTGGGCACCGGCAAAGAGGCCCAGAGGTCTCCAACAGTGGTCATGCCGCCACCTGCCCGGCATCCGCCATCAACGCGTCCGGTAACAGCGCCATGACATCTATGGTTGATTTCGCGGTCAAAACAGCCCGTCGCGCCTCTGGACCTGTTTTGGCCGTGTCCATGAACCAGCCCAGATGTTTGCGCGCGACACGCAGCCCCAAAACTTCGCCGTAAAAGGCCAGCACCGTTTCATAATGTCCGATCACAAGGTCAACAAATGCGCGCCCCTTTGGCACCTTAGGTGCCGGCGTGCCATAAAGCGCATGGGCCACTTCAGCGAGCAGCCAGGGACGCCCTTGCGCACCGCGCCCGATCATGACGCCGTCGCACCCTGACTGGCGCAACGCGGTCGCAGCACTGTCCGCATCCACGATATCTCCGTTCGCGATCACTGGGATGCTGACAGCCTCTTTGACCGAGCGAATAGCAGCCCAATCGGCGCATCCCTTGTAAAACTGGCACCGCGTGCGTCCGTGGATCACGATCTGTTTGATTCCTGCCGACTCGGCCCTCGCTGCAATCTCAGGCGCATTCATCATCCCATCGTCCCACCCAAGCCGCGTCTTTAATGTCACTGGAATATCGACCGAGCGCACAACAGCCTCGATCAGCGTCAATGCATGGTCCGGATCGCGCATCAACGCAGAGCCAGAATAGCCTTGGGTTACTTTCTTGGCGGGGCACCCCATGTTGATGTCGATGACGTGCGCACCCTGCCCGGCCACCATCTTGGCGGCCTCCGCCATCGGCGCTGCCTCGCGCCCGGCAAGCTGCACCGCCGTACTGCCCACACCGATCCCAAGCTCTGCTTTTTCGCGACTGCCGGGGCGTGCGTTCAGCATGTCGTGACTGGCCACCATTTCAGACACAACCATCCCTGCCCCGAACCCTGCCACGAGGGCACGAAACGGAAGGTCAGTGATCCCGGCCATCGGGGCCAGCATCACGGGGGGTGTCATATCGAGGGGGCCAAGGGCCGTGGACATTGCCTAATCCTTGTGCGGTTACCTTGAGCTATAGCAGCACAAGCCCTTTCTCAATGCGGCCAAAGCCATTCAGCACTAGCACTTAGCGCGTTTGCACAACATTTAAGCACATTTGCAGGGCATGGACAGTAACTGCCATTACACATAGAGATTTTGGCATGGTTTTTGTGAGCGAAAGATGAACAAAGCGGCTGCCGTCATCGTGGCTGCCGGGCGCGGTGTGCGTGCTGGTGGGACTGAGCCGAAGCAGTGGCAGAACCTGCGCGGAAAGCCCGTCTTGGCGCGCACCTTGGCTGCGTTCCAAAGCCACCCGGATATTCATCAGATTGTCCTTGTTTTGCACAGTGACGATATGGGGCGCGCCAATCCTTTTCTGGATTCAAACACGATCGCGGTCACTGGCGGCAGCGACCGTTCGGCGTCCGTCAAAAATGGACTGGCCGCGGTCACTGATGCCCCCTTGGTCCTGATCCACGACGTTGCGCGCCCTTTGGTCACTCACACTCTGATCTCACGGGTCATCCGCGCCTTGGGCCAGCAAACCGGCGCGGCCCCGGCGCTCGCAGTAACGGACGCCCTATGGACTGGGTCCGCAGGTCAGGTCACTGGGACAATGGATCGCGCAGGCCTGTTTCGCGCGCAAACACCGCAGGGGTTTGATCTGGAATCAATTATCGCCGCACATGCAGCCCACCCCGGAGGTGCTGCCGACGATGTCGAAGTGGCGCGCGCCTATGGCCTGGACGTTGCCATCGTGCCGGGAGATGAGGACAATCTAAAGATCACCCATGCGGAGGATTTCGCGCGGGCCGATCAAATCTTGCGAGGACGTGATGGACATTAGACTGGGCAATGGATTTGACGTGCACGCCTTTGGCCCCGGCGACCACGTCACGCTGTGTGGCGTCAATATCCCTCACAGTCACGGCCTCGTTGGCTATTCGGATGCGGACGTGGGTATGCACGCAGTGACGGACGCCATCTATGGAGCGTTGGCGCAAGGCGACATTGGCCAACACTTCCCGCCCTCTGATCCGCAATGGAAAGGCGCAGAAAGCCATATTTTCCTGACCCATGCGGTCAATCTGGCCCGGGACATGGGGTTCGAGATTTCCAACATCGACTGCACTTTGATCTGTGAGTTTCCCAAGATCGGGCCGCATTCCGACCGTATGCGCAGCGTCATGGCCGATGTTATGGCACTGGAAGAGGCGCGCGTGTCGGTCAAGGCCACCACGTCCGAACGTCTCGGCTTTACCGGTCGAGGCGAAGGAATTGCCTGCATCGCGACAGCCGCGCTGGTGCGCCCATGATTGCGCATCTGATAGGCACGGTGGGTGGCGCTGGCCATTTGCGTCCTGCCCCCGGCACGTGGGGGTCGGCCGTTGCCTTGCCATTGGGCTGGGGCCTCCACACTCTCGGTGGTTTTCCATTACTTTTGGTGGCGGGACTCGCAGCCTTCGCTCTCGGATGGTGGGCCACCATCCAAATGACGGCTGGCAAAACAGATCACGACCCATCCGAAATCGTTATTGACGAAGTGGTTGGCCAGTGGATCGCACTTGCCCCACTCAGCTATGCGGCGTGGGACCGTGGGATGGATATTCTGGTGATGTGGCCCGGCTGGATTGCCGCCTTTGCACTGTTTCGCTTGTTCGACATCTGGAAGCCACTTTGGGTGGGCCGCGCCGACCGGCGCGGCGATGCGCTGGGGGTGATGCTGGATGATGTAATTGCGGGTGTGTTTGCAGCCATCGGAGTATTGGTGCTTGCGGTCCTTGTGCATGAACTGGTGTTAAGATGAGCCTTTCCACGCAAGTTCTTGATGCAGCGAAAGAACGTGGGATCATGATTGCCACTGCAGAAAGCTGTACAGGGGGCATGGTGGCCGCTGCGTTGACGGACATTCCCGGCTCGTCGGCTGTGGTCGAACGCGGCTTTGTCACCTACACGAACCAAGCCAAGATCGATATGCTGGGCGTCTCCCCGGCGACACTCGACGCGCATGGTGCTGTTAGCGAAGAAGTTGCGCGCGAGATGGCCGCAGGCGCACTGTCACACGCGCCTGTTAACCTGACGGTTTCTATCACCGGCATCGCAGGCCCCGGCGGGTCCGAATTCAAACCGGAAGGTCGGGTGTGTTTTGGGATTGCGGATGGAAATGGCGTCAACAGCGAAACGGTCGAATACGGCGCGTTGGGGCGCGAGACCGTGCGCGCCTCCGCAAAAGATCATGCTTTGGCGCTTCTGCTCGAACGGTTGCAGACCGGCTGACTCAATAGACTGCCAGTATCACTCTGCGTCGCCGCCCGGCTTCCTTATTGCCCTCCACAGGGAGGCCGGCCTACCAAACCAGCCAGCACTAATCGTAGAGCGCCGCTGCGCGCCGTTCAAACGCGCGCACAATCCGCTGCATCGCCTCGTTGAACACCACGCCAATGATTCCCTGAAGAATCGCGTTCTTGAATTCGAAATCGACAAAGAAAGACACGTTGCATCCCCCATCGGCAGGCGAAAATGACCAATTCGACCTCATGAAGCGAAACGGGCCGTCCAGATATTCAGTATCGATCTTGTGAGCATCCGGCCACAGAACAACGCGGCTGCCAAAGCGTTCTCGAAACACTTTGAAGCTGATCACCAGATCCGCTTCCATGACTTCACTGTCCCCAACCGGGGTCACCTTGCGCACCCTTGCGGCAGAACACCACGGCAAGAACTCCGGATAAGATGGCACATCGGCCACCAGCGCGTACATTTGTTCAGGGGTGTAAGGCAAAAGCCGGGTTTCGGAATGCGTAGGCATCGGGTTACACAAGACCTCGAAGGAAAAAGTTGCGACCGATGTGTCCCGGTTGCGGCATGAAATCAAGGGGATGACCATGACAGAGCGGCCATATGTCATAGACAAGATGATCTCGGCCAAGGCCATCGCCGCGCGGATCGAAGCGTTGTGCATGGATATTGAGGCTGAGTTTTCCGGCACCGACAAGTTGGTTGTGGTCGGTTTGTTGCGCGGGTCATTCGTGTTTATTGCCGATCTTGTGCGCGAGCTGGACCTGCCAATCGAGGTCGATTTCCTTGAAACGTCTTCTTATGGCGACGGCATGGAAAGCAGTCGGGAAGTGCGCATTCTCAAAGACTTGCGCGGCACAATTGAAGGGCGCGATGTGTTAGTGGTCGAAGATATTGTCGACACCGGGTACACGATGAGCCACGTGATCCGACTGCTTAAGGGGCGCAAACCCGCCAAGCTGCGCAGCATTGCGCTGCTCGACAAACCAAGCCGCCGCGAAGTCGACGTTAGCTCGGACTGGATAGGCTTTGAAATCCCAGATGAATTTGTTGTGGGTTATGGCATCGACTTTGCTCAGAGAAACCGTAATCTGCCCTACATCGGCAAGGTTCGCTTTACCTAAGGCGCTGTGCAGGGTTGTATCATGAAATTGTGACATGGGCTCTGCACACATTCGCGCTACACTTTGTCGCACAGTCATTCAGGAGTTTCTCAAAATGCGCCCATTCAGCCTTTCCGTTCTCACCTTAGTCGCCGCATCCCTTGCGGCCCCCGTTTTGTCGGACGGACACTCCAGCAAGGCCCTTGAGGCGGCTGCAAAAGCAAGAAACGCAAATATGAGTATGATCGGCTATCATATGGGCGTTTTGGGCAGCATGGCCAAAGGCGAAGCACCCTATGATGCGGCCCTTGCAACAGCGGCTGCCGAAAACTTGCAGGCCGGCGCGGCGATGTCGCGGATCGTGCTTTATCTGGAAGGGTCAGAACAAGGTGCCGTAGCGGGATCTCGTGCCAAGGCAGAGATCTGGTCCGATTCAGCAGGATTCGAAAAGCAAGCGATCGCGTTCGAAACTGCAGCTGCTGCTATGGTTACGGCCGCGGGCACTGATCTGGAGGCCCTGCGTGGTCAGATGCAGGCCCTTGGCGGGACATGCGGGGATTGCCACAAGCCGTATCGCGGCCCGCGCAACTGAGGCAGCAGTGCGCCGCATCGTCAGAACTCTGATCGTATTGATTGTGTTGGGTGTGGCCATCGGGCTGTACCTGACACAACCGCGCACCTTGCCTGACGGATTTACCGCGGGCACCGCAGCAGACCCGCAGGCTGGCGCGTTGATCTTTGCCGCCGCGGGCTGTGCGTCGTGCCACACGTCGCCTGGCGCAGAAACCGACGGGATGCCTGTACTGGCCGGTGGTCAGGCCTTTGCCAGCGATTTTGGCACATTCTACGCCCCAAACATCTCTTTTGATCAAACTGCTGGTTTGGGCGGTTGGAGCCTTGATGAGTTTGCCCGTGCGGTCACGCTTGGCGTCTCGCCACGGGGCCAACACTACTATCCTGCCTTTCCCTATGCCGCTTACCAGCACATGACGGCAGAAGATGTCGCAAACCTATTTGCCTACATGAAAACCCTGCCCGGCGATGCAACTCCGTCGCGTGCCCATGATGTCGGCTTTCCCTTCAACATCAGGCGAGGGCTGGGCCTTTGGAAACTGGCGTTTGTGAGCGACGACTATGTCATGGCAGCGGACACCGAGACACTGGCGCGGGGGCGGTATCTGGTCGAAGCGCTTGGGCATTGCACCGAGTGCCACACGCCGCGCAACGCCGTTGGCGGCCTTGATCGATCTCGTTGGATGGCCGGGGCTCCGAATCCGTCGGGCAAGGGAACGATTCCGAACATCACGCCCGCTGCTTTGGACTGGAGTGAAGGCGATCTGGTTGAGTATTTCACCTCCGGCTTCACCCCGGACTACGACAGTGCCGGAGGTAAAATGGCCGAGGTCGTTGAAAACCTCAGCCGCCTGCCCGAGACGGACAGGGCCGCCATCGCCGCCTATGTCAAAGCACTGCCTGCTGTCCCCTAAGCGCCAGCTTAGGCCAGTTTAGCCTGCCGGGCCGCACGCAATCGGGCAAAGTCATCGCCCGCGTGGTACGACGACCGGGTCAAAGGCGTGGCCGAAACCATCAGGAACCCTTTGCCGTAAGCCGCTTTTTCGTAAGAGGCGAATTCGTCTGGATGCACGAAGCGGTCGACGCGGTGATGCTTGGGCGTTGGTTGCAGGTACTGGCCAATGGTGAGGAAATCGATATCGGCGGCGCGCATGTCCTCCATGACCTGAATGACAGACTGGCGGTCTTCGCCAAGGCCAACCATGATACCTGATTTGGTGAACATCGATGGATCCAGCTCTTTGACCCGTTGCAACAGCCGCAGCGAGTGGAAATAGCGCGCACCGGGGCGGACCTCTGGATAAAGGCCGGGCACCGTTTCAAGGTTGTGGTTGAACACATCCGGGCGGGCCTCGACCACGACTTCCAAAACGGACGGGTCACAGCGGATAAAGTCCGGTGTCAAAATCTCGATCGTTGTGGCGGGGCTGCGGTGACGAATGGCCCGGATGGTCTGGGCAAAGTGGTCCGCGCCGCCGTCTTCGACGTCGTCACGATCAACAGAAGTAATGACCACGTGGTTCAGGCCCAGTTTTTCGACAGCATGGGCCACGCGACCCGGCTCAAAAGCGTCCAAGTCCTCAGGCGGCTTGCCTGTCGCAATATTGCAGAAGGTACAGGCCCGTGTGCAAACTTCGCCCATGATCATCATGGTTGCATGGCCTTGCGACCAGCACTCACCCACATTCGGGCATCCTGCTTCTTCGCACACCGTCACCAGTTTGTTGTCGCGCATGATTCTTGCGGTTTCAGCGTACCCTTCACCGCCGGGAGCTTTGACGCGAATCCAGTCAGGTTTCTTCGGCTGCGGGTTGTCCGGGCGGCGCGCTTTTTCGGGGTGGCGCTGTTCGGGAATTTTCAAATCGCGCATATGCTGTGCCTTGTGGGTTTAGATGCTGACTGCATCTTAACATAGGCACGCGGCGAAAGAACACCACGCGGCGCAAGGCCGCTATGCAACGGGCACCGGGCCCAAATCCGCCAAGTTTATTTTACATTAAACCAAAACGGGGCTTGGAGCCGCCCCTAACCTGATGGGCGCTTCGGCGCATAAAAAATGACGCTGCGAAGTAGGGATCGCAGCGCCACTTCTGCCAGACCGAAAAGCTGATCAGCCAATCAGTCCGCCCCCCGGTCCTGTGGTTTCATCGTAATGTTGTTTCAGGCGCATCAACGCAATGCGAAGAACGATCTTGCCGGACCGCGCCGACCAGCCCAGTTTCTTTTCTGCTGCTTCAAGCCCTTCAAGATAGCAACAGCACCTCAACACAACGTCTGACAGGCCCGGGCCAAGGTCCTTCAGCGCATGTACCACCCGGCCGCGCGCCCGCTCGGGCCCATTGCCCACCCCACTGTCCATGGCAAAGCTGCCGCGGCTCCCTGCGGTCAAAAACCGATCCCAGTTCTGAGCGACACGCGGCCCCATCTGAGCCAATTCGAAATCCTCGCGCAGACGTTCGCCTGCACTGACCAGATCATCCGTAAGAAACACCGCGCCGTTCTTGTCTCGTCGACGCGCCAAAGCCGTCAGCGGCGACTCGGCCAGATTGTAGCGCACCTTGCGCGATTGGCCGGTTTCATTGTCACGTATCGTGCGCTCGCCCCAGACCCGATGCTGGTCGGCAAATTCCGCCGGGGCTTCGGCCATGCCAGATGCCCCAGCATCTTCTCCCTCCATCATTTCGCCTAGAGCTGTCCGGCCGGACGCGGTAATCTTGTAGCGGGTGATGCGCCCGGACACGTCCGCACTGATCCACTCTTGCAGGGCCATGGCTTCGGCGACTTTGCGGTCCACCACAGCCGTGCGCGTGCTGGACCCCGTGGCACCGTCTCGCACCACGACCGCCTTTTCCATGTCTACGGCAACAGCCAGCACAGCACCCGTCTCACAGAGGCGGCGCAGGATGCGGCGCGCATCCCGCGTCAGTGTCGTTGCATCGGGGCCTTGATCCTTGATCGCAAGCCTCATCGGATCCACCTCCTTAATTTGCTTTTGGGCATTCTTCGACGTTCGCTTGGTCACCCCTGCACCCAGTTTACGAAGCACAGCGTCAATCAGGGGAACTTCGCGGCGTGTTTCGTATCTGCGGATCTGACGTAGGACGGTAGACGCATGGCAGCCCGATTTGCGGGCCACTTCGCGGATCGGAAGCCCGCCCTCTGTGTGCGCCAGATAGTGGATTGCAGCGTCTGGCACCCATGTCGGCAATCCCGAAAGCACGGGAGGAGATCCATCGTTCAATTGCATCCGTTATTTTCCGTCCTCAATGTCTGTGTGGCACGGTCTTAATGCCGTAGTTATCCACAAGTTATCCACACAACCTAGGAGTGTATTGGTTGCCTGTACGTTAATATCTGTCGATGTACGCAGCATTGTTTCCAAATGATAAACAGTTGCTAAACGAACGCACGCCGCCACCAGACCCCACGCAACACCCGCTTAAGTTGTGCAATGATACAGGCGCCAGCGTGATGCAGATCAGGCCGGCAGACACTCAAGGAGTACTGGAAAATGCAAGATATCCTGTCGATGCTAAACGCACTGCACCGCCCACGCCTGCTGATCCGCGCCGCCCGAATCGGAGCAGAAGATTACCGCCGCGCCGCCCACTTGCCGCGCCTGCTGGGTTATGGGCAATTGCCGAGCCATGGAAACGCCCTGATACGCCTGATGGAGATCGAAGGTGAGTTGAACGCGCTGCGCCTTGGCGAAGATTCGTCATATAGCCTGTTGCGCCACATCGATGTTCTGATCGCCATCATTGGCGAAGGGCGCACCTTGCGCGCAGCACAGGTTGACGCCTCTGCCGCCTGACTGGCCTACATAAAGCTGTCGGGTTCCGCTTCTTTCTTTTGCGCGACAAAGGCGTCCAGCGCCTCGCGCTTTGCAGGTTCCATTGCGGGTTGCTGATAGTCGCTGAGCAGCTTGGCAACCCGCGCTGTGGCCAAGGCCTGCGTATCGCGAGCGCCCTCATCCGCCCACGTCTCGAACGGTTTGTAATCCAGCACATCCGACTTCCAGAACGCTGTCTTGAAATTCTCCTGCGTGTGGGCACATCCCAGATAGTGCCCGCCTGGGCCAACTTCCCGGATCGCATCCATCGCCTGCGCGTTTTCATCCATTTGCACACCCGCTGCCAGATGATGCAGCGTGCCAAGCTGATCCGCATCCATCACGAATTTCTCGTATGAGCTGACCAGCCCCCCTTCAAGCCAGCCGCAAGAATGGAGCATAAAGTTCACGCCTGCCAACAATCCCATGTTGAGCGAGTTTGCGGTTTCATAAGCTGCCTGCGCGTCCGGCAGTTTTGAACCACAGAACGACCCAGCCGACCGGAAGGGCAAGCCCAACCGCCGCGCCAGTTGCCCAGCGCCATAGGTGATGTGCGCGGCCTCGGGCGTACCAAACGTCGGCGCGCCAGAGTTCATATCGATGGACGTCACAAACGCGCCAAAGATGACTGGTGCCCCGGGTTTGCACAGCTGTGAATAGGCAATGCCAGCCAGCACTTCGGCCAGCACTTGCGTCAACGTGCCTGCGACGGAGACCGGCGCCATCGCGCCACCGACAATAAAGGGTGAAATGATGCAGCCCTGCCCGGCCTGTGCATAGACCTCAAGCGCGCCCATCATCACATCGTCAAACGTCATCGGCGAGTTGATGTTGATCAGCGAGGTCATGACTGCGTTTTCAGCGACAAATTCTTTGCCGAACAGGATCTCGGACATTTCAACCGAGTCCTGCGCGCGGCTGGGTTCGGTGACAGAGCCCATGTAGGGCTTGTCCGACAAAGTCATGTGGGCGTGCAGCATATCAAGATGGCGTTTGTTCACCGCAACGTCAGTCGGCTCGCACACCGTGCCTCCGGAGTGGTGTAACCACTTTGACATGTAGCCCAGCTTCACGAAGTTGCGGAAATCATCCATCGTGGCATAGCGGCGACCGCCAGCGGCATCCCGTACAAAGGGCGGGCCATAAACCGGGGCGAGCACAAGGTTGTTGCCGCCCACGACAACACTGCGTTCGGGGTTGCGTGCGTACTGGGTGTAGCTGCTGGGGGCCGTGGCACAAAGCTGACGCGCCAGACTACGCGGGATGCGCACACGGTCGCCGTCAATGTCCGCCCCGGCATCCGCCCAGCGCTTGAGGGCAGCAGGGTTGTCCGGGAAGTTAACGCCGATCTCTTCCAAAATCGTCTCGGCATTATGCTCGATCACCTCGAGGGCTTCGGTGGTGAGCACTTCGTAATTTGGGATGTTGCGTTCGATGTAACGGGCTGTCTCAAAGGACACGGCACTGCGCGCCGCACGGCGTGCCGCCCCTCCACCACCACGGGCGCGTCTGCTCGGTGCTGTCGCCTCAGCCATGTATCCATCCCCTCATCGCTCTCATCCGGTGCAGTTGGGCTTACCCGATCCGGCCTTTCCAAACGCGCAATAAGCGCCGCAAGAGGGAAAAAAGCGACATCCCCGTTTCTTCTGACCAAAAATACTGCAGGGTCAGGGGTGGAACCCCAGTCAGGCGCTTGCCACCCGCACCCCCCGCGCCTATTGCACGAGCATGACAGACCAGATTCATGACCGCCTCCTCATCATCGACTTCGGCAGCCAGGTGACGCAACTGATCGCGCGCCGCTTGCGCGAATTGAACGTCTATTGCGAAATTCACCCCTACCAGAACGTCACAATGGACTTTGTGACCGCGATGGCCCCGCGTGCGATAATTTTATCCGGCGGGCCGGACAGTGTGACCCGACCTGGCTCGCCCCGCGCACCTGAAGGAATCTTTGACCTCGGCCTGCCGATCCTCGGCATCTGTTATGGCCAACAGGTCATGATGCAGCAATTGGGCGGCGAGGTTCTGGGTGGCAAGATATCCGGTGGCGGCGGCACTGCGGAATTCGGACGGGCCTTTGTGACCCCGGCGAGTGACCTTGATCTGCTGGACGGGTGGTTTGACACCGGGCGCGAGCAGGTCTGGATGAGCCACGGCGATCACGTGTCAAAGCTGGCACCGGGCTTCGAGGTCTATGGCACCTCCCCGAATGCGCCTTATGCGGTAACAGCGGACACCAATCGGCACTTCTACGCGGTACAATTCCACCCCGAAGTACACCACACCCCACGCGGCGCCAAACTCTATGAAAACTTCGTGCGTCTGGCCGGGTTCAAAGGCGATTGGACCATGGGCGCCTATCGCGAGGAAGCGATCCAGAAAATACGGGACCAGATCGGCGACAAGAACGTGATCTGTGCTTTGTCCGGCGGCGTGGACAGTTCTGTTGCTGCGGCATTGATCCACGAGGCGGTGGGCGATCAACTCACCTGTGTTTTTGTGGATCACGGCCTGCTGCGCAAGGACGAGGCCGCTGAGGTCGTGGGCATGTTCCGCGACAACATGAACCTGTCGGTCATCCACGCCAATGAGGCAGACCTGTTTCTTGGTGAACTCGATGGCGTGTCTGACCCGGAAACCAAGCGCAAAATCATTGGGCGCCTGTTCATCGACGTGTTCCAGAAATACGCAGACCAGATCGAAAGCGCAGAGTTTCTAGCTCAAGGGACCCTCTATCCAGACGTCATCGAATCGGTCTCCTTCTCCGGTGGCCCATCGGTCACCATTAAATCTCACCACAATGTTGGCGGTTTGCCCGAAAAGATGGGTTTGAAACTGGTCGAACCCCTGCGTGAGCTTTTCAAAGACGAAGTGCGTGCACTGGGCCGCGAGCTTGGTCTTCCGGCCAGCTTTATCGGACGACACCCCTTCCCCGGCCCCGGCCTCGCCATCCGCTGCCCCGGTGAAATCACGCGCCCCAAGCTGGAGATCCTGCGCGAAGCGGACGCGGTCTATATCGATCAGATCCGCAAACACGGTCTTTATGATGACATCTGGCAGGCTTTTGTCGCGATCCTGCCAGTGCGCACAGTCGGCGTGATGGGCGACGGGCGGACATATGATTACGCCTGCGCGCTCAGGGCGGTCACCTCTGTGGATGGGATGACGGCGGATTACTACCCATTCAGCCACGATTTCCTTGGTGAAACGGCCACGCGGATCATCAACGAAGTACCGGGGATCAACCGGGTGACCTACGACATCACTTCCAAACCTCCGGGCACGATCGAATGGGAATGACGCCCTCAAGCGCACAATAATAGATCACTTCGCGCGCAAAATTTCTTCAGCCACAAAATAACATAACGCGACATTCACGCGACCCTTGATTGCGGCCAAAATTCCCCTTTTGATTGAATTGCGTAAGATTCCAAATTCTGGTCTTTCACGAAACTTTTGCCAATTTTTCAGGGGACTACAATATGGCAATCCGAATTTTCAAATGCCCTTGCTGCGGACACAAGATGCGGCTTTCAGGATCTACCTGCCACGCCTGCTACCAACCAAAACCGAGGTATCAGAGACCCAAACTTGTTTTGAGCGGCGCGATCGGCTTGGCCCTTGGAGTTTCAGTGGTTGCAGTTGAAATCTTGTAGCGGCTGCCCCAAACTTGTTCGGCGACGGATCCCCTGTTCGCACCAATGCGGATTGGATCCGAATGATGACCAAAGCACCCCAAGATGCGACGGGCCAAGTCCTGAAGGCTGCCCTTTGGATGACCGGGTCCATCGCCTCGTTTTCCAGCATGGCCGTGGCCGGACGCGAAGTGTCGGGCAGCCTCGATACGTTCGAAATCATGATGTATCGCAGCATGGTCGGGGTGATCATTGTCTGTGTATTGGCAGGAGCAACGGGCGCCTGGCGGTCCATCAAGACGGAGCGCCTTGGCACGCATACCATGCGGAACTTGGCCCATTTTACGGGCCAGAACCTGTGGTTCTACGCTGTAACAGTGATTCCGCTGGCGCAGGTCTTTGCGTTGGAATTCACATCACCCATATGGGTCATCGTGCTCAGCCCCCTTGTTTTGGGTGAGCGGCTGACGCTGGTGCGGGGGCTTGCTGCGATCATGGGGTTCATTGGTATCCTGATCGTGGCACGCCCTGACATGGCCGGGCTGAACGCTGGCGTGATTACGGCTGCCTCAAGTGCCATCTTTTTTGCGCTTACCATCATGCTGACCAAACGGCTTACGCGAACAGAGGGAATCACGTCCATCTTGTTTTGGTTGACCGTGATGCAACTGGTGATGGGCGTTGTGATGGCGAGCTGGGACGGAGATGTCGCTTTCCCGAATGCGCAAATGGTTCCATGGGTTTTTCTGATCGGATGCGCGGGTCTGCTGGCCCATTTCTGTTTGACCAATGCGCTGGCCATTGCTCCGGCTACCGTCGTGGTGCCAATTGACTTTATCCGCCTGCCCACTATCGCCGTAATTGGAATGCTGGCCTACAACGAGGCAATCGATATCTGGGTGTTTGTCGGAGCCCTGATCATCTTTGCCGGAAACTACCTAAACCTCTGGGTTGAAACCCGTCGCAGTTAGGGTTGTGTCTGCAAGGTCACAAAATTATGACGCTCCGTCACATGCAAGTTTGTGCCCTAGGGTCATTATTGACGCACCCCCCTTGAAAATACCTTATGCACACCCGGCGCGTACCCACTCAAAACAGATTTCGCGCTTTGGGAGGAAGTAAATGAAAACGTATATTTTGGCGACGTCCGCCGTTTTGCTGGGTGCTACAGCAGCGTCAGCAGCAGGAGTGGAACGCACCAATCAATCGGTCGCCCCACTGTTCGAGAACGGCCGCTATCTTGAATTTAGCTATGCGCATATCAGCCCAGACACCTCGGGGGTAGGTGGGTTGGTCACGCCAGGCGCCCAATCGGGTGACTTGACGCCCAGCTACAACCAGTTTGGTTTCGCGTACAAAGCGGACATCAACGAAAAATTTTCGTATTCATTGATCTATGACCAGCCCTATGGCGCGGACGTAGATTATCCCACCGGTACCGGATACTTCGCTCAGGGTTCAACGGCGTTTTTTGATTCTGACGCTCTGACCGCGGTTTTGCGGTACAAGATGCCAAACCAATTCAGCGTTTACGGCGGGCTGCGGTACCAAGTTATCTCAGCCGCGGCTGTTGTGCCGTTCGTTACGGCGGTGCCGGGTGTGACTCCACCTTATGAAGCAAACGCCGACAGCGACGGCGCAGTTGGCTACCTCGTTGGTGCGTCTTACGAGATGCCCGAAATTGCGATGCGCGTCTCGCTGACTTACCAGTCCTCCATCGAGCACGAACTTGACACCATCGAAAGCAGCGTTTTGGGAAGCAGTGTTGCGTCAACTACGGAGATCGAAACTCCGCAATCCCTGACGCTGGATTTCCAATCCGGGATCGCCAAGGACACGCTTCTGTTCGGTTCGGTGCGCTGGGTCGAGTGGTCCTCGTTCGAAATCGCGCCGGAGCAATATGTTGCCTTGGTTGGATCGCCGCTGGTATTTTTTGACGATGATCGGATCACCTGGACGCTGGGCTTGGGCCGCAGGTTGAATGATCAGTGGTCCGTTGCAGGATCAGTCAGCTACGAAGAAACCACAGGATCGCCAACAGGGAACCTAGGCCCGACTGATGGTTTTACCAGTGTGGCGCTGTCTGCGATCTACACAAAAGGCAATATGAAAGTCACAACTGGTGTTCGGTTTATCGACATCGGTGATGCAAATACACGCGTCGGCCCCGCAGTGCCGGGCGGTATTTTTGAAGACAACGACGCAATAGCGTTCGGCATCAAGATCGGCTACAATTTCTGATCCATTCAATCATTGAAAATGACCAAACCCCTGCAGCAATCGCCGCGGGGGTTTTTCTTTGCGCAGGATTCGGGTGGCACCTACTCAGCGCCGCTGACACTACTTCTCACATGACACCACAAAAGACGATGACAGGCCGCGCTTGGGCCGAGATGATCTTGCTGGCCACGATATGGGGTGCATCCTTTCTGGCCATCCGGGTGGCGCTGGATGAGGTCCCCCCTCTGACTTCTGTTGCTCACCGTACCGGATGGGCGATGCTGGCACTTTGGGCCGTGGTGGCTGTGATGCGTCTGCCCCTGCCCCGCGACCCGCGTATCTGGTTGGGGTTTCTGGGCATGGGTCTGCTGAACAACGTGATCCCGTTTGGTCTGATGGCGTGGGGGCAGCTTTACATTGAAACGGGTCTGACCTCGATCTTGAACGGAGCCACCGCCATTTTCGGAGTGATTGCAGCCGCGCTGTTTTTTGCGGATGAGCGGATCACCACGCGTAAGGCCATTGGGGTGACCTTGGGTTTCTTGGGGGTCGCGACGGCCATCGGCCTCGACAATTTTCGCAGCTTTGATCTGCAAAGCCTTGCACAGCTCGCCATCCTTGCCGGCACAGTGTCCTACGCTCTGGCAAGCGTGTGGGCGCGCCATTTTCTGGGCGGGCTTGCCCCTCAAGTCGCCGCCGCAGGTATGCTGACCGGGTCAACGCTGATCATCCTACCACTGGCGTGGATCGTTGACGGGCCAATCAACCTTGATCTGGCGAAACCTACGCTGCTCGCCATTGGATACTATGCCTTCATCGCCACGGCAGGTGCTTACCTGCTTTATTACCGAGTGCTGGCATTGGCGGGCGCAGGCAATCTGATGCTCGTCACCCTGCTGATCCCGCCTGTGGCCATTGCCCTCGGTGCGTGGGTGCGGGGGGAGGCTTTGGGGCCGAATGCCTTTGTCGGCTTTGCCTTGTTGGCCCTTGGCCTTGTCATTCTGGACCGGCGACTTTGGGCATGGGTGCGCAGCATGCGGTGAGCGTCTGGCGGATGGTCGTGTTGACCGCTAGCAGGCACATCGTTACCACGGCGCGAACAGAAGCGGACAGGAACGACCATCATGCTTTATCGCACCGCCGATGACTGGCGCGCAGCCGCGCAAAAGCGCGTGTTGGTTTATGGCATGTCGGGTCTGGGCAAGACGCATATGTCGAGCATCGTGCGCGCCTCTGGCCATTGGTTCCACTACTCTATCGATTACCGGATCGGCACGCGGTATATGGGCGAGCTGATCGCCGACAACGCCAAGGCCGAAGCCATGAAGGTGCCGTTTCTGCGGTCTCTGCTGATGTCTGACAGCATCTATATCGGCTCCAACATCACGTTCGACAACCTTAGCCCCGTGTCCACCTATCTGGGCAAACCCGGCGATCCGGAAAAAGGTGGACTGCCCATTGCGGAATATCGTCGCCGTCAAGAACAGTTCCACCAATCAGAACTGTCCGCCTTGAACGACACCAGCTATTTCGCAGACCGGGCGCAGGCGCTTTATGGCTATCCCCACTTTATCTGTGACACCGGTGGGTCAATCTGTGAATGGGTAGACGCAACAGACGATAACGACCCGCTGTTGACCCATCTGTCGCGCACCTGCCTGCCGCTTTGGATCAAAGGGGATGCCGCCCATACCCAAGCGCTGATCGCACGGTTCGACAAGGCGCCCAAGCCCATGGCCTATCAGCCCGAGTTCCTATTGAACTGCTGGAACACGTATCTTGGTGAAACCGGCCTCGGCGAAGACAAGGTCGACCCAGACGCCTTTGTGCGCTGGACGTACGCGCGCGCGCTGGCGCACCGCCAGCCCCGCTATGAAGCGATGGAACGTTGGGGCGTGAGTGTCACGGCGGACGAAGTCGCCTCTCTCAAAGGTGAAGCGGATTTCATCGATCTCGTCGCCGTCGCCCTTGAGCGCCGCGCAAGCTAAGGCTATCTGCCTTCCCCTAGCCCTTTCGCCCGGAACCACCCATGCCCCTGAAACTGCCCCGCACCCTGCCCGCCTATTCCGTCCTCGACAGCGAGGGCGTGATGGTGATGGATGACGAGCTGGCGGCCTCTCAGGACATTCGACCGCTCAAAATCGCGCTGCTGAATCTGATGCCCAAGAAGATTCAGACCGAAACACAGTTTGCGCGTCTCATTGGGGCCACACCATTGCAGATCGAACTGACGCTTGTCCGGATGACGGATCACGAGGCCAAGAACACCTCGGCCGATCACATGGACAGCTTCTATCGCCCGTTTGCAGAGATCAAAGACCAGAAGTTTGACGGCCTGATCATCACTGGCGCGCCCATCGAACACCTCGACTTTGAAGACGTGAGCTATTGGGAAGAGCTGTGCGAAGTCATGGACTGGACCCAAACCCATGTACATTCCACCTTTGGCGTATGCTGGGGCGGGATGGCGATGCTGCACCATTTTCATGATGTACCCAAACACCTGCTGACAGAAAAGCTGTTCGGCACGTATCGGCACGCAAACCTTGCACCTGCCTCGCCCTATTTGCGCGGCTTTTCAGATGATTGCGTCATCCCCGTAAGCCGCTGGACTGAAGTGCGCCGCGATGAAGTAGAGGCAGCAGGTCTGCCAATTTTGCTGGGGTCGGACGTCACCGGCCCCTGCTTGATCGAAGACCCTCAGCACCGTGCGCTCTACATTCTGAATCACTTTGAATACGACAGTGACACGCTGAAACAGGAATACGACCGCGATCTGGCGTCTGTTCAGGTGCAGGGCGCCAAGATCGCCATGCCGGTTGGGTATTTCCCAAACAACGACGCCAATCAGCGCCCCCTCAATCGCTGGCGTAGCCACGCCCACCTTCTCTATGGAAACTGGTTGTCAGAAGTCTATCTGACAACCCCATACGAGATGGAGCGGATCGGACAAGATCGCACCGACCTGCGGGGATAGGCGATGAAAACAGCACTGGTGTTTCTGCTTGCCGTGATTGTGGTCTCGGTTGTGATTGTTCAGTTCTTTTCGATCAAACGCGACCGGGATGCTGCCGCCAACTACCCTCATATGGGGCGATTGATCGATGTGGACGGCGTGACAGTGCACGCCGTGCAAATGGGTCAAGGCCCCGACGTCGTGCTACTGCACGGGGCCTCAGGCAACACGCGCGATTTTTCCTTTGCTTTTGCCGATATGCTAAAGGACCGCTACCGCGTCACGATGCTGGACAGACCCGGAATGGGATGGACCGAACAGTTGGACCCGGCGCACAGGCGCGCCTTTTCCACCGCTCATGCCAGCCCACGGGATCAGGCACGGTTGTTAAAGGCCGCCACGGATCAGCTGGGGGTCACAAACCCGATTGTGTTGGGACACTCGTTCGGTGGGATCATAGGATACGCATGGGCGCTGGAATTTGACGATCTGGCCGGGCTTGTGTCGGTCGCTGGCGTGGCCAACCCTTGGCCGGGTGATCTGGGCTGGACCTACCGCGTAAATGGTTCGGCTTGGGGCGGCGGGTTGGCGGTGCCTTTGCTGTCGGCTTTCGTGCCGAAAACCTACGTCGAAACCACACTCGCCAGTATATTCGAACCCCAAGACGCACCTGATGGCTATCTGGAACATGTCGGAGCGGCCCTGTCGTTACGGCGTCATTCGATGCGGGCCAATGCCCGTCAGGTGAATTGGCTGCGCCCCTATGTCGTTGAAATGTCAGCGCAATACGGTGCAATCAAAGTGCCCGTGGAAATCGTGCACGGGGATGCGGACACCATCGTGCCGCTGTCAGTCCACTCCGCCAAAGTTCCCGGGCAGATCGAAGGGGCAAATGTCACCGTCTTGCCCGGCATCGGACACATGCCGCAACACACGAACCCCAAAGAGGTAATCGCGGCAATTGACCGGGTCGCTACACGGGCCGGTTTGCGTTAACCGCTAACCTCCCCCATATTGCATGTTAAGAGCAGTAACTTGAGCGGGATATCAAATGACCCTTCCCTTTGACGGTGCCATCACCGAGTTCTACGAAACCGGTGCCCCAGACGATGTGCGCGACAAGATCGCCGGCGCTGACAAGGATGATATCCTGACCCCGACTTACCCTCACGCAGAGCGGATGAAGCGCAAGGATTACGAACGCGAAATGGAAGCTTTGCAGATCGAGCTGGTCAAGATGCAGAGCTGGGTCAAGGCAACCGGCGCGCGGATTGCCTGCGTTTTTGAGGGGCGCGATGCCGCTGGAAAAGGCGGCACGATCCAACGGTTTCGCCAGAACCTGAACCCACGAAGCGCTCGGGTTGTGGCCTTGTCAAAACCCACCGAAAAAGAAAGCACGGAGTGGTACTTTCAACGCTATACCAAGCACTTACCCTCTGCCGGTGAATTGGTGATGTTCGATCGCAGCTGGTACAATCGAGGCGTGGTCGAGCATGTCTTTGAGTTTTGCACGCCCGCGCAACGCGCGCACTTTTTCGCCCAAGTGAACCCCTTCGAAGAGATGATGATCGACGATGGGATCCATGTCTTCAAGTTCTGGCTGAACGTATGCCGGGCCGAACAGTTGCGCCGGATCATGGCGCGCGAACGTAACCCGCTCAAACAGTGGAAACTCAGCTGGATCGATGTTGAGGGTCTGGGCAAATGGGACGACTACACCGACGCGATCCGCGAAACGCTGCAGTTATCACATTCAGATATCGCGCCCTGGACCATCGTGCGATCGGACGACAAGAAGCGCGCGCGCCTGAACGCAATCCGCACGCTTTTGCACGGACTGGATTACACAAACAAAGACCTGCAAGCCATTGGTAAAATAGAAAAAGAAATCTGTGGCGGACCGGATATCTGGGATGCCTAAACGCGGCTATCACCACGGCAACCTTCGACAGGCTTTGATCGATGCAGCCTTGCAATTGATCGAGGAAAAGGGGCCAACAGGCTTCACCCTATCTGAGGCGGCCAAGCAGGCGGGCGTGACCCCTGCTGCCGTTTATCGCCACTATGAAGGGCGCGAAGATTTGATCGCGGAATGTGCGCGGCAGGGCTATGGCATCTTTGCTGATCTGATGGAGCACGCCTATCAATCCGGGCAGCCTTCGGCCTTGGCCGCATTTGAGGCCACGGGCCGCGCCTATCTGGCCTTTGCCCGCCGCTTTCCCGGCCATTATATCGCGATGTTTGAAAGCGGGATTTCGGTCAATCGTACGCCTGAACTGGCCGATGTGGCCAACCGGGCTAATGCCGTTCTGGAAAAGGCTGCTGGCGATTTAAGTGAGCATATTCCAGAGGATAAGCGCCCACCTGCATCCATGTTCTCGGCCCATATCTGGGCGATGAGCCACGGCGTTGTGGAGCTGTTTGCGCGCAACTCGCCCGGTCGCGCGTCACCCTTTCCGCCCGAGGATTTGCTGGAGTCTGGGATTGGGATTTACCTTCGTGGACTGGGGCTGATCAAGCCGGATGAGTAGCGTGCGCGCGACGGCTTTTTTGTGTCGCAGCCAGCGCAAATGCATTGCGGGTTTTAACACCATAAAAACAAGGACAATCGTCGAGCCACACCCCGTGCGCCGCGTGAGAAACGATTTCCGCAAATGGCAGGACTTAACGCAACGGACGGTTGCGATGGTAAACGGAGTGTTAATCATGACAGACCAGCGCAAAGGTCCCGTCCATCAACCCCGGTGATCATGGCCCAAATAGCTCGACACACAGCACCACGACCGCAATGGGCAACGTGACGACACTCGCTACGACAGCAGCGCCAAACAGAGTTGGTTTGGACGGCGGAGCATAGCAACCTGCCACAATTTTTTGTGAAGTTTTTCGTGCAACCATAATCACAGTTAACGCCACATTAGGTTTCGGAGGACTTAACAGTGGCGATGGAACCGGACCTTTGCCTGCCCTTACAACAACACCCACAATACAGCGCCGCGTTACGCCAGACCGGCTGTGCCGTGCTTGAGGTTCACCTGCCCGGTGCAGCACCAGTGCAGGCGATATCACGCTTTGGTCTGACGCTGGCCTCTCGCGGGCCAATCTGGCGGGCTGAGTATGGACCAAATAATGCCAACATCCTGCGCGGCTCCAGTCTGCACGTGATCAACAGCGATGGGCACGATCTGGCCGCGCTCAGGTCTGCCGGGTACCGCCAGATACATACGCCAAACTGGGTCGCTGAATTGTCCTTGTCTGGCACCTCATCGGCACGTCTGGCCGCGATGAAACCCAAATGGCGCGCAACCTTGCGCCGGGCAGAAAAGGCGCGTTTGCGGGTCAAACATGACCGATTTGATCCGCTCCGTCACGGCTGGTTACTGTCCGCGGATCTCGCGCAACAGCGTTCCAAGGGATTTCACAGCCTGCCTCATGCTGTGTTGCAGGCCTATGCCAAGGCCAGTCCCGACAACGCGCTGGTGTTCGTCGCATCCGACAAACGGGAACCCATCGCGGCGATGCTGTTTTTAGTCCATGGGCATGTGGCCACCTATTATCTGGGGTGGTCTGGAGAAGCCGGGCGCAGAAGTGGCGCGCATCACGCTCTGTTGGTGCGAGCATGCGATCATCTGGCAAGGCGAGGCTTGGCCCGCCTTGATCTTGGCCACGTGGATACGGTGAACGCGCCAGGGTTGGCGCGGTTCAAAATCGGCACCGGTGCACAGGTGCGCGCCCTGGGCGGGTCATGGTTGCGTGTACCTTGTCTGTAAGAACCAACTTCGAAAACAAAAAAGGCCGCCCCTGATAGGAGCGGCCTTTTTTCTTTGCTGTGGTGTAAAGCTTAACGCTTGGAGAACTGGAAGCTCTTACGCGCTTTGGCTTTACCGTATTTCTTACGCTCAACAACGCGGCTGTCGCGGGTCAGGAAGCCTGCCGCTTTCAGGGCGCCGCGCAAGGACGGATCGTAGAGTTGCAGAGCCTTGGACACGCCGTGCTTGACCGCACCGGCCTGACCAGAGAGGCCGCCGCCTTTGACCGTTGCGACAACGTCGAACTGGCCTTCAACGCCAGCGACGGAAAACGGCTGGGCAAGGATCATTTGCAGCACGGGGCGCGCAAAATAGTCGTTCATCTCTTTGCCGTTCACGGTGACCTTGCCGGAGCCTGGCTTGATCCAGACGCGGGCGACCGCATCTTTACGCTTACCAGTGGCATAGGAGCGGCCCAGTGCGTCACGCACGGGTTCGCGGTGGATCACTTCAGCTTCAACCGGGGCGGCATCGCCGGCCACGGCTTGCAGGTCTTCGAGTGTGTTGATTTCGTCGGCCATGCTCATGCGCTCCGCGTGTTTTTCTTGTTCATGGATGCAACATCCAGAACTTCGGGGCTTTGCGCCTCGTGGGGGTGATCGCCGCCTGCGTAGACGCGCAGGTTGGTCATGATCTCACGGCTCAGACGGTTGCCGGGCAGCATGCGCTTGACCGCTTGGGTCACAACGCGCTCGGGGTGCGCGCCTTCAAGGATTTGCTCCTTGGTGCGGCTTTTGATCCCGCCGGGGTGACCGGTGTGCCAGTAGAAGTTCTCCTGACGCTTGTTGCCCGTCATCTGGATCTTCTCGGCGTTGATGATGATGACATTGTCACCACAATCCATGTGCGGCGTGTAAGACGCCTTGTGCTTGCCACGCAGGCGCATGGCGACGATCGAAGCAAGACGGCCCAGCACCACGCCTTCGGCGTCGATGAGGATCCATTTCTTGTCGATGTCCGCAGGTGTTGCGGTATAGGTTTTCATGTGTCGCATCCCTTAGGGGGCTCGAATTTCGGATTGGGCGGGTATAGGCGCGGCTGAATTGCACGTCAACGGACATATGTCAGTTTTAAACATTCAAAAACAATATCTTACAAATAAGGTATTATTATACCCCATCAATTTTGCCGTTTCCACTCTTGCAATGGGGTCTTACGTCCAACAAGAGGGTGTGACACCTGTCCTTCGGCTTTGATCTTTTATGTTTTTGTCCCTTGCCGCCCCTGCCCTCGCCGCCCTTGCGTTGATCGCGTTTGGCACCCTTGCAGGCGTTCCGGCGGTAAAAAAGCTAATCGCGGTTTATGAGGCGAAGCATGAGTTGAAGCAGGGCTCCACCGGTTGGCTGCGCAGCATCGGTGGCTGGTCCATCATCGCCTTCTGGCTGATGACCACATGGTTTCTGGCCACGATCATTGGCGATTGGGGCGCGACGGGCGATTTGGAAGGCGCGATTGGCCGGTCCTGGCTGCGCCTGCGTGTCCTGCTTGAGATAGCCATTGCGATCATGGGAGAGGACTGATGGCGGCGCCTGTCATCCAGTCCGAACTGCAATGCGCCACCTGCGCGGGTCAGTGTGTGTACGACCCTGCCGTGCAAGCCTTAAAATGCGCCAGCTGTGGAAACGTCACTTCGCTGGAAACTGCTGACGACGACGCAGCAGCTGAAGAATTCCCGTTTGATCCGCTGGTATCCGCCCCGGAGGCGCAGATCGACTTTGACAGCATCGTTCACCGGTGTGAGACCTGCGGCGGGTCTGTTACCTTTGTGGCCCAATCGCTGAGCACCCGGTGCTCTTATTGCGACGGGCCAGTTGTGGTTGAAACAAATGACCGCGGATACGAGCCAATGGCGTTGATCCCTTTCCGCGTTCCCGAACAGGATGCCCAGACCCTCGCACAGGCTTGGGTGCGCAAACGCATTGCCGCACCCAGTGATCTGGCCGGCGTGGTGGCCAAAGCCCGTGTGGCTGGCATCTACGTCCCGTTCTGGACCTTTGATAGCGACGAGTTGATTCAGTACTGGGCCAGCTACCGCGTGCGGCGCAACAAGCGCACCGAGACGCGCCAGACCTCGGGCGTGTTACGGATGCGGTTTGACGATATGCTAGTCCCCGCCTCGCACCATGTGACGCCCCTGATCCGTGACGGCATCCTGCACGACTTTTACCCAGAGCGGCTGCGCCCTTATCGCGCTGGATATCTGTCAGGCTTTGCCGCCGAACAGCACCACCAAACGCTGAGCGAGGGGTTGGAGCGCAAGGGCAATGAAAAGGCGCTGCTGATCCGCAACCGGATCAAGGGGCATGTGAACAAATCCGGCGTGCACAACATCCGTTATCACACCGACACCAGTGGCATTCATTACCGACGTATCCTGCTGCCAGTCTGGATCTTGCACTACACCTACAACGACACCGCCAAAATGGTCGTGGTCTGCGGCATCGAAGGGCGCGCATACGGAGAGCGTCCGTATTCAGCTTGGAAACTGGCGGGCTATGCGGCTGTGCTGACAACTTTGGCCGTTGGGCTGGGGCTGGCTTGGGGTGCCGCGGGGTTGATCTAACCGGGCAAATCAACGCCTTGGGGCGGAATGGCGTAGGTCAGGCTGGCCCGCGCCACGGGTTTGTCCATGCCTTCGGAATAAATCAGAACATCCGACACGGACAGTTGCTTGCCCAGTTTCAACAGCCGCCCCTTGGCAATCAGATCGACCCCTGCGGCGGGTTTACGCATGAAATCAATCGCGCAATTCGTGGTCACCGCCAGCGCGCGTGGGCCGATCTGGGCCAGCGTCACCATGTAGGCGGTCACATCCGCAAGGGAAAACATAGCCGGGCCCGACACCGTGCCGCCGGGACGCAAATGACGGTCCTGAACAAACAGTCGCAAGGTGACAGTGTCCCCACTGACCTCTTCCACATGAAATTCGCCCGCCACCTCCAGAAACACGCGGCCCAGAAAGGCGTTCATTTCGGCGGCGTCCATAACTGGGGCCATACTTTTCCTCCTCGCACAATTGCCCTAGGGTTCGCTGCAAAGACGAGGGAGAGCAAGATGGCAATTCTGGAACGTGAGGTCAGGGGTGCCGTAATGCATCTGCGGATGAACGCGCCTGAGCGGTTAAACGCGCTGAGTGATGAGATGATCGCAGCGTTGCACAGCGCCCTCGATGACGTGGCAGACGACCGCAGTGTGCGCGCCGTCGTATTGTCCGGAGCAGGCAAAGCGTTCTGTGCAGGCCATGATCTGAAGCAAATGACCGCGGGGCGTCAGAACGCGGATGGCGGTGCTGCCTATTTCAAAGACCTGTTTGACCGCTGTGCGGCCATGATGGCGCGTATTCAGTCCCTGCCACAGCCAGTGATTGCTCAGGTACACGGAATTGCAACAGCCGCCGGTTGCCAGTTGGTGGCCACCTGCGATCTGGCGGTCGCCGCCCACGGAACACGATTTGGCGTGAACGGTGTAAACATCGGGTTGTTTTGTTCGACCCCCATGGTCGCCCTGTCTCGCAACATTCCCCGCAAGCAAGCGTTCGAGATGCTGACCACGGGCGAGTTCATCGAGGCAGAGCGCGCCCAAACGCTGGGCCTGATCAACCGGGCCGTTGCGCCCGAAGACCTAGAATCCGAGGCCGCCGCCCTCGCCGAACAATTGGCGTCCAAACTCGGCTCTGCCGTGCGCATCGGGAAAGAGGCGTTCTATGCCCAAATTCAAATGCCCGTGGCTGACGCTTACGCCTATACGGGGCAGGTTATGGTAGACAATATGGTGCACCCAGACACCAAAGAAGGCATTGATGCCTTTATCAACAAGCGCCCGCCAGAGTGGTCTCAATAGGGTTTGAGCCATAAAAACAAAGGTAACCTATGGTTGTCTCCGAATTGGCACCCGATTGTTTCCGAATAAGCTCTATTAATCTGGGCGCAAATGAGGCACAAATTGGACACGGTTAACAACCGGATACGATTTTGGGTCGCCGACTGGCGGAAGGTCCCTCCAGGTCAGCCTCTCACTGACCGACCATCCCCGCAGCGGCGACCCCAAAAATCCCCCCCACCCTGATCAAAGTTGCGCAACGGCGCGCGGTGCCCTACATCCGCCCCATGACAGATGAATTGCATATCGTTGGCGGCGGAATGGCCGGATCCGAAGCGGCCTGGCAAGCGGCCAATATGGGCGTGTCCGTGGTCATCCACGAAATGCGACCCAAAGTCGGGACATTTGCCCATCAGACCGGCCTTTTGGGTGAAATGGTGTGTTCAAATTCGTTCCGCTCAGACGACAGCGAACAGAATGCTGTGGGTCTGCTGCATTGGGAAATGCGGACCGCGGGCGGTTTGATTATGGCCACAGCGGATCAGCATCGTCTGCCTGCGGGCGGTGCGCTGGCTGTAGACCGTGATCCCTTTGCGCAATCGGTGACAGATGCGTTGATCGCCCATCCCAATATTTCGGTGGAATACGGTGAAATCACTGAATTGCCCTCCACGGGAAACTGGATTTTCGCAACCGGTCCGTTGACCTCGACTGCACTTGGTCAGGCCATCGCGCAGGAAACGGGCGGCGAAGCCCTCGCTTTTTTCGATGCCATCGCACCCATCGTCTATTTCGACAGCATCGATATGTCCAAGGCATGGATGCAGTCCCGTTATGACAAGGGCGAAACCGAAGAAGAGCGCACCGCCTACCTCAACTGCCCCATGGACCGCGACCAATACGAGGCCTTCATCGACGCCCTGCTCTCAGCCGACAAAACCGAGTTCAAAGAGGGCGAAACGGCAGGCTATTTCGATGGCTGTTTGCCGATCGAAGTGATGGCAGAGCGTGGACGCGAGACGTTGCGTTTTGGTCCGATGAAACCTGTTGGGTTGACCAACCCCCATGCGCCAGACGTCAAATCTCATGCCGTCGTACAACTGCGCCGGGACAACAAACTGGGCACACTGTACAACATCGTCGGCTTTCAGACAAAAATGAAATACGGCGCACAAACCGATGTTTTTAAATGCATTCCCGGACTTGAGAATGCCAAATTTGCTCGCCTGGGCGGCATTCACCGCAACACATTCCTGAACAGTCCAACCTTGCTGAGCGCCGACATGCGGCTGAAGTCACGGCCCAACATCCGCTTTGCCGGGCAGATCACGGGGGTCGAAGGCTATGTTGAATCCGCAGCCATGGGTTTGCTGGCCGGACGAATGGCGGCAACGGAGATCTTGGGAGGCGCGTTGGACATCCCCCCCAACACAACGGCCATGGGCGCCTTGATCACCCACATCACTGGCGGTGCAGAGGCCAAGACGTTCCAGCCAATGAACGTCAATTTCGGTCTGTTCCCCCCTGTCGAGGGCCTCAAAGGCGGGCGGCGCGGACGTAAAGACCGCTACAAAGCCTACACTGATCGCGCCAAGGCCGACTGGCAAAACTGGCTGGCGCCACAGTCCCAAGCAGCCTGATCTTCTTTTCTGATCAAAAGTACTCCAATGAGCGCGAAAGGCAGCGCGCCCCCGGCCCGGGACCCTATCAAGCCACTGGACGCCGCGTATTTGACGCGGCTAACGTAAGCCCATGACCAAATTCCTCGACAAAGCTTACACCGCCCGCGACGCGGCCTCGACCCGCGTGCTTTATGACGACTGGGCCGCGAGTTACGAAGCGGAAGTGGGCGAACACGGCTATGCCACGCCCGGGCGCTGCGCGGATGCGCTCAAGCACTATGCGGACGACATGAGCGCGCCGTTGCTGGACTTCGGCTGTGGCACGGGCCTGTCCGGCCTTGCCCTGAAACTCGCCGGGTTCGAAACCATAGACGGCGTCGACCTGTCAGCAGAGATGCTGGAAGGCGCGCGCGCAAAAGGCGTCTATCGCCACCTTGACCAGATCGAAGCGGGAGCTGAACTGCCTCGCAAAGATTATGCGCTATGCGCCGCAATCGGGGTTATCGGCGCGGGTGCGGCCCCCATCGAAGTGCTGCACATCCTGATGCGCGCCCTGCCGCGCGACGGCAAACTGGTGTTTTCGTTCAATGACCATGCGCTCGAAGAGCCTGCGAACGAAGCCGGCGTTGCCGAATGGACCGACTGTGGTGCCGCGCGACTGTTGTTCAAGGAACATGGGCCCCACCTGCCAGGGATCGGGTTGAAATCCAACGTCTACGTGCTTGAAAAAGCGTGACATTCACAACAAGATTTGCGCCATCTCCGACGGGCCCTTTGCATTTGGGGCACGCCTATTCGGCTCTGTTGGCCTATGATATGGCCCAAGCTCAAAACGGCACGTTCTTGCTACGGATCGAAGACATCGATCAGACCCGCGCACGTGATCACTGGGAAAGCCAGATTTATGACGACCTTGCATGGCTTGGGGTGAGCTGGCCTGAACCGGTATTGCGGCAATCGGAACGCATGAACTTTTACGCACAAGCGCATGATATATTATGGGAACGAGGCCTGATGTATGTGTGTGACTGCACCCGCCGAGACATCGAAACGGCGCTGAGCGCCCCGCAAGAAGGCGTGCCGCGTCATGGCCCCGATGGGCTCATCTATCCCGGCACCTGTCGTACCCGTCATCCCCGTACTGGCCCGAGGCCGACAGACAAGCCCCTACGGCTGGATATGGCAGCGGCATTGCGTCATCTGACAAAGCCCCTCAGCTACAAAGAGACCGGATTGAACGCGGGGCAAATCACCTGCGGTGATCTGGTCACTACGGTAGGTGACATCGTTCTGGCGCGCCGCGATATGGGTACATCTTACCACCTGTCTGTGGTCGTCGATGACGCGGCCCAAGGCATTACGGATGTGGTGCGCGGCGCCGATTTGGCGGAGGCCACGATGATTCACGTACTGCTGCAAAAGCTTCTGGATGCGCCGACTCCGGCCTATCATCATCACCGTCTGATCCGGGACGAAGCGGGCAAGCGGTTGGCCAAACGCGACGATGCACGCGCGATCTCCAAATACCGCGCAGAAGGTACGTCTCCAGACGATATTCGCGCGATGGTCGACCTGCGGCCCTAAAGCGGTGCCATCAACTCCACTTCGGACCCGTCGGCGACTTCGGTATAAAAACAAGTACGCCGCCCGGTGTGGCAGGCAGGACCCGTCTGGTTTACTTGCATCAGCAAACAATCGCGATCGCAATCCACACGCAGCGACACCAGTTCCTGCACGTGCCCTGACGTCTCGCCCTTGATCCAGAACGCTTGGCGCGAGCGGGACCAATACGTGACTCGCCCCGTTTCCAACGTGCGCGCCACAGCCTCGGCATTCATCCATGCCATCATCAGGACTTCCCCGCTTTCGGCATCCTGCGCGATGGCAGGCACCAGCCCTTGCGCATTATATGCGAGGCTTGCGGGGTCAAAGGGTGTGGTCATGACAAAACCTTTTTGCATCTGGCTTGGGCGGGCTTATGTAGGACGGATAAGTAACCGACACCAGAGCCGGAGGGGACATGCCCGCCGATACCGACCTGATCAAACTCTATTCGACCCGCATTTTGGCGCTGGCGGCGGACATCCCGCACACCAAACGTCTTGCAGACGCACATGCGACGGTCAAAAAACGCTCTCCGTTGTGCGGATCGGCTGTGACAGTGGATGTTTGCGTCGCAGACGGTCGAATCACGGATTTTGCCCAGGATGTGAAGGCCTGCGCTTTGGGTCAGGCGGCAGCGGCTGTCACCGGCCATGCCGTCATTGGACGCAGCCTTGCTGAGATTGAGACTGCCCGAGATGGTCTGCGCGCAATGCTGAAGTCCGGCGGCGACGTGCCAACCGCCCCCTTTGACGGGTTCGAGGTGCTTGCGCCCGCGAAGGATTTCAAAAATCGGCACGCGTCGATCCTGCTTGCCATCGAAGCCACGGCTGAGGCAATGGAACAGGCATTACAGGCGAACTGCGCCTGACCCCTCTTCTGACATGACCAAAAAAAACGCCGCTCATCCGGGGAGGATGGCGGCGCAAGTAAAGCGTGTCTTGCGGGGGACGGATCCGGGTTTCCTGCGGGAAACAGGGTCACCGTGCGGCAGGCAGAGCCGCTTGGTGAGGACGCCAATTGGGACGGGCGCAAAGGTGGATCACAGGCAAGTACGCAGGCAGAAATTCAGATCAATGACGGCAAGTGCAAAGCCACAACCAGCATCACAGTCAACGCGGCAGCACCGATCACATCCTGAAGCAAAGTGGCCTCGGCGCGGGTTGCGACATCTTTGAGTGTGCGGAGTGTGGTCATATCAGTGCCCTTCCTTGAAGTTGCTTCTTTGTTCTCACAATTTTAACACCCCGTAAAGAACTTTTTAAGAACATTTGCGAACTTTCTGGCACTAGACGGCTTAACCGACTGATATCAAACGGATCGCCTCGTCCTGTCTCATCAACCAAAGAAGAACACGGATTGCCGCGCCGCGCGGGCTGGACAGGTCAGGATCATCGGCAAGCGCCTTGCGCGCATCGCTTTGGGCAATGGCCATGAGGTTCGCCTGCCGATCAAGGTCGGCGATACGGAACCGAGGCACGCCCGATTGCGCCGTGCCGATGAGATCACCGTATCCACGCATCTGCAAATCGGTTTCGGCGATCTGAAAGCCGTCTTCGGTGGCGCGCAGCACCTCAAGCCGCTTTTGCCCGGATTCGGACAAGGGCGCCTGATACATCAGCAAACAGGTCGAGGCGGCTTCGCCCCGCCCCACGCGACCGCGCAACTGGTGCAGTTGTGCCAGTCCAAATGTTTCCGCCCGCTCGATCACCATTATGGTCGCGTTGGGGATGTTCACCCCGACTTCGATCACTGTCGTCGCCACCAGCACACCGGTTTCGCCGGCCTGAAACCGAGCCATGGCGGCGTCTTTTTCCGCTGGCGGCATCTGCCCGTGGACCAGCCCGACACGCCCCTCACCCAGTGCCGCGCGCAGACGTTTGAACCGCTCCTCGGCGGCGGTGAGGTCCACGGCCTCGCTTTCCTCGACCAGCGGACAGACCCAGTAGCATTGCCGCCCCTCGTCCATCACCGCTCGCAGGCGCGTGATCACCTCATCCATCCGGTCTGTGCTGACCAGTGCGGTCTTGATCGGTTTGCGCCCCGGTGGTTTTTCATCAAGGATAGAGACGTCCATGTCGCCGTATTGCGCCAGTGCAAGGCTGCGCGGGATAGGCGTGGCGGTCATCACCAGCACGTCCGAGCCAGCCCCCTTTTTCCCCAAGGCGAGCCGCTGGCGGACACCAAAGCGGTGTTGTTCATCGACGATTCCGATGCGCAGATCTTTGAACACCACGTCGTCCTGAAACACGGCGTGGGTGCCAACCAGAATCTGGATGTCACCACGGGCAAGCGCGGCCAGTTTGGCGCGCCGTTCACTGCCCTTGTCGCGCCCTGTCAGAATTTCCAGCACCACACCGGCACTCTCCGCCAGAGGCTGCAAACCCTCAAGATGCTGGCGCGCAAGGATTTCTGTGGGGGCCATCATGACGCCCTGCCCGCCCGCCTCGACAGCGATGAGCAGCGCCATAAAGGCCACCAGCGTCTTTCCGGCACCCACATCGCCCTGAAGCAGGCGGTTCATGCGCGTGGGCCTGGCCATGTCGGCGGCGATCTGTGCAATCGCGCGGTCCTGCGCCCCCGTGGCGGCATAAGGAAGGTCCGCGCGCACCTTGGCCTGCAACCAACCTGTGCCTTGTGTAACCTGCCCCGGCATCTTGCGCTCGGACGCGCGGGCCAGCGCGAGGGTGATCTGATGGGCCAGCAGTTCGTCATAGGCCAGACGGGTGCGCACAAGGCTGGTCGCGGCAAGGTCCGCCTGCCCTTTCGGCGCATGAACCTGTGTCATCGCATCCGCAAAACCGGGCCACTTCGCCGACGCGATCTGGCTGGGGTCGATCCATTCATCAAACGCAGGCATTCGGGTCAGCGCGGCGCGCGTGGCCTTGAACATCGTCTTTTGGGTCACGCCACCGGTCAGTGGATAGACAGGTTCATAAGCGGGGATGTCGCCGGCCTCTTCCACAGGCAGGATGTGGTCGGGATGGACCATGTTGGCGATGCCATCGAACAGTTCGACACGGCCCGACACAACGCGCTCGGCCCCCGTGGGCAGCACTTTGTTCAGGTAATCGCCGCGCCCGTGAAAGAAAACCAGCTGAAACGATGTCTCGGCATCCTCTACATGGATGCGGTAGGCCCCGCCCCGGCCGCGCGCCGGAGTATGTGCGCCAACTTTGATTTTGACGGTAATCGTCGCAGGTAAAACCACGTCTTGAATGCTTTCCCGCAAGGCGCGGTCGATGCCGGTATGAGGCAGCGTAAACAGCAGATCACGCGGGGTGGTGATAGCGAGCCCGCCCATGTGCTGTGCAGTTTTCGGCCCCACCCCTTCCAGCGTTTCAAGATCGGCAAAGAGCGGGAAAAGGATTTCAGGACGGCTCATGCTGTGCCGATCAGGTCCAGCCAGCCGTCTTCGTCCAGCGTTTCAATGCCCAGTTCAGCAGCCTTCTTCGCCTTGGATCCCGCACCAGGGCCCGCAACCAGCAGATCCGTTTTGGCGCTGACAGAGCCTGACACCTTGGCGCCAAGCGATTCTGCGCGCGCCTTAGCCTCGGCGCGCGTCATCTTTTCCAGCGTGCCTGTGAAGACAACCGTTTTGCCCGCGACTGGGCTGCCTTCGGTGTTCGGGCGCGTGGCTTCCTTGATGCTGAGTTGCGCGACAAGTCGGTCGATGCTGGCAATCTCGGCCTCTTGGTTGAACGTCGTGGCCAGCGCATGGGCCATCACAGCGCCCACTCCGTCGATGCTCAGCAGGTCGTCCCATGCCGCATTGCCCTCTTCCGCGTTGCGCATCGCTGTGTCGAAAGCGGCCCAAGTGCCGTAATGCGCGGCCAGCAAATTGGCGGCTGCCTCGCCTACATGGCGGATGCCAAGCGCAAAAATAACGCGATTGAGGTCAATGCTGCGTTTTTCGTCTATGGCGTCGAAAAGATTGGCTGCGGACTTGTCCCCCCAACCTTCGCGGTTCTTGAGTTGCTGAACACCGCTGCCGAAACGGTCGCGCAGCGTGAAGATGTCGGCAGGTTCTGCAATCCATCCATCTGTGTGGAATTGCTCCACCTGCTTGGCACCCAACCCTTCGATGTCAAAGGCGCTGCGCGAGACAAAATGCTTCAGCTTCTCAACGGCTTGCGCGGGGCAAATGAGGCCACCGGTGCAGCGCCGGATGGCGTCGCCGGGCTCGCGCACGGCCTCGCTGTCGCATTCGGGGCACCGTTCGGGCATCCGGAACGGCATCGCGTCGTTAGGCCGCTTGCTCAGATCGACATCCGCCACTTTGGGGATCACGTCGCCTGCCCGATAGACCTGCACCCAATCGCCCACACGTATGTCTTTGCCTGCGCGGATTTCTTCGCCCTTGTTGTCGCGTCCGGCGATGTAATCCTCATTGTGCAGCGTGGCGTTGGACACCACGACGCCCCCCACCGTGACAGGTGTCAGTCGGGCAACTGGAGACAGCGCTCCGGTGCGCCCCACCTGAATATCAATCGCCTCGAGCCGGGTCCAAGCCAGTTCGGCCGGGAATTTGTGCGCCATCGCCCAGCGCGGCGTGGTCGAGCGAAAACCAAGACGTGCCTGCAACGCCAGATCGTTGACCTTGTAAACGACACCGTCGATGTCATAGCCGAGCGCCGCGCGCAGCTGTTCGATCTTGCGGTACTGCGCGATCATCTGTTCCGGACCATCGCACAGCGCTGTCAGGTCGTTGGTTTGAAAGTCCAAAGCCTTAAGCCGTTCGATAGCGCCGTGCTGCGTGTCAGACAGCGGGTCCGATAGCGCGCCCCAAGCATATGCGAAAAAACGCAAGGGACGCGCGCGGGTGATTGCGCTGTCCAATTGGCGCAGCGACCCAGCAGCGGCGTTGCGCGGATTGGCAAAGGGTTTTTGGCCCGCCTCTGTCTGGCGGACATTCAACGCCTCGAAATCCGAGTGAGACATGTAAACCTCGCCGCGCACTTCGAGAACGTCGGGGGCATCTGTCAGCGTTTGGGGGACATCGGCAATGGTGCGGGCATTGGCGGTGACGTTCTCGCCCACTGACCCATCGCCCCGCGTCGCCGCTTGGACAAGCGCGCCGTTCTCATAGCGCAAGGACAGGGACAAGCCGTCAATCTTTGGCTCTGCGGTATAAGCGACAGATGCATCTGCGCTCAGACCAAGGTATTTGCGTACCCGTCCATCGAATTCACCCACATCCGCATCTTCGAACGCATTGGACAGAGACAACATGGCAACAGCATGCGTGACTTTGGAAAACCCCTCCGCTGGGGCGGCGCCAACTTGGTCGGAAGGACTGTCCTGACGTTTCAGGGCAGGAAAACGCGCCTCGATCTCAGCATTTCGGCGTTTGAGCGCGTCATAGTCAGCGTCCGTGATGTCGGGCGCATCATCAGTGTGATACGCGCGATTTGCCTGCTCAAGCAGCTCTGCCAGTCGGGCCAGTTCGGCTTTGGCCGCCTGCACTGACAAGTCTTTGGTGGGTGTATCGGCGCTCACGTCTTTCCCCGCTTGGTTCTGGCCAAGAGATAAAAGCGTGCGCGCGTCGGGTCCAGTCATAGAAGACATATTTGGGAAAAGGAGCTTGGCCTTCCAAATACAAAAAACCGACGCAAGTGAGAACCGCGCCGGTTTCTTGTTAACACATTTGGGTCGGATCAGGCGCCGATGGCCAGCCGTGTGTCATCGCCCTGCTCGACAGGTTCCGGGTCGCGCAGCACATAGCCACGGCCCCAGACAGTTTCGATGTAGTTTTCTCCACCCGTCGCCACGCTCAGCTTTTTGCGCAGTTTGCAGATGAAGACATCGATGATCTTCAATTCAGGTTCGTCCATGCCCCCGTAAAGGTGGTTGAGGAACATTTCTTTGGTCAGGGTCGTCCCTTTGCGCAAAGACAGCAGTTCAAGCATCTGATATTCTTTGCCTGTCAGGTGCACCGCCTTGTTGTCCACGCTCACCGTTTTGGCATCAAGGTTCACGGACACGTTGCCTGTATCGATGACTGACTGCGAATGCCCTTTGGAGCGGCGGATGATGGCGTGAATGCGCGCCACCAATTCCTCTCGGTGAAAGGGTTTGGTCAGATAATCATCAGCACCAAAACCGAACCCTTTGATCTTGTTTTCTGTATCGTCCGTCCCTGACAGGATCAGAATGGGGGTTTCCACACGCGCAAGTCGCAACTGACGCAGCACCTCGTGCCCGTTCATATCCGGCAGGTCGAGGTCCAGAAGGATTAAATCGTAATCATAAAGCTTGGCCAGATCGATACCCTCTTCCCCCAGATCCGTCGCATAGACGTTCAGGTTTGCATGGGTCAGCATTAATTCGATGCTTTTGGAGGTTGTCGGGTCGTCTTCTACAAGCAGCACGCGCATTCAATCGGTCTCCACAATGGGTGTCGGTGTCGAACTAAACGTGAACTGAAAAGGTTAACCACACGTTACTCTTGTGGGATTTGTACAATGACAACCTAAAGTTGTATATACCGTTGCAAAGCGGTCGCCTTCAGTGCCTCTTCGCCATGGTCTGAAACGGCCTGCACCCACCCCAAAAATTCTTCTTCGCTTAAGGAATATCGCTCTAGCGCGTCGGTCTGCGTCAGCAAACCGTATAACACACCACGCACCACCGCCGCTTTGCGTGATGCAACCCAACGGCGAGTGGATCGAGGCGGCAAGTCGGCCCGCGTCAGCACCGTACCATCAGGCAACGTGATTGCGCGCGGCCCATCTACTTTCTTCAAATACATCGCACTGCTCATCTTTAGACTTCGGGCAACATGCGCTTACGGCCCTAATGGCGGGTTAAACCCCCTCTTGAGACTATTTCCCATTTTCATATATATGCGCCTAACCCTCCCGGAGACTTCGCTATGCTTGACCAGTCCGGTCCGCTCAACTCACTGGGCTTTGCCAAAGCCCCTGCCGACACCCGTGTCGTCGTCGCCATGTCTGGCGGCGTGGACAGTTCTGTTGTGGCAGCTGAATTGAAGGCGCAGGGCTACGACGTGGTGGGTGTGACCTTGCAGCTCTATGATCACGGTGCCGCGCTGGCCAAAAAAGGGGCGTGTTGCGCGGGCATCGACATCCATGATGCGCGCCGTGTGGCCGAAGAAATGGGCTTTCCCCATTATGTGCTCGACTATGAAAACGTGTTCAAAGACGCGGTGATAGACGAATTTGCCGACAGCTATCTGGGGGGCGCAACACCTGTGCCCTGCATCCGCTGCAATGAACGGGTAAAGTTCAAGGACCTGCTTGAAACGGCCAAGGACCTTGAAGCCGATTGTATGGCCACGGGCCACTACATCCAGCGCAAGATGGGCGATGCGGGCCCCGAGCTTCACAGTGCTGCCGACGCGAACCGGGATCAAAGCTACTTCCTGTTTTCGACCACGCCTGCGCAGCTCGATTACCTGCGTTTTCCGCTGGGCCACTTGCCGTCCAAGGACGACACCCGCGCACTGGCGGCAAAATATGGGCTGTCCGTCGCGGACAAGCCCGACAGTCAGGACATCTGCTTTGTGCCCAATGGCGACTATGCCGCCGTCATCCGCAAACTGCGCCCCGAGGCCGCCGCCCCCGGTGACATCGTGGATTTGGAGGGGCGCGTGCTGGCGCAACATGACGGTGTGGTCAACTACACCATCGGGCAACGGCGCGGACTGGGGATCGGTGGGTTGGCCGACCCGCTCTATGTGGTGAAACTGGATGCAGATGCCCGTCAGGTGATCGTTGGCCCCAAAGAGATGCTGGCCACACGCACCGTTCCTGTGCGCGAAGTGAACTGGCTGGGCGACGCACCCTTCGCATCGCGCGATGAATGGCAAGTGGCGGTCAAAGTCCGATCGACCCGACCGCCCACTGATGCCGTGATTCGCCCCATCAGCGAGACCGAGGCCACTGTGGAACTGGTCGCTGCCGAAGCAGGCGTGTCGCCGGGACAGGCCTGTGTGTTCTATGATCGGGACTCCAGCCGCATTTATGGCGGGGGCTGGATCCACAAGGGCTGAGCACTCTGCCTTGCCGCGCTCGCACCCTTGCGCTTATGTGGCGCAAGGACTGCGTTAGGGGAGCATGAGCGATGAAACTCGAAACAACCAAAGCCGTTGTAACAGGCGGCGCGTCCGGCCTGGGGGAAGCGACGGCGAGGTACTTTGCGTCTCAGGGCGCGCAAGTGACCCTGCTGGACCGCGATGCCATCCGTGGGGCGCAGGTCGCCGAAGAAATCGGCGGTTTCTTTGCACAAACCGACGTGACCGACGAGGCGTCCGTACAAGCCGCAATTGACATGGGCCTAGACAAGATGGGCGGGATCAGTGCTGCGGTAAATTGCGCTGGGATTGCGTTAGGCATAAAAACCGTGGGCCGGGACGGCCCGCACCCCCTGCCCGCCTTTCAGCAAACAATCGACATCAATCTGGTAGGCAGCTTTAACGTGGCGCGCCTTGCCGCCGCCGCCATGGCCGGGAATGCCCCGGAACCTGATGGCGCGCGCGGGGTGATCATCAACACGGCATCTGTCGCTGCTTTTGACGGGCAAAAGGGACAGGCCGCCTATGCTGCCTCCAAAGGCGGAATTGTGGGCATGACCCTGCCCATGGCGCGTGATCTGGCCAGTTCAGGGGTGCGCGTGATGACCATCGCGCCGGGCATCTTCAAAACCCCGATGCTGGCCGGATTGCCCGACGATGTGCAGGCCTCGCTGGCGGCGGACGTGCCAAACCCAGCACGGCTTGGCGATCCGTCCGAATACGCGCGGCTGGCAGGTTTCATTGTCGAAATGGGATACCTGAACGGCGAGGTGATCCGCTTGGACGGCGCCTTGCGGATGCGATAGAGGACTGCTGCGATGTGGCATGGAAAACTCTTGAGCATTCATACAACGCCGCAGGCACGCGCGCCTATGGTTGGCCATGACATGGCCGAATTGATCGAAGGGGTCGGTATAGCGGGCGACCGTTATGCCAAGGGAATCGATACAGGCACCTACTCTGCCCAACCAGATGTGCGCGAAGTGACACTGATCGAGGTGGAGACGCTGGAGGCGCTGGCACGCGACCATGACATTGTGCTGGCCCCGCAGGAACACCGCCGCAACCTGACCACCCGTGATGTACCGCTCAATCACCTTGTGGGGCGGCAATTCCGAGTGGGCGATGTCGTGTTGGAAGGCGGACGGCTCAACTATCCTTGTCGTTACATCGACATGATCACCAAAAAGACGATCTGTGATCTGCTCGAACACCGCTCAGGCCTTAACTGCCGCATTGTCATGGGCGGCACCATTCGCCCCGGTGATCCGATCCGGCTGGCATGATCAGCGCACAGGCCAATATGGCGTCGGGTGCGTGGTACTCCTGTCTTGATCCTGAGCTTGAAGCCTTGCGGCTCACAGCGCTTGAGGCGGTATTTGCCCACAACCACTTACCACCGTCCGAGCGACGCACTCTGAGTGCGCCGCTCAAAGCGCTTTTTGCCGCGACCGGGGAAAACTGCCTGATCGAAACGCCGTTTCACTGCTCATACGGGATAAACATCCATCTGGGCGACGCAGTTTTTATCAACAGCGGTTGTGTGATCCTTGATAGCGCGCCTGTGCACATTGGCGATGGCACCCTGATTGGAACGGGCGCACAGATCCTATGCGCCGATCACCACCGCGACCCCGTCAAACGCCGTGCCGGGGTCGAACGGGCCGCCCCCGTTTCAATTGGGTCGGATGTGTGGATCGGTGCGGGCGCGATTGTCTTGCCGGGCATCACAATCGGGGATCGTGCCATCATCGGTGCGGGCAGCATCGTAACAAAGAACGTCGAAGCGGGTGCAACTGTCGTTGGCAATCCGGGCCGTGCGCTCACCTTGTGATCAAGCGGACGCCTTTTCCTCAAGCATCAGCCACTCCTCTTCGGCCTCATCCAGCCGGGCCTGTCGTTCGATCAGCGCATCCGTGGCCTTTTGAAACTTCACCGGATTTTCGGTGAACAGGTCCGGATCGCTCATCAACTCCTGAAGCTTGACGATCTCAGCCTCCAGCCGCTCCATCTCTGCAGGCAAGGCCTCAAGACGGTGCTTTTCAGTAAAACTGAGACCCGCTTTGGAGCTCTCGCTTTGCTTTACCTTCGCCGCGTTAGATTTTGATTTCGCAGCTTCTTCTCGCGTGGCAGTGGGGCGGCGTTGAGACTGATAGTCGCTCCAACCACCCGCATAGGCCGTGGCCTTGCCATCCCCCTCCATAGCTATGGTGGTCACGGTCACACGGTCCAGAAAGTCGCGGTCGTGGCTGACGAGCATGACAGTGCCATCATACTGATCGATCAGGTCCTGCAACAGGTCGAGCGTTTCCACATCCAGATCGTTGGTTGGTTCATCAAGCACCAGCAGGTTGCTTGGGCGCGCCATCAGCTTGGCCAACAAAAGCCGTGCCTTTTCACCACCCGAAAGCGAACGTATAGGGGCACGCGCCTGTGCTTCATCAAACAGAAACTCCTTGAGATAGCCCACCACGTGCTTGGGCGCACCGCGCACCATGACCTGATCAGCCTTGCCGCTCACACGCATCTCCGGATCGCCAGTCAGGCTGTCCCAAAGGCTCATATCTGGATCGAGCTGCGCACGGGTTTGATCAAACAGGGCGATCTCGAGGTTGGTGCCGAGGGTCACAGTGCCGCTGTCCGGCGCCTCGCGCCCAATCAGAATGTTAAGCAGTGTGGTCTTGCCCACCCCGTTCGGGCCAACAAAGGCAATGCGGTCGCCGCGCTGGATCGTCAGCGAAAACGGCTCGACAATGACCTTGTCGCCAAACGATTTGGTGACGTCCTTCACCTCGATCACTTTGCGCCCGGACTTGGGTCCAGCCTCAAAGGCCATAGCGGCCGTGCCCTGCCGTTTGATCTGCGAGGACCGTTCGGCGCGCAATTCCTGAAGTGCACGCACCCGGCCCTGATTGCGTTTACGCCGCGCGCTGATTCCTTCCACCGCCCAACGGGCCTCGGCCTTGATCTTGCGGTTAAGTTTGTGTCGCTGCGTATCTTCTTCTTCCCACGTGGTGTCACGCCAGGCTTCGAACGCCTCAAACCCTTTTTCCTGACGGCGTACCATGCCGCGATCGATCCACAGGGTGGCGCGGGCCAGCGCACGCAGAAAGGCGCGGTCGTGGCTGATCAGAACAAACCCTGCACGGGTCGCCTTCAACTCGGATTCAAGCCAGCCGATGGCCTCGATATCCAGGTGGTTTGTCGGCTCGTCCAAAAGCATCAGATCGGGGGATTCGGCCATCAAACGGGCCAGAGCCGCGCGGCGACGCTCACCTCCGGACGCTGTGGACACAAGGCGGGCCGGGTCAAACTTCAATCCCTCACCTGCCCGCTCGACCTTATAAAGGTCCGACGGGTCCAGCCCGTGCATGGCAAAATCACCCAACGTGGCAAAACCTGCCATATCGGGATCCTGCTCCATGTAGCCGACGGACACGCCGGGGCCTGCAACGATCTCTCCGCGATCCGCTTCAACGATGCCAGCCATCACTTTCATCAAGGTCGATTTGCCCGACCCGTTGCGCCCGACAAGCGCGACACGGTCGCCGGGCTGTACAACCAAGGAAAGATCATCAAAGACCGGGTCGCCCCCAAAGGTAAGCGAAATGTCCGAAAGCTGTAAAAGTGGAATGCGTGCCATGGGCGCCAGCTAGTCTCTTGGCCACGCGGGGTCAACTGATGTGGTGCGGGTTTCTTTGTGCCCAAAGTACTGCGGCACTTTTATGGGCTCCCCGCCCCAAGGCATTACCCGATCACAGCCCGCAAAAGACGTTTGCGCGCCGGCGGGATGGCCCCGATCTCGACACCTGTAAAGACATGCAGCGTGTTCATCCGATCATCCACCACAGCATGATCACTGACCCAGCCCCCCATCAGCAGGTAGGTGCGCAGCAAAGGCGGCATGCGCAGCATCGCCTTTTTGGCGTCCGGCTTGCGGCGCAGGCGCGCGGCAAATTTGAAAACCTTGGGCGCTTTGACGCGAGGCAACCAGCGTTTGGGGGCCAGATGACGCGCCTTGAGCATGGCAAAAGCGTCCAGATAATCCGCCGTCTCGGTGCCGGAAAAGGACGAACACCCAAACAGCAATTCAACCCCATTGCCGTCAACATAGGCGGTCATTGCCCCCCATGCGACGCGCAGAATGTCAGGGTCGCGCACCTCTGGGTCCACGCAGAACCGCCCCATCTCGACCATCTTGCCGTCGTAAGCCGCCAAGGCGTCCAGAGCGTAATACTGCGCGGAATAGCTGCGCGAGATTTCCGCGCCTGACAGCGGCATCATGCGAAAACAGCACACCAATGCGTCGTCGCTCAGCCTTCGGATCAGGATGTGAGTGCACAAGAGATCAAACGTGTCCACGTCCCGGTCCAGAGCGAAACAGCGCGCCCTCAAAGCCTGCGCATCTGCAATGTCAGCGGGACATTGCCCCTCGACAGCGCGATAGCGACCTTTTTTCAAACCCATCATGCGCCTTGCTCTGTTCGGTTGCTTTTGACACCACCTAGCACAGATTCGGTCAAAGCATCGTGACGGCTCACCCTCCACCAAAGTCAGGACTGACCTGTCCGATGCCGCCGAGCAATTGGCGGATGAAGGTAACATTGGTGAGGTCAGCATCAGTAACGCGGCGCGTCAGGGCAACCACGCGGCCATCTTCAAGCCCAAAGCTCTCGATGTTGTCCAGAACACCATTCCCGTTAAATGAGATGGCCAACACTTGTCGGTCGATCACTTCGGGGCGGCGCGGGCCAATGGTTTTAACAGTGCTGCGCACATAATAGTAATTGCCCCCCTCCAAAACACCGCCCGCAGTAGGCGGGCCCACGGCATCTTCGACGCTCGAACGGGTGTCGACCCCGACAACCAATTCCTGCAGGTCTTCTTCGGGCGGGATATAACCGTGATTGCGAAATGTCGGTGAACAGGCCGCAAGCCCCAGCGACAGCATCGCCACTGTCAGATATGCCAAGGCGCGCATGTCGGCCCCCTTTATGTGTGCCGCCCCTTGTGTGTGAGGCGCAGTCCTTTTATCTCGACTTACTCAAGGATTGCCTGCGGTTCAAGAAACGAGTTACGCGCCATGGCCAACACACAACCTTCTAGATCTGCCCTCCGGGTCGCTGACCTTGCGCAAAATGCTGGTACAGCGTTTGAAATTGTGCCTGACAAAAGTGCTTTGTCAGCGATGGCCGACATGCTGGAACTGACAAGTTTGCGCAAAGTCCGCTTTGCAGGAGAGGTGCGCGCGCAAGGTAAAGCAGACTGGCTTTTGACGGGCACTTTGGGTGCGACGGTCACACAGCCATGCGCCGTGACGCTGGCCCCGGTCGTCACACGCATCGACACGCCTGTGCGCCGCGTCTACCTGCGCGATTTCGCCGATGAGATCGATGCCCCCGAGGTCGAAATGCCAGAAGATGACGAAGTCGAGAAACTGGGTGCATGGATTGACCCTGATGCCGTGCTGATCGAAGCACTAAGCCTTGCGGTGCCCGACTATCCCCGTGCATCTGGTGTGTCCTTGGGTGAAACAGTTCTGACCGAACCCGGAAAGGCGCCATTGACGGATGAGGCGGTTCGGCCCTTTGCAGGCTTGGCCGATCTGAAGGCAAAGCTGGACAAAGACCCCGGAGAATAGGGGCATCGAGGCGAATTTCGCCTTGCACGTGCGAAAGATATGCGTATTTTGCCGCCCTCACGCCATTTTGGGTTGGACATGGGCGGGGCCTTTGCCTAAACGCACGTCACGCCCAAAGTGGACGACCTAATTTATGCCCGATCCTGGGCGACTTGAAACATGCAACCGCGACCCGCGCGGCTCTGCCCGAACCTCAAAGGCCCATTCCAATGGCTGTGCAACAGAACAAAGTGTCGAAATCGCGCCGCAACAACCGCCGCGCCCACGACAGCCTGACGCCCGCGAATCCCAACGAATGCCCCAACTGTGGTGAGCTGAAACGCCCCCACCACATCTGCGCGGCATGCGGTCACTATGACGACAATGAAATTGTCCCGATGACCGAAGAAGTTGATCTGGAAGACGACGCGGCCTAAGCCTAGGATCAACACAGGCAAAAGAGCTAGGCAGCAGCACATGACGGCCCCCATATCTAAACAGGCCGACACGAACGCCGCTCTCGCGTTTCCTATTATTCTTTCCGTGGACACCATGGGCGGGGATCAAGGCCCCGCCGCTGTTGTTGCGGGCTGTGCAATATCTGCAAAAAAGAATCAGGACCTCGGTTTCATCCTTCATGGGCCGAAGGACGAACTGACGCGCCTTGTCGCGCGCCGCAAGGGTCTGGCCGGGCGGTGTGAAGTGCGTGATGCCACCGGCGTCGTAACAATGGAAGACAAGCCAAGCCATGTGGTGCGCAACGGCAAAGGCACCTCGATGTGGTCTTGCGTCGAAGCAGTGCGCAATGGCGAGGCCACTGTGGCCGTCAGTTGCGGCAACACCGGCGCGCTGATGGCGCTGTCGATGATCCGACTGCGCAAGCTGCCTGGCGTCAACCGCCCCGCCATCGCTGTGCTTTGGCCCTCGCGCAACCCGCAAGGGTTTAACGTAATGCTGGATGTCGGCGCAGATGTGCGTGCAGATGCCGATGACCTGTTGCGCTTTGCGCTGATGGGTGCATCCTATGCCCGCAACGGGATGGATCTGGCCCGCCCGCGTATCGGTTTGCTGAATGTCGGCACCGAAGAGCACAAGGGCCGCACGGAATTGAAAGAAGCCTATGATCTTATTGGCGCACATGCAGATGCAGCAGAGTTCGACTTTGTTGGCTTTGTTGAAGGCGGCGATATTCCGGGCAGCGTGGCCGACGTGATCGTGACGGACGGATTTACCGGGAATGTGGCCATCAAAACGGGCGAAGGCACCGCGAGCCTGATCGGCGAGTTGCTGCGCGAGGCGTTCAAATTCTCGCCCTTGTCACGCCTTGCGTACCTGCTCTCCTTTACCTCGATGAACCGCCTCAAAAAGCGGATCGATCCACGGCGCAACAATGGTGGTGTGTTTCTGGGCCTGAACGGCACCGTCGTGAAATCCCACGGCAGTGCAGATGCAACGGGCGTTTCAGCAGCCCTGAAACTGGCTGCCCAGCTGGCCGAATTGCGCTTTAGCGACAAGCTGGCTGCGCGCGTGGCAGCAGCCGGCCCAACCGGAGAAAAGAGCGAAACATCATGACTTTGCGTGCCGTAATCAAAGGTGCAGGTCACTACCTGCCTGCGCGTGTGGTCGAGAACTCTGAGTTCGAGGCGACGCTGGATACGAGCGACGAGTGGATCAAGTCCCGCTCTGGCATTGAACGCCGCCATTTCGCGACAGAAGGCGATACAACGTCCTCAATGGCCTGCGCTGCTGCTACGGCTGCGCTGAAAGATGCGGGGATGGTGGCTGATGATATTGATGCCATCGTTCTGGCGACGTCCACGGCGGACTTTACCTTCCCATCCGCTGCGACGATGGTTCAGGCCCAACTGGGTATGACCCGTGGCTTTGCCTTTGATGTGCAGGCAGTTTGTGCGGGGTTCATCTATGCACTGGCCAATGCCAACGCACTGATCGTGTCCGGACAGGCCAAAAGGGCGCTGGTGATCGGTGCAGAGACGTTTTCAAAGATCATGGATTGGACCGATCGTGGCACTTGTGTGCTATTCGGAGACGGTGCCGGTGCGGTTGTGCTGGAGGCACAAGAAGGCGCAGGCTCGCCCGAAGATCGCGGCATCCTATCGACGGATCTAAATTCCGACGGACGGCTGCGTGATCTGCTTTATGTGGATGGCGGCGTCAGCACAGGCACTTCGGGCTATTTGCGCATGCAAGGGAATCAGGTGTTCCGCCATGCGGTCGAAAAACTGGCGGCAACCGCCAATACGGCGATGGACAAGGCCGGTGTAAGTGCCGAGGACGTCGACTGGATCGTTCCCCATCAGGCCAACATCCGCATCATTCAGGGAACGGCCAAGAAGATGGGCGTTGCGATGGACCGGGTCGTTGTGACCGTGCAAGACCATGGCAACACCTCGGCGGCTTCCATTCCGTTGGCACTGTCTGTGGCGCGCGCAAATGGGCAGATCAAAGCCGGTGATCTGGTCGTGACCGAAGCGATTGGCGGCGGTCTGGCATGGGGTGCAGTTGTCTTGCGCTGGTAAGATCATCGCGCATTATGCTGCAATAGGCCCTAATTACCCGTTTTGCCTGCAGATTCCCGCCACTCTGCAAGTCATTGATATTGACTCGGAATTTCCCCTCAACCTATGCTTTGTAAAAGGGGAGTGATTTATGGCTGACAAGACATTGACGCGGATGGACCTGAGCGAAGCGGTATTTCGCGAGGTTGGACTGTCACGCAACGAAAGCGCGCAACTTGTAGAAAGCGTGCTGGATCACATGTCCGACGCTTTAACGCGCGGCGAGCAAGTGAAGATTTCTTCCTTTGGTACGTTTTCGGTCCGGGACAAATCTGCCCGCGTCGGCCGCAACCCCAAGACCGGCGAAGAAGTGCCCATCAACCCACGTCGGGTCCTGACCTTTCGCCCCTCGCATCTGATGAAAGATCGCGTGGCAAGCGGGAACAAATCGTAAGTCAAATGGCAAAATCTGCAGACGCCTTTCGCACCATCTCTGAAGTGGCCGAGTGGCTGGGCGTGCAGACCCATGTTCTGCGTTTCTGGGAAAGCAAGTTCACCCAGGTCAAACCGGTAAAACGTGCAGGCGGACGTCGGTATTATCGCCCCGCCGACATGCTGCTTTTGGGTGGCATTCGCAAGTTACTGCATGATGATGGCCTGACGATCAAAGGCGTGCAAAAGATCCTGCGCGAGGACGGAATCGCCCACGTCTCCGATCTGTCGTCCCCTCTTGATGATGACACGGCCGCCCAACTGGATGCGGATCTCGTCTCAAAAACTGACGCAGATATCGACTCAGCGCCCAAACCAACACCAATCGCCGAAAGCCTTGATCAGGCACCAGAGCACTCCCGACTGGGCGCGCCGCCCCCAATGGCCGCGCAGACGGAACAGAGTGAAGACGCCGCGGCCTCCCTGCCCTCTTTCATGCGCGGCTCAGAACCTGCGCCAGAGGCAGATGTCACGCCACGCGCGTCGGACGTGCCGACACTTACGCCCGAAATGGGTGGCTTTGACGCGGGCACAGAAATGTCGGATGCGGGCGCGGACGATACCCCCCCGGATGAGGCCAGCCCACCGCAAGAGACATACGCGCCAGTGCCCGAAGACGTGCCTGCCACTCCGCCGGAGGTCCCGGTTGCAACCTTCGCACCTGAGCCGACAGCGCCGGATGAGGTGCAAGAGCCAGCTTTGTTCAGCTTTGGTGCGCCTGAAACGCCTGCAAGCGAGGATGCGCCCGCCGAAGCAACCGTTGAAACAGGATTTGCAGACGAAACGCCGGCGGAGGCATCCACAGAGCCATCACAATCAGAACCCACCCCCGATACGACGCCGATGTTCACGCACACCGAATCTGATGCTGAGCCCGAGCCTGCAGCGCCTCCGCGCCCACGTATCGTAGATGTGCCAGACGATGACGGAATCGACGCCGCGGATTTCTCTCCATCGCTCCTTACACGGGCGACGACGCTGCGCCAGCTGACACCCGCGCAAGCCGACGCGTTGCGCCCACTTGTGGCCCAATTGACGGCGCTGAGGGACCAGATGGCCCGTGCGCGGCAAGATCAGCGATAAAGAGACGACAACCTTTGCGCATTCACCCTTGCCTCGGGCCGGAATTCGGGTATGACACGCTTCACGTCGGGCTATGGCGCAGCCTGGTAGCGCGTCCGTCTGGGGGACGGAAGGTCGCAGGTTCGAGTCCTGCTAGCCCGACCATTTACACCCGCCCCAGCGCTACGGGGCCTATCCAACTCTCCGCTTTGACATGTATTGACGACGAGGGGACGAGATGACCGGTGTACTTGCAGACAGCCAACTGACGGACATGATCGCGCGTGGCGAGATTTCGGCGCGCCCTGCCGTTACTTCTGCCCAAATCCAACCCGCCAGCCTTGATCTGCGCCTTGGGCAGGTCGCCTACCGCGTGCGGGCTTCGTTTCTTGCCGGACATGGGCGCACTGTTGCCGACCGGCTCGAAGAGTTTGAGATGCACCGCGTGGATCTGAACGATGGCGCGGTTCTGGAAAAGGGGTGCGTCTATGTTGTCCCGCTTATGGAGCGTTTGTCCCTGCCCGCCGATGTCCAGGCGGTAGCGAATGCCAAAAGCTCAACTGGCCGCCTTGATCTGCTGACGCGCACGATCTGCGATGGCGGGACCGAGTTTGACCGCATTGTTCCCGGCTATGATGGCCCGCTATACGCTGAAATCTGTCCGCGTTCGTTTTCGGTGCTGGTGCGTCGGGGTATGCGACTGAACCAGATCAGGTTTCGGGCCGGGCAAGCGGTGTTAAGTGACGCCGACCTCACCGCGTTACACACTGACATGCCGCTGGTGGACGGAGACGCCGTGATTGACGACGGCCTAGGCTTTTCCGTGGATCTGCGTCTGCCCAACACAACTCTGGTGGGCTATAGGGCCAAACCCCACACCGGCGTTATCGATCTCGACAATATCGGGCACTATGCCCCTGCCGATTTCTGGGAAGAGGTCCACAGCAGCGATGGTCATATCATTCTGGACCCCGGCGCCTTCTACATTCTGGTGAGTCGCGAGGCGGTCCATATTCCCCCTGATTACGCTGCCGAAATGACACCATACCTTGCGATGGTCGGGGAATTTCGCGTGCACTACGCAGGATTCTTTGATCCGGGCTTTGGTCACGATGCGGCTGGCGGTGCTGGCGCGCGCGGCGTGCTTGAGGTGCGCTGTCACGAAGCGCCCTTTGTGCTGGAACACGGGCAAATCGTGGGTCGGTTGATTTACGAGCGCATGGCTGTGCGTCCAGCACAGCTTTACGGAACAGGCATTGCCTCAAACTATCAGGGGCAAGGCCTGAAGCTGTCCAAACACTTCGCGGCCCCCGCCTAGTTGTTCGGCGGTTCTGTCGCTGCTGCGGGTTGGGGTTGTTCTACGACCGCTGCCTCTGTTGTACCGCCTTCCCCATTCCCATTCCCATTCCCATTCGCATTGCCGTTGTCATTGTTCTCGTCTGTTGCGAATAGACGCTTGCCCGCCGCCTGAATCGAGGCGAAGGCGTCTTCGGCCATAAAACCGGACAGGAAGGCCACAAAAGCAACGGTGTAAGGGCTCAGTTCAACATTTTCGGCACTGCCCCCCCCTTGGGTCAGGGCCAGCATACCCGCCCCGGAAAACAGAAAGATCGCAATCGCCGCCGCGATCCCCTCGCCCACATTCACGAATAGACGGCTCAAGGTCAGGTCTGCAGAACTGGTGGAAGAGTAATAGCGGCGTGAAAACGCAACCACTGTGCCCAAAGCACCTGCAGCGATTGTCACGATCAGGGTCAGAAAAATAGTCGGGAAGCTGACCAGCCGTAACAACAAATCAGGCGCGATCGGCAAGTCCAGAGACAGCGACGACAGACGCGCACGGATCACGGACTCAAGGGGCAGAACCCGCCGAAGAGCTGCGATATTTTCGTCATTCAAGCGGTTACGGTCCTCGCGCGCCGCAATCTGATCCTCGATCAATTCGCCTTCCTGCTGAACAGCGTGGGAGGCTGCGTTCGCCGCTTCGATATCGCCCAGTGCCAGTTTCAGAGCAATCTTGGCAGCATTGCTGAGGTCCACGTAACTGGCGCGTGCATCTTCATCGAGGTCTGCCGCGTCAATTCCTGTGTCCAACACCGTGAGCAATTCTGTCAGCTTGGCAAAAGGTTGCAGATCCTCATCATTGACCGTGTTTTCATATTTGAACCGATCTGGACCGGTCAGAGCATATTGATAGTCGGCCAAGTCAATAATGGTGCGATTAACGAACAGTCGCATCTCTTCGCGTTCCCGGGCAATCGGACCAAAGGAAATTTTGACCTGCGCCTCATTTTCGGAGAGCCGCTGTCGCAAAGCCCGTATCTCAGCAGCTACGATCAGCTTGTCATCTTCGATCGCTTTTTCACGGCGCAGCAAAAAAACGTTGTTGTCGATATCGGTATCAATTTCGATTTCACCCGCAGCCTCGTCAGCCAAAATAATGGGCGGATTGGCCTGCCAAGTGGTGCGGAAAATGTAAGTGCCGAAGCCGAAGGTCACCATCGACACAAAGAGCACATAAAGCAGGATAACCGTGATGCCCAATGACACCGAGGACGCGCGCACGCCAATATTCTGATCAGCCATAACCCAAATTCCCATCCTTAAAATAATGGGTTTGAAGCTAGGCTACTACCTATGCGCGATCAACGGTGGAATTCCGGACCACTAGCCGGTGTTGGTGCCGGCCGCGGCCGTTGCCGCGCGGGCCGCACGCTTGGCGGCCAATTTGCGCTGTATCTTGGCATCGTTGGGCCCGAGTTCAGCCTGTGGGGCGGGCGGCGCTTGGGTGTGCTGTGGTTGGGTGTGCTGTGGTTGGGATCGCGGCGCAGGCTGCGCGCCGCGCACACCCGAGAACTTCCTCATCCCAGCATTGATGCCGCCATTGATCGCCTTACGCATAACAATGCGGACAACTAAATTGATAATCTGATTGGCATTCATGGAACTGCTCCTGCCTTACGATTTGCCCCCAATATAAGGCAGAATGCGGCGATTTTCGGGTCAATCCTCGAAAAGTTCGCTTTGACCTTCGACGTCCTCGTCTTCGTCCTCGCTTTCTGGACCGGGCGTCAAACCCGGCGCGGGCCGGTTTTCCAGCAGACCAGCGGCGCGCAATTCCTTGAGCCCCGGCAGATCGCGTGCATTTTCGAGCCCAAAGTGGTCAAGGAACGACTGCGTCACCACAAATGTCACGGGCCGTCCCGGTGTCATCTTGCGACGCCCAAAACGAATCCACTCCAGTTCGAGCAATTGATCCACAGTGCCACGGCTGACACTGACACCCCGAATTTCCTCGATCTCGGCGCGGGTGACAGGCTGGTGGTAGGCAATAATAGCCAGCGTTTCGATGGCAGCACGCGACAGTTTACGGGTTTCCACCGTTTCCTTTTGCATAAGGAACCCGAGGTCAGGCGCCGTGCGAATGGCCCAGGCATCACCGACTTTCATGACTGCAACGCCGCGCCCTTCGTAGCGTTTGCGCAAATAGACCAGCGCCTCGGCCGGATCGCAGCCATGGGGCATACGTGCGCTCAACTCCGCGACGGTGATGGGATCAGCGGTGGCGAACAGGATCGCTTCGACCATGCGTTCCTGCTCAGCTATCGGAGGGGCCTCAAACAGGCTTTCTTCTTGATGTTCAACTGGTTCTGTCACGGGGCTCATCTCTTTTGCGCAATTGAATGGGCGCGAAGGTATCAGTCTGACGGATTTCTAAGTGACCCTCTTTTACCAGTTCGAGGCTGGCGGCGAACGTCGCAGCTGTAGCCGAGCGGCGCTTGATCGGGTCCATCTCCCAACCTTCTGGCAAATAGGAAAGAATGTCAGTCCATTCCCCTGCATAGCCGATCAATCCGCGCATCCGCTCCAATGCCTGCTCCATCGTAAAGACCGCGTCTCTGTCCATTACGAAGGGCCGGAATTCGTCGCGCGTGCGAATGCGGGCGTATCCCTGCATCAAGTCGAGCAAGGTCGCCGAATAGGTCACCTTGCGCACCCGCGTCACCATTTCGGATTGCCCGCGGGCAAAGAAGTCGCGCCCCAGCCGGTCGCGCGCCATCAGTTTGGCGGCAGCGTCGCGCATGGCCTGCAAGCGTTCGAGTTGAAAGGCGAGGTGCGCTGCAAGATCCTCGCCCGATGGCCCCTCTTCGGTCGGGTCCGGGGGCAGCAACAGCCGGGATTTAAGAAAAGCGAGCCATGCGGCCATCACCAGATAGTCAGCCGCCAGTTCAAGGCGCAGCGCTTTGGCTTTTTCGACAAAGGCGAGGTACTGGCGGGCCAGTTGCAGGACCGAGATTTTGCGCAGATCCACCTTTTGCGTGCGGCTGAGGGTCAGCAGCAGGTCAAGCGGCCCTTCATACCCATCCACGTCGACAATCAGTGCCTCCGCCGCAAGGCGCTCAGCCACAGACATCGTGTCTTCCTGGAATGTGTCTTCAGCCATATGGTCGCCCGCTCAACAGCGTCTCAAGTTCGGCTGTCAGCTCGGCAATGTCAATGTCGTCAGGGGCGCGGCGCGCGGCCAAAGCGGCCTCGGCGCGGGTTTGGGCGGCTTGTGTCATTTGCCCGGCGGCATCCGCACAGGCGATGCGATCGGCAAGCGGCGCATTGCAATGGAGGATCACGTCGCACCCTGCGGCCAACGCGCCTTTGGCGATCTGTGGGACTGTACCGCTAAGCGCCTTCATCCCGATGTCGTCGGTCATGATCAGCCCGCCAAAGCCGATATCATCCCGTACCAGCGCCATGGTGTCAGGCGACAGGGTTGCCGGGGCGTCATCAATGTCGCTGTAGACCACATGGGCCGTCATCCCCATAGGCAGGTCGTTAAGGGTGCGGAACGGGGCAAAGTCCGTCTCGCGCAATTCGTCCAGTTCGGTATCGACACGGGGCAAATCGAAATGACTGTCCAGATCGGTGCGCCCATGTCCCGGAATGTGTTTCAGAACGGGCAGGACGCCTCCATCCAACAGACCGTTGGTCGCGGCACGGCCCAGGGTCGCAACATCGCCCGGGGTATTACCATAGCAGCGGTTGCGCAGAAATTCGTGTGTGTGGTTCACGATCAGATCGACCATCGGAGCGCAGTTGCTGTCGATGCTCAATGCTTTAAGTTCGTGGGCTATGTGTCTGTGGCGTAGATACATTGCACGCTCGGCATCATCCCCGGCGGCGCGGATGAAATCAAGCGGTGCTGCCCATTCTGTCCACGTGGGACCACGCAGACGCTGTACGCGCCCACCTTCCTGATCAATGGTAATCGGTGCCTCACGCCCGACAGCATCCCGCATCTCGGAGCACAAAGCATAGATCTGATCAGGCTCAGAAATGTTGCGGGCAAACAGGATGAACCCGAACGGATCGGACTCGCGAAAGAATGCCGCCTCATCCTTGCTCAGACGCAGCCCGTCGGCGTCCAGAATGGTTGCGCCAAAGTTCATCTGGTCACAACTGGAATACAGTCCGCCCCTTCGGTCACGAGGGCCGAGCAAAAGCGGCGCGCATCGCTCAGATCCGTAAACCCGTGCGCTCGAAGCCGGTAAAAGGTGCGCCCTCCACTTTCCGCAGTTTGAATGATGCGGTCTTTACCCTCCAGATAGTCGCCAAATCTCTGTTCCATCTTGTCCCACTCGGCGCGGGCAATCTCTGGCGTGTCGAAGGCACCAAGTTGAACCAGACGCGTTCCTGTGGGAATGGATGCCGCATCAATGTCCTTGACCGTTTCTTTGACCGGTGCAGAGGCAGGCACCACAACCGCCGGAGCGGAACGGGGGCGCAATTGGGGGCGGTAGCTTTGCTTTGGGCCGGGGCCGGTGACCACAGCTGCTATTTCTTCCGGTTTTGGCGGGGCGGCGACACTGACCAACACGGGTTTGATTTCGTCTTCGGCAACTGCAGTGGTCCCGATTGGGGTTGTCCCTTGGGTCAACTGGCGCACAATCTCATCAACCTCACCGTTTTGCAGCGCAAGTGCTACGTTGATTGGTTCCGCTTCCAAGCTGGCAACCACGTCAAGAGGAGCGGGTTGTTGCACAGGGGCCACTGGCTCGGTGATCATTGGCTGATCTTCCTCACTCAGATCTACCGGCCGCGGCGCGAGCGTCAGGCTATCTACAGGGCCCGAAGCCTCACCGGCACCGGCGACTTCGTTCACGGCAAGGCCTGTGTTTTGTGCCAACTGCCCACCCGGTTCTTCGGGTCGAATGCGCATCTCGCCTTGCGTGGCACGCACAACTGGAATGCCTGTTACATCGCGCACAACCAATTGATAGCCCCACACCGCGACCCCTGCGATCAAGGCAATCGACGTGACACCCCCCGCAAGGTTTGCCATGTTTCTAAAAGGATTAGAGCGCGACGTTGAAGTTGTTTCTGGTGCGTGCCCCACATGACCCACGTTGTGGGTATAGTGCATATCTGCCATCTCTGCCTCGTTGCCCACGCCGATACGTGCCCGCGCGGGTCATCTGATTGTACGGCACCCGAAAGCCCTGGGTGCATCTTGGAAAACGTGCCTGTAACGCCCCTTTTTGCGGGGCTTAACGCAACTCTTCGGCTGGTTCTACGCCAAGAATACCAAGGCCGGCGGCAATTACAACGCCGCAGGCACGCGCAAGGGCGATTTTTGCCTGTGTGGTGGTCGCGTCGTCCTGCACAAAGCGCAATGAGGGCACATCATTGCCCCGGTTCCAAAGCCCATGAAAAGCGCTGGCCAGATCGCTGAGGTAAAACGCCACCCGGTGGGGTTCATTGCTGCGCGCAGCCGATTCTACCAGTCGGGGCCATTCCGCAAGCTTGGCGGCCAGCGCCAATTCCGCTTCGTGATCCAACATGGACAGGTTGGCAGCGGCCAAAGTCGCATCATCAACAGCAATGCCCGCCTCAGCCGCCTTGCGCAGAACCGATGCGACCCGCGCATGGGCGTATTGCACGTAAAACACAGGGTTTTCGCGGCTTTGCTCCAGCACTTTGTCGAAATCGAAATCAAGTGGCGCGTCGTTCTTGCGCGTCAGCATGTGAAAACGCGTGGCCCCTGCCCCGACCTGATCCACCACATCGCGCAGGGTGACAAAAGTCCCTGCCCGCTTGGACATTTTGAACGGCTCGCCGTTCTTATAGAGTTTGACCAGTTGCGTGAGCTTGATGTCGAGCGGAACGGTGCCCCCGGACAGCGCGCTGACAGCCGCTTTCATCCGTTTGACATAGCCGCCGTGGTCGGCGCCAAACACATCGATCAGCGCATCATAACCGCGCTGCACCTTGTCATAGTGATAGGCAATATCGGGTGCAAAATAGGTCCAGCCCCCGTCCGATTTCATCACGGGTCGGTCCACATCGTCGCCATGTTCGGTGGATTTGAACAGGGTTTGTTCGCGTGGTTCCCAATCCTCGGGCTTTTTGCCCTTGGGCGGTTCCAAAACACCTTCGTAGATCAGGCCCTTGCTGCGCAGATCTTCCAACGCTGCCTCGATCCGACCCGTCCCATAAAGCGACTTTTCGGAATAAAATACGTCCATTTCGACCCCAAGCGCGGCCAGATCGGCGCGGATCAGGTCCATCATCGCTTCGGTCGCAAATTCGCGGATCTCTTCCAGCCAAAATTGTTCGCCCTTGCCAACATAGGCATCGCCCACTTTGGCTTTGAGCACCTCACCAACCGTGACCAGATAATCACCCGGATATGTTCCGTCAGGAAAGGCAACCTCTTGGCCATGCGCCTCAAGATACCGCAGGTAGACTGACCGGGCGAGCACATCGACCTGCGCGCCGCCATCGTTGATGTAGTATTCGCGGGTCACGTCAAACCCGGAAAAGTCCAGCAAAGACGCCAAAGCATCACCAAACACCGCCCCGCGAGTGTGACCGACATGCAAAGGCCCCGTGGGGTTCGCCGAGACGTATTCGACATTGACCTTTTTGCCAGCGCCAAGGTCTGAGCGGCCAAAACCAGTGCCAGCAGCCAGAACGGCGCCAACCACGTTTTGCCATGCATATGGCGCCAGACGCAGGTTCAAAAACCCAGGTCCTGCCACTTCTGCGCTGGTAATGCGGTCATCCGCACTCAGGCGGGTGGCCAGTGCCTCTGCGATGTCGCGAGGTTTGAGGCCTGCAGGTTTTGCAAGGACCATCGCCGCATTGGTGGCCATGTCCCCGTGCGCAGTATCGCGCGGGGGTTCAACTGTGACGTTGTCGAATGAGAGGCCTGCGGGCAAATCCCCGGCCTCCACCATCGCGGCAAGGTTGGACAGCACTACGGCGCGGATATCGGCAAAGAGGTTCATTTTCGGGGTCTTTCGGAGTGTGTTGGGGCGGTCTATCACGCCCAAGGGCCGGGTCAACCATCCCCGCAAGCTTGAGCGCCCGCCTTTGTTGAGGCATAAGGGGGCAGACATGGAGATTTGATGTCCTGATTACTGTGGCTCGCATGATGCGCGCCCTATCAAACTGAAACGCATTCACCGCGCCTGTAAAGGCGCAGTTTTGTTTCGTTTGTCCAAATACAATCCATATCTCAGGCCGCGCGCTTCGGACGTTGTGGCACCAAAAAGGACACATCTGACAATGATCAGAGACTTTGACATCAATGATACTGAAACTCTTGTTACCATCTGGCGGAAGGCCTCTACCCTTGCCCACCCGTTTCTGACGGCCGATTTTATCGAGGCGGAGGCCGAGAACCTGCGCAGCGTCTACCTGAATTTTGCCCGAACATGGGTGATTGAGGTCGAGGGGCGCGTCGTGGGCTTTGCGTCAGTGGTGGAGGATGCTTTGGCCGGTCTTTTCCTTGACCCGGCGGTGCACGGGCGTGGATACGGTCGTGCGCTTGTCGATGCGGCTGTGACCCATACTGGTCCGTTGAGCGTCGAGGTATTCGAACAAAATACCATCGGGCGAAAGTTTTACACCGCCTATGGCTTTGTCGGAGATGACATCAGCGTGCACGAACCCACAGGTCAAAGGCTGCTGCATTTGCATTATGCCGGAACCGCCTGACCCACTTGGCGCGCGCGACGTAGTGGCGCGCGCCTAACTGGCGTGAAACAGCCTTGCATGTTCTTGCAAGGCAAAGCGATCCGTCATGCCTGCAATGTAGTCTGCAGTTAGACGGGCCAGTGCCGTGGCGTCGCCCTGCGCCTCGCTGACGTCAGTTTGCCAACCGGCAGGCAGCAGGTCCGGTTGTGCCATCAGGGCCGGGAACAGGTCTTCGACCACTTTCGTGACCTCTGCGCGTTTGGTCATAACGCTGGGCGCGCGGTACATGTTTTTGAAGAGATACGCGCGGATCACTTGCAGATCAGCCCACATCGGGTCGGAAAACCGGATCACGGGGCGGCCCAGATTGCGAATGTCTTCGACTGACGCGGCACCACTGTCTGCAAGCAGAGTCCGCGAGGTTTCAATCACATCACTGACCATCGCGCCAAAGACCTGTCGCAGCGCCTCATGCCGACGCCGGATCGGATCAAGGTCGGGATACTTGTGATCCACCTCAAGGTAGGCCTCGCGCGCTATGGGCAAAGCGGCCACGTCCTCTTCGTTCAGCAGCCCGGCGCGCAGGCCATCGTGCAGGTCGTGATTGTTGTAGGCGATGTCGTCGGAAAGGGCTGCAACCTGCGCCTCGGCACTGGCATGGGTGGCCAGCTCCAGATCGTCCTGCGCGTCATACTCTGCCAGCGCAAAGGGCAGGTCACCAACCACCGGGCCGTTGTGCTTGGCAATCCCCTCAAGGCTTTCCCATGTCAGGTTCAGCCCGTCAAAGGCGGCGTAATGGCATTCCAGTTTCGTCACGATCTTGACGGCCTGAGCGTTGTGATCAAAACCGCCATAGGGGGCCATCAACGCTTGCAGCGCGTCTTCGCCTGTATGTCCGAACGGCGGATGGCCAAGGTCGTGGGCAAGCGCAACCGCTTCGGTCAATTCAGGGTTCAGATCAAGCGCACCGGCAATCGTGCGCGCGACTTGAGCCACCTCAATCGAATGGGTCAGTCGGGTGCGGAAATAATCGCCCTCATGTTCCACAAAAACTTGGGTCTTGTGCTTGAGCCGACGAAAGGCCGAGGCATGGATAATCCTGTCGCGGTCGCGCTGAAAGCACGAGCGAAAAGGGGATTCATCCTCGGGCCAGCGCCTTCCCCGGGCACGGGCTGGATCAGAAGCAAAGGGCGCAGACATCTGCCTTGTCCTTGTCGCCAGTTCTTTTGCTTCATATATTGCAAGTGCAGCAAAGATGAAACGCGCCATTTGCCAAGGAGCAGCTGATGCAATTGCCACCCACAGTGACCCCCCGCGCCTTTGAACGGCTGGCCGAAATCGGTGCTGCGAACGAAGGGCAAGCGCTACGCGTGGCCGTTGAAGGCGGCGGATGCTCGGGCTTTCAGTACGAAATCGCGCTGGATGCACCCAAGGATGATGATCTGGTGCTGGAAGGTGCCGGCCAAAAGGTTGTTGTGGACGCGATCAGCTTGCCGTTTCTGTCCAATGCGGTGATCGACTTTTCCGAGGAACTGATCGGCGCACGCTTTGTGATCGAAAACCCCAATGCAACCAGTTCATGCGGATGCGGCACGTCCTTTTCGATGTGACATCGGCGGTTTTGTCGTCACATCTGTGTCGCGCGGGCAAAGAATTCGAAGAACTTTCCGAACAATGGGCTTGAGGCGATCGTCGTTTGCAAGGTTAGCGCGCTTTCCTCATCAAGCATATCCAACACGCCTGATTGCATTTGTTCCCAATCTGCACTGCGGGTCTGTCCAAAGGACATGAGCGCCGCCGACATCGCCCTCAAGACAGGTGCTGCACCATCCGGTTGGACAAAAACGCAGCGACCAACCGGCACGGCACAGCCCGTATCATCGGCCCCTGCCGCAACCATTGCCCAAGTCGAGACAAGGTATTCGTGATAGTGATCGGTCAGCGCCGTCTGATCATCCGCAACAATTGAGAATCCAGACAGATTGGCGCGCACAGCGTCTTCCCAGATCGGGCTTGGCAACCTGCCTGCCTGTCGAATGGCAACACAAACTTCGGCCAGCAAATCCATGTTCTGTTCAAGATGGGCAAGAATACCTGCATATTCGAGGCTCATCAGGGCCTGCGCATCCAACCGCGGATCGCGACGGCCATATTCAGACAGGTAGAACACGATATGCGTCAGCTCGTACGCAGCCTTTTTGTTGGGCACTGCAAAGGTTTCCGGGCGATTGATAAAGGCGCGTAGACGATCATCAAGATGCGCGTCGACGTGTCCCATCCCGACACCACGGCGGGCCAACAACCTGCGGGCCTCGGCGCGCTGAAGGTCGCTTAGCTCCGCTTCGGCAAGCTTCTGGGTGCCGACCCAGGCACATAAACGCTCCATCTGGCCTCCCGGCAAGCCGAGGTCTTCAAGATCGAGGCCGATGGACAGCAAGAAACGGTAATATTGCGGGAAAAACGAAATGCGATCAGGCAGTTGGTCGTAAAACGCCTGGTGCGGGTCAAGGTCCGCACAGGACGGCTTTTGGCCCGTGCATTCCAGAATGTTAAGCAGTTCAGCATTCTCTTTCAGCCAAAACACATCATCTGGGATGCGGCGATGGCGGGCAAAGCAGTCTACCAGTGCGCTTGTGCGATCACACAGGCGTTGGCGGCGCGGCGGGGCGTTCAGGGCAACGATGTTTGACATAAGATCTGTCCTTTCAATGCGTTTTTCACAAACGTCCCGCCGCAGCAGGTTCAGGAACCTGAAGAGAACAGGCCAGTGACCGCACCATCCGTCAGCGTGCCGCTGGTCGGAGCTGAACCAGATGAAAACATGTCGGTTGCATCCCCTGAGACGGTCGCCGCGCCAGACGGTGCAGACCCTGAGGAAAACATTTCAACCAAGTCCCCTGTCGCGGCGGCATTCCCCATTGGCGCAGAACCGGACGAGAACATGTGCACGGCGTCCCCCGCGCTCAGGTCGCTGTGCATTGGGGCCGAGCCAGAAGAAAACATCTCGACCGCCTCACCGGTTGCCGCAAGCGTACTGCTTGCCGGGGCCGAGCCGGATGAGAACATGGAAACCGCGTCGCCCGTCATGGCGTCAGTGGCTGTTGGCGCACTGCCGGAAGAAAACATTTCCACGTCGCTTCCGCTGTGCATAGCGCTCAGTTCGGTTGCGGTCAGGGCGAAGGCGATTTTACGTTGAGCAGTCATTGGGCAATCCTTTTCATCTCTGGGTTGTGATGCCCCAAGCAATGCTCGCCAAAGGTGTTTTCGCAAATGAAAAATCCCCCAAAAGATGCGCAACGCCCCAGTTATCCACATAAGAAAAGCCACAGAAAGGATTGGTGTTTGGTCAATTCAACACACGCACGGCACGTTGAAAAAAACTTATCCACAAGTCTGATTTCATTGCATTTTACAGAATAATGCACTTCAGAAAGTAAAGTGTACCCCGAATCAAGTGGTTAAGAAATAGTTAATTCAATGCGCGCCGTACTCGCCCTTGCAGTCCCTCAAGGCATCCGTCACACCTGTGATGTCCCCAGCATCGAGGTCGCATCATGAAAATCGCCACATTCAACATAAACGGTATCAAGGCGCGCATTGACGCCCTGCCCCGCTGGCTGGATGCCGCAACCCCCGATGTGGTGCTGTTGCAGGAAATCAAATCCGTTGATGAGAACTTCCCTCGCGAGATATTCGAAGAGCGTGGGTACAACATCGAAACCCATGGGCAAAAGTCGTTCAACGGCGTGGCGATCCTATCCAAACTGCCCTTGGAAGATGTCAGTCGGGGCCTCCCCGGTGATGATGAAGACGAACAGGCCCGCTACATCGAGGCCACAGTGATGGGCGAACGGGACGCCGTGCGGATATGCGGGCTTTACCTGCCCAACGGAAACCCTGTACCGGGGCCGAAATACGACTATAAACTGGCCTGGATGGAACGCTTGCGCCAGCGCGCCATTGCCCTGCTGGCAGAAGAAACCCCGTTTTTGATGACGGGCGACTATAACATTATCCCTCAGGCCGAAGACGCCAAGCGCCCCGATGCGTGGCGCGAGGATGCGTTGTTTCGCCTCGAGTCGCGCACCGCATATCGCCGCCTGATCAACCTTGGCCTGACCGAGGCGTTTCGTGCCCGCACCCACGGTCCGGGGCACTATTCCTTCTGGGACTATCAGGCAGGCGCTTGGAATCGCGATGATGGCATCCGCATCGATCACTTCCTGATGTCACCAGCCTGTGCCGACATGATGACGGACTGTCAGATCGACAAACAGGTACGGGGTGAGGAAAAACCATCCGATCACGTGCCCGTCTGGGTGGATCTGGCGGCCTGAATCGCGTTCGGCCGGCGTGAAGGTCGCCAGAAGACTGCTTAGCGCACAGATCGAGTCTTGGGCGGCTTGATACAGCCAAAGATCAACAAATCGAAAAAAGCCCTGGTGCTTCTTGGATCGCCTGTGTGGCTGGCAGCGTTTTTGCAAAAAGCAGCCCTTGCCACCTGATGCGTTCATCGGTGTGAACGTATCATGCCTGCAACTCTGCATCCCAATACAAAAAGTCCATCCAGCTTTCGTGCAGATGGTTTGGCGGGAACTTACGCCCCATGTTTCGCAATTCCTCGGCACCGGGCTGACGTGGAGGTTTGCGCAAGGACATGCCCGTGCGGTGCAACGCCTTGGACCCTTTGTGCAAGTTACACGGGGAACAGGCGGCAACGACGTTTTGCCAGCTTGTGACACCGCCACTGGCGCGCGGCACCACGTGGTCAAAAGTCAGGTCACCCTTCGCCCCACAGTACTGACACCGAAATTCGTCCCTCAGAAATAAATTAAAGCGCGTGAAGGCCACGCGCTTTTGAGGTTTGACATAGTCTTTGAGGACAACGACCGAGGGTATCCTGATCTCGGTACTGGGACTGCGGACCACTTCTTCGTATTCGGCCACGATATCGACCCGGTCGAGCCACGCCGCCTTGACCGCCTCTTGCCAGGGCCACAGCGACAAGGGGTAGTAACTGAGCGGTCGATAATCCGCATTCAGCACCAATGCAGGGTGATGTTTCAGCGCAGACGGGCTGCGCACGAATTCTGTCCTGAAGTCACCGTCCATCATTACTGCACCCGTCCTCGCTTTGTCCGCTTGAGCGCACCGGGTCGGGGAAACCGCCCCAGCTTTGAGTTTGACTATATCTTGTGGAAATCGATCTGCAAGACCTCAGGTGACCACAGGATGTCGCAATTCATATATGCTGAATTTATGACCACCTTGTGACGTTTGCCACAGGTTTCCCCTGCGTCAGCTTGGCTCATGGAATCAACCAAAGGTAAGGAATACATCACTCGACGAGAGAGAATTAATACCCCAATTATTGGTCACATTCGAAAAACCGAAAGAGCCAATTTGGCCCACTGAATTCAACCCGTTCGTATCCAGCCTTGGAGCTACCCCATGTCCGCCGAACAAGATTTTGCCCCCGCCCCTGCCCCACAGAGACCCGGTGCCCTGTTTCAGAAACTGATCAGTGAACGCAAAACTCTGTCTGCAAGCGAGAAAGAGGTCATCGCGGATGCCAGCGCCTTTACTTACGTGGACCGCACATGGGTCACGCTTTGGTATGATCCGGGCCACGCGATCCAGTCAAAATGTGGTGGCATGAACGCTTACCGGGCCATCACAACGTCGGGCGATCTGCTGTGGTACGTCGCGCCCCAAGGAGATGCCCCCGTTTATCACGCTCAGTGTTCTGATCCTTTCGAGGCGATTGAACATGCAACAGTCGCGCTGGGTGCACAAACTGATCTGAACCGTCGGTGGGCGCATATCGAGCGTCTTGCGCGGGACCTGCGCAATGGGACACTCGACTTTGATGTGCGCGCAGAAGATGTACGCAACGTACCTTTGCGGGCCTCAGCTTTGAAAGGCGTATTGGCGCTCGCAGGCCTGTTTGGCCATGGCAAAATATCCGGACGCACAGCCGCCGCGCTGATGACGGTTCAGCCCAGCATCGGGTTCATCATTCATGCAGCCTGGCTGCGCGCACAATCGGATGCGCCTGCCCAACAGGGCATCGTTATTGCGCCGCATCGGCCTGTCGGGTTTGAAGCGATCTGCTAATCCTGCCGACGCGACGGCCGCAAACGCGCCGACCGTCGCATCAAGGTCTAACAGGGCGTCGACGACAACCGCAGACACAGCCCCGCAAACATAAAGACCAAACGGTAGGTCCAACGCGTCTTTCAGCGTTTAGGGCTTTAACGGCGCGTCCGGCGCGCGCTTATCTGGCCAAAAACTCCACGCAAGCGCCACACGCAGAACAGCGACCATACATCCGCCAATTCCGACCAGCATCCGCATAGGCTACAGGCCCAATTTGTCCCGCAAAAAGGCCAAGGCGACGCTTAACCCGTCTTGTGCGATGCCGTGGGCAGTGCCCTCCATGACGTGCGCGTACACGTCCTTCCACCCGGCTTCTTGCAGGGCTTCGGCCGCTTGCGGCAGGGACTGGGGCGGCACAACATCATCCTGATCACCATGCACCAGAAGAATAGGCGGTCGGCTGACCACTTCGTCCGCAAGGCTTTCGGGGTTCAGCAGGCGGCCCGAAAAGGCCACGATCCCGGCCACTTCATCCTCACGCCGCGGTGCCACATGCAGGGCCATCATTGTACCTTGGGAAAACCCGAACAAAACGACCTGCTCGGGCATGACGTCTTCGTCCACCATTAGCGCATCTAAAAAGGCGTTGAGGTCAGCGCTCGCCGCGATCAACCCACGCTCTGCCTCTTCCTCGCTTGACCCGTCGATCCATGGGATCGGGAACCATTGATAGCCACCCGGATACCCCGGTATCTCTTCGGGCGCATTGGGGGCCACAAACAGCGTATCCGGCAAGTGTTCGGCCAATGGATCCGCCAGCCCCATGAGGTCAGCGGCATTCGCACCGTATCCGTGCAGGAACACCACGATCGAGCGCAACTCGCCCGAATGGGGCGCGCGCCGTTCTGATTTTAGAATTCGTGTCATGTTTGTTTCTCTCCCAGTCGACGTGTCGACCTGACCGACATGCCAAAACATGCGCGCCGATGGAACCGGCTTTTGGGTTTTGGCGGCATAAAAGTCCGCTCTCGCCGCAGCCCGCAAGCCAAAACGGCACTTATGATCTTTCGAAACGCGTTCAGGTTTGAGCGGTGGCGCCTTGTGCAAGCTCTGGATCTACAAAACGACCGGAAGTGGCCTTTCCTTGCGTAGGCCTTCAATGACCGGGTTGCGGACCAACCTGCCGTTACCCGCAGCTCCCAACCAATATCCATTTTGCTGGCTAACCTGACCAATGACCGGAAAAAACAAAAGTCGTTGCTTTATCGGCCCGCCTCTGCTCGACATGACCGAATGGTGTATTGGCGCTGTGGTCGATCTCCTCTTGTAGGGACACCCGGCTCACAGGGCCCACGATCTGCCAACAGTGGGCCAAGCGCTAAATAGAGCTAGTTGTTCAATGTGAATTGTCAGAAAGTACGGTCATGTTGTAAGCCGCATCAGGCCCGCCAACTTGACTGATTGCCAAGCTTTCATATACGATTTCACTACCTTCATACTTATCGGAATTTTTTTGTGGAGCTTGATCGCAAAATTTACGCGGCATCACGTCGGTTTGCAAACTCAGATGATCGTCGGGCGTGGTTGGAGTTAACAGTCAGCCTAGCACTATACACCGGGGCCATAACAGTAGGACTGGCCTCAATCGGAACATGGTGGTTAATGACTCCAGCAATAATACTGGCCGCAGCGATGGGGTTACGAATATACATGGTCCAGCATGATTGCTTGCATCGGTCGTTCTTCTCCTCAAAAAACTGCAACGATCGCATTGGGACACTTTTATCTCCAATTGCAATGACGCCATACAAGGCAACGCGTTACATTCATGGACTTCACCACAAATATGTAGGCGATCTCGAACACAGAGATGCCTTTGAAATATACACCATGACGCTTGATGAATGGTATTCAGCGCCAAAGTGGAAGCAACTTCAATACCGTTACTACCGAAGCCCCTTTGTTCTTGTTTTAATCGGACCCTTTTTGTTCTTTGGAGTGTTACGTCGATTTCCCCTCAAAGCGCTCAAGACCGGCTTGGGTGAGTTGTTTCTTCACAATGTATTTTTGGCTTCATATCTTGCTTTGATCTGGTGGGTAGCGGGTTGGGCGGGCATTGGTGTTTGGGTCGCTTCTGTTTACCTTGCCTGTACCTTTGGATCTTTGATCCCCTATATTGTGCACAATTTCGAAAGTATTCATTGGGGCAAGCGTCCTGAGCTAACATTCACAACTGCAGCACTCCGAGGGAGTGCTGTACTTAGTTGGGGGCGGCTCTTTGACCTTGTGACGATGAATATTGGTTACCATGACTTGCACCATCTCAACGCAAAAATTCCAGGATATAAGTTGCGTGAGGCGCATAGGGAACTTGAAGCGGACGGGCTTCTGAACTCCGAAAAAATAAGCTTTTTCATGGGTCTGAGATGTTTTCGCCTTAAGCTTTATGACGAGAAAAACGACCGTATGGTCCCCTTCCCTTACTCAACTCGATCTCAGCCCCAAACCAAGCCATTGCAACCCGCAGAATGAAGTTGCTCAATATCTACTTGATGGCTGGATTGTTCCTGGCCGCATGCGGTACTGGACCTATATACCCTGATGTTGATTGGCTTAATGATTGGGTCAAGTTGCCTGGCGCGATCGATAAAACTTCTGATAAAACGCCAGTCATTTCCGACCCAGTTGTCAATTTCCACCTTGCTCCAGGCGATCGAACTTCGATTATTCAAGCTGGAGAAGAATGGCGCGCTGGAGAAACGTATCTTTTGGGGTTTGACGTTCGTCTTGACCCCAAATTTCTTGGGAAAGAGAAAATTACACTTTCTAGACTGACCCGCAAAGGAAACCCCTCCGTCGAGATTGCAGTGGTGAAACTCGATCTAGAGTTTGGCGTCACAGTATTTGGGCGCTCTTGTATTCCAGCGGCAGATCTTTCCAAATGGCACCGGGTTGAGATGCGTATTAAATTCTCCGATGAAGACAAAGGTTATTTGGAAGTTTTTTGTGATCGCAAACCAATATGGGCGCGAGTGGACATGCGAACAAATTTTGCACCTGAGTGCAGGTATAGTGAGGGCTGCCGAAAGCCTGTACCAAAACCTGAGCGATACAAGTGGCAATTAGGTTTGATGACAGATGTCCCGGTTTCCCAAATGATTAACCTTCAGATGCAACGACTGAACCACAGAAGGCTTTACTACAAACCAAATCGTGTCGGAACGCTTTGAGTAATCAGAGAAGCACTCACGATTGACTTAAAATATTCGATGGTGCCTATCAGGACGTTCGTTGCGCTGCACTAGCGAAGACTGCAATTTCAATCCGTCCGCTGTGCGCTCAAACCCGCCCTTCGCTGCAGAGCATCCCAAGGCCCACTTGGCCTCCAACCACCAGCTTTTGGATCTATAAATCCAAAACCTAGCCCACCCCTTCACGCCCTTTGATCACCCGATAATAGGTAAAGAAAAGACGTGCTGCCACCGCGCGCCACGGGCTCCAATCTTCGGCCATCGCACGCAGTTCTTTTTCCTTGGGCCGATCAGGCAGATCAAAGATCACCCGCGCCGCTTCTTGTAGCGCCAGATCACCGGGCGCAAAGACATCCGGGCGTCCCAGCGCAAACATCGCGTAGATTTCTGCCGTCCAGACCCCAATGCCCTTGATGGCCGTCAGTGTCGCGATCACCTCGGTGTCTGGGGCGTGGCGCAAAGCGTGATAGTCGATCCCTGCCTCGGCCAGAGCCAATGCATAGGCGATCTTTTGACGGCTTAGCCCAGCGGCGCGCAGGCCCTGTTCTCCAGCAGCCATCACAGCTGAGGGCTGCGTCAGCCCGCCCTGTTCCAGTCGCACCCAGATCGCATTGGCCGAAGCCGTGCTGACCTGCTGGCCGATGATGGCATTCAGGAGTGCTGCAAACCCATCCGGGCGGCGGCGCAAAGGTAGCGGGCCTGCAATCTCAAGCGCACGCGCGAGTGCCGGGTCCCGTGCCCGAAGCCATGCGGCCCCTTCGGCCACGTCCTTCTCTGTCTCGATGATCTTCACAGGCGTTGCGCCCATCTGCCTATGTCTTCTGGTGACATCAGGACTGGACCATCCGGCAACGGTGGCGGACCCAACAGGACAACGGGCAATCCAAGCGCCCGGGCCGCTGCAAGCTTGGGATAACTGTCCGGCCCGCCCACATTGCGAGCGATCACCACGTCGATGGACAATTCTCGTAAAACCGCGACTTCGCCCTCTACGTCAAAGGGGCCCGCACCAAAGACATAGGTACAATTTGGCGGGGCGAGCAAATCATGCGTGCCCAGCTGGCGTAAAAACACAGGCCCATTATGTTTGGCCAAAACCGCGCCACTGCTCTGCCCGGTCGCCGCAAACACGCGGGCACCGCTGGGCAAAGTCGCGACAGCTTGTTCAATCGTTTCTACAGTTGTCCACCGATCACCCGGCTCCGGCTCCCAAAGCGCGCGTGCAACGCGGGCGTATGGCAAACCCGGCCGCGCCCAACGGCTGCGCGTTTGCGTATCAAAAGCATGGGTAACATCCAGAATGGCGCGCACCTCTTCTGGCATTTGACGCACCACCTCGGCCCCCACTGGCACAGGCGTGCTTTCATCGGCCCACAGAACACGGGCAGGATACCCGGACAGTGCGTGCACCGCTTCCGGGGTTTCACGGGCTCCGGCAAGAACGAGAATGGGGGCAGCGGGGTTCATGCCCGCACCCTACCCGCAAAACCGCACTGCGCAACCAACTGTGCATCTATGCGGCATTGCAGTCCTTGTGGCCGCTTCACCCGCGGGCTAACCAGAGCCAATGACTGAAATTGATGACTCCCGCGCCAAGCGCAATGTGGCCGTTCTGGTGGCCGCCCAAGCCTTTTTAGGCAGCCAGATCACCATGATGTTTGTGGTTGCCGGTTTGGCCGGGCAACAAATAACGCCCTATGCCTGTCTTGCCACGCTGCCCATTTCACTGATCGTTTTCGGGTCGATGACCACCGCGCCGTGGCTGTCCAACGTCATGCAAAGGTTCGGGCGCAAGACCGGGTTTATCCTAGGTGCTTGCGGCGGGCTGATCGGGGCGGCCATTGGGGCCTATGCGCTCTCGATCTCCAGCTTTTGGCTGTTTCTGGCGGGCAGCTACATGACGGGTATCTATATGTCTGCGCAAGGTTTTTACCGCTTTGCAGCGGCCGATACCGCGTCCGAGGCGTTTCGCCCAAAAGCAATCTCCTACGTCATGGCCGGGGGCTTACTGTCGGCCATCATTGGCCCTCAGGTGGTCGGCTATGTCACCGCCAATACAGCGGATGCGACCGTGGCGCGCTATATCCCAATCTATTGGTGGGCGATTGCATTCAACGTGATGGGCATGGCGCTGTTTCTGTTACTCGATATCCCAAAACCACCGGCTCCGTCCGCTTCAGATGGGCCCGGACGCACCCGGCGCGAGTTGCTGGCTAGCCCGCGCATTGCGGTCGCCGTGATCTGCGCAGCCGTATCCTATGCGCTGATGAACCTGGTGATGACGTCCACTCCGCTGGCCGTCGTGGGATGCGGATTTGGCGAACCGGACGCGGCCAACGTGGTCACCATCCACGTGCTGGCCATGTTTGCGCCGTCCTTCTTCACCGGGCACCTGATCAGCCGCTTTGGCGTCGAACGGATCATGGGGCTAGGCCTTGGGATTCTGGGCGTTGCCGGGATTGTCGCCCTGCAAGGCGTTGATCTGATGAACTTCTACGGCGCACTGTTTCTGTTGGGCATCGGCTGGAACTTTGGCTTTATTGGCGCGACCACAATGCTGGCCGGGGCGCATACCCCGCAGGAACGCGGCCGTATGCAGGGGATGAACGATCTGATCGTATTTGGCGGAGTGACTGTGGCCTCGCTGGCGTCCGGCGGCCTGATGAATTGTATCGGCGGTGACCCGGTTGAGGGTTGGGCCGCTGTGAACATCGCGATGGTACCGTTTTTGGTGCTGGCGGGTGGGTCGCTGATCTGGCTTGTGATGCGCAACCGCACGGCCACTGCCTAAAGCACAAGACGTCCCAACAGCGCTGTGCGCGCCAGCCGAAACGGCGTGACACCCGGATCAAGACGCGCTTCAGCCACTGATCCGGGATCGCGCACGGCCTGCTTCAACGTCACAGCCGCACCAATTGCTGGCCATAGTGCTGGCTGTACAGAACGTGCCACGCGCGGACGTGCGAGGCGATCCGCGGCCCGCCCGGCTAGGGCCGCGACCCCGTTATCGGTGCCGTCCAGCAATGGGAGCCGCCCGGCATCAGCCAACTCGGGCACCGCCCGCAAGAACCCCGCCGTCCCCGCCGCAAAGGCAAGGTCGCGCACAGATTGTTCAGCCTCGGGCCGAGCCCCAAGAACGTCACATGCCGTCCACATCAGATGACCTGCCGTCTGATCAATGTAGGCGTCCATATGCGCCTGATCCTCGAACGCATCGCGGTAGATATCCCAGCGCCGCGCAGCGACGCTTTCGTCCAACCGTTTGGCCTGCGCCGGAGACAAGATATCCGCCAAAGGCGTCGTCACCTCATGTTTGCGGACCGGCTTGCCTTCCGCAATCTCCTCCAGTGCATCCCGCCACCATTGCAGACGCATCTCGGCGATCATCGCTTCTTGCGTGACCCAAGGCGCACGGGACACTTCGATATTGAAGGCATACAGCGGAAACAGAATCGCACGCGCCGCCACAGGTGCGGCCATGACCGTGCGAAAGCGCAACGGGTCGCCCTTTTCCACGATTTGCGCGCAAGGAATGATGGCGTCGGGCAAGCTCATACAGGTTTGACGATCAGCAGCGCATAGGCAATCTGATCCTGAGCGGCGTGCCACATATCAATCTCTCGCTGGTGTTCGTCCAATGCCTCGGTCAATGCAGCGTCTGGGTCCTGCTCTCGCAGCATGTCAATACGGGCCTGAAGGGGCCCGTAGTAATCCGCCCACGGTTTGACCACGATCATGCGGTGATCTTGAACTGCATAGCCCGCCGCAGTGACGCGCTCGATGATGCCGTCAAGGTCGGTGATCTGCGGATACTCTTCCCAAAACGCACGCGCACCGTCACTTGGCGGCGTGCCGAGCAAAACGGGTTCCGAGAACACCACGGCACCGCCAGGGTTCAGCACACTGCGCCAGCCTTGCAACCCTTCTGTCACGCCCAGAAAGTACAACGCACCCGCACACCAGATCAGATCATAGGTGCCCTCAGGCGTGCTCATATCCCCTTCGACCGCCTGAACACGGGGGGCATAGGCCGCAATTCGCGCACTAGCCTCTGTCGCAAAATGCGCCGTCTTTTCTACACCTGTGATGTGCGCTTCTGGCAGTGCTTCGGCCAAGGTCAAAAGGTCCGCACCCGGACCACAAGCCGCATCCAGAACATCTAATGGTCCGGACAGGCCCAGTTTTTCAAGCGCCCAGTGAACGTCGGCAGGCTCGCCCGGCCCCTCGCGATGTAGATCGCGGTGCACAGTCAAAAAGGCATCTATCTGTTCCGGGGTCATGTCACGCCATCCTGTACCAGTTTCCATCGGATCGCATCCAACAGGGCTTCAAAGCTCGCGTCGACAAGGTTCGCCGATACCCCGACAGTGGACCAGCGCCGCCCCTTCCCGTCTTCGGAATCGATGATGACGCGGGTCACAGCCTCGGTCCCGCCCTGGGTGATGCGCACCTTGAAATCGACCAATCGGATGTCTTCTACATAAGACTGATAGCGGCCCAAATCCTTGGCGAGCGCCTTGGAAAGCGCATTGACAGGCCCGCGATCCGTGCCGTGTTCATCCATAGATTCTGAGACCGACAGCATTTTTTTACCGTCGACCTTCAGCACGACAACCGCTTCGGACAGCGAAACCATCTGATCGCGCTTGTTCTTGCGCCGCTCAATGGTCACCCTGTAGCGTTTGACTTCAAAGAACTCGGGCAAGACTCCAAGCTCATTTCGCGCCAGCAATTCGAACGAGGCTTGGGCGACGTCATAGGTATATCCCTGACCCTCACGCACCTTGATCTGGTCCAGAATGCGGGCCAGCGCTGGGTCCTTGGGCGCGACCTCGATCCCCATCTCTGTCAGGCGTTTGCGCAGGTTGGATTGCCCCGCCTGATTGGACATTGGGATAATGCGTTCGTTTCCAACAGCACCGGGGTCGATATGTTCGTATGTTGTGGGGTCTTTCAGAATGGCCGAGGCATGCAGTCCCGCCTTGTGGGCAAAGGCCGAAGCGCCGACAAAAGCCGCCTGTTTCTGCGAGACCCGGTTCAAAATGTCGTCCAGCATACGCGACGTGCGGGTCAGCCCCGCGAGTGCCTCAAGGGTGACCCCTGTTTCGAACTGCGACGCATAGGGTTCTTTCAGCAGCAGGATCGGGATCAGTGCCGTCAGGTTGGCGTTGCCGCACCGTTCGCCCAATCCGTTCAGCGTACCTTGAATTTGGCGTGCGCCCGCATCGACCGCCGCCAGTGAACCGGCCACGGCCTGTTCGGTGTCGTTGTGCGTGTGGATACCAAGGTGGTCGCCGGGGATGCCGCTGTCGATCACCGCCTTGGTGATGCGCGCAATGTCTGCGGGCAGCGTGCCGCCGTTGGTGTCGCACAGGGCAATCCACCGCGTGCCGGCGTCATAGGCGGCGTGGATCGCTTGCAGCGCGTAGTCGGGGTTGGATTTGAAGCCGTCAAAGAAGTGCTCCGCATCAAAAATCGCCTCGCGTCCTTGCGCTTTGATATGAGCAAAGCTGGCGGCGATGTTGGCGGTGTTTTCCTCGAGGCTGATCCCGAGGGCGGTTTTGACATGGAACTCATGGGTCTTGCCGACCAGGCAGACGGCGGGGGTGTTTGCATTGAGGACGGCGGCCAGCACGTCATCGTTTTCGGCGCTCATTCCGGCCCGTTTGGTCATGCCAAAGGCGGTGAATGTGGCGCGGGTTTGGGGGGCGTTTTCGAAAAAGGCGCTGTCGGTCGGGTTCGCCCCGGGCCAGCCGCCTTCGATGTAGTCGATCCCGAGGGCGTCGAGGGCTTGGGCGATCTGGTGCTTGTCCGAGGCTGAGAATTGCACCCCTTGGGTCTGCTGGCCATCACGCAGGGTGGTGTCAAAAAGAGAGAGGCGTTCGCGGGTCATGTTTGAGTGTCCCATACTGGGACAGAGATACTCCCGTTAAAATTCAATGGGTTACAGAGACGGTTTAATGTTCTGTTTAGATTTGAGACGCGCTGTGGGCCATCTGTCTGAGCCGTGGCGTTTGCGTCACGGCCAGCCCCTGACCGCCCCGTCACGTCAAAGGCGTGCGTCCGCACGACGAGGGCGCTACTCCCCCACCCAAGGTCGGGGATTGGCCTGTGGTTGGTGCGGATCATAGCAGGGCCTCCAGTTTGGAAGGGTCAAAATCCGGGCCGGGCAACCAAGTGGCAGATCCACCGATATCCGTCACCTGAACGCCAATAACATTCAGCACGTCCCGCAAGCGATCCGCTTCGGCCCAGTTCTTTTCCGCCCGCGCAGATGATCGTTCTTCCAAGAGCCGGTCAATCGCGACCACGATCCAGTCTTCCATCTCATCGTTTTGCGATGGCGACAGGTCAAGGAGGTCCCAGTCGGATACCAAACCCAGCGTGTCCAATGCGTGCGCCATCGGCGCCAAGCCCTCAGCCGTATGCGCTTTGGACAGAACATGCAGCCGCGCCAATGCGCCCGGTGTGTTCAGGTCGTTGCCGAGAGCACCCATGAACTCCGGATCGCCATTCCAGCGATCCATATCACGCAATCGTTCCACCATCTTGGATGAAAACCCGTGTTTTTGCAGGGTATTCAGCCATCCCATCAAAGTCTTTTCAGCTTCCGCCCGCTTCTTCTCTGTCCAGTCCATCGGCTTTCGATAATGCGTCGACAGCATCACGAACCGGATCACCTCGCCCGGGACGCCCTTCTCCAACAAATCCCGCACGGTAAAGAAGTTGCCCAACGACTTGGACATCTTCTTGCCCTCGACCTGCAACATCTCGTTGTGCATCCACACCTTGGCAAAGCCGTGGCCTGCGCAGCGGGATTGTGCGATCTCGTTTTCGTGGTGGGGAAACTGCAAATCGTTGCCGCCACCGTGGATGTCAAACTCGGCACCCAAAAGATCATGCGCCATGGCCGAGCACTCGATATGCCAGCCGGGGCGCCCACGACCCCACGGGCTGTTCCAGCCCGGCAATTCGTCTGTGGACGGCTTCCACAATACAAAATCCATGGGGTCTTCTTTGTAGGGGGCCACCTCGACCCGTGCACCTGCGATCATGTCATCGACAGATCGGCCCGATAGTGCGCCGTACTCTGCGTATTTGCGCACCCGAAACAGCACGTGACCGTCGTTTTCATAGGCAAAGTCGTCCGCGATCAGTTGGGATATCATCGCCACCATCTGATCGATGTATTCCGTCGCGCGCGGCTCGGCATTCGGGCGCAACGTGCCAAGCGCGTCCATGTCGGCGTGATACCAGCCAATGGTCTCGTCCGAGCGTTCGCGCACCAACTCTTCGATCGTGCCGGGCGCCCCTGCTTCTTTGCGTGCAAGGGCGGTGGCGTTGATCTTGTCATCTACATCCGTGAAATTGCGCACATAGGTGACGTGATCGGCCCCGTAGGTGTGGCGCAGCAGACGATAGAGCACGTCAAACACCAAAACGGGGCGCGCGTTGCCCAAATGTGCGCGGTCATAGACCGTTGGCCCGCAGACATACATCCGCACATTCTCTGGATCGAGCGGCTCGAACGCCTCTTTGCGGCGTGTGGCGGTGTTGTAGAGCGTGATGGTCATAAGGCGTACTCGCGACAGCAGGTTGGCGCGGGCCTAGCAATTCTGATCTGTCATGAAAACAAAGAACCGCCCCGCTGAGGAAATCAGCAGATAATGCAGCAAATGATGCAAGGGGTCCGGGTCATGCCCTATCGCTAGCCCATGGCGCGCCCAAGGGTCAACCCTTGTCTGAGCCGCGCCGGGCGGGCAAACTGCACCCATGAGCCGCGAAACCGTCGATAGCATCTGTGCCGCCCTGCCGGGTGCCCATTGGGCCAGCCACCACGACGGCGGGCTTGATGCGTGGAAAATCGGCGACAAAATGTTTGCCTGCATTGGCATGGCCAATGATGGCGTGTCGGTTAAATGCGCGGATGTGGAAACTGCGCAATTCCTTATCGAAATCGGCGCGGCCCAAAAGGCAAAGTATTTTCACCGCTCTTGGGTGCGGGTCCCATTTGACGGCAAAGCCGCGGACGAATTTCGTGACCGCATCCATACGTCCTATGCCATTGTCCGCGCGAGCTTGCCCAAAAAGCTTCAGGCCACGCTTGCGCCGCGGAACGACGGATCGGCCTAGAACGCAACGCCTGCAACGCGCCCCTTCTCTGATTAAAAAAAATCCCGGGGGAGTCCGAAGGACGGGGGCAGAGCCCCCTCAAAGAATGGCGCGGGCAAAGCCCTCATTTGGATCATGGGTGGCAAAGGCGCTGTTGGTGTGTTGACATCCCCACGCCGCGCGTGCCCCTTGCGCAAAACCCACATCAGGGAGGCGCACCATGGCCTTGTCACAGCGTATTTCGACACTGACCGGCGGCGGCTCGGACGGGTGGGATCTGTTCCTCAAGGCGCGGCGCATGATTGCGGATGGCGTTCCTGTGACCGAACTGACCATTGGCGAACATGACATCCGCACCGCCGCCCCGATCCTGCAAGACATGCACCGCAGTGCGATGGGTGGCCACACAGGCTATGCGATAGTCCCGGGCACGGATGCACTGCGCGATATTGTGGCCAAGCGCGCAACTGAGCGCACCGGCGTGCCCACCAGTCGCGACAACGTGTTGATCACCCCGGGCGGTCAGGCCGCCCTTTTTGCTGCCCATGCTGCGGCGTGCGATCCGGGCGATGTTGCGCTGTTTATTGACCCTTATTATGCCACGTATCCTGGCACGATCCGGGGTGTGTCGGCGATCCCACGCAGCATTACCACGCGGGCCGAGGACGCGTTTCAGCCGCGCGCGCAAGATATCGAGGCGGGTGTGGCCGGGGCCAGGTCGCTTTTGATCAACTCTCCGAACAATCCCACGGGCACCGTTTATTCTCGCGCCACGCTGGAGGGGATTGCAGATATATGCCAGCGCCACGATCTGTGGCTGATCTCGGACGAGGTCTATGACAGTCAGGTCTGGGAGGGCGCACATCTGAGCCCCCGCGCCCTGCCCGGCATGGCCGAGCGTACGCTCGTCGTCGGCTCGATGTCCAAAAGCCATGCGATGACCGGGTCGCGCTGTGGCTGGCTGATCGGGCCTGAGCACGCGATTGAAGGGTTAATCAACTTTTCCACCCATACGACCTATGGCGTGCCCGGATACATTCAGGATGCCAGCGTGTTTGCGCTGTCTCAGGGCGATGAATTTGAAGCCGAAGTGGGCGCCCCGTTCAAACGCCGCCGCGCGATTGCGCAAAGGGTGCTGGCCGCGCAGAACACGGTGGGTTTGATCCCTGCGCAGGGGGCGATGTACCTGATGCTGGATATCCGCGCCACGGGGATGTCAGGCGATGATTTTGCCGATGCCCTTTTGGAGGCCGAGCATATCGCCGTCATGCCGGGTGAAAGCTTTGGCACTGCGGCTGCGGGCCATTTGCGCGTTGCGATGACCGTTGATGACGATGCGTTTGAGGCCGCCTTGACCACCTTGTGTCGTTTTGCCGAGGCCCGCGCGGCCTGACCGCCTGCGTTTCCTGTGTCTGCTCTGATGTGATGCATTGCGTCTGTACCCGTGGCGCAAGTCTTTGCGCGTATCGGGCAGTTTTGGGGCGGTGGTAGAGGGGGCCGGGTCACTGCCCTGCCCCCCCCTTTTTTTGGCGCTAGAAGCGGATTGATCCGCGCACTGTCAGCGTGGTTGCGTCTGCATCCACGCCCGTGCCCGAAATGTCGTTGAAGTTGTGCTCAAGCAGTTCGGCACCGACGGTGTAGCGTTCGTTGATCTGGTAGGCGACGCCGATGCCGTAGAACTCTCCGCCTTCGGAACCGAGCGACGTGTCGACTTCGGCCACGCCAGCAGTGACGTAGCCAAGGGTGCGCCCGAAATCATAGCCTGCGCGCAGTTTCAGCCTTGCGACACCGTCCACTGTCGCCGCCCCATTGAGGTCAATGTCGGCGCCGTCATAGTCCAGCTCTCCGCCCAGCACGAAGGTGCCAAAATCATAGTCATAGCCGAGGTGCACACCGTAAAGGACATCATCGCCGTCCGCTGCACCGCTGCCATCCACGTCGCCGTAGCCAAGCTGCACACCAGCATAGCCCCCCGTCCAGTCCCCACCCTGAGGCACGACGGCCACGGATGCAGGCGCCGCAGGTGGAATCGGATCAGCGGCCGGGGCGTCCAAGGCGCCCGCGAACGCCGGAAGAGTGCTAAGACCGGCAAGGCTGGCGGCCAGTGATGCGGCAAGAATCTGAGATTTCATTGTCTGCTCCATTTGTGAGTGGTCGCGGCACGTAAGGCGCGCCGCCGCCTCATCACGTGGGCAAGCCCAGTGACCAATTCCAGACACGAAGCCGTGCGCGCCCTCTCCTAGGCAAAGGCTTGCCCTCAAACACAAAAACCATGCGCAATCCCCCGCCAAGACGAGGTCGCAAACAGGACAGACAGGCAAAAAACGGCGCACCAGAGTGAAAGGACCGGAGATTTTCCGCAACGTCGCACCAAGTCAGGGAGGCTGAGTGTGCAGGCAAGCCGAAGCAAGATCGCGTTGATCACCCGCACCATCGGGGCGGAGCGCGGACGCGCGGCGCGGGGCCGACCGAACACTTAGACGCAGTACCTAACTCCGTTTAAGAAATCAGACCCGGACAACGACCTCATGAATGACCTTTCACCAAAATCCAGATCAGGTGGGCGCGCGGCGCGTCGCGCCGCCCGCGCAGCTCCACTGGCAGACCATCTCCGCCCCATTCGCCCCGGCCTTGAAGGGGGCACATACAACCCCCTGACGCCCGCGCAGGTCGAACGCATCCACCAGGGCGCGCTTGATGCGCTGGAGCAGATCGGACTGGCTGACGCCCCCCCGAGTGGCGTGAAATACCTAACCGACGCTGGCGCAATTGAGGGCGAGGATGGACGCATCCGTTTCCCACGCGCGCTGGTCGAAGATACAATCGCACGTGCAAATCGCACCATGACGCTGCATGCGCGCGACCCGCAATACGACCTCGACCTGTCGGGATCGCGCGTGCATTACGGGACCGCCGGCGCGGCCGTAAACCTTGTCGAAGTCGATGGGCGCAATTACCGCGAAAGCACCGTGCAGGACTTGCACGATGCCGCGCGCATCGCCAATCAGCTCGACAATATTCACTTTCTTCAGCGTCCGATGATCTGCCGGGACATCCCCGACACGATCGAAATGGAATATAACTCGGTCTTTGCCTGCGTGTCCGGCACCGGCAAACATGTGGGCACCAGTTTTACCGACACCACATGTGTTGGCCCCGCCATGGAAATGCTGCACATGATTGCAGGCGGCGAAGACGCGTGGCGGGCGCGCCCCTTCGTGTCCAATTCCAACTGCTTTGTTGTGCCGCCGATGAAATTCGCACCCGAAAGCTGTGAAGTGATGGAGGCCTGCATCGAGGCAGGCATGCCTGTGCTGCTGCTGTCAGCGGGCATGTCGGGGGCCACCGCCCCGTCGACCATCGCCGGAGCGATCATGCAAGCCACGGCAGAATGCCTTGCGGGCCTTGTTTATGTAAACGCAGTCAAACCCGGCGCGCCTGCGATCTTTGGCACATGGCCCTTTGGCCTTGATCTGCGCACGGGTGCGATGTCCATCGGATCAGGCGAACAGGCGCTGCTGAGTGCCGGATGCGGCCAGATGCACCGGTTTTATGACATTCCCGGTGGTGCGGCGGGTGGTGCGTCTGACAGCAAGCTGCCTGACATGCAGGCCGGGTGGGAACAGATGTGTTCGAACCTGTCCGCAGGCCTGTCTGGCGTGAACATGGTCTATGAGGCGGCGGGCATGCATGCTTCGCTGCTTGGGTTCTGCCTTGAATCACTGATTTTGGGCGATGACATCATTGGGCAGACCCTGCGTTGTGTGCGCGGGATTGAGGTCAACGACGAGACGCTGGCGTTGGATCAGATTGCAGATGTGTGCATGAACGGACCCGGCCATTATCTGGGTACCGATCAGACGCTGAGCGGTATGCAGACCAACTGCGTCTATCCTACATTTGGCAGCCGCACATCGCCCAAGGAGTGGGTGGAACTGGGCAAGCCTGACCTGCTGGCCCTCGCCACTGCGCGCAAGGAAGAGATATTGGCCATGAAGACCGCCGCCGCCCTGCCGCCTGATGTTGAGGCCGCTGTCCGTGCGCGGTTTAACATCCATTTCCCGGCTTGGGCCGACTGAACGCGCGCCCCAAAACGCAGTGAGGCCCGGCCCCTGGGGGGAGACCGGGCCTCACGCCCCCGACAGCTGAGATCGTCCGTCCGTTTGTGCGACCGGAGACCCACAATGCTGTGGGCGTTCTAGCCGTCGGTTGCTGGCATCAACCCCGCTTCTTGTGCGGCTGCGATCTCTTCTGCATCCAGCGCGCCATCGGCATTGAGGTCCATTGTTGTGAACATATCTGTTGTGACCTCGGGCATACTGGCCTGCACTTCGTCGATGGTCAGAACACCGTCGCCGTTTACGTCCAGATCAGCCGCGCTTTGCCCCATGGCCAGTGCTGGAAACGTCAGGGCCGCAAGGGCGGTAAGGGCTGCATATTTCGTCATGAGTAACTCCCGTTAAGTTTGCTTCATGAGGGGTCCGTGAGTGGCGCCCTCACAAGGTAAGAGCCGTCACGGGGCCTGCGCATCCCGGTCTGTCGCTGTGTATGGCGCCCCGCGCGAGGGCCTGCCGATTGGGATGTGTGTGATGGGCGGCGCCTTGCCCAAAAAGGGGTGCGCGGCTGGATCGGCCAGAATCCCCGGGGTTTTCAACCGTGCCGTGTGCGCCCACCTTTGATCCATGATGGAACATAAACACCCAAACCCCCGCCGCCTTGTGCCCCTGATCCCGATCCTGAACCGGCGTGCACGACGCCTTGCGCGCAGCCCGGCCGAGGCTGAGGATCTGGTGCAGGACACGTTGCTGAGCCTGTGCCAATGTTTGCGCGCGGGCCACAGGATTGACGATTTGCCAAGCTACGCCATGCGTACCCTGTCCAATCGGGCGCGCCGGGGCTGGCGCGTGCAAGCAACTGAGGAGCTGGAAGACGATCATGGGATCACCGAACCCGACGCCCTGATCCGTCTGGATTGCGCCGACACGCTTGCGGCAATCTCGGGGTTGCCCAAACCACAGCGTCAGTTGATGGAGCTGGTTGTAGCCGGAGAAACGTCCCCCCGCGCGCTGGCCAACAGCACAGGTTTGCCGGTTGGCACCGTTATGTCACGGCTGGCGCGGGCGCGGGCGCGCTTGCGGATCAAGTTGGAGAAATAATTGAAGGCTGACCGCCCTCAGGCCATCGCAAAGCATCCCGAGTGGTGGGGCAAATGCGCAGCCTTGCCAACAAAAGAGGGGAGCGCGAACGCTCCCCTTTAGTTTCGCCGTTCCGTAGGTGTTTGCATCGCAAACGCACGCTCCTCTGACAGAGGGTTTGGCAAAGCCGAACCCGGAGTCAGCCGTCAGATTTCTCGAACAAAAGAGGGGAGCGCGAACGCTCCCCTTTAGTTTCGCCGTTCCGTGGGTGTTTGCATTGCAAACGCACACTCCTTTGACAGAGGGTTTGGCAAAGCCGAACCCGGAGTCAGCCATCAGATTTCTCGAACAAAAGAGGGGAGCGCGAACGCTCCCCTTTAGTTTCGCCGTTCAGGCTCAATATGTTAACCGCCCGGTACTTTTTTGCCTGCGGCCTGAACGTCGTCTGGAGCGAACGCATCCGCCCCGGAAAAGGTGGGGGGACGTAACGTACCGCCCCACCCGTCTCGTCGGGGACCGGTCTGCCCAAAGCCAGCCCGGCCCCCTCGCGCCCCATGTCCGGGGCGCGTAGTCGTTTAGCTACACCCGGACGTCCCGCCGCAGGTGTTGCACTTCATGCAGGTGCCGTTGCGCACCAGTGTGTAGTTGCCACATTCGCCACAGGCTTCGCCTTCGTAGCCCTGCATTTTGGCTTTGGTGCGGGCATCCATGCTGACTGATCCGGAGGACACTGCCGTGGTGGTTGTCACCATCGCGGCCCCTCCGCTTACGGCCACTTCGGGCACCAGCGTTTGCAGCGCGGTTTCGGCATCAATCGTTGCCGCCTCGGCCATGCCGCCCTGCAACACGACCAGATCTTGTGGCATACGCTTGCGCAGGTAGCCGGACGAGCTGATTTGTTTCAGCACTTCCAAGGACTTGGAGGCCGCAGTTTCCGAAAGTTCGGAGACATTGGACACGCCTTCTTCTACGCCCGCGCCGATGTCATCAAAGGTCGCGCCTTCGGGTTTGACGTGGGCCAGATCGGTGCGATCAAGGTAGGACACAGCCAGTTCGCGGAACACATAGTCGAGGATCGAGGTTGCGTTCTTGATGCTGTCATTGCCCTGCACCATGCCCGCTGGTTCGAACTTGGTGAAGGTGAAGGCATCGACGAACTCTTCGAGCGGCACACCGTATTGAAGACCAACGGACACCGCGATGGCGAAGTTGTTCATCATGGCGCGGAAGCCCGCCCCTTCCTTGTGCATATCGATAAAGATTTCGCCCAAGTTGCCGTCTTCGTACTCACCGGTGCGCAGGTAGACTTTGTGCCCGCCCACGATGGCTTTTTGGGTGTAGCCCTTGCGGCGCTGAGGCATCTTTTCGCGGTGCGATTTGACGATCTCTTTGACGATGACCTTTTCGATGATCTTTTCGGCCAGAGCAGCGGCTTTTTCCACTGGGTTTCCGGTTTCCAGAACCTCTTGGGCTTCATCGTCATCCTCGACCAGCGATGCGGCCAGAGGTTGGCTGAGTTTCGAACCATCCCGATACAGCGCGTTGGCTTTGACGCCCAGCGACCAGCTGAGTTCATAGGCCTTTTGGCAGTCTTCGATCGTGGCATCGTTGGGCATGTTGATGGTTTTGGAGATCGCGCCCGAGATGAACGATTGTGCTGCGGCCATCATGGTGATGTGGCTGTCAACGTTCAGGAAACGCTTGCCTTTTTTGCCGCATGGGTTGGCACAGTCAAAGATGTGGTAGTGGTCTTCCTTGAGGTGTGGCGCGCCTTCGAGCGTCATTGTTCCGCAGACGTGGTCGTTGGCCGCATCGATGTCCGCCTTGGAGAAACCAAGCGATTTCAGCAGATCAAAGGTAGGGTCGTTCAGCTTTTCAGCCGGGATGCCAAGGACGCCGGTGCAGAACTCTTCTCCCAGTGTCCACTGGTTGAAGACAAAGCGGATGTCGAAAGCCGATTCGAGTGCCGCATCCACTTTGGCCAGTTCATTGGGGCCAAAGCCGTGACCTGCCAGCGACGTGTGGTTGATGCCGGGGCTGTTGCCGATGGAGCCGTGGCCGACTGCGTAGGACACGATCTCTTCGATCTGGGCCGAGCCGTAGCCGAGGTTTTCCAGAGCAGCGGGCACAGAGCGGTTGATGATCTTGAAGTATCCGCCGCCTGCGAGCTTTTTAAACTTTACCAGAGCGAAATCTGGTTCGATCCCGGTTGTGTCGCAGTCCATGACCAGACCAATGGTGCCGGTCGGCGCGATCACAGTGGATTGCGCGTTGCGGTAGCCGTGTTGTTCGCCCAGTTTCAGCGCCTCGTCCCATGTGGACATCGCCAGATCGATCAGGCGGGTATCTGGGCAGTTGGCGTGATCCAGTGCGACAGGTTTCACTGCCAGCTTTTCATAGCCTTCGGTCGATCCGTAGGCCGCTGTGCGGTGATTCTTCATCACGCGCAGCATGTGGTTGGCGTTCTTCTTGTAGCCGGGGAATGGCCCCAACTCGCCCGCCATTTCGGCCGATGTGGCATACGCCACGCCCGTCATGATCGCGGTGAGTGCGCCGCAAAGAGCGCGGCCTTCGTCACTGTCATAGCCGTGGCCCATGTTCATCAGCAGACCACCGATGTTTGCATAGCCCAGACCCAGCGTGCGGAAGTCATAAGAGCGCTGCGCGATTTCCTTGGACGGGAACTGTGCCATCATGACCGAGATTTCGAGGGTGATGGTCCAGAGGCGCGAGGCGTGAATGTAGTCTTCGACCTGAAACACGCCGTCCTTGAGGAAAGTCAGCAGGTTCATCGACGCAAGGTTACAGGCCGTGTCGTCTAGGAACATGTATTCAGAACAAGGGTTTGAGCCCCGGATTGCACCGTCTTCGGGGCACGTGTGCCAGTCGTTCACGGTGTCGTGGTACTGGATGCCGGGATCGGCACAGGCCCATGCGGCATGGCCGACTTGCGCCCAGAGTTCACGTGCCTTGATGGTCTTTTCCACCTTGCCGTTCACGCGGCTGATCAATTCCCAGTCGGCGTCTTTTTCAACAGCTGTCAGGAAGGCATTGGTGACGCGGATCGAGTTGTTGGAGTTCTGACCGGAGACTGAATTGTAGGCCTCGGAATCCCAGTCGGTATCGTAGGTGGGGAACTCGATGCTGGTGTGGCCTTGGCGGGCATAGTCCAGCACGCGTTTGACATAAGTTTCGGGGATGGCGACCTTTTTGGCCGCTTTGACTGCTTCTTTCAGCGAGTCGTTTTTCTTTGGGTCATACGCATCTTCTTCTGCGCCGTCCCATGCCTTGATCGCGGCGAACAGGCCGTTCAGCTTTTCCTCGTGCATCTTGGAGCCAGCGACGATGGACGCCACTTTTTGCTCTTCGATGACCTTCCAGTTGATGAAGTCTTCGATATCGGGGTGGTCGGCATCAACGATCACCATCTTGGCCGCGCGGCGTGTTGTGCCGCCGGATTTGATCGCGCCGGCGGCGCGGTCACCGATTTTGAGGAAGCCCATGAGGCCGGAGGATTTGCCACCGCCGGAGAGCTTTTCGCCCTCTCCGCGCAAGGACGAGAAGTTTGTGCCAGTACCGGAGCCGTATTTGAACAGGCGTGCTTCGCGCACCCACAGGTCCATGATGCCGCCATCGTTGACCAGATCGTCAGAGACCGATTGGATAAAGCAGGCGTGTGGCTGGGGGTGTTCGTAAGAGGATTTGGATTTTGTCAGCTTGCCGGTCTTGTAGTCGACATAGTGGTGGCCTTGGGCCGGACCGTCGATGCCGTAGGCCCAGTGCAAGCCTGTGTTGAACCACTGCGGGCTGTTTGGTGCGGCGCGCTGTGTCGCCAGCATGTGGCGCATTTCGTCGTAGTAGGCCTGAGCGTCTTCTTCTGTGGTGAAGTAGCCGCCTTTCCAGCCCCAATAGGCCCAGGCGCCCGCCAGACGGTCAAACACCTGCTTGGAGGACGTTTCACCGCCCATTTCGGCGCCGGGGGCCGCTTCGGAGCGCCACAGGAACTCGGGCACATCGTCTTCTTTAACTTTTTGCAGCTTGCTGGGCACGCCCGCCTTGCGGAAGTATTTCTGCGCGATGACGTCGCTGGCCACCTGGCTCCATTTGGCAGGCACTTCGACCTCGTCCAAGCGGAAGACGATTGTCCCGTCGGGATTGCGGATTTCGGACAAGGTTGTCACGAAATTCAGGTCTGCATATGCGTCCTGTCCGGCCTTGGTGAACTGTCTTTCAATTTTCATCGCGCTGCCTCTTACTTCAGCTTGTGTCAGTATCAGGTTGGCCCGACGTTGCGGGGACCCCGGTGTGCGTGCCAGCACGAAAGACAAAGCGATAGCGCCACGTGCAACCGCTATGGGCGCACATCTCCAAGGCTCTTGCGAGCACCCGAGTTCATTGGCTGTATTCTGTCCCTCGTGCCCGGTCGACCCCTCGTAGCGTTACCCACTACATGTTGTGGTGATCGACCCGGCCCGCACAAACTGGCGTATCTTGCCCCGTAACGTCAACGGATTTTTAAATCTTTTTTGACATCTTTTTTCTTGACGATTGGGTCTTGGGCCACCCTGCCGCATCGAACCTGATTCAAATGGTTAACACCCAAAGAAAGACCGCAAAATCCATCCACGTCCCGACCGCAAATTTTGCCAAGGAACGGGCCGACTTAGCCCCAAATGTGGATGCTTCACGTTAAGTTATCCACAGTTAACACCCGTCAAAGTAGAAAGCTTTTGCCGCGCTGCGGAAAATGTGTTTGTGTGAGATATCCCCATAGTGAGGCACGGTATGCGACCCATTTTTGCAGTTTTGTTGGTCGCCTTGTGCGGATGCGCACCACAATATGTAGAGACAATTGCGTCTTCTGACCAAGACCTGCCTGTTCGCCGCGCCATTTTTGAACAGACCCCTGCGCCGCTGGACGTTGCGTTCCGCTCGTCTTGCGACTCACCTGGGGACGAATTGCGGGTCATCTCGCGCACCGTCGTTCAATGTCGGATACTGCCGCCGCCCGATTTGGCCGCTTTTTTGCTGGTTCAGTATGACGGAGCGTTGGAGGCCCCTACTCTGGTTGTTCAGAAAGAAACGGATGCTGATGCGGATGCGTTTGTTGTGGAGCTGTCGTATTTCGCTGAGGTGGTGCAGAAATCTGGCAAGCCGCGTCGCATCTATTTCAAGCAGCGCAGCCTTGATCAGTTGATGGATCAGCTTTTGGTGGCAACAGGCGGAATCGCGGCAAACGCCATTTGAACGCGCCGTTGCGCGCTTGAGATATGCGCTGTGTTACACACTACCAGCGTTGCTCCGCTGTGCGGCTTCACTTTGATATTTGGAAATGGTCGGAGCGAGAGGATTCGAACCTCCGACCCCCTGTACCCAAAACAGGTGCGCTACCAGGCTGCGCCACGCTCCGACCGTGCGCCTCTATTAGACATGCTTTTCGGAATTGAAAAGCCCCTTAGCACGGCCAAGCGGCATCAGTTTGCGAAAAGCTTGGGTGGCGCAGCTGATCACCGGCTTTGATACCCATCGTCCGGGCAAGCCCGCCGTTGATTTCAAGCACGTGCGTCAGGCCATCACCGCCAAATATCGGCGTTTCGTCTAGCGGGATCGCGCGGTGGTGGATATTTTGGATCGTCCCGGTGGCGTCCGCGAACAGCATATCCAATTCAATCAGCGTGTTCCGCATCCAGAAAGACAGGGTGCCGGGGCGCTCATAAACGAACAGCATCCCCGCAGAGGTCGGCATGGATGGGCGATTCATCAACCCTATGGCGCGCTCTTCGGCATCGTCGGCGATTTCGACGGTAAACCGGGCCTGCCCAAACGCGCCCCAGATCCACACGGTTCCGTCGCTACAGGCAGCCCAAAGGGTCGGCGCTGCGAAAATCGAAATAAAGGTGGCGAGGATCGATCGGAACGCCCATGAACGGGCGCGGGCCGCGATGTCAGTCATCCGTGTCTTTGGTGATCGCAGATTCCCACGCGTGCACCTCTGCCGCCATACGGCCGCGTTTTCCGTCGATCACCCGCAAAGCAAGCGCTTCTCCGGGACCAAGGTCAGACAGACCCGAGCGACGCAACACTTCGACATGCAGAAATACATCCTCGGGCGCGCCGAACACGTTGGCGAATCCGAATCCCTTGCCCTTGTCGAACCATTTTACACGTCCAGGTTCGAGCGGCGCATTTGCTACAGCATCCTGATCCAGTTCGGCAATATCGGCCAGCGGTTCGCTTTCAATCAGAGCGGGTGGCAGGATCGTCAGAACTTCGACCGCCTGAACCCCACGATCCGTTTTTTGAATCCGTACTGTGACGTCTGAACCATCGGCAACAGAGGACTGCCCGAAATTACGCAAGACGTTGACGTGCAACAAAATATCCGGGCCCTCATCGCCTGACACAATGAAGCCGAAACCTTTTACCGGGTCGAACCATTTTACCGTGCCGGACACGGATTCAGGATGTTCCAAAAACTCTGACACGCTTCATCTCTCTGCGCTTTTTGCGTCGTTACACAAGACTTGCTCTATTTCACCCACCAGTTTCAAGAAGTTAAACCCATTTATTTTCAATTAATTGCATTTCACGTCGCATGAAAATTACGGGCAAAGCCGCAAATCGGTCCATTGGGCCCCCGGTTTTTCGCGACTCCAGCGGAACCGATCATGTAGCCGAAAGGCACCATCGGCCCAGAATTCAATCTCAATCGGTGTGATCCGGTAACCACCCCAAAATGGCGGGCGCGACGGGTTTGTTCCGTGTTGCGCAGTCACCCTGGCGACCTCGGCCATGAGCGTTTTGCGTCCCTCCAGAGGCCGGCTTTGTGCGGACGCCCACGCTCCAAGACGGGATTTGAGCGAGCGCGAAGCATAGTAGGCATCCGCCTGTGGCCCATCCTCTTTGCTTACGTATCCCCGCACACGCACCTGTCGCCTCAGGGATTTCCAGTGCATCACAAAGGCCGCTTTTTCGGCGTGATCCAGTTCGCGAGCCTTGGCGCTTTCGTAGTTGGTGTAAAAGACAAAGGCATCGTCTTCGATTTCCTTGAGCAGGACGACACGCGCATTGGGCATCCCATCGGCGTCCACCGTGCTGAGCGCCACGGCGTTGGGGTCATTGACCTCGCTCGCCTCTGCTTCGCTCATCCATCGACGTATAATGTCGAACGGGTCATCGCCTGCAAAAATGTCGCTCCGGTCTGCCATCTCGTTTCTCCTTCGTCCCCTTACATCTCAGCTAGCCTTGCTGGGGGGCATGATCAACCACATCGCGCTCCCTTGATGCTGTCTGGGCAATGGCCTAAAGCTGATCGCCAGAAGTATGGGACAGGTGGGCAGAGACATGGCAACAGACCTGATGGCAGGAAAACGAGGCCTTATCATGGGGCTGGCCAACGACAAGTCGATCGCGTGGGGGATTGCCCGCGCGCTTTATGGGGCTGGCGCAGAATTGGCCTTTTCCTATCAGGGGGATGCGCTGAAGAAACGCGTTGATCCTTTGGCGGCACAGTTGGACAGCAACATCGTTCTGCCCTGCGATGTGGGTGACGAGGCGTCGATGGATGCGCTTTTTGCCGATCTCAAAGAGCGTTGGGGGACCCTTGATTTCTTGGTCCACGCCATTGGCTTTTCCGACAAGAACGAGTTGCGCGGGCGCTATGTCGACACCAGCCGTGACAATTTCACCATGACTATGGACATCTCTGTCTATTCCTTCACCGCCGTGATGGCGCGTGCCGAAAAGATGATGAACCCCGGCGGCAGTGCCGTGACCCTTACCTATTACGGGGCCGAGCAGGTCATGCCGCATTATAATGTGATGGGCGTGGCCAAGGCGGCCCTAGAGGCTTCGGTCAAGTATCTGGCCGAGGATTTGGGCAAAGACGGCATCCGCGTGAATGCGATTTCAGCTGGCCCCATCAAGACACTGGCCGCCAGTGGTATTGGCGATTTCCGCTACATCATGAAGTGGAACGAATACAATTCCCCCATGCGCCGCAATGTGACCATCGAAGATGTGGGCAAATCAGCGCTGTATCTGCTGTCGGATTTGTCGAGCGGCACGACAGGTGAAAACCTGCACGTGGATGCGGGCTATCACGTCGTGGGTATGAAGGCAGTGGATGCCCCTGACATCTCAAAAGGGTAGCGCATGTCTCTGACGCTTGCAGACCTGATCGCGTTCAATGCTGTGCTGATGGCAGCCATTGCCGCACCGGGAGCTGCTCTTTTGTATTTCATCAAAACAACCGTGAGCTCTGGCCGCGTTGCGGGCATGCTCACTGGCGTTGGTCTTGGCATCGCTGCCGCACTCTGGACCTTGGCCGCCCTCTTGGGCCTTGAGGCTGTATTCACTGTGTTTCCGTGGACTTATACCGCGCTCAAGATTGGCGGGGCACTCTATCTGATCTGGATCGCGATTCAGACATGGCGTCATGCGCACAACCCGCTTGGTGAGGCACCGATGCCCCATGGCCGGGCCATTGTTTCGGGGCTGTTGCTGAACTTTGGCAATCCCAAGTCGATGCTATTTGCCGCCGCTGTCATCGTGGTCGTCTTTCCCCAAGGGTTGGGCGCGGTGGATATCGCGATCATTGTTGCCAATCACCTTGTTCTCGAACTCACCTTTTATGCAGTTTTCGCCGTTCTGCTGAGTTCGCCCCCTGCCCGGCGCGCTTATATCGGCCTCAAACCCGTTCTTGACCGCATCGCCGCCACCTTGCTGGGGGCGCTTGGGCTACGTTTGATTTTGGAGAAATAACCATGGCTGATCGCCTACCACACGAAAAAGGGTTCCACGTCAGCTGGGACCAGATGCACCGCGACAGCCGAGCGCTTGCCTGGCGACTGGATGGCAAGGGCCCGGACGAAGGCGGCTGGCGCGCGGTGGTGGCCATCACGCGCGGTGGCATGGCCCCCGCGATGATCGTCGCGCGCGAGCTTGATATTCGCACTGTCGATACGATCAGCGTGAAATCCTATCATTCGGGCGGCGGCAAGGCCGACCAGCGCCGCGACGCAGAGGTCCTCAAGGCCCCAAACGCCGAGATGATGGGCGACGGCACCGGCATTCTGATCGTCGATGACCTTGTGGACAGCGGCAAGACGCTGGAATTGGTGCGCAGCTTGTATCCCAACGCCCATTTCGCGACCGTCTATGCCAAGCCATCCGGAGAACCACAGGTAGACACCTTCATCACAGGCGTCTCTCAGGACACGTGGATCTTTTTCCCGTGGGATATGGCTTTGCAATATGTGGAACCCTATCGCGGGACAGATTGATCCCCGCGCGCAGACTGTTTTACTTGCCCGAAAACGCGCGCCGGAGCCTCCGGCGCAGATCACCGGAGCGGCCCCATGACCCAGACACGCACCGCGACCACCTTTCCGCCCCCGGTAATGGAGGCCCGCCGCTGGCTGGAGGGTGTGGAATTTACACCCGACCGTCCTTTGATCAACGTGAGCCAGGCCGCGCCAGTTGATCCGCCCCCACCTGCCTTACGTCAGGCAATGGCGGATGCAGCCCTGACCAAGGACGATGCGCATCTTTACGGCCCCGTGTTGGGCATGCCCGCTTTGCGCACCGCGTTGAGCGCACAGATCAACACTCATTACGGCGCTGACACGCGCGCAGAGAATATCTGCATCACCTCGGGCTGCAATCAGGCCTTTGCCGCCGCCCTGTCTACCCTATGTGCCGAAGGGGATGAGGTTATCCTTCCAACCCCGTGGTATTTCAATCACAAAATGTGGCTGGACATGACCGGGGTTGCCTCCATCCCGCTGCCTGTGGGCGCTGGTTTGCTTCCGGATGTGGACGCAGCCGCGGCGTTGATCACCCCCAAGACCCGCGCCATTGCGCTGGTCACCCCGAACAACCCAGCGGGCGTTGAGTACCCGTCTGATCTGGTGCTGGCCTTCTATGAACTGGCCCGCGCCCACGGGATCGCGTTGATCGTGGATGAAACCTACCGCGATTTTGACAGCCGTTCTGGTGCCCCGCACCCGCTGTTCCAGCAGGACGGATGGGAAGACACGTTTATCCATCTTTATTCGTTCTCCAAAGCCTACCGCCTGACCGGTCACCGGGTGGGCGCGCTGGTGGCGTCACCGGCACGTCTGGCAGAAGCTGAAAAGTTTCTTGATACAGTCGCGATCTGTCCCGGTCAGATTGGCCAGTACGCCGCACTTTGGGGCGTGGAGAACCTAAGCCAGTGGGTAGCGAGCGAGCGGGACGAAATCCTTGCCCGCCGTGCCGCGATTGAGACCGGTTTTCCTGTCCTCCAAGCCAAAGGTTGGGAGTTGCTGGGGTTGGGCGCTTATTTCGCCTATGTGGCCCATCCCTTCGAAATGTCATCTGCCGATCTGGCCCCGCTTTTGGTGCGTGAGGCAGGTATTCTGTGCCTGCCCGGCACCATGTTCTGGCCGGAAGGTGCGCCCGAGGGCAAAGCGCAACTGCGCATCGCCTTTGCCAATCTGGATGCTGCCGGGATCGATACGCTTTACAAAAGGCTGTCAGCACTGGCCATCTGAGCCCAACCGCCCTTGCCCGTCCGTCTTTGCACAGATAGACATCGCCAAACTGAAATTTCCCCGAAAAGAGGGCACGCATGGCCAAGGGCTCGAACTCCATCTCAAAAACTGCAGTCTGGATCCTTTTGGGTCTGCTGATCCTTGGCCTTGGCGGCTTTGGCGCGACCAATTTGTCAGGCACCATCCGGACCGTGGGCAGTGTTGGTGACAAGTATATCGACATCGACGATTACGCGCGCACGCTGCAACAGGAAATTCAGGCCGTAAGCCGCCAAACTGGCAGCCAGCTGACATTTGCGCAGGCTCAGGCAGTTGGTCTGGATCAAGCGGTGCTGGCCCAGTTGGTGCGCGCCCGTGCACTTGATCATGAGGCTGCCGAAATGGGTTTGAGCGTGGGCGATGAAACGCTGCGCGACGAAATCCTGAACATCCCTGCGTTTCAGGGGCTTGATGGCAGCTTTGACCGCGATGCCTACAGCTTTGCCTTGCGCAATTCCGGCCGCTCTGAGGCCGAATTCGAAGCGCAGCTGCGCGATGAGGTTGCCCGTTCTTTGTTGCAGGCCGCCATCATGTCGGGCGTGAGCATGCCCGAGGTTTACGCGCGCACGCTGGTCGATTTTCTGGGCGAAACCCGCGATTTCACGTGGGTGCGCCTCGGACAGGCCGATCTGGCCGAACCGCTGCCTACTCCGGACGATGCCACATTGCGCGCCTATTACGAGGCCAACCTCGGCGATTATGAAATGCCCGAGACCAAGCGCATCACCTACGCCGCCTTGCTGCCCGACATGATCCTTGATTCAATGGAAATTGACGAGGCGACGCTGCGCGCCGAATACGAGGCCGCAGCCGAAGAGTTCAACAAGCCCGAGCGCCGCCTTGTGGAGCGTCTGGTGTATCTTGACGAAGCGGCGGCCGAGCGTGCTGTTGCGCAGCTTGAGGTGGATGGCACGACCTTTGAAACCCTTGTTGAAGAGCGCGGGCTTGATCTGGGCGATGTAGATATGGGTGATGTGTCTCGCCTTGAACTGGACGCCGCCGGTGAGGCTGTGTTTGGCGCCAAGGTCGGCGATGTTGTCGGCCCTCTGCCCTCGTCTCTTGGCCCGGCCCTGTTCCGGGTCAACGGTGTGCTGCCCGCCCAATCAACATCCTTCGAGGACGCATCGGGCATGTTGCGCACCCGTCTGGCACGGGATGCCGCCCGCCGTCAGGTTGACGTGCTGGCCTCAGAATTTGACGACATGCTTGCCGGTGGTGCGACGCTAGAAGAGCTTGATGCCGAGACCGACATGGCCATTGGCACCATCGATTGGTTCCCGGCCCAGGGCGAAGGCATCGCAGCCTATGACAGCTTTCACGAGGCTGCGCGGAGATTGAGCGAAGACGATTTCCCCGAAATCATTTCGCTGGACGATGGCGGCATCTTTGCAATGCGTCTTGAAGAAACCCTGCCGCCGCGCCCCGCGCCATACGAAGACGCAATCGAGAACGTGCGCGCCAATTGGGAGGCCGCACAGACCGAAGAGCGCCTGACGGCCCAAGCCGAGGCTGCATTGCCTGCTTTGACGGGCGGAGAGAGCTTTGCCGAACAGGGGTTGGATGCGATTTTGGAGATTGACCTGGATCGCTCGGCCTTTGTGCAAGGCACCCCACCCGCCTTCATGCCTGCGGTGTTTGAAATGGAGGTCGGCGACGTGCGGATCATCCCAAGCTTTGGCTCGGTCCTGATGGTCCGGCTGGACAAGATCACCGCCGTCGAAACCAACGACGAGGTGACAACCGAGACGCAGGCCCTTAGCGCTGAAATCGGTCAGTCGGTGGCCACAGAACTGTTCAGTTTGTTTGGTGAAGACGTGGTGTTGCGTGCAGGCCCACAGATCAATCAACAGGCACTGGACGCGGTGCATGTGAACTTTCCCTGATGGCTCTGGTCCCTGAATTTGACAGCTTTGCTGCGGCCTATGCGGCGGGGCAAAATCAGGTGGTCTATACACGACTAGCCGCCGATCTGGACACGCCAGTATCGCTGATGCTCAAGCTGACGGGGGCGCAAAAAGACGCCTTTGTGCTTGAGTCCGTCACGGGCGGCGAAGTGCGCGGGCGCTATTCAATCGTGGGCATGAAACCCGACCTGATCTGGCGCAGTCAGGGCGAGACATCTGCCATCAACAGGCAAGCCCGTTATGACGCGGATGCGTTTGAAGACGTGTCCGGAAACCCACTGGATGTGCTGCGCGATCTGATCGCCGAAAGCTGCATAGACCTGCCTATCGACATGCCCCAATCGGCCGCCGGCCTTTTTGGCTATCTTGGCTATGACATGATCCGGTTGGTGGAACATTTGCCGGACGTAAATACAGACGTTCTGGGCCTTCCGGACGCGATTATGCTGCGTCCGTCCGTCATCGCCGTGTTGGACGGGGTAAAGGGAGAGGTCACTGTGGTCTCTCCTGCCTGGGTCAGCGACGGGCAGACCGCGCGCGCGGCCTATGCGCAGGCCGCCGAACGGGTTATGGACGCGGTCCGCGATCTGGAACGGGCCATGCCGTCTGAGACCCGCAATCTGGGCGATGCCGTCGAAGCGCCTGAACCAGTCAGCAACTTTACCAAGTCCGGATATATGGAGGCCGTCGAGAAAGCGCGCGACTATATCAAGGCGGGCGATATCTTTCAGGTGGTCCCGGCACAGCGCTGGACCCAATCCTTTACCGAGCCGCCATTTGCGCTCTATCGCTCGCTGCGCCGCACCAACCCGTCGCCTTTCATGTTCTATTTTAACTTCGGCGACTTTCAGGTCGTTGGAGCAAGCCCCGAGATCTTGGTTCGGGTGTTTGGCAACGAAGTCACCATTCGCCCAATCGCAGGCACCCGTCCGCGCGGCGCCACGCCCGAAGAAGACAACGCCCTTGAGGCTGATCTGCTGGCCGACAAAAAGGAACTGGCCGAGCATCTTATGCTGCTCGATCTGGGCCGCAACGATGTGGGCCGCGTGGCGCGTATCGGCACAGTGCGTCCGACCGAAGAGTTCATCGTCGAACGTTATTCCCACGTGATGCATATCGTCAGCAACGTTGTGGGTGAATTGGATGAGGGCAAGGATGCGCTGGACGCTTTCTTTGCCGGGATGCCTGCGGGCACAGTCTCGGGTGCCCCCAAGGTGCGCGCGATGGAGATCATCGACGAGTTGGAGCCCGAAAAGCGCGGCGTCTACGGCGGCGGTGTCGGGTATTTCAGTGCGGGCGGCGATATGGACATGTGTATCGCGTTGCGCACTGCCGTGGTGCAGGATCAAAAGCTTTATATCCAGGCTGGGGGCGGTGTGGTTTATGACAGCGACCCCGAGGCAGAATTTATGGAGACGGTGCACAAGGCCGGTGCCATCCGCCGCGCGGCCAAGGATGCGGCCCGCTTTGGTGGTGGGAACCAGTGATCCCGTTTTTGGGCGAGGTGTACGTGTGCGGGAACGAAAGGCGTTGATCCATGCCGCGTGAGGCGTTTTCGATCGGAGGCGTCAATGTTGCGCCTGGAACGCGCCGCAGTGTCACCCTGCCTGTCTCTGCCCTGCCCGATCACACGGCTGTTGGTCTGAACGTCGAAGTTATTCACGGTAAACGCGCAGGCCCTGTGATGTTCGTCAGCGCCGCGGTGCACGGCGATGAGGTGATCGGCGTAGAGATTGTGCGCCGGTTGCTGCGCACGCCTCAACTGAGCAATCTGCGGGGCACCCTTTTGGTGGTTCCTGTGGTCAACAGCTTTGGGTTCTTGGCGCGGTCGCGTTACCTGCCAGACCGCCGCGACCTTAACCGATGTTTTCCTGGCTCGGAGTCGGGATCTTTGGGATCACGCCTTGCCTACATCTTTTTGCGTGAGGTGGTGTTGCGATGTGATTTTGGCATCGATCTGCATTCTGCCGCCGAACATCGCACCAACCTGCCCCAAATCCGTGTGACGCCGCAGGATGCCACCACGGCCCGCATGGCCCGTGCCTTCGGAGCGCCGGTGATTCTGACCTCGGCCTTGCGCGATAAATCTTTGCGCGGTGAGGCCGCTGAACGGGGCACCCCGGTTTTGCTTTATGAGGCTGGCGAAGGATTGCGGTTTGACGAATTTGGCGTGCGCGTCGGCGTTGCCGGTATCCTGCGCGTCATGCGGGACGAAGGCATGCTGGCGGCCAAAGGCATTGCCAAGGCCCGCACCCCGTCTCTGATCTGCCGCGCCTCCAGCTGGTTGCGCGCGCCGGTGGGCGGCTTGCTGCGCACCTTTCGTGCCGAAGGCGAGATTGTGGACGAAGGCGACGTTTTGGCAGCGATCTCGGACCCGGCGGGTGATGTTGAAACCGAATTGCTCGCCCCCGGCCCCGGCATCCTGATCGGGCGCGCGGTGCTGCCTGTGGTGAATGAGGGCGATGCGGTGTTTCATCTGGCCGAGCTGAGCGCATCGGCCAATGAAGACACCGTGGACGCCCTTACTGCTCAGCTAGAAGCCGACCCTCTGTTTGATGAGGATGAGATCATCTGATCTTTATTCAGGTGCAGGCACCAATGCCGTCAACACCGCAGAAATGGGCGCGAGTGCCACCCGTTCTGCCCGGTCTTGCAGCCCCCAGAGCAACAGGGCCGAGATCGTGTCAGGCCGCACCCGCCCCACCATAATCACGCCGCCCTCTTGCGCTGCGCGGAACGCCGCTTGATCAAGAAACCGGCGGATGGTTGAGGGCGTCTGATCCGCGCTGTCAAAGTCTCGGAAGATCAGGCCAGCCGGCACGCCGTCACGCACGGCCAGCTTGTGTGTGGTATTGAGCCCTTTTGACTGCAAGACGAGGCCGTGGCCTGTGTCGAGCACCGCCTGTGCGATCTGTTCGGACGCATCGCGGCTGTTTTGCAGACCGGTTCTCATCCCTTCCATGACGCCAACGGCCTCCGGAACTGCATCAAGTGCGGCCGACAGTGCCACTTCGGCATCACCCGCCGTCGCACCTGTGGGCAAGTCAATCAGCGCCATCACTTCAAACCCTCGCGCGCGGTAGTCGGCCATCCGCTTCGTTGCATCTTCTAGCGAGGCGTCGACCGCAAAGCTGAGCGGATAGGGAAAGCTCTGCAACGCGGCCAGCCCGACAGCGCCCCCGGAGAGGTCGACGCCACCGTCCATCAGAACGATGGCCATCAGTGGCTTGTCTTCGGGGTTTTCGAAGGGCGTGGCATAGGCGACGATTGCGCGCGGGTCGAGGAGTGCATCTTCGATTATGGCATCCGCGTCTGCATCGGGAACGTCTGGCGTGCGGTCGACAAGCGAAATCGCTGGTTTGCCAATCTTGGGGCCCGTGTTCGGCGTTGGATCGTCCGCGCTCGGCAGAGCTGCGATCTGTTCGCCCGCGTCGTCATCCGATGCCGGGGGCGTTGGTGCTGTTTCATTTGCGGCAGCGGGCGCATCCGCTTCTGCCGCTGAAGGCGCCTCAGCCACCTCAGGGGTTTCGGGCGCGGGGGCTTCGGAAGCTGGAGCTTCGGGTGCTGAGGTTTCCTCCTCGGCAAAAGCTGTCGGAGCCTCTGGCACAGAGGGCGGCGCGGGCTGGGCGGGTTCGGTCGAAATCGACAGTTCCGTTTCAGCTTGCGGAGCCTCGGGGGCCACTGCCGGGGCACTGGGCGCCACTGGCGTGTCATCCACCACAGCCAGTGCACCTGCTTCTGCGGTGTTTGCCGGGTCGGCCAGATCGTCGGCTTGCCCTGTTTCAGGGACCAAAGGCGTATCGTCACCCGCCGCAGTCGCGGCTGTTACATCGTCAGCTTCAGGTGTGCTGACCTGCGGTGCACTTTCATCCTGCACCAAATCCGCGTCTGTCACAGCCATCGCCGCGCCGTTTTCACTGGCCTCTGGCGCATCGGTGCTGCTGGGCGCGGTGACCTCAGCCAATGGCGCAACGCGGTCCTCTGACATCACCGACACCACACCGGCCCCGATCACGCTGACCACCCCGCCCCAGATAATGCCGCTCAGAAATCCTCTGGCCATGTCTTTGTCCCTATGTCCTGCCCGGGCCCGACCTCGCTTTGCGATGTGTCGCCCCGGTCTGCTTTACCTCACTTGCCTGAACCGCGCCGTCCTCTTGACGAAGGGGGGCGAGCCTGAGCATGTATGCGCGCAACTATAAGGGCCAACGGCCCCCCTTGGAACATGAGATTTCGCCATGCTGCTGCTGATCGATAATTACGACAGTTTTACCTACAACCTCGTGCACTATCTGGGCGAGTTGGGCACCGACGTTGTGGTGCGCCGCAACGACGCGCTGGATGTACAAGAAGCAATGGCTATGCGCCCTGCGGGCATCCTGCTGTCCCCCGGTCCCTGCGATCCAGATCAGGCGGGCATCTGTCTGCCTCTTACTCTGGCGGCGGCGGAAACCCGCACGCCGCTGATGGGCGTGTGCCTTGGGCACCAGACAATTGGGCAGGCCTTTGGCGGCAAGGTGGTGCGCGCGCCCGATATTGTGCATGGCAAGATGGGCGTGATGCAGCACAAAGGCCGCGGCGTTTTTGCCGGCCTGCCAAGCCCGTTCGAGGCCACGCGATACCATTCGCTGACGGTCGAGCGCGAAAGCGTGCCCGACTGCCTAGAGATCACCGCAGAGATTGACGATGGCACGATCATGGGACTGTCTCACAAGACACTGCCGATCCATGGGGTTCAGTTTCACCCCGAATCCATCAGGTCGGAACATGGCCACGCGCTGCTCAAGAACTTTACAGACTTGATGCCGGTGACCGCATGAGCGACGCACTTAAACCGCTGATTGATGCCGCTGCCAATGGCCCACTAACCCGGGATCAGGCCGAGGCGGCGTTTCAGATTCTGTTTGAAGGAGAGGCAACGCCAAGCCAGATCGGCGGCCTGTTGATGGCTTTGCGCACGCGGGGCGAAACGGTCGACGAATTTGCCGCCGCTGCCGCAGTCATGCGCGCCAAATGCAACGCGGTGCGTGCGCCCGAGGGGGCAATGGACATCGTCGGCACCGGTGGGGATGGCAAGGGCACGCTTAACATTTCGACCGCCACAGCCTTTGTCGTCGCGGGTGCAGGCGTCACCGTGGCCAAACACGGCAACCGCAACCTCAGTTCCAAATCAGGGGCGGCAGATGCGCTGACCCAGATGGGCATCAACGTGATGGTTGGCCCGGACGTGGTCGAGGCGTCGCTGGCGGGCGCAGGCATCGGGTTCATGATGGCCCCCATGCACCACCCAGCCATTGCGCATGTGATGCCAACGCGGGCTGAATTGGGCACGCGCACCATCTTTAACATTCTCGGGCCCCTGACCAACCCCGCTGGGGTCAAACGGCAACTCACCGGCGCCTTCAACCGCGACCTGATCCGCCCTATGGCCGAAACGCTTGGGCAGTTGGGATCAGAGGCCGCATGGTTGGTCCATGGCTCTGACGGAACAGATGAGCTGACAATCTGCGGCACCTCATGGGTGGCGGCACTGGAAAACGGCGCAGTCAGTGAATTCGAAGTACATCCCGAAGAGGCCGGCCTGCCCATCCACCCGTTCAGCGACATCCTTGGCGGCAGCCCTGAAGAGAACGCAATCGCCTTTACCGCCCTGCTTGACGGCGCGCCCGGCGCGTATCGCGACGCGGTATTGCTCAACTCCGCTGCTGCACTGAAAGTGGCCGGAAAGGTCTCTGACCTCAAAGACGGGGTCGCGCTCGCCAAAGAAAGCATCGACACGGGCGCTGCCAAGGCCAAGATCAAGGCAGTGACCCAAATTACTCACGGAAGCTGACCCGCTTCGTCTCGCCAAATAAGCTGCGGGGGTTTGCCTCCGCGCACGTACTCACAAAAAGAACCGCATCATGACTGAAACGATCCTCGACAAAATCAAAGCCTACAAGCTGGAAGAGGTCGCCGCCGACAAGGCCGCCAAGCCGCTTGAAGCGATCGAGGCCGAAGCGCGTGAAGCGGGGCCCGTGCGCCCCTTTGCCGCCGCCCTCCAGCGCGCCAACCGCGAAGGATACGGTCTGATCGCCGAGATCAAAAAAGCCAGTCCATCCAAAGGTTTGATTCGTGAAGACTTTGATCCCGCCACGTTGGCTGCCGCCTATGAGGCAGGTGGTGCGACCTGCCTTTCGGTCCTGACGGACACCCCCAGTTTTCAGGGAGCCAAGGCATTTCTGAGCGAAGCCCGTTCTGCTTGTGCCCTGCCCGCCTTGCGCAAGGATTTCATGTACGACACCTATCAGGTCGCCGAGGCACGCGCGCTTGAGGCCGATTGCATTCTCATCATTATGGCCAGCGTCAGCGATGCACAGGCCCAAGAGCTGGAAGAGGCCGCCATAGAATGGGGTATGGACGTGCTGCTGGAAGTGCATGACGCCGAAGAGTTGGAGCGTGCTTGCGGCCTTAAGAGCAAGCTGATGGGCATCAACAACCGCAATCTCAAGACCTTCGATGTCACGCTCGACACGACGCGCCAGCTGTCGCGGCATGTGCCTGCCGACCGCACCATCGTGGCAGAAAGCGGGCTGAACAGCCCAGCCGACCTCGCCGACCTCGCGATGTATGGTGCGCGCACCTTTTTGATCGGGGAAAGCCTGATGCGACAGGACGATGTGGCGAATGCCACGCGGACGCTGCTGGCCAATCCGCTAACCTCAGGCGGGGGTATGTAGATGGCACTGACCCACTTTGATGCAGACGGCGCGGCCCATATGGTCGATGTGTCGGACAAAGACGTGACTGACCGGGTTGCCGTGGCTGAAGCATGGATCAAAATGCAGCCAGAAACCTTTGATATCATTACGCAAGGTCGCGCCAAAAAGGGCGATGTGATCGGCGTGGCACGCCTTGCCGGGATCATGGCCGCGAAACGGACGTCAGACCTTATTCCGCTGTGCCACCCGCTGCCGATCACCAAAGTGGCCGTTGATCTGGAACCTGACGCGGCGCTGCCAGGCCTGCGCATCACGGCCACGGTCAAGACGACGGGCCAAACCGGTGTAGAAATGGAAGCGCTGACTGCGGCCTCAACGACTGCACTAACGGTCTATGACATGGCCAAGGCTGTCGATAAGGGCATGGAGATTGGCGGACTGCGCGTTGTATTGAAAGATGGCGGAAAATCAGGCCGTTACGAGGCGACATGATCCCAGTTTTAACTGCGCTGGACCACTTGTTCGCTCTGGCCGATCCCATCGACATCGAAACCGTACCTTTGCGCGCGGCCGCTGGTCGGATTCTTGCACAGTCGGTGAGCGCGCGCAGAACACAGCCCCCATTCCCGGCCTCTTCCATGGATGGCTACGCTCTCAAAGCGGTTGAGGCTGACTTGCACGCGCAGTTCAAAGTGGTGGGCGAATCTGCTGCTGGGCATCGTTGGAACGGCACATTGGGCCCCGGACAGGCGGTGCGCATCTTTACTGGCGCGCCTGTGCCCGAAGGTGCCGACAAGGTTGTCATCCAAGAGGATGTCACGCGCTCGGGTGACATGATTTCAATCACGGACGATCCCGGCCCCAAGGACAACATCCGCCCCGCAGGTGTCGATTTCGAACAGGGCATGGTGATCGACGCGCCACGCCGCCTGTCCCCCGGTGACATTGCCTTGCTTGCTTCGATGAACGTTCCCGAGGTGCCTGTGCGACGCGCGCCCGTGGTTGCGCTGATTTCGACAGGGGATGAATTGGTTGTGCCAGGCGAAGATCCGGGCCCCGATCAGATCATTGCGTCCAACACCTTTGGGCTAGCTGCGATGCTTGAAGGGGTTGGCGCGCGCGCGCGTATTCTGCCCATTGCGCGTGACACCGAAAGTTCACTTCAGACCGTCCTTGGCTTGGCACAGGATGCAGACCTGATCGTGACCATTGGCGGAGCGTCAGTGGGCGATCACGATCTGGTTGCGGGTGTGGCCGCCAAGCTTGGCATGGAGCAGGCATTTTACAAAGTTGCGATGCGTCCCGGGAAACCGCTGATGGCGGGGCGTTTGAACGGCACTGCGATGGTTGGCCTGCCCGGCAACCCGGTCTCGGCCATGGTGTGTGGCGCGGTATTTCTGACACCCATGATAAACGCGATGTTGGGTCTTGGGCGGGCACCGGCCCCACGGATCGTGATGCCTTTGTCTGCGCCGCTGGGCAAGAACGGGCCACGCGAACATTATATGCGCGCCATCGTGTCAGACGGCGCAGTCGCGGATGCAGGTGCGCAGGACAGTTCACTGCTGAGCGTCTTGGCGCGTGCCAACGCCCTGATCATCCGGCCACCCCACGACCCTGCGCGGGATGTTGGCGACCTGGTGGATGTTCTAACCCTAAGTTGAACAGTTGACACAAAACAAGAACGTCCGTAGAACAAACCCAAACCACGCATAGGTGGTGACCATTGTTTCGGAGGACAGGGCATGTTGACGAAAAAGCAGCTGGATCTACTGGCATTCATTCACAAGCGGGTGCAGCGCGACGGTGTGCCGCCCAGTTTTGACGAGATGAAAGAGGCGCTGGACCTGCGCTCAAAATCCGGCATTCACCGCCTGATCACTGCCCTTGAGGAACGCGGCTTCATCCGCCGTCTTGCGCACCGCGCGCGTGCGATCGAGGTCGTGAAACTGCCCGAAAGCATGGGCGGAGCAAGCACAACTGGCGGGTTCACTCCCCGTGTAATTGATGGCGACCGCCCCGATGGGCCGCCGCCCCCAGCCGCCCTTAACGTTGAAACGGCACACGCGGTTGAACTGCCCGTGATGGGCCGGATTGCAGCGGGTGTTCCGATTTCCGCCATCTCAGAAGTGTCCCACTCCGTCGCTGTTCCGGGTCAGATGCTATCTGGCAAGGGCGATCACTATGCCCTTGAGGTCAAAGGCGATTCGATGATCGATGCCGGGATCAACGATGGCGATGTGGTTGTAATCCAAGAAACGTCTGTTGCCGAAAATGGCGATATCGTTGTTGCATTGGTTGAGGATCACGAGGCGACACTCAAACGCTACAAGCGCAAGGGTGACAGCATCGCGCTTGAGGCCGCCAACCCCGCCTATGAAACTCGCGTGTTCCCGGTGGGCCACGTCAAGGTGCAAGGCAAATTGGTCGGTTTGATCCGCACATACTGATACACTGCGAAAATCTGACAGATGGGCGGGCCAACAGGTCCGCCTTACTGCTTTTGATGGGCCAGTTTGTTCTGGATTTCCGGCAAGGCCAGCGTGGCCTTTGGATAACGTGCCCAGCCTGACCACATGCGGTCCCCGCCCACGTCGCGGGCAGAGACGAGCCGTGCGTCTTTTCCTTCGCCCACAAGGGCCACGGCCCCCGTTGCACGCAGCGTTTTAGGGTCAAGAACCAAACAGTCTGGCAGCGCTGGCTGCGCCAATTCACCGTTCATCACCACGATGTCGCCGGGACGACAGCCTGCAAAGCTGGCGATGGCGCGCTTGCCGCTCACCTGGATCAGGTTGAAGGCCCCAACTTTGCCAGCCGACCAACGTGCCGCCGCCACATCCTGTGCGACGCCATCCCCGTCGTTCTCAAGCCAGTTGCGCGCAACGAATCCAGTGCCTTTTTCACGACTGAGCGCGCGGCCCGCGTCTGTCATCACACCGATCAGCCCCCCGGTGTCCGCGATCAGGGCCCGCGGCCGGTCACTGAACTGCCAAAGCGCAATGGCCAACCCGACACCTGCAATCCCAGCATAGCGCCCCCGGCCCTGCCATAAGACGACAAACAGCGCTCCAAGCGCCATAACCGGCAGCACCCAAGGCCCCGGCCCCGCCACGAACCCACGCGCGCCGTCCAGGTTGGCGACCGTATCGGCAACCCACAGAATCCAGCGCAGCCCACAGCCCATGATCCACAGCCCGATCCAATCCAGACCGAAAGGTGCCAAAAGCAGCGCCAAAACAGCGGCTGGGATGACCAAAACCCCCATGAGCGGGACAGAAGCGAGGTTGGCAATCAGCCCATAATGGGCAATGGCATTGAAATGCGCCGCCCCGATGGGTGCCGTCGCAAGCCCCGCAACACTCGACGAAATCACGACGGCCACCACCGGAGCCAGCCACTTGGGCCCCATGGATATCTGCCCATCCCGCATCCAGCCAAACACCGCCACGAGCGCCGTCGTCGCGGCAAATGACATCTGGAAGCCCGGCCCCATCAGCGCCTCGGGCCGCAATGTCAGCACGATCATCGCGGCAATGGCCACGCCGCGCAGGGAAAAGGCACGCCGGTTGACCAGAACCGCGCACAACGCAACAGCAACCATGATAAACGCCCGCTCAGTCGCCACGTTGCCCCCTGACAGTGCGAGGTAGACTGAGGCCGCGATGAGCGCGCCGACGGCAGCCATTTTGCGCGCGGGCCACCGCAGGGCGATAGCGGGAATGAGTGCAAAGATCAGCCGCAGCAGTGAGAACACGAACCCAGACAAAAGCCCCATATGCAGCCCCGAAATGGCCAACAGGTGGGCCGTATTTGAGGCACGCAAGTCCTCCAGACCGTCCTGACTGATCCCACTGCGATCGCCGGTCGTCACAGCGGCGGCAAAGCCTCCAACGTCCCCAGGAAGGACGTCACGCACCCGCATCGAGGCGATCATGCGGATGCGGAATACGGTTTGACGCAGGTCGAACTCGGCTTTGGAAATCGCCATCAGGGGCACGCGCGTGTATCCTACGCCCCCCAGTTCGGCGAACCATGCATGGCGTTGGAAATCAAAGCCGCCCGGCTCCACCGGCCCGCTGGGCGGGCTAATGTGGGCGGTGGTCATCACACGCAGCCCCGGTTCGGGCGGCACCCCAAGGGTCGCATCACCATGCAAAGATATGCGCACGCGGTGCGGGGTTTTGTCGGGGCCAACCCGGTCCAGTTTGACCCGATCCAATGTGAGGCGCACCGCGTCAGAGCTGCTGCGATCCATGCCCACGATCCGCCCTTCGACCGGGCCATAATATCGCCAGCTTAACACGGGCCCCGCGACCGAATGAGCGCGCCACGCAGCCAGTTCAAATCCAAGGACCATCATAAAAAGAAATACGGGCACCGGAGACAGGCTTTGATCGCTGATGCGCGCCACCCAAACAAGTGCTGCACCGCCCACTCCAATGCCCGCAAGCAACGCCAGCGAAGGTTCAAATGTCAGTCCGAAAAACAGGGCAATGCCCATGGCCATGCCCACGGGCAACCAGCCAAACAGACTGCCCTTCTGAAACAACAACGTTTGGCCAAAGTGCCCGATCAGGCCCATGCTTGCCCCTGTCGCCCTTGGTGAGTATCAGGAGGCCGAACCCTAGGACCGTCATGGTTAAACAAAGGTAAAGATCGCTCTTATGTCCCTTCCCGTCGTCACCCGCTTTGCCCCCTCGCCCACTGGCTTCTTGCACATCGGCGGCGCGCGCACGGCGCTGTTCAACTGGCTTTATGCCCGCGCCAATGGCGGCACGTTCCTGTTGCGGATTGAAGACACAGACAGGGCACGCTCGACCCCCGAAGCGACACAGGCGATTCTGGACGGGATGACGTGGCTGGGTCTGGACCATGATGGCGACGTGATCAGTCAGTTTGAGCGTGCAGACCGGCATGCGGAGGTCGCCAACCAACTTTTGGCCGAGGGGAAGGCCTACAAGTGTTTTGCCACCCAAGAAGAAATCGCCGCCTTTCGTGACGCAGCGCGCGCCGAAGGAAAATCAACATTGTTCCGCTCGCCTTGGCGGGAGGCAGACGCCAGCACGTATCCGGATGCGCCATACGTTGTGCGCATAAAGGCCCCCCAAAGTGGTCAGACCGTGATCAAGGATCAGGTGCAGGGCGATGTGACCATCAGCAATGAGCAACTGGACGATATGGTTCTGCTGCGCGGGGACGGCACGCCGGTCTACATGTTGGCCGTCGTTGTGGACGATCACGATATGGGCGTCACCCACGTGATCCGGGGCGACGATCACCTCAACAACGCCGCGCGCCAGATGATGATCTATGATGCGATGGGCTGGGACGTGCCCGTGTGGGCGCACATCCCGCTGATCCATGGGGAGGACGGCAAAAAGCTGTCAAAACGCCATGGTGCATTGGGTGCGCAGGAATACCAGGCGATGGGCTATCCGGCGGCTGGCATGCGCAACTATCTGGCGCGGCTGGGCTGGAGCCATGGCGATGATGAATTTTTCACCGACGCGCAGGCCCTCGAATGGTTTGATCTTGGCGGGATCGGCAAAAGCCCGGCCCGGTTTGATGTCAAAAAACTGCAGAATCTGTGTGGTCAACACATGGCGCAGATAGATGACGCTGCGTTGCAGCAAGAAATCGGTGCATATCTAAGCGCAGCAGACCTGCCCGCGATCACAATTGCGCATATGGATGGGTTGCGCGCCGCTTTGCCATTTGTCAAAGAACGGTCCAAAACCTTCCCTGAACTTCTTGATAAGGCTCAATTTATACTGACAGACCGCCCAATCACAACAGATGAAAAAGCGGCGAAGGCTCTTGATCCGGTATCCCGTGGTATACTCAAACAATTGACGCCGCACCTGCAAAGCGTTAGTTGGGACCGTGACAGTTTGGAGGTTGTCCTGAACGACTTTGCTGCGTCTCAGGACACAAAATTCGGCAAGCTCGCTGGCCCGCTTCGCGCGGCCCTTGCAGGTCGGGCCGTAACGCCTTCGGTTTTTGACATGATGCTGGTGCTGGGGCGCGATGAAACCCTGGCGCGGCTTGAGGATGCTGCCATCTGATACGGGGATCGATTCCGTTGGTGGCCAAATGATCGGATCGCGGCCCTTGCCGAGATCCAGGTGGCATGCGCCACCCTGCGACGAAAGGAACAACCCGATGGCTGATAGTCCCAAATCCGCGAAACTCACGATAGGCGACGACGCTTACGATCTGCCGATACATTCGCCCACCGAAGGCCCCGATGTTGTCGATATTCGGAAGCTTTATGGTCAGGCGGGCGTGTTCACCTATGACCCCGGTTTCACCTCGACTGCCAGTTGCGACAGCACCATCACCTTTATCGATGGTGATGAAGGCGTGCTGCTGCACAGGGGCTATCCTATTGGTCAACTGGCTGAAAAATCACACTATCTCGAAGTTTGCTATCTGCTTTTGTATGGTGCCCTTCCGTCCGCGCAAGAACTGGAAAAGTTCGAAAGCCTGGTGACCAACCACACCATGCTGCACGAACAGATGGTTTATTTCTATCGCGGGTTCCGCAGGGACGCCCACCCGATGGCGATCATGACCGGCGTGGTCGGCGCGATGTCGGCCTTTTATCATGACAGCACAGACATCCACGATGCGCACCAACGCGAAGTGGCGTCGATCCGTCTGATTGCCAAGATGCCGACAATTGCTGCATGGGCCTACAAATTTTCGATTGGCCAGCCCTTTGTCTATCCTCGCAACGATTTGGATTACGCATCCAACTTCTTGCGCATGTGCTTTGCTGTGCCTGCTGAAGACTACGAAGTGAACCCAATCCTGAGCAGGGCGATGGACCGCATCTTTACGTTGCACGCGGATCACGAACAAAACGCGTCGACATCGACTGTACGTCTTGCCTCGTCCTCGGGTGCGAACCCGTTTGCCTGTATCGCCGCTGGCATCGCCTGCCTTTGGGGCCCTGCTCATGGTGGTGCGAACCAAGCCTGCCTTGAGATGCTCAAGGAAATCGGCACACCAGATCGCATCCCCGAGTTCATTGCGCGCGCTAAAGACAAGAACGATCCGTTCCGTCTGATGGGCTTTGGCCACCGGGTCTACAAGAACTTTGACCCACGTGCGACGGTAATGAAACAGTCTGCTGACGAAGTTCTTGAGCTGCTGGGTGTGGAAAACAACCCGGTTCTGGCTGTGGCCAAGGAGCTGGAAGCCGCCGCACTGGCTGATCCCTACTTCTCTGAGAAAAAGCTGTTCCCCAATGTGGACTTCTATTCAGGGGTCATTCTTGAGGCGATGGGTTTCCCGACGTCAATGTTCACACCCATCTTTGCGCTGTCGCGCACCGTCGGTTGGATTTCGCAGTGGAAAGAAATGATTGCAGATCCACAAAACAAGATCGGCCGTCCGCGCCAGTTGTACTTGGGCGAAAGCGCGCGCGATTACGTGGACATCGAAAACCGTTAATTCGGCGCAAGCATGCTAAAAAAATTCAAACGCTCCGCACTGTCGGGGCGTTTTTTCGTTTAATCCCGATACTTAATAAATTGTGTTTCTTTTGCGGCAACAATGAGGCGCGCTTTGTCGACCAGCCCCATGAATGTGCCCCTTAGTGGCGTTGTAATTAGTTGGAGTTGGGGAAGCATGGAAATTGGCATTGCACTATTAAGCCTTCTTGGCATCGCTCTTTTGGTTAACATTTTTGATGACGATGATGATGACAATGAAGTCGTCACCCAAAGCGCCGAAGAACCGCCTGTCGGGCAGGAACAGATCGAGGGTCTTGTTCTGGAAGGTACGTCAGGGGCGGATACGCTGACGGGCGATGAAGGTAACGACTCCATCACAGGTGCAGGCGGTGATGACGACCTGTTTGGTGGCTTTGGCGATGACACCATCGAAGGTGGTGAAGGCGACGACATCGCACAAGGCAACGCCGGGGCCGATCTGATCATCGGCAACGAAGGCAACGACGTGCTGCAAGGGCGCGGTGGGAATGACACCGTGCAGGGCTTTTCCGGCGATGACTGGGTTGATGGCAATGACGGCGATGATCTGGTGCGCGGCGGCGAAGACGATGATGTGGTCGCCGGTGGCACTGGAGCCGATGTAATTGAAGGCCGCGCAGGCGACGATTTTCTGATCTCCGGTGCGGCTCCCGGCTCCCCCTTGAGTGATGCCGAACTTGCTGAACTCCGCGAGACTGGCGACGTAGAAAGTGTTGATTCAGTTGAACTGACTGATGACGGCGACGCCGACACTTTGGATGGTGGCACGGGCGATGACATTCTGGTCTTTGGCGCCGGAGACTCGGCAACCGGCGGCACGGGCATGGATGTGTTCGCAGTGTTTGCAGACTCCGCTGGCGACGAAGCAGGCCCGGCCGTAATCGAAGATTACGCAGCCGAAGAAGATTCGCTGCTTTTGTACTTTCAATCGGACGCGTCGCCAGACGATGCGGTGGTCACCGTCGAGGATGACGGTGAAGACGCCGTTGTCAGCGTCGATGACGAGGAAGTTGCGCGCATCATAGGTGCTGCCGGCCAAGTGATGCCTGAGGACTTCGAGTTTGTTCAGGCCGAGGCCGCACCGGAGCCTCCGGTTCAGGCCGAGATTACAATTGATGGCACCGAAGACCCCGACACCCTGACTGGAACGGGCGCGGCTGAAACCATTAACGGTCTTGGCGGCGATGATGACATCGAAGGTGGCGGCGGCGCTGACACGGTCAGCGGAGGTGAAGGCAACGATGTGATCCAAGGGCAAGCTGGCTTTGACGAGGTCAACGGCGATGCGGGCAACGACCTCATTCAAGGCCGTGGCGGCAGCGATTCACTAAGTGGTGGCGCAGACGATGATTGGGTCGATGGCAATGACAACGCTGATACCGTCGATGGCGGCGAAAACAATGACACCGTGATCGGTGGCCTTGGCGCGGATGCGCTGACCGGCGGCGACGATAACGATATCCTTGTCGCGGGCGAAGCGCTGGCGGATCCTTTGTCCACCACAGCTCTGAATGCCGTGCGCGGTGGTGCGACGTTGAATGATGCGTTGAGCGGCGTTGAGATAGGTGCCACGATCACCCTCGAAGATGATGGTGCAGTCGATACACTTGACGGTGGTGGAGGTGACGACAGTCTCTTCTTTGGCGCAGGTGACACTGCAACGGGTGGATCTGGGGCTGACCTGTTTGGCGTGATTTCAGGGGGTAATGCGTCTGCGATAATCACAGACTATGACAGCGCCGAAGACCGTGTGATCATCCTTGATCCAACGTTTGATACCCGCGAAACGGATCCTGTTGTCACTGTCAACGACAATGGGGCTGATGCCGAGATCCTGTTGGATGGAGTGATCGTCGGCGTTGTTGTTGCCGGAGCTGGCAAAATCAGTGCCGATGATATTTCAGTCGTCAGCGGCGTCGCGACGAACTTGATCGATCCAAACGCCGCGGCAGTGGTTTAGGGCGGTTAAGTCGAACCTGCATCACAAGCTGTAGGACTGTGAAAGGCGCCCCGACCCGGGGCGCCCTTTTTGTGGCTCAGCGCCCTTCGAAATCCGGTTTGCGCTTTTCAACAAAGGCCAGTACGCCCTCGCGGAAGTCCCGGCTTTGGCCGCAGATACCCTGTTCGGACGCTTCAAGCGCCAACTGCGCCTCAAGATCGTTTTCCCAACTGTCACGGATCACGCGCTTGACCGCTCCGAATGCTTTGGTTGGACCGCTGGCCAGATGTGCCGCACGCCCGCGCCAATGCGCATCAAAGGTATCATCCGCCACAGCCTCCCAGATCATCCCCCAGTTGTCCGCCTGACGGGCCGTGATCTTGTCAGCAAACAGCGCAGCCCCCAACGCCTTGGCCATGCCCATGGAACGCGGCAGCGCATAGGTGCCGCCGGCATCCGGGATCAATCCGATCCGGGTAAACGCCTGCAGAAAATACGCGCTTTCCGACGCGATCACCACATCACAGGCCAACGCGAGGTTTGCCCCTGCCCCAGCGGCGGCCCCGTTCACGGCCGCAATCGTCGGGATCGGGCAGTTGATGATTGCACGCAGCATCGGCGCGTACTCATCACGTAGCGTACGCTCGAGGTTGAGGTCAGAGGCATTCGCCCGATCCCCAAGGTCTTGCCCAGAGCAGAACGCGCGCCCTGCCCCGGTGATCACCACCACACGCGCTGTCTTGCCCGCATGCGTGACAGCGACGTCAATCTCTGCCCGCATCTGCGTGGTGAGCGCGTTCATCACGTCGGGACGGTTCAGCGTGATCAACGCAATGCCGTCTTCCAGCGCATATGTCAGGGTGTCGTACTTCATGGATCAGCCTTCCCTTTTGGGTCTGCGCCCATCCATATCAAACCGATCAGTTTAGAAAAGCCCCGACGCACCGTTACTCTTCGAGTATTTCGCGCAAGCGCTTGGCCTCATCCGCACTCAGGGCCGCATCGGAAGCGACGGGCGCACTGGCGCGAGAGCGCAAATAGCCAAACCCAATGCCAGCCGCGAGGAGGAACATTAGCGGCCCTGCCGCCCAGAGCAGCCAGTTGGACCCCGACGGCCGAGGGTTCATCAGAACAAACTCGCCATAGCGTTCAACAAAGAAGTCGACGATTTGAACATCGCTCTGCCCGGCTGCCACCTGTTCGCGGATCACGCGGCGCGTATCAACCGCCCATTGCGCGTTTGAGGAGGCAACGGATTCCGACTGACACACCACGCAGCGCAACGCATGATCAAGACCACGCGCACGCGCCTCAAGGACCGCATCATCCAACATTTCGCTTGGGTCCAGCGCCAAAGCTGCCGAGCTCAGTACAAACCAGAAGGCGAGAACCAAGCGCTTCATTCCGCAGGTACCTGCTTTTGCACTTTGCGCGCACCCACCGCCACACGGAACCTTCTGTCGCTCAGTGACAAGAGGCCTCCAAGCGCCATCAACCCGCATCCGATCCAGATCCAGTTGGTCAGCGGCTTGATATAGGTGCGCACGGCCCATCCCCCATTTTGTTGTGCATCGCCAATGACGACATAGACATCGCGCGCCAGATTGTAATCGATGGCAGCCTCTGTCGTCGGCATCTGCGCCACGGGGTAAATGCGCTTTTCGGGGCGCAGTTGAGCGATTTCACTTCCGTCTTTGGCCAATGTCACAAAGCCCATGGTCGAGAGGTAATTGGGCCCCTCCAACTGTTCGACGTTATCGAGGGTCAAAGTGTACCCGCCAACCTCGAACGGCGCTCCGATCTGGGCGACGCGGATGTCTTCGGACTGCCAGGATGTCAGCCCCGCAACCCCCAACATGGTGATCCCAAGCCCACCATGCGCCACCGCCTTGCCCCAATCAGAGCGTGGCAGCCGAAGCAATCGGCCTGCGTTGAATTTTTGACCCGTCCGGCTGGCCAGATCGACTATCGCGCCCATCACCAGCCATGCACCAAGGAAGGCGCCCATGGGTCCGACCAGACTACGCCCAGTTTGCAAGGCCCAGGCCAGCCCGCCAAGGGCCAGCGCAAGAACGAACACGTAGCGCAAGGGACGCATCGCACGCACCACCTGCCCCCGCTTCCACGGCATCATCGCACCGACAGGCAAGATCAACCCAAGGACCACCATGAACGGCGTAAAGGCCATGTTGAAAAAGGGCGGGCCCACGCTGAGTTTGCGATCAAAGAACATCTCGGCCACAAGCGGCCACATCGTCCCGACAAAAACCACAAAACAGGATACCGCCAACAGCACATTGTTGGCCACCAGCGCGCTTTCGCGGCTGACCATGCCAAAGACGCCACGCGCCTCCATCGCACCGGCCCGCAGCGCAAACAGGATCAACGCGCCGCCCATGAAAAAGCCCATGATCATCAGAATAAATACGCCCCGCTCCGGATCATTGGCGAATGCATGCACCGATGTCAGCAAGCCCGAGCGGACGATGAACGTCCCGATCAGCGAAAAGCCAAAAGCAAGGATCGCGAGCAGAATGGTCCACGCCTTCAGGCTCTCACGCTTTTCAACAACGATGGCCGAATGCACGAGGGCTGCTGCCAGAAGCCACGGCATGAAGGACGCGTTTTCGACCGGATCCCAGAACCAGAAGCCGCCCCAACCCAACTCATAATACGCCCACCACGATCCAAGCGCGATCCCAATGGTCAGGAACACCCATGCCGCCAGTGTCCAAGGACGCACCCAGCGGCCCCAGGCGGCGTCCACGCGCCCTTCGATGAGGGCCGCGACGGCAAAAGAAAACGCCATGCTCAAACCCACGTAGCCGAGGTAAAGAAACGGCGGATGAAAGGCCAAACCGGGGTCTTGCAACAACGGGTTCAGGTCCTGCCCATCAAAGGGCGGCACCGCAAGACGCACAAACGGGTTGGACGTAAACAGGATAAAGGCCAGAAAAGCGACGCCAATTGCGCCCTGGACCGCCAGCACACGGGCGCGCAGCGAGGGCGGCAAATTGCCGCCAAACCAGGCCGCAGTCGCGCCAAACAACGCCACAATAAGAACCCACAAAAGCATGGACCCCTCGTGGTTCCCCCAAGTGCCGGAAATCTTGTACAGCATCGGCTTGGCAGAATGGCTATTCAGCACCACCAACCGCAGCGAAAAGTCTGACACGATAAACGCGTACATCAACGCCGCAAAAGAAAACGCGATCAGCAGGAACTGTGCGTTGGCTGCGGGTTCAGCCATGGCCATCAGCCGACTATCTCGCCGCCACGCGCCATAAAGGGGAAGCGTAGCCTGCAAGATTGCGACCAGAAAAGCGAGGACGAGAGAGAAATGACCGAGTTCTGTAAGCATGTTGCGCTTATAGATTAGGCGCATCCCCGCGCCAATGCGACAAACGCGAACACGGGATCACAGCTTTGCCATCCCGCCCCTTCTCTGATTTAAAAAATCCCGGGGGAGTCCCGGAACGGGATGGGGGCAGAGCCCCCTGACGCAAAATTTGTCATTTTCCGCCGCGTTCCAACTTCATGCCGGGCGACGCCACTCATCCAATGCGGGGTTTTGATCTGGCGCGACCGCCGCTGCCGCAAGGCGCACGTCCTGCCCCGTCGCTGCGGCCCCTACACTGCTAGCGCGCATTTTGCGCAAGGCGGCCACGTTCTGCATGACCTGCGGCACATGCGCCATTGTGCTGACGATTTCGCGCTGAAACTGCTGCGCCTTCACCTGATGTCGCGCTCCAAAATAGAACGATACAATCACACCCAACAGCCACCAAAGCGGCTCTGGCACCAAGGCAATGCCTTGCATACGTTCTGCAAACCACAGCGGTTCAACCATCGCTGATACGAACAAGCCCAGCGTGCCCAAAGCCAACGCCGGGCGCGGCAAGCGATTGATTCCGTCCATCACCCGATCAAACGCCCCCTGACGCGACACCAGAAACTCTTCGCTGTGGCCGCGCATTGCCTCCATCTGCACAGAGTGAGAGCGCGCTGAACCGGCTTCAGCGTTTTCACGAAACACCTCAACGGTGTCTTTTATCACATTGCCACCATTGCCAAAAAGCAGCCCAAACGTCCGTTCCATCAACCCCATGACTCGACCCTTTCCTGAAACTGCGCCGGGCTCAAATGAAAGCGCGGCGCGATAAATTCTTCGGCGCGTTTGATCCAACCGCCTTTACCACCGGCACGGGTGCGGGCGTATTTACGGCTTGCCGGGCGGCGATCTGCGATGCGGAAATAGTAGTTACGCCGCGCGATGCCGTAGGCATCCACAAGGTGTTGCGGGGCGTCTGCATAAGCCGCCCGTGCAGCCCCAATCGAGTTCGGCCCAAGCGCGCCGTCGATGACGCAAGGATGACCCATCTCATTCAACAGTCGCTGCAGTATCTTGATCGCGTTGCCGCCCGCATTGACGTACATGTCAAACACGGTGGCATGTAGCGTCGACGGAAGCTCTTCGATCAGTGGTCGTTCAAAGTAATGCGTGACAAAGATGTCGGTTGCCTGTGCCCGAGTCAGCTGGCGCACGTCCGCTGCATCAATATCTCCGTCCCCATCCAAATCAATGCCGAGCCGGCGCATCGTGTGGATCGTCACTCCGAAATTGGTGGCTCCGCCCGGATCGTCCGGGTCGTTCACGTACCCGCCCTCGCGGTCTACGATTTCTTTGGCAATGTCTCTGACGCTTTGCATGCACAGTTCTCCCTTGGACACGAAGTCCGTTTCGCGGAAAACACTGCAATTTGTGGGTTAACGGGCCTTAAGCCCTGCGTACGCTAGCCGTTGGGGTCCACATAGACGCCTTGTTCTTTTAGGGCATCCACGACTTCTGAGGGCATGTATTGTTCATCATGTTTCGCAAGTATTTCAGTGGCTTCAAAGACACCATTGATGTATCGACCTGTCGCAACCATGCCCTCGTTTTCGCCAAACAGATCCGGGCGGATGCCAGTATAGACGACGGGAACTGACGCACCTCCGTCGGTTACCGCAAACTGAATCGATTCCCCCTGACCGACAACAAGCGAGCCTTCCTCGACCAAACCACCGATGCGAAACACCTCATTTGGACCCGGAGGTTCAGCAATGACCTGACTGGGCGCGCGAAAGAAATTAATTCCATCGCGCATTGCATAGCCGATCAACACCGTCGACAGCGTCAAAGCAACCGCAGCCAAGGCGATAATCTGAATACGGCGCTGTTTCTTGAGGCTTTTCATGGTCTCACGGGAATAGCGGAGCCATCATCAGCCCCTCTGTCTCAGAAATATCTAACATCAGATTGGCATTTTGCAACGCTTGGCCGGAAGAACCTTTTGTCAGGTTATCAAGGGCAGCAATGACAATCGCCCGGCCTGGCCTGCGATCTGGAACGACCCCGATATGGCAAAAGTTCGACCCGCGAATGTGCCGCGTACTGGGGGCCTCTCCCATGGGCAGCACTTCGACAAACACCTCGTCATCGTAGGCAGCAGCCAGCGTGTCATGCACGGCCTGCGCATCACCACGCACATAGGCTGTCCCCAAAATGCCACGGTTGGCGGGGATCAGATGGGGCTGGAACTGGATATGAACATCCCGACCCGCCACCTTCGAAAACTCCTGGTCGAACTCGCCCAAATGCCGATGTGTGCTGCCAAGGGCGTAGGCATGATATCCTTCGCTCAGTTCAGCGTGCAAAAGGTTTTCCTTTAGCGCACGGCCAGCACCCGACACTGCCGCCTTGAGGTCCAAGATGATCTCGTCCAGATCAATGACACCCGCGGCAATCAGTGGACGCAGTGCAAACTGCCCGGTGGCGGCATTGCACCCTGTGCCTGCAACCAACCGGGCACCGGCAATCTCATCACGATAAAATTCGGTCAGGCCATAGACGGCCTCGCCCTGCATCTCGACGGCGGAATGTGGGTTGCCATACCATTTTTGATAGGCCTCGGGATCGCGCAGCCGGAAATCTGCCGACAAGTCCACAATTTTCAAGCTCTTGGGGAGATCACGGATGACTTCTTGGCTTGTCTTGTGCGGAAGCGCGCAAAAGCACAGATCAATCCCACTCCAGTCGATCTGATCGAAGGGCACCATAGCGGGCAGATCCAGATGACGCAGATGCGGGTAGACCTGTGCGACCGTCTGTCCGGCCTTAGAAAAGGCGCCCAAGGCTTTGATTTCAATGGATGGATGCCGGGCAATCAGCCGGATCAATTCGGCGCCCGTATACCCGGATGCGCCCAAGATTGCGATGGAATAGCTCATATCGTGTCTTTCGAAGAAGGTGTCAGATCAGGCGGCTTCAAACGTGATCTGTCGTCGCAAAAACTGCGTGGCGCGTTGGCTCACACGGACCGGATCGCCAGTGGTCAGATATGCGGCCTCGCCCGTGCCGATCTTGTCGGGATGGCGTTCAAGGTAGTCCGCAAGGCTTTCACCCACGAGGTTTGCCTGACTGTAGACAGAGACATCCGCGCCCAGCGCATCCTGAAATTCCGCCTGCATGAGCGGATAGTGCGTGCACCCCAGAATGGCCGCCTGCGGTTGGGGCATCTTGCGTTTCAGCGCATCGACGTGGCTGCGCACCAGCGCATCCGCAAGGATCATGTCCCCGTCCTCGATAGCGTCCACGACGCCACCACAGGCCTGCGCCTCAACGTCCACACCGATGGCGCGAAACGCCAGCTCGCGCTGGAAAGCACGGCTTGCCACAGTGGCGGGCGTTGCAAACAGGGCGACATGCTGCACAGCCACTTCCCTTGGGGGGGAGTTGTCGCCCCACTGCCGTTCGGTCAGGGCTTCAATCATCGGGACGAACACACCCAGCACGCGCTTGTCCTGCGGCACCCAGGATTCCTGCATCCGCCGCAAGGCGGCGGCCGAGGCCGTATTGCAGGCCAGAATCACCAGATCACACCCCGCATCGAACAGGCGCTGCACAGCTTTGCATGTCAGATCATAGATGTCGTCCGCAGTGCGCACGCCGTAAGGGGCATTGGCGCTGTCGGCCAGATACACGAACGGCACATCAGGCAGCCGTGTCCGCACAGCGTCCATGACGGTCAAACCGCCCAATCCGGAATCAAAAATACCTATCGCCATCACATGGGCCTTGCTGCGGTTCAGGTGCGGTGCCGCTCTTCGAACTCATACCCCAGATCAAACATTTTCACCGGGTTCGGGTTCAGCTCATACGTGGCTTTTCGAAGGAATTCCATCATCTGTTTGGGATCACCCGCCATCGGGTCCAGAACCGCGCGGTCAATGGGTTCTCCGATCACAACCTTGACCGGCGTATCGACGCGCTTTTTGAACTCCTTGATCAACAGGCCAAGGCGCAATGTGTTGTGCGTATGGCTCGCGATCTGGAACAAACGGCTGGTGTGGCCATCATAGTACAGCGGCACAACGGTCGCTTCCGACTTGGCGACCATCCGCGCTGTAAAGCTGCGCCAACCGGGATCCATTGGTTTTGCAAAGGGTTTGACTGCGGTACTGACCGTACCACCGGGGAAGATTCCAATGGCGCCACGCTCTCCCAGATAGCGCAGCGCTTCTTTGCGGGTGGCGATGTTCATCGCCATCGCTTCGCGGCTGTCGTCAAAGCTGATGGGCAGTAGCACTCGGTTTAGCTCTTCGGCCTTTTTGAAGACCGAATTTGCCATCAGCCGAAAATCCCCACGCACCATCGACAGGATATGGCCCATCATAAGCCCGTCCAGTATGCCGTACGGGTGATTGGCAATCAGGATCAGCGGCTTGTCACGCGGGATGTTGTCGAGACTGCCCCCGACGATATCAAGGCTCAGCCCATACCGCTCGACCATGACAGCCCAGAAATCACGGCCCGCCGCGACCTCGTCCTCATAGCCCTCAGCGCGTTTGATCAACCGCATGCGCCCCGTCGTGTTCTCGATCAACCGGATCAGCGCGCGCCCACCTTTTGTCTCTGCCGAATGGGCATACGAGATTTCGCGGGCAATTTGGCGGTTACTGCTGGGCATGGTTTTGGGGTTCGGCCTCTGTCTTACATGCGCTCTATGTACTGTCGGTGACCCAGTCTGCAAAGCTTTTATGACGTGCGCATGACGGCTTTACTCCGCCGCCTGTGCCTGCGTGGTCCCGCCTGAACGGATCACCGATAGCAGTTCTTCGCGCCGTTTTTCCGCTTTGGCCGCGTTTGCATGTTTGACAGGACCAAAGCCACGAATGTCCAACGGGAGCGCAGCAAGTGCTACGATTACATCGCGCGTGCTATCGCTGAGCTTGGCCAAAACCTCTGCCATGTCTGCCTCGTATTGGCGGATCAGTGCGCGTTCCATACGCCGCTCTTCGGTGCGGCCAAAGGGGTCCAACGGTGTACCGCGCAGTCCCTTCATTCGCGCCAGAATGCGGAAATTGCGCATCATGGACGGCCCGTATTCCTTTTTCATCGGGCGCCCGTCCGGGCCTGTCTTGGAGAGCATTGGCGGGGCAAGGTGGAAATTCATGGTGAACTCTCCGTCAAACTGCTCGCGCGCCTTGGATTCGGTGTCCAGATGCAGGCGTGCGACTTCGTATTCGTCCTTGTAGGCCAGCAGCTTGTGATACCCCTTGGCGACTGCTTCTTTCACAGCCACATCGCTGATCCCGTCCACCAATTTGCGATAGCGTTTCGCCAGCCGCTTGCTTTGGTATTTGGTCAGATGGTCAGCGCGGAAGGTGATCTTGTCTTCAAGCGTCTTGGGCATCTGCACCACTTTGGGTTCAGCCACGCGTGCAGCTTCTTCACCGTGCAGCACCGCCCAGCGCCCGATTTCGAAAGCACGTTTGTTCTTGTCGACGGCAGCACCATTGAGATCAATCGCCTGCATAATCGCATCCAGAGACAGCGGCACCAGCCCGCGTTGCCACGCGGCCCCAAAGATCATCATGTTGGAAAAGATCGAATCCCCCATCGTGGCGCGCGCCAGATCAGAGGCATCAAACATATCGACCCGCCCTTGCAGACGCGCCTCAACCGAAAGCGTCAAGCGGTCTGTTGGCAACGCAAACTCTGTATCGCGGGTAAAGTCGCCGGTAATGATCTCATGGCTGTTGATCACTGCACCCGTGCGCCCCGTCGCGGTCAGGCCCAACGTCTTAGCCCCTGCACTCACGACCAGATCGCCCCCAATGAGGGCGTCCGCCTCCCCCGTTGCCACACGGATGGCGCTGATGTCAGCAGGGTCATTCGCCAGACGGCAATGGATGTGCACCGCCCCGCCCTTTTGGGCCAATCCGGCCATCTCCATCATGCCCGCGCCCTTACCGTCGATATGGGCCGCCTGCGCAAGCACAGCACCGATGGTCACGACGCCCGTTCCACCCACCCCGGTGATGACCACATTCCATGTGCCCTTGATGGTCGGCAGGTCTGGCATGGGCAAATCCGGTAGATCCAGCGTTGCGGTCGCCTGTTTCTTCACTTGCGCGCCCTCAAGGGTCACAAATGAGGGACAGAACCCTTTGACACAGGAAAAATCCTTGTTGCAGCTGGACTGATCGATCGCCCGCTTACGGCCCAATTCGGTCTCGGCCGGGACGATGGACACGCAATTGGATTGCACCCCGCAGTCGCCACATCCTTCACAGACGTCGGTGTTGATGAACACGCGCTTGTCGATATCCGGAAACGTCCCACGTTTGCGCCGACGGCGCTTTTCAGCGGCACAGGTTTGCACATAGACGATAACGCTGACACCTTCTGTTTTGGCAAAGCGCTCCTGTACAAGTTGCAGTTCGGCGCGTTCGTGTGTTGGCACGGCTGAAGGAAAGCGGGAAACGTCCACGTCTTCTTTGTCATCATAGACAACAGCCACATTCTCGCAGCCCATCGCGCGGACTTCGTTGACGATCCGGTAAGGATCTAAGCCACCATCGTTGCCCTGCCCGCCTGTCATGGCCACGGCATCGTTGTAGAGAATCTTGTAAGTCATCGTGGTGCCAGCGGCGAGCGCTGCGCGGATTGCCTGCACACCGGAGTGGTTGTACGTCCCGTCCCCGATATTCTGGAACACATGGCCGCGCTCAGAAAACGGCGCCTCACCGATCCAGTTGGCACCTTCGCCACCCATATGCGTGTAGCCGATGGTCTCGCGGTCCATCCACTGCACCATGTAGTGGCACCCGATGCCTGCGTAAGCACGGCTGCCTTCGGGCACTTTGGTCGATGAATTGTGCGGGCAGCCCGAACAGAAATACGGGAGCCGCGCTGCGATATCTTCGGCGTTGTCTGAACGGCGGGCTTCATCCAGCGTGGCCATGCCTGCCTTGATCCCGTCAGTCTCGCGCCCTTCCTCAATCATGATTTCGCCCAACTTTTCAGCAATCCAGATCGGGTCAAGCGCGCCGCGCGTCGGGAATAATTCTTCGCGGTGCAAGGCACCGGCACCGCCCTTGTACCAGCCATAGACACGCCGCCCGCGACGGTCGTCGAAAATCGCCTCTTTGATCTGCACTTCGATCAATTTGCGTTTCTCTTCGACCACAACGATCAGATCGAGGCCTTCGGCCCATTCATTGAACCCTTGCATGTCCAGCGGAAAAGTCTGGCCGACTTTGTATGTTGTGATGCCAAGACGTTCAGCCTCACCCTCATCAATGTTCAGCAAGGACATCGCATGGATCAAATCCAGCCAGTTCTTGCCCGCCGCGACGAATCCAATCTTTGCCCCCGGCTTGCCCCAAACGCGTTTGTCCATCTTGTTGGCGCGGGAAAACGCCTCCGCTGCGAACCGTTTCTGGTCAATCACCCGCGCTTCCATCGCAGTGGGGTCATCCACCAGCCGGATGTTCAGCTCACCCTCAGGCATGTCAAACTGTGGTTGCACAAAATTCAGACGATGCGGGTCGCCATCCACAACGCTTGTGGCCTCGACCGTGTCTTTCATCGTCTTGAGGCCAACCCATGTGCCGGAAAAGCGGCTGAGTGCCCAAGCATAAAGGCCGTAGTCCATGATCTCTTGAACGCCTGCGGGCGACACAACCGGCATATAGGCATCCACCAACGCCCATTCGGACTGGTGCAGCACGGTTGAGGATTCTCCGGTGTGATCATCCCCCATCGCAACGACAACGCCACCATTTGGCGAAGTACCGGCCATATTGGCGTGCTTGAACACATCCCCCGATCTGTCCACACCCGGACCCTTGCCGTACCAAAGGCCAAAGACGCCGTCGAATTTGCCTTCACCGCGCAGTTCAGCCTGCTGCGCGCCCCATAGGGCTGTTGCGGCAAGGTCTTCGTTGAGGCCCGGTTGAAAGGTCACGTCATGAGCTGCAAGTGGTTTCAGCGCACGCGTCATGTGCATATCCACCGCCCCTAGGGGCGAGCCGCGATAGCCCGTGACCAGACCGGCTGTATTCAATCCGGCGGCCGTGTCCCGTGCCTTTTGCATCATCACCAGACGGACCAGCGCTTGGGTGCCGTTCAGCAGAACGGGGCTTTTTTCGAGGTCATACCGATCATTCAAGGAAATCTTCTGCGTGCTCATGCGTGGCCTCCCCTGCCGCGATCAGTCTTACATAAGTTTTGCCCAAATATAGGTCACAATATATGACCTGTACACAAATTAATTTGAAAAAGAGACGGTTCCACTCGCGTCAGGTGTGTGAAATGGGGTCAAGTCACGGTATGTGGGGTTAGGGTTACGGATTGTACGCTAATGGACTGGGACAAGTTACGCATTTTTCACGCGGTCGCTGACGCGGGCAGTCTGACGCACGCTGGCGACAAGCTGAACCTCAGCCAGTCTGCGGTGTCCCGTCAGGTGCGCGGCCTTGAGGAATCGCTAAACGCGACCCTTTTTCACCGTCACGCCCGAGGCTTGATCCTGACAGAACAGGGTGAGTTGCTGTTCGATGCGACCACAGCAATGAACAAGCGCCTCGACACGGCCAGTGCACGCATCCGCGACAGCGAAGAAGAAGTGTTTGGCGATTTGCGCGTCACCTCGACAATCGGCTTTGGCACCTTGTGGCTGGCCCCACGACTGGTCAAGCTTTATGCAAAATACCCTGATCTGCGCGTTGACCTGATGCTGGAAGAGCGGGTGCTGGACCTGCCCATGCGCGAGGCCGATGTGGCCATCCGAATGAAGGAACCCAGTCAAGCCGACCTGATCCGCAAGCGGCTGATGACGGTCAAGATGCAATTGTTCGCCACACAGGCTTACCTGGACGAAAACGGTGTTCCAGACAATCTCGACGCCTTGGTCGAACACCGACTGATCTGCCAAAGCGTGAACGCCACGCAAGTTGGCGCCAGCTCGACTCTGGTGAAACAAATGCTCACCTATGACGTGCGCAGCCTGCTGACGGTAAACAACTACTTCGGCGTGCTTCAGGCTGTGTTGCAAGACCTCGGGATAGGCGTTCTGCCTGACTACGTCAGCGCCGAAGACACGCGGCTGGTCAAAGTGTTGCCTGACGTTGAGTCCGCAGACGTGCCCGTGTTTTTAGCCTATCCTGAAGAACTGCGCCAATCCAAGAGGATAGCGGCGTTCAGAGACTTCGTTCAGGAAGAAATCACAGCCTACCGCAAGGCGCTGAGAGCACGTGAAAACGCCTAAGGTATGCACTCAATGCATAGCGGCCATTCCTAAGAACATTTGCAAAGCGCCTTGAACAGCAGCATTTCGGCACTTAATTCATCATCATGAAGACGATGCGCTCCCGCGCCATCTTCATACCTCCCTGTTGGACTTGGCCGAGCTTCGTGCTCGGCCTTTTTTTTACCGCCACTGAAACAGGCCGCCCCTCAAATTGCTTGCAACTGCGCCCGTGCAAGACGCATTGTGATGCAAGGGCAATGTCAAACGGGGATGGTATGCGTTTAAATAAAGTGGCGATTCAGACGGTCGCGGTCATACTGTCTGTCTTGATCGGAACAAGCGCTTTTGCACAATCGCTCATGCCTTCGACGGGTGGTGGTTCCTCAGAGCCGACGGTTGCCGAACTCCCTGATCCACTGACCCCCGAAGCTGCCAACGCATTGATCTCTCGCCTGAGTGACAGCGAAGTGCGCGCCCTGCTGTTGGATCAACTCAATACGCAGACTGTCGATGAAGTAGCCAGCGCTGCTGGTCTGAGCGAGTTCATATATCATGCCACAAGCGGCGCCGGTGACAACGTGCTCGAGGCGGTCAGACGGCTTCCGGTCGCGTTCATCAAACAAGGCGAAGCATTTGCCAATTTTGTAAACTTTTTTGGTGGGACTGGGCTGCTTTACCTTTTTGTGGCCTTGGGCGCTGTCATTGCGGTCGCGGTTGTTGCGGAATTGCTGTTTCGTCAGGTCGCACGTCCCTGGTTGAAGCTGCCTGCGCAAATGAACGCGGATGCCTCAATTCGTGAAACCGTCTCACTCTTGTTCAAACGGCTTATGGGCCAGGTTGGTGCGGTGCTCGTCTTTTTTGTTGTTGCGGGCATCATGACACACAATGTCATCCCCGAACTTTACCGACCATTCATTGCATTGGCGGTTCCCATGTTGATCGTGCTGCCGCGGATGGCAGGCGCCATCTCGCGGTTCGTCATGGCCCCGGACAACCCCGCCTATCGCTTCGTCCACACGGACGATCGGACCGCCAAGACCATCGCGTTCCACATGTTCTGGCTCACCTTCCTGATCGGGTTCACATTCTTTATTCTTGCCTTCAACACAGCCAATGGTGTCCCGGCTGGGGAAACCCGGATTGGGTTCTGGCTGAACCTGAGTGTTCATGTTTATCTCGCCCTTATCATCTGGAGAAACCGCGAAGGTTTGATCATGATGATGCGCGGCTCAGAACCTGATGTGAGCCCAGTCGAAGAACGCATCGCACTGGCATTCCCGATCTTTGGACTCGCCGTCACATTCGGGACGTGGTGGGTTGTCAACATCGTGTCGAGCTACGGCAATTTCGCATTGTTGCTGACCCTGCCGCACTACAAGACCATGATCCTGTTGTTGTTTACGCCTGCGATGGACACGTTGATCCGTGGAATGGTGCATCATTTGTCCCCGCCCATGACTGGAGAAGGCCCCATTGCGGCGCGGGCATATTATGCGGCGAAACGCTCCTATATCCGTATCGGCCGGGTCATCGTGTTTGGACTTGTTCTGATGATCATTGGCCGGTTCTGGGGCATGACGCCCGGCGGATTGGCCTCGGCCGGTGTGGGCGAGCGGCTGGCCGCCAACATGATCGAATTCCTGATGATCATCTCGGTCGGCTACATCGTCTACGAACTGGTCTCCCTCTACATCAACCGCAAGCTCGCACAGGAACAAACATCTGCTGGTTTTGATCCGGAGACTGAAGACACAGGTGACGGCGGCGGCGCTGGTGGATCGCGGCTTTCAACTGTCCTGCCCCTGATCCTTGGCGTATCGCAGGCGGCAATTGTAATTCTCTTTGTTCTGCTCGCCCTGAGCAACGTGGGCGTGGACACAACCCCGCTTCTGGCCGGTGCTGGTATCGTCGGCCTTGCTATCGGTTTCGGCGCCCAAAAGCTGGTTTCCGATGTTGTGTCCGGTATCTTCTTTCTGATCGACGATGCGTTCCGCACAGGCGAGTATGTCGATGTAAACGGCACCATGGGAACTGTCGAAAAAATCTCGATCCGCTCCATGCAACTGCGCCACCATAAAGGCCCGGTTCACACCCTGCCCTATGGTGAAATCCCCAAGATCACGAACTTTTCACGCGATTGGGTGATCATGAAACTGATCTTTACCGTGCCCTTTGGCACCGACCCGGAAAAGGTGCGCAAGCTGTTCAAGAAGATCGGGCAGGACCTGCTGCAACATGAAATTTACGGCGATGATTTCCTCCAGCCTTTCAAGTCGCAGGGTGTGTTCCAGTTCGACGATGTGGGCATCGTGATCCGGGGCAAGTTCATGGCCAAACCCGGCACACAGTTCACCATCCGCAAGGAAATCTACAACCGGGTGAATGCCGCGTTTGCAGAGAACGGCATTGAGTTTGCACGTCGTGAAGTGCGGGTTGCTTTGCCCCATTCGGAAGGCGAAGGAAAGTTGACGGACACCGAAAAGCGGGCCATTGCAGGTGCGGCAGCACAAGCCGCACAAGAGCAAGAGGCGGCGGCACCCGCAGGCGACAAACCCGGCGACTAACCAGTCCTCTTTTGTTCACGCAAACCGCACAAGCGCGCGAGCCCGGGTTTCCGTCGTGAATAAAAGCCCGACCTCACGTGTAGTCCATGTATCAAAAAGGAGACAAATCATGTCACAGTTGTTCAAAGCACTACACACGATCGCACTTGCCTTCATCTTGACCGCCGGCATTGCACAGGCAGAACTGTCGGACTCTGACAAAGACCAGATTGCAGGAAAAATCGGTTTGCGCGTCTTCACATCGGATGGCGCCTTTATTGGCGTGACCAATGGGCTGTATTTCATTCGAGACGACCGCGTTCGACTATTCGTGTTGAACAAGGCCGGGTCGAGTTTTCGCCCCCTTAGCGACGACCTGAATGTAACCACCTTCACAGACAAGGTGACGTTTAACGGATCCGACTTGATTTTGGATGAATCCAAACAGCTGTTCCGCAATGCAATTCCGCCTAGATTTTTCGCCGATGATGACGGCCCAAGGGACGTAGTTCTTCTAAGCCGACGCTGAGCTTTACGCCCCCTTCCCCCCGACTGTTCTGCCTTGTAAGAGGAGCCGCAACGCAAGAAGTGCAGTCAGGGGACAAGAGCGCATGACCGATCCAGCCATCACACAAGACCTGATCGCGGCCCATGGCCTCAGCGCGGATGAATACGACAGCATTCTCGAGATTATCGGTCGGACCCCCACCTTCACCGAACTCGGCATCTTTTCGGCGATGTGGAACGAACACTGTTCTTACAAATCATCCAAGAAATGGCTGCGCACCCTCCCCACTGAAGGCCCACAGGTGATCTGCGGCCCCGGCGAGAACGCTGGCGTGGTCGATATCGGAGATGGGCAAGCCGTGGTCTTCAAAATGGAGTCTCACAACCACCCGTCCTACATTGAACCCTATCAGGGTGCAGCCACAGGCGTGGGCGGCATCCTGCGCGACGTGTTCACCATGGGCGCCCGCCCAATCGCTGCGATGAATGCGCTATCCTTCGGGGAACCAGACCACCCTAAAACCCGCCAGCTTGTGCACGGTGTCGTGGCAGGCGTTGGCGGGTACGGCAACGCGTTTGGCGTGCCTTGCGTCGGCGGTGAAGTCCGCTTTGACCCGGCCTACAACGGCAACTGCCTTGTAAACGCCTTTGCCGCTGGCCTCGCGGATGCGGACAAGATCTTCTACTCCGCCGCCTCGGGCGTGGGCATGCCGGTGGTCTATCTCGGCGCTAAAACGGGGCGCGACGGCGTCGGCGGTGCCACGATGGCATCCGCAGAATTTGACGATACGATCGAAGAAAAGCGCCCCACCGTACAGGTCGGCGACCCCTTTACCGAAAAGCGGCTGATGGAAGCCACGCTGGAACTCATGGCCACCGGGGCTGTGATCTCCATTCAGGACATGGGCGCGGCGGGCCTTACCTGCTCCGCCGTGGAAATGGGTGACAAAGGCGGTCTGGGCGTGCGTCTCGACCTTGAAAAAGTACCTGTGCGCGAAACGGCAATGACCGCCTACGAGATGATGCTGTCGGAATCTCAGGAACGCATGCTGATGGTCCTGCGCCCCGAACTTGAGGCCGAGGCCAAGGCCGTGTTCGACAAGTGGGATCTCGATTTTGCAATCGTGGGTGAAACTATTGCCGAAGACCGTTTCCTGATCCAGCTCAACGGCGAGACAAAGGCCGATCTGCCTCTGTCCAAACTTGCCTCGACAGCTCCCGAATATGACCGCCCCTGGGTGCCCACACCAGCGCCTGAGCCGCTGGCAGACGTCGTAAATGTCGATCCCATCGATGGGCTGAAGGCACTGCTGGCAAGCCCCAACTACGCGTCCAAAGCGTGGGTGTTTGAACAATACGACACCATGGTGATGGCCGACAGCGCCCGCACCCCCGGCCTGGGCGCCGGGATCGTCCGGGTACACGGAACGGACAAGGCACTGGCCTTCACCTCGGATGTTACACCCCGCTACGTGCAGGCGAATCCGGAAATGGGCGGCAAACAGGCCGTGGCAGAAGCCTACCGCAACCTGACAGCGACAGGGGCCACGCCGTTGGCAACAACAGACAACCTCAACTTTGGCAATCCTGAAAAGCCTGAAATCATGGGCCAGCTTGTCGGTGCGATCAAAGGGATCGGTGTGGCCGTTGACGCGTTGGACATGCCCATCGTGTCAGGCAACGTCTCGCTTTATAACGAAACGGACGGCACCGCGATCCTGCCAACGCCCACCATCGGGGCTGTTGGGCTGATTGCGACCCCCGATGACATCATCGGGTGCGATGTGCGTGAGGGTCACTTGGCCGTATTGATCGGCGAGGGAACAGGACATCTTGGGCAATCCGCCCTTCTGCTCGAAGTCTTCAACCGCGCCGAAGGGGACGCCCCATCCGTCGATCTGGCCGTAGAAAAACGCAACGGCGATTTCATCCGCGACAACCGGGCACTGATCAACGCCTGCACCGATCTCAGCGATGGCGGGCTCGCGCTTGCCGCCTTCGAAATGGCCCATGGGTCAGGCGTCGGCATGGTGTTGGACAGCAGCGATACCAGCACGCTCTTTGGCGAGGATCAGGGGCGCTATCTGGTGGCCTGTAGCTTTGACAAGGCCGAAGCCTTGATGATTGCAGCAGGTCAAGCGGGTGTGCCGATCCAGACGGTTGGCAAATTCAGCGGGGATACAGTGTGGATGGGCAACTCCAGCGCGCCTCTCGCGGACCTTTCCGAGACGTACCAGACGACCTTCGCGGCCACCTTCGCCTGACCTTTGGGTCGGAGCCGCCCTTGCTTGAGCTGCTTCGGACAGGGAGGGCTGGTTTTGCCAAGTGAAATCGCCGAGGGGCCCCTTTAGGGGATACGGCTATTTGACTTGGGAAGGGCAGACATCTCTGTCAGATGCGAGATCAATCAAGGGCGGTTCCGATCCTTTGGGAAGGAGAGTTCCGAAGCGCCAAATCAAAAATGTAATGCGCCGCAAGGCGCTCAATTTGATAACATCCTGATCAGGCGATCGCGCTCGCCCACATCATCCCGGCGTGAAATGACGGCCGCCAACTCCTCCAGCGATGCAATCGAGTGCCCGGCGCGAAAGCTGTCCACATGGGGTAGCATCGCCGCAATCCCACGGGCCTTGGGGGCAAATTCATCCCAACGTAGCAGCGGGTTGATCCAGATCAGACGGCGCGCAGACAAGTGCAGGCGCTGCATCTGACGGGCCAGGTCGTCCGCCTCTCCGCGATCAAGACCATCGGTGATCAACAACACCACCGCCCCCTGCCCCAGCACGCGGCGCGACCAGTCGCGGTTAAAGGCCTCAAGGCAACTGCCAATGCGAGTCCCACCTTCCCAATCCTGCGCCTCTGCCCCGGCGGCGCGCAGGGCGGCATCCACATCGCGCGTGCCCAGATGGCGGGTGATATTGGTCAATCGCGTCCCAAAGGTGAAGGCATGAACGCGGGCCCAGCCTGCGCCTTTGGCATTGGCCACACTGTGCAAGAAATGGAGAACCACGCGGGAATACTGGCTCATAGAGCCAGATATGTCGCACAGCACCACAAGGTTGGGATAGCGCAGTTTGGGCTGAACCCACTTCAAGTCCCGCATCTCGCCACCAAAACGCATGGCGGCACGCAACGACCGCGCCCGATCAATGCGCCCGCTATGTGCAAGAGCCGCACGTCGTGACGGGATAGGATCGACGGGCAGCGTCATGCGCGCCAACATGGCTTTGGCCCGCGCCATTTCATCCGTACTCATCTGCTCAAAATCAAGGCTCTTGAGTTGCTCATCGGCAGAGGTGGTCAGCGACGCATCGATTTCGATCTCGGTGCCCTGCTCGTCCTCGTCAGGCTCAGTTTCCGAGACTGTCGCCCCGTCCAACAGCGCTTCCGCCGCACGCTTCTCTGCCGCTTGGGCTGCGCGATCTTCCTGCACACCGCGCACCGCTGGCAGCATTGCCGCCATCATATGCTCCAAATAACGCGGATCACGCCAGTAAAGACGGAAGATTTGCCCAAACACGGCACGGTGTTCGGGGCGCGACACGAAACAGGCGTGCAGCGTCCAGTAAAAGTCACGCTTTTCAGTGAAGCCCGCTGCCTGAACAGCTTCGATCGCATCGATCAGGCGCCCTGGACCGATGGGCACACCGGCACGGCGCAATGCCCGCGCAAAATGGGCGATGTTACCGGCCAGTTTCGGATGCTCTGGCAGATCAAGAGGCACGTATTCAGGCATATGCTGGACCAGCGGGCAGCCCCCAGACACCCGTAGTATTTACGGCCATAAGAAACGTCATGCCGGTTCGAGAGACGCCTTGGCCTCGTCCAAAATGCGCTTAGCCTCAGACCCCTGCAGTTTCTGTATGTCGTCTTGATACTTCAGGACAGCGCCAAGTGTGTCCGCAATCACCTCTGGGCTGAGCGTCAAAACATCCAGCGCAAGCAGGCATTTGGCCCAGTCGATGGTCTCGGCCACACCCGGCTTCTTGAACAGATCCTCTGTGCGCAATCGCTGCACAAAGGCGACGACTTCACGGCTCAAACTGGCCGCGGCTTCCGGTGCGCGCGCCGTCAATATGTCCATCTCACGCTGGAAGTCGGGATAATCGACCCAGTGATAAAGACAACGGCGTTTGAGGGCGTCGTGCACTTCGCGGGTGCGATTAGAGGTCAAAATCACGATGGGAGGTTCAGGGGCCTTGATCGTCCCCAACTCAGGAATCGTGACCTGAAAATCACTGAGCGCTTCGAGCAGAAAGGCCTCGAACGGTTCGTCGGTGCGATCCAACTCGTCAATCAACAGCACGGGCGCGCCGGCTTCATCTGGCTGCATCGCCTCCAGCAATGGGCGTTTGATCAGGTAATCGTCTGAAAACAGCTCCGTTTGTAGCGCCTGACGATCCGACCCGCCCGCTGCTTCGGCTGTGCGGATGGCCACCATTTGCGCCGGGAAATTCCACTCATACACCGCGGAAGACGCATCAAGCCCCTCATAGCACTGCAGACGGATCAAGCGCCGTCCCAGCCCCGCACTCAGGGCCTTGGCGATTTCGGTTTTACCTACGCCAGCTTCCCCTTCCAGAAACAGCGGTCGGCCCAGTTTAAGGCTTAGGAACACTACAGTGCCCAAGGCACGGTCACAGACATATCCTTGGGCGTCCAGCATGGCCTGTACGGCGTCGATCGATTGGGGGATGGGCATGGAAAGTCCTTCTATCTCCCACCCAACCTGCATCACGACGCCCGGAGGTCAAGCCCTCGCGGCGCGCGCGCGTTGACGGATTTTTGCCAAACTGGCATGGTTTCGCAGTACATGTGTAGAACATGTGGATCTGAGAAAACGAGGTATGGGCGATTGCGCACCCAAACCCACAAGAGGCGGCATAACATGTTTCCAATTTCTGCCGTGTGCGGGGTGACAACGCAGCGGCGTAAAACCCCAAGGGCCAACCTGTGAGCCATGTTGTCATTACCACAATGCGCAACGAAGGCGCGTTTTTGCTGGAATGGCTGGCCCATCACAGGGCCGTCGGCGTGGATCATTTCGTCGTGTTTTCAAATGATTGCGACGATGGCACCGATGATATGCTGGATAAGTTGGCAGAACTTGGCTGGCTCACCCATGTGCGTAACGACGGTCCATATGACTCTGCTGGCATCCAGTTCACTGCGCTAAACCTTGCGGCCAAATTGGACGTTGTGCGCGCCGCAGATTGGATTTTGGCGATAGACGTGGATGAATTCGTGAACATCCATACCGGCGATGGCACGTTTGCAGCGCTGCATGACGCCCTGCCCGAAGCCTCTGCAATTACCCTCACCTGGCGGCTTTTTGGGAACAACGGGCAAGTGCGATACAGCGACCAGCCGGTGACCGAAACCTTTGACAAGGCGGCGCCTGACATCCTGCACTGGCCGTGGCGGGCCTCTATGTTCAAAACGCTCTATGCCAATGACGGGACCTACAAAAAACCCGGGGTGCACCGCCCGCGCGCGCCAGATGCGGGCCGTGTCGACGCCGCGCGCTGGTTTGACGGGCACGGCCGCGCACTGGACGCGCAATTCAAGACCAAGCGCATCTTCTCGAACTTCGCCCAAAGCAATTATGGACTTGTACAGCTTAACCACTACCCGCTTGGCGCAATAGAAAGCTATGTCGTCAAGGTGGACCGGGGCCGCGTGAATCGGACAGACGCGACACTGGGCGCCGATTACTGGATCGAACGGAACTTCAACACAGACATAGACACCTCAATCCGACGCTATGACCGGGCACGGGATGAGATACTGAAAATTTTGCGCGCCGATCAGGCGATTGCCACCCTGCACGACGACGCCGTGGCATGGCGCAAAGCGCGGTTTGAAACGCTGATGGAGCAAGAACCCAATCGCGCCTTGTTCGGACGCCTGCTCCTGACACCACCCGCACAGCCCCTCTCGGTTCAAGAGGCTCAATTCGTGTTGCGCTATGCGCGTAAAGCCTCTTCAGGGACGTCCTGAGCCGGATATACGGCAAAAAAGTCGCTCAAAGTCTTCTTACTTTCGCCGTATTACTTATCTAGCTAAAGGCAAACCCGGGCTTAGAACGCCGGGAGTATGAGGTATTGCGATGCAGGACGCAGACACCAAATTCGATCCCGACCTTGCCGAATTGCCGCAAGGCAAATGGCGCGCTGAATTGCAGGCCGTTTCTGAGGATCACGGGTTTTTCGAATCCCTTGGAAAGAAACACTTTGCTGCACATGTGCGGCGCGGCGACACGTTGATCGTTAGCTTTGAATCCGTGCAAGGCATGCAGGCGCTCACCTCTGGGGCCGAGCCACTGGGCTGGACCTTTGTGCGCCAAGAGAACTGGTCAAGCCTGTGCATCGCAGCGGATGGCGATACGTGGTTTCGCGACCCTGATGTGATCGGGCTGTTTGATCGGCTTGTGGATGACGGCTTCTTTGACGATTTTGAAACCGTGCTTTTTTACGGCGCAGGCCCCTGTGGGTACGCCGCGGCCGCCTTTTCCGTCGCAGCACCCGGCGCACGCGTCGTAACGATCCAGCCTCAGGCCACGCTGGATGCACGCCTGACGGAATGGGACACACGGTTTATCGAAATGCGCCGCACTGATTTCGCAACTCGGTATGGATATGCTCCGGATATGCTGGACGCCTGCGCGCAGGCCTTTGTGGTCTATGATCCGCTCGAGCAGTTGGATGCAATGCACGCAACCCTATTTGCAACCGCAGGTGCCGTGCCGCTTCGTATGCCGCGTATGGGCAACGCATTGCAGGGCGATCTGGTACGGATGCGCATTTTGACGCCGTTGCTGATTCAAGCGGCCTCAGGCGCGTTGGACCAATCTTCTTTTGCCAAGCTTTACCGCGCACGGCGAACATTCCTGCCATACCTGCGGCGACTGATGGTTGCACTCGATGGGGCCAAACGCACGGAGCTAACGTATCTGCTGGCGTACAACGTCGCCAAGCGCATCAATGCGCCGCGATTTGTCCGCCGCCGTGCCGAAATCGAGGCGCAGCGCGAAGCGGCGCAGCAAACCGACGAAAAGAACGACACAGACGCGCAGGAGGGCTAGCGCTTGCGCGCGCGCCCGTGCTAACGCGCTTGCCATGACGTCCCTTACGATTGCCCGCCCCGACGATTGGCACCTGCATCTGCGCGATGGCGCAATGATGCGTGCCGTTCTGCCTCACACCGCCCAGCATTTTGCACGTGCGATCATCATGCCCAATCTGGTGCCGCCTGTGGTCACTGGCGCCCAAGCTATGGCCTACCGCGACCGGATCATGGCCGCTTTGCCAGAGGGGATGTCATTTGAGCCCCTGATGACGCTCTATTTGACTGAGGACACTGACCCCGATGACGTCGCCGCCGCCCATGCAAGCGGCCTTGTCAAAGCGGTGAAGCTGTACCCCGCTGGCGCGACCACGAATTCGGCGTCTGGCGTGGCGGATTTTGGGAAAATCCGTGCCACGCTCGACCGAATGGCGCAAATTGGCCTTCCGCTGTGCGTTCATGGCGAAGTAACGGATGCCAACATTGACATCTTTGACCGCGAGGCCGTGTTTATCGACCGCGTACTGGACCCACTGCGACGGGCCACGCCGGGGCTGAAGGTGGTGATGGAACACATCACAACGTCAAACGCGGTGGACTACGCCCGCGCACAGGACGACAGCCTAGGGGCCACGATCACCACGCACCATCTGGTGATCAACCGCAACCATATCCTCGCTGGCGGTATCAAACCGCACTACTATTGCTTGCCCGTGGCAAAGCGGGAATCACACCGCCTTGCCTTGCGCGCCGCCGCAACAGGCGGTGAGACACGGTTTTTCCTCGGCACCGACAGCGCACCGCACACGGATGCCAACAAGTTGCTGCCGTGCGGTTGTGCGGGCTGTTTCACCGCGCCCAACACGATGGCGATCCTTGCACACGTGTTCGAAGAGGACAGCGCGATGGATAAGCTAGAAGGGTTCGCGTCACGCAACGGACCTGCCTTTTACGGCCTGCCAGTGAATGCCGATACGCTCACTCTGACCAGGACTCCATCCCCGAAACATGGCCACGTCGACACCGAAGACGGTCCCGTCACTGTCTTTGACCCTGGTTTCGAATTGAATTGGTCCGTCCAGTAACGTCTCTGTTTCAAGAAAATCCCCGCCGGAGGCTCCTGCTCGCGCCACCGGCCCAACGGCTCGAAAGACAAGCGATATGATCCCTACCAGCTATCCAAGCCCCGAAGAAATGGCACGCCTCACCGCCCGTATGCTGCTCGAGATCAAGGCCGTGCACTTCAACGCAGCCGAACCATTCACGCTCGCCTCCGGCCTGCCCTCGCCCACGTATATCGATTGCCGCAAGCTGATCAGCCACCCGCGTATTCGCGCGACGCTGATGGATTTCCTGACGGTCACAGTGATGCGCAACGCTGGGTTTGAGGCATTTGACAACATCGCGGGTGGGGAAACCGCAGGCATTCCGTTTGCAGCCCTTGTGGCCGAACGGATGGCTCTGCCCATGACCTACGTGCGCAAAAAACCCAAAGGATACGGGCGCAATGCCCGGATCGAAGGGGACATGAGCGAGGGTCAGCGCGTCTTGCTGGTTGAGGATCTGACCACCGATGGCGGGTCAAAACTCAGCTTTGTGGATGCGATCCGGGACACCGGAGCGACGTGCGGGCACACGGCCGTCATCTTTTACTATGGCATCTTCCCTGAGACAGAGAAAACGCTCGGCGATCATGGCGTCGCGCTGCACCACCTGTGCACGTGGTGGGATGTTCTGGCCGAAGCAAAGGCCCAAGGCAGCTTTGACGCTGACACGCTCGCAGGTGTCGAGGAGTTCCTGAAAGACCCGCGCGCCTGGCAAGCCGCACGTACGTAAACGAAGGGGATCACAATCCCTGCAGTTTCTGTCAGGGCTGCGTGACACCCTGTGGACAGGCTGTGAGCGCTTACAAGGAATCTGTGGATAACCTCCCTGTGTGCGCTTTGTGAATAAGACGATTCGACGACAGTGACCTTGCGCGATGTGGTGACACCACCAATAAACTATACTATATGTTGTAAGGCATTTCTGGCTGGACAGACATACCCACAGGCTTGTCCCCAGCTATTTCCCGATAGCGGGTTCGAGGGCGCTGTGGCACTCCGTGCGCACAGTGGGGCGGACAATAAAATGAGCAGGACAGAGTGAGATGAACGAGATTGCGGCGATCAATCCAACAGGTGTTGCGGTACAAGATGCCGAAACAATGCCGCACTCGACCGAAGCTGAACAACAGCTTTTGGGCGCGATCCTGACCAACAATGACATTTTTGACCGGGTTGCCGCGATCATTCAGCCTGATCATTTCTATGACCCAGTGCATGCCCGCATTTTTGAGATTTCGGCGGCGCGAATTGCCAAGAATAACCTCGCGAGTCCCGTCACTCTCAAAGCGTTCATGGAAGACGATGAGGGTCTGAAGGAACTTGGTGGGCCCGCTTATCTCGCCAGGCTGGCCGGCGCTGCAATCAGTGCCTTTGCCGTGCGCGACTACGCCCAAATCATCTATGATCTGGCTGTGCGCCGCGATCTGATCCAATTGGGTCGTGATATCAGCGCCAAAGCCGCCAAGGTCGAAGTAACCTCGGAGCCCAAAGAGCAGATCGTTGAGGCTGAGCAGGCGCTTTACAAACTGGCGGAACAAGGCACGTCAGAGGGTGGTTTTCAAAGCTTTCTCAAAGCGGTAACTGACGCTGTTAATGTCGCCAACGCCGCTTACCAGCGCGAAGGGGGCCTTGCCGGTATCTCCACCGGTCTTACAGATATGGACAAGAAACTCGGCGGATTGCACTCCTCTGATTTGCTAATCCTTGCGGGCCGCCCGTCGATGGGCAAGACATCACTGGCCACCAACATCGCTTTCAACATCGCCAAATCCTACAAACGCGGCCTGAAACCCGATGGCACCGAAGGCTCCATTCAGGGCGGTGTCGTGGGTTTCTTTTCTTTGGAGATGAGCGCCGAGCAGCTCGCCGCCCGGATCTTGTCAGAGGCATCAGAAGTGCCCAGCGAACAGATCCGGCGCGGCGACATGACAGAAGGTGAATTCCGCCGTTTTGTCGACGCAGCCAAACAGCTTGAAGCCTGCCCGTTGTTCATCGACGACACCCCCGCCATCCCGATCGCACAACTGGCCGCCCGTTCTCGCCGCCTCAAACGGATGCATGGGCTGGATGTATTGATCGTGGACTACCTGCAACTGGTGCGTGGTGGGGCAGAAAATCGGGTGCAGGAAATTGCCGAAATCTCTATGGGGCTCAAGGCCATCGCCAAGGAATTGGCCATTCCCGTCATTGCCCTGTCACAGCTCAGCCGACAGGTCGAAAACCGCGAAGATAAACGCCCACAGCTCAGCGATTTGCGTGAATCCGGATCAATCGAACAGGATGCGGATGTCGTGATGTTCGTATTCCGCGAAGAATACTACAAAGAGCGCGAAAAACCCGGCGATCACGATCTGGAAGCCATGGGCAAGTGGCAAGAAGAGATGGAACGCCTGCACGGTCGCGCCGAGGTTATCATCGGCAAGCAACGGCACGGACCCATCGGCACAGTCGATCTGTCCTTTGAGGGTCGTTTCACCCGCTTTGGCAATCTTGTGCAGCCTTGGCAGCAACAAGGTGGTGGTGACGACGTCGGCTTCTGAGGTCGGCGCGCATTGGGGGCTCTGCCCCCGCCCTGCGGGCTCCCCCGGGATTTTTTAAATCAGAGAAGATGACCGGGGATTGGGCGTTCTGGCCTCACTTGGGTCGCTATCTCTTGCCATGACCGAACTGTGACTGGACAGAATTGCGCGGCTCTGCCCCACTGGCCTTATGTGGCGCGCTCTTGTTTTGCTGTTTTTGCTTATTTCTCAACCTGTGCAGGCAGACGGCCGCGTTGAGGTGGATGTGGAACTGTTCCTCGCCGTAGACGTCAGCCGGTCGATGCAGCCTTTTGAGCTGGAAATTCAGCGCCGGGGGTATGCTGCCGCCCTGACCAGCGATGAAGTTCAGGCCGCCATTGGAGGTGGAATGCTGGGGCGGGTTGCCATCGCCTATGTTGAATGGGCTGGTGTAGACAGCCAGCGCGTGATCGTGCCCTGGACCCTGCTGGAAAGCCGCGCGCAAGCGGAACTGATCGCGCGCCAGATCACTGCCAACTTTGACGACGCCTTGCGTCGCACCTCAATCTCCGGAGCTCTGGACTATGCTGCAACGTCCATCGAGAACAACGCATTTGATGGATTGCGTCGGGTTATCGACGTGTCGGGCGATGGCCCCAACAACATGGGTGATACCGTAACCGCCGCTCGGGACAGGGTGCTGGCGCGCGGCATGACGATCAACGGCTTGCCCCTGATGACCAAAGACGATTCGATCACCTCGCGTTACAATATCGACGATCTTGATGCCTACTACACCGCCTGCGTGACCGGCGGGCGCGGCGCCTTTGTGTTGCCTGTCACCGACTGGGCCGAGTTCGAAGAGGCCGTCCGGCGCAAGCTGGTTCTCGAAATTGCCCCTCGCTCGGTTCCCGAACGTCTGTGGCGCGCGCAAAGCCTGCCCACGTACGATTGCCTCATTGGCGAAAAGATCTGGGAAAAGAACCGCAGCCTGTTTGCTTACCCATAAGAACCAAGTGACCGATACAAAGCACATTTGCCCCTTGACGCTGCGCGGCATGTTGCCAACAAGACAAGCATGACGTCCGCAACCCTGACCATCGATCTTGGCGCTGTTGTGCGCAACTGGCGCGCCCTTGATGCGATGAGCGAAGGGGAAACCGGAGCCGTGGTCAAAGCGAACGGCTACGGGCTGGGCGCGGGCCAGGTTGGTCAGGCGTTGCTGGGCGCCGGGGTGCGCAGCTTTTTCGTCGCTACCGCTGCCGAAGGCACTGATTTGCGCACCGCCATCGGACACGGGCCGCGTATTTTCGTGTTTTCCGGCCATATGGATGGCGACACCCATCAGATACTCGAGGGATCGTTGACACCCTTGCTGAACTCCGTCGATCAAATGTTGCGCCACGTCGAGGCCCTGCCCGGTGCGCCTTTTGGCATTCAACTCGACACCGGCATGAATCGGTTGGGCATGGAACCCGCTGAATGGTCGGCCGTGCGCGACATCGCCGTTGCACAGCGCCCAACGTTGATCATGTCCCACCTGGCCTGCGCGGACACGCCCGATCATAGCATGAACGGCCAACAGCTTGCTGCTTTCCGCGCTATGACGGATGGGCTGGATGTGCCGCGTTCTCTGGCGGCCACGGGGGGGACCCTGCTTGGGACAGACTACCACTTTGACATGACCCGACCAGGTGTCGGGCTTTATGGCGGGCTGCCCTTTGTGGATGCAGAACCCGTTGTGACACTGGATCTGCCCGTCATTCAGGTACGTGATGTGACCGCAGGGGAAACCGTCGGCTACGCCAATGGCTGGACCGCCGAAACAGACGCACGCATTGCAACTGTTTCAGGTGGGTATGCAGACGGGTTAATCCGGGCCATGGGCCCTCGCGCTGTTCTTTTTGCGGGTGACGTGGCCTGCCCTGTCGTGGGCCGCGTGTCCATGGACCTGATCACAGCAGACGTAAGCGCCCTAAGGAACGACCCCACACATCTACAACTGATGGGACGACATCAATCCGTTGACACCGTGGCGGATGCCGCGGGCACCATCGGTTACGAAATCCTGACGCAACTGGGCGCACGTTACGCGCGGACCATACTCGCATGAGCGTTCTTGCAGCCCTCGGGCGGGTGATCCTCGGCCTGTTTGCCGCCATCGGACGGGTCAGCATCTTTGGTGCCCAAACCCTGTCCCACATGTTGCGTCCGCCCTTTTACCCGCGCGAGTTTGCGTTGGCCCTGTTGAACATCGGCTGGCTGTCGCTGCCTGTAGTGGGGCTGACGGCCATCTTTACGGGCGGCGCGCTGGCCTTGCAAATCTACGCTGGCGGCGCACGTTTCAACGCCGAAGCTGTGGTGCCTCAGATCGTGGCGATCGGTATGGTGCGCGAATTGGGGCCCGTTCTGGTTGGGTTGATGATCGCAGCGCGGGTCACCTCCTCAATTGCTGCTGAAATCGCGACAATGAAAGTGACCGAGCAGATCGACGCCCTAGTCACCCTGTCAACGCATCCGATGAAATACCTCACAGCGCCGCGCGTATTGGCCGCAACGCTTGTTGTCCCGCTTTTGGTGGCTGTCGGCGACGTTATCGGGATCTTTGGCGGATATGCCGTTGCGACAGGTACGCTTGGCTTCAACGCGGCGGCCTACATCCAGAACACGGTCGATTTCCTGCAACTGCGTGACATCACCTCCAGCCTTGCCAAAGGAGCAGTCTTTGGCTGCATCGCTGCTCTTATGGGCTGTTATTTCGGAATGAACACCGGACGCGGCGCCCAAGGTGTGGGGCGCGCCACCAAGGGGTCTGTCGAGGCCGCAGCGGTCCTGATCCTTGCCGCCAACTTCGTTCTTACGGGGGTGTTTTTCTCGTTATGACAAACTTGCACATCTTCATCTTGCCCAATCCAACCCGCCCAGACGTCATAGGCACGGCGCTATGATCACACTTGACGACGTTCACAAATCCTTTGGGTCAAACGATGTTTTGCGCGGCGTCAATCTCCACGTCGCCAAAGGCACATCGATGGTCATCATCGGAGGCTCCGGAACCGGAAAATCAGTGGCGATCAAATCGATCCTCGGCCTTGTCACCCCGGACAGCGGGACCATAACCGTCGACGGCACAGACGTGACCAAGGCCGACCGAGATGCGTTTCTGGCCCGCTTCGGGATGCTGTTCCAAGGCGGCGCCCTCTTTGACAGCTTGCCCGTCTGGCAAAACGTCTCCTTCCGCCTGCTGCGTGGATCACTTGCCAAACCAAAGGAAGAAGCCCGCGCCATCGCTGTCGAAAAACTACGCCGGGTCGGACTGACCGCGGATGTGGCCGACCGGCTTCCCGCAGAACTATCTGGCGGTATGCAAAAGCGTGTGGGATTGGCCCGCGCCATCGCGGCCGATCCCGAAATCATCTTCTTTGACGAACCCACAACCGGGCTTGACCCGATCATGGCCGGGGTCATCAACGACCTGATCCGGGAAATCGTCACCGAAATGGGGGCGACGACGATGACGATCACGCACGACATGAGTTCAGTGCGCACCATCGCAGATCACGTGGCCATGCTGCACGCTGGTAAAATCCGCTGGACCGGGCCTGTCGCCGAGATGGACAGCGCCGGCGATCCTTACGTAGATCAGTTCATCCATGGCCGTGCCGAAGGACCGATCGAAGCTGTGCGCTAGCGCGGTTCAAGGTCGCGGCAGATATTTGGGCATCGTGTCCTTCGCCAAATCCATCAGAGACTCATATTCCTGAACCACATTGCCTGTCGTCCGCCACAGCCGTCTGACTTCACTGTGTTTCATACCGGTCATTGGCGATATCGAAACCTCTGCACTCGCCAACCGCGCCCCGCTTTTGGCGTCATAAAAATCCAACCACCCGACAAGAGTGGTAAACGTCTCGGACACGGTGCGCAGTCGCATCGTGTAAAGCACGAATTCCGCTCGAACCTCTTGCTTACCTTGGCGCGACGCCGGGATGAGACTGTTTGCCATCACCTCCTTGAGGTCTGCCAGAACACGGTTTTGGTTTAGACCGTAGGCGCTGATGGTGGACAGACGAATGTGCTCAAATTCAGTTTGCAACAGTGGTACTCGCCGATCGCCTTTTTTGAAAACTTGCGCAGACACACTGGTCACTCGAAAGCTTTGGTCCGACGCCACCGGACCGGGTGGATCAACACATCCAGCCAACATGACGCTCAGAAGCGAAACGACCATAAATGCTTTGATGCCAGTTCCTTGAAACACACGTCTCACTGAACTTGCACCCAGAGTGTAATGGCATAGTCACCCGACGCTGTTGACCCCGCTGACACAGCCGCTTGCAAGTCTGCTACGGCAACCAATTCCTTCTTTGTATTGGTAAAATCCGTGAACCTCTCTTCAAAAAGCTGACAAGACGCGAGAAACGGCCCAAGAGTTTCACCATTTGCACGGAAATTTCCGGAGCAAGCAATGTTCCCGGGGCGCCGACCCGTCAGCTCCGTTTTGAACCCATAGCCCACTGTCAAATTACTCCTAACGACACCTTCACCACGCATCCCGTTGGTACAGGTCAATTTAACGACCGCCTGGTTGGCCCCTTTGAGTGCGCCACTTTTTTTGCCGCTACAACGTACTGTCCGGCTTGCGGTTTGAAAGCGCGCTTTGACGGGCGCGCCAGCCTGCGCCGGACCGGCGAGTATCTTGCCAGAACGGTTCAAAACCTCCACCGGTTGTGTGATTGAGGCGCTGGTTTGCGCCGCGTCTATCGGCAGGATGATGGGTGCCGCGACAAGCGCAATTGGCGCCAGTATCAATACTTCGCACCCCGAAAGCAGCGCTGCGACCGCACCGGCGAGAAAATAGGTTTTCATGGAGGATATTCCTTCAAAATTTTCTAATTAAAATAATTAGATGAAACCACCGTGCGCGATTTTTCGTCAATGAGGCAGTCTGGATATCCATACCCTTGCGTACAGGATGTTCTCAGCGTCTAACCGTTGATCCAACGCCAACTCCACGCCTACGCAAGCGGCAAACCCAACATGCAAGCACGCGGCATCAAACTCCCTTCGTTCGTGGTTCGTGAGGGCAACCCAACCGTCGCCCTCTCGGGTGCGTCGCCCTTGTGGCGGAGATGCGCAGCGTCTACTTCTCCAACATGACCGCGCCGAAATTCGTTAATCTGTCCCTGCTGATCTTATTTCCCATCGCGTGGTTTGCCCCACTAATGCGTGCGGGGCTCCTGCCCCTCTTTGGGCTTAGCGAAATCTCGGTCATTACCGGGCTGCAGTCTCTGTGGGGGTCAGACATCTTCCTTGCGATCGTTGTCGCGGTCTTTGCGCTCATAGCCCCGATTTTGAAAACTTTCGCTCTGGCATTGGTCCATTGGGATGTCCTGACGCCACGGATCACCCCCCTGCTCGGGATCCTTGGCAAACTCGCTATGGCCGACATCTTCCTCATAGCCCTCTATATCACTCTGGCCAAAGGGATTGGCGTCGGACGGCTCGAAACCGCGTGGGGCCTTTACCTGTTCACGGCCTGCATCCTCGCTTCGCTCTGGGTCAGCTGGCGGACAGAACGCGGCGCAAAGGCCGAGCGCGCGGAATAGGGCTTTACCCCACAGCAGCGCGCTGGCACTCCTTGCCCCATGGCCAAATCACCCTCCTTTTCCTGCTCAGCGTGCGGCGCGTCTTTCACCAAATGGTCCGGACGCTGTGACAGTTGTGGGGAATGGAACACCATTTCAGAGGATACCGGCCTGTCCGTTGGTCCGGGCGCCAAATCTCTCGGGGCCAAACGGGGCACCGGCATCGCCCTGAGCGATCTGCGCACCGAAGAGGCACCGCCACCCCGCACGGCATCAAAGATGGCCGAACTCGACCGCGTGTTGGGCGGTGGCCTTGTTCCCGCCTCAGCGATCCTCGTGGGTGGGGACCCCGGCATAGGTAAATCCACGCTCTTGCTCCAAGCCGCAGCGCAATTCGCGCGCGGTGGCCTAAAAACCATTTACGTGAGCGGAGAAGAAGCCAGCGCCCAAGTGCGTATGCGCGCCCAGCGCCTTGGTCTTGGGGATGCGCCGGTGCAATTGGCTGCAGACACCAACCTGCGCAACATCCTCACAACGCTGGAAGCCGAAGCTCCGGGCCTCGCTATCATAGATTCGATCCAGACCATGTGGCTCGACACCGTCGATAGCGCCCCCGGCTCGGTCAGTCAGGTGCGCGCCGCCGCTCATGAGCTCACAACCTTCGCCAAACGCAAAGGGGTCAGCGTCGTCCTTGTCGGCCACGTGACCAAGGAGGGTCAGATCGCTGGCCCCCGCGTCGTCGAACACATGGTCGACACCGTACTCTATTTTGAGGGGGAACGCGGCCACCAGTTCCGTATCTTGCGGGCCGTCAAAAACCGCTTTGGTCCTGCCGAAGAAATCGGCGTGTTCGAAATGACCGGCGCGGGGCTGGCCGAAGTCACCAACCCTTCCGCGTTATTCCTGTCCGAACGTGGCACGCCCTCACCGGGTTCGGTTGTCTTTGCGGGCATCGAAGGGACACGCCCTGTCCTGTGCGAATTACAGGCGCTTGTCGCCCCGACGCCGCACAGCCAACCGCGACGGACGGTGGTGGGTTGGGATGGCGGTCGCCTTGCTATGATCCTCGCCGTTCTCGAAGCGCGCTGTGGCATCCCTTTTGCCGGACTTGACGTCTATCTTAACGTGGCGGGGGGAATGAAAATCTCAGAACCGGCTGCGGACCTCGCTGTGGCGGCTGCATTATTATCCGCTCGAGAAGACAGCGCCCTACCCGCTGATACGGTTGTTTTTGGCGAAATCAGCCTATCTGGGGCGCTCAGACCCGCCCCTCAGACCGAAAACAGGTTGAAAGAAGCCCAAAAACTTGGTTTTGCATCTGCCATCGCCCCTAAAGGGGGCAAAGCATATGGATCGCAAGGAATGACGCTCAACCTGATGAGCGATTTGACCGGGTTTGTGGGCGAGGTCTTTGGCGCCGGATAATGCCAACGGATGAACGGGACGTCGGCCGTATGGCCCAAGTCGAGCAGAAGAAGGAAAAGGACCATGGAAGGGTTCACCATCATTGACGGCATTGTGGCCGTGGTCATCATCCTGTCGGCGCTGCTAGCCTATGGGCGCGGTATCGTGCGTGAAGTCATGGCTATTGCGGCGTGGATCGCGGCGGCTGTCCTGGCGTTCTTGTTTGCCCCGCGCGTCGAACCTTTGGTGCGCGAAATTCCAGTGGTTGGCGAGTTCCTCGCTGACAGTTGCGAATTGAGCATGATCGGTGCTTTTGCGCTCGTCTTTGCGGTGGCGCTGATTGTAGTCTCTCTCTTTACCCCGCTGTTTTCATCCCTTGTGCAACGTTCGGCAGTTGGCGGGATCGATCAGGGCATGGGCTTTCTCTTTGGGGTGGCGCGTGGCGTCTTGCTGGTGGCAATCGCCTTTTTTGTCTACGACACCGTGATAACAGGTCAGGAATACACCATCGTCGACGAAAGCCGGTCAGCCGCCGTGTTCGGACGTTTCACCGGCCAGATCGAAGAGCAAAATCCCGAAGAGGCTTTGGGCTGGATTACGGCCCAATACGAGGCCCTCGTGGGAAATTGCACAGCTGAGTGATGCTCTGACAGTCAACTCACTTGTGCTGATCTGCAATTTTCTTGGCGATGCCACTGCGGTCAATGCGGTTTTGCCCAGAAGGTGCCCTTAAAAACCACGTCTCGCGTTCCGGTCACTACGAAAATGAGCAGACCGGCGACGAACACTTGAAGCGCAAGGCATCGCTTTGGTGCCAGTCGGCCAATGTGGCCTGAAGTTAACCTCAGAATCATCCGGCTTAATCACGATTTGCGCGTGCAGCCAGAACCGTCGCGACTTGGGCTTCAGGCGATCATAGTAAACACCCGGTTAATCGCGTGGCCCAAACGTGCAAAGTGAGCCCCCTGTAAACCCCTCTGGCATCTGAGGTGAAACAGAGCCCGCCTATCGCCCTCTTTGTGACGAAAAAGCGGCAGATTTGTGATGCGTTTTTGGTGGCAGAAGACAGTCACACAAACCACACCGGAGAGCCAAAATGTTCCTCAATCATGACGCCGCCTTCACAACGTTTGCACCAACCGTTCACCCAAACTTTCCCCAGTACACCGCTACGCTAAGCGCCCAGACCAGACCAGACTGGAAACAACACGTGGCTGGGCCAGCGTTGATGACCTGATTGCGGGGGACCGCGTGGCGACGATGGATGGCGGTTTTGCCACCATCACAGCCATCGCCCATCCCAAACAACGCGCCCCTTTGGTGCATGTGCCGGGCGGCGTGCTGTCGACGTGTTCTGACGTTGCACTGCCGGCAGATGGCCACATCGCTTTGACACCTCCGGCGCGATGGTCGCAGGCCCCCGTGGTGTCTGTTCCGATCAAGGCGCTCAGCGGGTGGAACGGCATTCGGCCCACCCTGTTCGCGGGCCCCGACCTAGCCACCCTGCATTTCGAGGAAGAAGAAATGATCTATGCCCAGACCGGCCTTTTGATCCACGCGTTTGACGGAAGCGCCGTCAGCTTTTACCCGGCCCTCAATTACGGTGACACACGTGCCCTTTTGGCCCTGTTGGATGGCAAAATGCCCGCACCCGACGCTGCAGCGGCTTAAAGGTCGTTTGAAGTGTGATCCTTTCGTGACAGGGCTGGCCGGGCTTGCTACACCCCGGCTAACCCTTTTCACGGATTCGGAGCTGCCCCTTGTCCGACCAAGACGCCGACGCGCTAATGCCCCCTGCCCATCCGTTTGATGATGACAAGTTAAAGGAGGAGTGCGGCATATTTGGAGTTCTCGGCACAGTAGATGCCGCCAACTTTGTCGCGCTTGGCCTGCATGCCTTGCAACATCGCGGACAAGAAGCGGGCGGTATAGTTTCTTACCACCCCGACCACGGCTTTAACTCTGCACGCCGCTTTGGTTATGTACGTGACAACTTCACATCGCAAAAAGTTATGGAAACACTGCCCGGTGCGCTGTCTATCGGTCACGTGCGCTACTCCACCGCAGGGTCCAAGGGTCAAACCGCCATCCGTGACGTCCAGCCTTTCTTTGGCGAATTTGCAATGGGTGGGGCTGCAATTGCTCACAACGGCAATATCACCAATGCCGACGCGCTAAGACGTGAGTTGATCGAGCGCGGATCGATCTTTCAATCTTCCTCAGACAGCGAATGCATCATCCATCTGATGGCACGCTCTTTGCAACGCAACATCCCCGAACGCATGGAAGACGCCTTGCGCCGGGTCGAAGGCGCTTTTTCCGTTGTGGCGATGACACGCACCAAGCTGATCGGCGTGCGCGACCCCTTGGGCGTCCGCCCTCTCGTGCTGGGTCAACTGCCGACAGGCTGGGTGCTCAGTTCCGAAACCTGCGCGCTCGACATCATCGGCGCCGAGTTCGTGCGCGAGATTGAGCCGGGCGAGATGGTTGTCATCACCGATGCCGGTGTCGAAAGCCATCATCCGTTCCGCCGTCAAAAATCGCGCTTTTGCATTTTTGAACACGTCTATTTCTCGCGCCCCGACAGCATTCTGGGTGGGCGCAGCGTCTATGAAACCCGCGAAAACATCGGGCGTGAACTGGCCAAAGAAGCCCCTGTTGATGCGGATCTTGTCTGCCCGGTCCCTGACAGTGGTACGCCCGCGGCCATCGGGTATTCGCTGGAATCCGGCATCCCCTATGCGATGGGCATCATTCGCAACCAGTACATGGGCCGCACCTTCATTGAACCGACAGAGCAGATCCGCAACATGGGTGTGCGTCTCAAACTCAACGTCAACCGCGCCCTGATCAAGGGCAAGCGTGTGATCCTCGTGGACGACTCGGTGGTGCGCGGCACGACCTCGCGCAAGATCAAGGAAATGATCCTCGATGCTGGTGCGAAAGAGGTACACTTCCGCATCGCATCGCCCCCCACCGCTTGGCCTTGTTTTTATGGCGTGGACACACCGCAACGGGAAAAACTGCTTGCCGCTACAATGAGCGAAGCCGAGATGACCGAACATCTGGGTGTGGACAGCCTCAAATTCATCTCGCTGGACGGGCTATACCGCGCCGTGGGCGAAGCTAATGGACGGGATGCAAGCAGCCCGCAATACTGCGATGCGTGTTTCTCTGGCGAATACCCAGTGAAGCCAGCCGACATGATCGAAAAAGGGTTCGAAATGAAGGCGGCAGAGTGATCACCATCTGTTGACACAAACCGTCAACAGGATGTGCAATCCTTGGGTATGCACCCCATTGGCCCCGATATCCTCAATACAATTGCCGCATGGCCACCATCGGCACAACAGCATCTGCTAAGTGCACGCGCCATCGCTTTTGAAACTGCGGAAACCGCATCTAACGGTCCACTGAGCGAGTCCCTCAAATGGGGCCAACCTGCATGGCGCCCAAGCCGCCCGCGCACCGGGTCCACCCTGCGCCTTAACTGGTCGCCTGACTGGCCCGGCCAACTGCTGGCCTATGTGGATTGCAAAACCGACCTCGCCAGCCAGATGTCTACCCGCTTTCCCCAACAGTTCGGAAATGACGGACGGCGCAGCCTTGCTTTCGATCTCGACGTACCGTTGCCTCAGGACGCAATTGCGCAACTGGCGCACCTGACCTTTACCTATCACCGGCAGAAATTGTCCCGCTGACCCATGCCGCTGCGTCAATGGGCAAGTCTTGGCCCATGCGACATTTGACCCATTTTGCAGTGTCAAAGACCGTGTTAGCGCCCGCCTCTTGCAGTTTACCAACAAGAGGCATCATGTCCGAAAAGACAAACTCCACCACCGCCAAACTGGCGACCCAATCGGGTGTCCTGCCATTGCGCAGCTTGCAACTGATCGGGACGGTTACCAGTGAAAACACCCGGCGGGCACTGCTGCGTCAGGCGGATCGCAAAATCAAGACTGTGTCTGTCGGGGACAAGCTGCGCCAGGGCACGGTCGTCGCCATCGACGAAGGCATTGTGATCCTGAACACCACCAACGGCACACACACTTTGCGCATTCCGACCGCACCGCAACCGCGCGCTGCCGCTTGACGCCCCGCACCGCGCGGGGCAAGACGCCGACATGACAAAAACAGCACTCATCACCGGTGCCTCGCGCGGCCTTGGCCACGCCTTGGCCCTCACCCTTGCGCCAACGCACCACATTATTGCTGTGGGTAAGACCACCGGCGCGCTCGAAGAGCTGGATGACCAAATCAAGGCGCTTGGCGGATCAGCAACCCTTGCACCCATGGACATTACGGTTGAAGCGGCAATGCAAACGCTGTGCCGGGGCATCCATGATCGTTGGAGTGGCTTGGACATATGGGCGCACACGGCAATCCATGCGGCACCTCTGGCGCCAGTTGCCATGATCGATGCCAAGGACATGAGCAAATCAGTAGCAGGCAATGTCACCGCCACTGCGACGCTGATCACCTACATCGCGCCTCTTCTTGGGACAGAAGGAACAGCCCTGTTCTTTGACGACCCACAGGCAGGCATGCCGTTCTATGGCAGCTACGGCGCAACCAAGGCGGCACAAATCGCACTGGCACGCTCTTGGCAGGCCGAAACCGGGCGCACCGGCCCGCGCGTGCACATCGCAACACCCGCCCCAATGCCAACGGCCACCCGCGCCCGCTTTCACCCGGGCGAAGACCGCAGCCCCCTTGCCGACCCGATGGCCGAAGCCGAACGGATCGTGACCGCACTCGCCCCTTGAAGTCAAAGACCAGCCATGGCTGACTAAGGCCATGCTGCGCATTTCACCTCGCTTTGACCGGCCCCGCCCCGCCTCTGGTCGCAACACGCTTGCCCGCATCTATGATGCTGCTGAAACAGGCTGGCAGGACGGCATTTCCAAACTCGGCTTTGTGGAAGCTTACAGCGATCTGATGGGGCAGTGCCCCAACACATCTGTACAGCATCCAAAGGTTATGGATGTGGGCACTGGCACCGGGGCCTTTGCAAGCGCGTGGATCAACGCACATGGCGCGCCGGCGGCACTGACGCTTACTGATATTTCCTCGGCTATGCTGGCATCGGCCGCGTCCCGCCTGCCGGGGGCACGGGCAATCCACGCGGGCCTCGGCACCGCGATGCCGGATGTACCGCCCCAGAACGTGGTCCTTTGCGCCCATGTGATCGAACACCTTGATGATCCGATCGCGGCGCTGAGTTGGCTCTTTGACCGCTTGACCCCGGGCGGGCACCTTGTGATGGCGCTCTCGAAACCGCACTGGTGTACGGCGTTCGTCCGCTGGCGCTGGGGCAACGCCGCCTACCCGCCCCAAAAGGTTCAAAGCATGCTCGCGCGCGCAGGCTTTTGCGATATTGGCGCCTATCCTTTCGCCAAAGGCCCACCCTCGCGCGTCTCTCATGGGTACATCGCGCGCCGTCCGTAACCCACGGGCAACGGTCCTCATTCTCTGACTTAAAAAAATCCCCGCCGGAGGCTCCCGCAGTTGCCCCACACGCACCCGCCCCATAGTAAAGAAAGAAAAGGGCAACCCATGCGCATTCTCATCACCAATGACGACGGCATTTCGGCACCCGGCCTCGCCGTTCTCGAAACCATCGCGCATGACTTGGCCGGACCGGGCGGAGAAGTCTGGACCGTTGCGCCTGCCTTTGAACAATCAGGCGTCGGGCACTGCATCAGCTATGCGCGCCCCTTCATGATCCAAAAAATCGGACCCACCCGCGTCGCAGTCGAAGGCAGCCCCGCAGATTGCGTGCTGGCAGGGCTATTTGAAGTCATGAACGAACGCCCCGACCTGATCCTGTCTGGCGTGAACCGCGGCAACAACTCGGCTGAAAACGCGCTTTACTCTGGCACGCTCGGCGGGGCGATCGAAGGGGCCTTGCAAGGCGTGCTGTCCATCGCGTTTTCTCAGTATTTCGGACCCGGAAATCGCGACCTCGATGACCCGTTCGAGGCGTCACTGGCCCATGGCAAAGACGTGATTGAGCGGATTGTCGCCAACACTCCGAAGAACCAACCGGATTATCAACTCTTTTACAACGTCAATGTGCCACCCGTTGCGGCCAAAGATGTCAAAGGGATTGCGCTGGTCCCACAAGGGCTGCGCCCTGGGGTTGGTTTTCACACCGAGGCGACCACATCTCCTTCGGGTCGGCAGTTCCTTTGGATCAAGGGCGGCAACCAACAGGTGCAAAGCGCACCTGGCACGGATGCTGCAGTCAATCTGGATGGCTACATCTCGGTCACGCCAATGCGCGCTGACTTTACCGCCCACGACATGTTCGACACTTTGGGGGCCATCGCCACATGAGTGAAGACGACCTCGCAACCCGCAAAATGCAGTTCCTTTACGCCCTGCGGTCGCGCGGCGTGACGGACAAGCGGGTGCTTGAGGCAATGGAAGCGATTGACCGCGGCCCCTTTGTGCGTGGGCTATTTGCCGAGCGGGCATACGAGGATATGCCCCTGCCCATCCCATGTGGGCAGACGATCAGCCAGCCGTCGGTCGTGGGGTTGATGACGCAGGCGCTCAATGTCAGTCCACGCGACAAGGTGCTCGAAATCGGCACCGGGTCTGGCTATCAGGCCGCCATTCTCGCGAAACTGGCACGCCGGGTCTACACCATCGACCGACACCGCCGCCTCGTGCACGAGGCCCGCGAAATCTTTGCCCAGCTTGATTTGCATACGATCACAGCCATCACAGGTGACGGCAGCCACGGGCTGGCCGATCAGGCCCCCTTTGACCGGATCATCCTGACAGCGGCCGCCGAAGATCCGCCCGGCCCCTTGCTGGCTCAACTGAAAGTCGGTGGGATCATGGTGTTGCCCGTCGGCCAATCCGATGCCGTGCAAAGTCTGATCCGGGTCAACAAGACGGAGACTGGCCTTGAGTATCACGAATTACGCGACGTGCGTTTCGTGCCACTGCTCGAGGGCTTGGGCAAAGAGTAAAACTGGTGTAAAACATCGGCGAGGCGGTACCAAACGTGGTGCCATGATCCGGCAATACCCCCAAACAGAGGGGTCCGGCAGAGGACGATGCAGATGACACCGACCAATCCCCCAGCGCGTTTTGGGCGCATCATGATTGCCACGCTCAGCTTGGGTGTGCTTGTGGCATGCGACGAACCGCTCGACTTTGACCTGCGCGGGCCCGAAGGCGGGTTCAACACCCGCGAGGCGGCACGAAATGCCACCGTTGACCGGCCCGAACCGGATGCACGCGGGGTGATCTCTTACCCTAACTATCAGGTGGCCGTCGCACGGCGCGGTGATACGGTCGCAGAGGTGGCTCTGCGTGTCGGCCTGCCCGCGGATGAGTTGGCACGGTTCAACGGGATCGCAGTAGACGTCCCCCTGCGACAGGACGAAATCATCGCCCTGCCCCGCCGGGTGTCTGAACCAACAGGTGCGATCGGCGCGCCAAGCAGCGTGGATGTGAGCACATTGGCAAGTTCGGCCATTGATCGCGCAGAACCCACACCCGCCGCTCCGCGAGTGGCGACCACCGCGCTGCCTGAGACCGGTCAGGAACCGATCCGCCATCAGGTCGAACGCGGTGAGACCGCCTTTACCATTGCGCGCCTCTATGGTGTGCCCGTCAAATCGCTTGCCGAATGGAATGGTCTGAACACAGATTTCGCTGTGCGCGAAGGTCAGTACCTGCTCATCCCCGTGGCCCGCGTCGCCCCGCCGTCAAACACAACACCGCTGCCTGGCACAGGCTCGGACACACCAACCCCTCCAAGCGCGACGAAACCCCTGCCCGCAGACGACACCGCAAGTGCCGCTGCAGCGGCCGCCGCCGCCACGACCGAATCCGTCGCCGACGTAGGAGAGACCAGTCCGTCAAAGAGCAACGCTGCGATGCAGGTCCCTGTGCAGGGCAGCATCATCCGTGGATATTCCAAAGGTCGCAATGACGGGATCGACATCAAGGCCGCACCCGGCACACCCGTGAACGCCGCTGCCAGTGGCACCGTGGCCGCCATCACCAAAAGCGCTGAGGGTGTTCCGATCATCGTCGTGCGCCACCCAGACAACCTGTTGACGGTCTATGCCAATGTGGCCGGGGTTAAAGTGACCAAGGGGGATGCGGTCAAACGTGGAGAGGCAATAGCCCAACTGCGCGACAGCGCCGATCAGGCCTTTGTGCATTTTGAGGTGCGCGACGGGTTTGATAGCGTCGATCCGTCGAATTACTTGCCCTGATAGGGCCCTCCGTCGCAGATGTTGAGCGCTATTTCGCGCATGATTCAACTGATCGTGCCCATCACGGAACGCTCGAACCGATCAGGGCAGCCCCAAAAACGGGCTGGTCTTCAGTTGTGAAACAGCGCCCACCTGTGACCCCGCGTCTAGGCCACCCTCAGGTCTTCTGGTGTGCCGCAATTTGTGAAACCTGCCCACGCGTCGCGCGCAATCGGTTCATTTCAGCCCTTAATCATAAGCACTTTTCATGTCTGCTTTGCGAACAAATTGTCACATGCACGGACAGCGAAAAACTCCGCCGCGCTACCATGCAAGACTCAGAACAGCGACGCCATAAGCAAATGGCCGCAAACCAAAATCACCGGAATTCGATACGTTTTGACATTATAACGTATGTTTTGAACCGGATGCACGACGGCGAACACGCTTTCAATCGGCAGGTGATCCTGCCGCAACCTTACTATTTATGGCGCCGTGGGGCTTCGCTAGGCGGTCAAGAGTCAAAGCCTTGAGAGCCAGCCTGCGCCGTTCTCTAACTAAAAATTGAAAGAGAGACCAAAATGAACTTTATGAAAATCACCGCCAGCGCATGTATTGCAGCTCTGAGCTTTGCAGTACCAGCACAAGCCGCAGATCCAATTCCGGGCGCGGCAGATGGATTCGCAGTCTACGGATCACCCGTTGAAGGATGGAACATCTTTGTCGACGCCGAGCGTGAAGCATGCCTGATTGAGCGTACTGACGACTTTGGACATGCGATCCAGATCGGCCTGACAAAAAACAAGAAGCATGCCTACATCGGTGTGTTCACATTGGCTGATGTTGATATCAAAAACCGCCAAAAAGTCGAAATCGACGTGAACGGTTTTGTTTTCGACGGCCGCGCGCGCGGTATGAAGAGCAAAGAACTGCGTGGCGACTACAAGGGCGCTTACTTCAAAATCAAAGACGACAACATGGTCAACGCCATCATGCAGGAAGGCACACTGACTGCATTCCCGAAAAAGTCAAAGCAACCCATCAAGGTCGATTTGTCAGGTGTTAGCGCAGCTGTTGAAGAAGCACGCAAGTGCAATGACGGCATTTCAGGCTAAACCTAAAGTGGCGGGCAGCACTGATCTGCCGTTCTCGTGCACGGATGTTGCACGTGCCTAAGGCTGGATCAGCTGTATAAGCGAAGGGCTTTGCAATTCGTTTGGAGCCACAGAGTTGAACCCCGCAATTTTGCGGGGATCTTTCTTTTCTGGGTAGATTTCAAGCTGAAAGCCGCCTGGACTGTAAAACACGGCATCGCGACACCGCGTTGACCGTTGATCAGGCCAAAAGGCTTACACCTCGTCGCCCAGCCAGATCACAGAAAAACTGCCATGCGACCCTGCCCGACCGCGACCCGCGTGTGGCCTGCCACTCGATCGCTTCGGCCCACAGGGTGTCGTCGTCAATCTCGACGCCATAGGCCGCGCAGTACCCACGGATCATTGCAAGGTACTGGTCCTGATCACAGGCATGGAAGCCCAACCAAAGCCCAAAGCGGTCCGACAGAGACACCTTTTCTTCAACGGCCTCGGACGGGTTGATCGCACTTCCGCGCTCGTTCTCGATCATGTCGCGTGGCATCAGGTGGCGGCGGTTTGACGTGGCATAAAGGATCACGTTATCCGGACGGCCTTCGATCCCGCCGTCCAGCACCGCCTTGAGGGATTTATAGTGCTGATCGTCGTGGGAAAAGCTGAGGTCGTCGCAATAAAGCACAAAGCGCGCCTGCTCTGCCTGCCGCATCACGGCCAGCAAACGGCCCACGGACGGCAGGTCTTCGCGGTGCAGTTCTACAATCTTCAATTGCGGAAATTCTGCTTCAAGGGCGCCATGTATCGCTTTGACAAGGCTGGATTTTCCCATACCGCGCGCACCCCACAAAAGAGCATTGTTCGCTGGCAGACCTTTGGCAAACTGGCGGGTGTTGGCCAGCAGCGTATCTCGTGACCTCTCAACCCCCAGCAGCAGCTCCAGCGGGATCCGGGACACCTGTGCCACAGGCTCCAGGCGGTCCGGCTCCGTACCCCAGACAAATGCACTGCTGGCCTCAAAGTCGGGTGCTGCCATCGGCGCAGGAGACATCCTCTCAAGCGCCGCCGCGATGCGGTCCATAGGATCGTCAATCATGGCTTCGCGTCGTCCTCAGTCACATCGTCCTCGTCATCCTCGTCGTCATAGTAACCCTCGGCGCGCAGCTTGGCCTCGCGCTTTTTCTCAACGCGGGCAACGAGGAAGATGGAGATTTCATAAAGGCCGTAGACCACCGTGAACAAAATGCCTTGGGTGATCACGTCTGGGGGCGTCACAAGCGCGGCCAACACCAGAATGCCGACCATTGCGTACTTGCGCACATTCCCAAGGCCTTCGGCACTGACAAGACCCGCCTTGCCCATCAGGGTCAAAAGGACGGGCAGCTGAAAGCACAGGCCAAAGGCCATGATGAATTTCAACGTGATATCAAGGCTTTCGTTCACCTTCCCAAAGAAAGTGATACGAATGCCTTCGCTCGTCTCTGGGGCCACCGGCACGGCCACATCCGGCACAACGTCGGGGCTGACAAATCCGTTCATGAGCCCGGCAATGATCGACGGCACATCAGCAAAGCCAAGGAAAAAGGCCATAGCCAGTGGAGTCACAACGAAATGTGCGAACGATGCGCCAAGGAAAAACATCAGTGGCGAGGCAATCAGAAACGGTAGAAACGCGTTCTTTTCCTGCCGATACAGGCCCGGCGCCACAAAGCGCCACATCTGAAAGCCAATCACAGGAAACGCGAGTGCAAATCCGAACACCATCGAGATGCGGAACAGCGTGAACAGGTACTCTTGAGGCGAGGTATACTGCATCGTCGGAGACGGATCGCCGAGGTCGCGCAAGGTCTCTTCAATTGGCCCAAGCAGGAATTGCAGGATCGGTTCGGCCACAGCAAAGGCCAGAATGATACCGATCAAAAACGCGATGACCGAACGGATCAGGCGCGTGCGCAGTTCGGCCAGATGCTCGATCAGCGGCGCGGTGCTGTCATCAACGTCGGACGTGTCAGCCATCTTTGCTCTCTTCTTTCGCCTCGCTGGGTGCCGCAGCCTCCAACTCTTCCGCCTTCTGTAGGGCGTCGGCAGCTTCTTTTGCCTTGCGCTCGGCTTGGGCACGCGCGGTTGCCGCTTGAATTTTTCGTGCGTTTTCAGCGCGCTCTGCCTTGTCGGCAGCCATCTTGCCGGTCTCGCTCTCTGGATCGAGGTTGTTCAGGGCCGAGGTCACGTCCTTGGCCGCATCTTTCACCCCGTCCATCGCAGCACCCATTGGGTTACTCGCCGTCTTGATCGACTTTTGGATGTCTTTCACGCCCGCCTCGTCCGCTGCCTGATTCATGGCAGAGGAAAACTCACGCGCCATACCCTTGGCCTTGCCAACCCAACGGCCGACATTGCGAAACAGCACGGGCAGATCCTTGGGGCCGATCACGATCAACGCGACGATCCCGACCACCAGCATCTCGGTCCAGCCGAGGTCGAACATGGCTTAGGCCTTGTCTTTTTCGGACTTCACCGCGACGTCTTCCGCCTCAGGTGTGATGTCCTTGGCCTCTGCCGCAGCTTCCTCTTCCAGTTCTTTCTGGCCATCATTGATGCCCTTCTTGAAGCTGGTGATGCCTTTGCCCACTTCGCCCATCAGGCTCGAAATCTTGCCCCGGCCAAAAAGAACCAGAACCACAACTGCAATCAGCAGGATGCCCGGCAAACCAATATTGTTCAGCATTTCAAAGTCTCCCTGTTCGCGCGACACACGTCGCCTGTTGCCCAGCTTGATATGGGCGACGCGCGACAACGACCAGTCATCACAGCGGCTTTGGCGGTGATGTGCGCGGCAAAATCGCAAAAAATCCGTCTGGCCTGAACTCAACTGACAGGTTAATGTCAGTTGGACAGGTCTAACCCCAGCGTATCACCGCTCGAACGACAGGAGACATCGATGCGCACCATAATGACCACCCTCTTCGCCGCCACCATTGCCCAAGCCGCAGCAGGCGAAGGATCAGGTACTATAAACCCTGTCGCAGAAGTCGTGACATTCCGCCTGGTCGAAGGCACAGACCCCGCCGCTTTTATCGCTGCCGCAGATGATATGGGCCCGTTCCTGCGCAGCACCGGCGCCATGATCAAACGCACCCTGTCCGTCGATGAGACAGGTCTGTGGACGGACCACATCACCTGGGCGTCGTTCGGGGCTGCCAAGACCGCTGCCGCCCAGAAGTTTGAACAACCGGAGGCGCAGCCTTTCATGTCCATGATCTCGCCCGACGGCATGGACATGCGCCACGCGCCCATCCAACTGAAACAGGAGTAACATGCGCCGCACCGACCGCCTCTTTGACATCATCCAGATCCTGCGCGACGGCAAATTGCACACCGCGCAGGGTATCGCTGAGGTCTGTGAGGTGTCGGTGCGCACCATCTACCGCGACATGGACACGCTGGTGGCCTCCGGCGTGCCTGTGCAGGGGGAACGGGGTGTGGGCTACATGATCACCGAAGCGATCAGCCTGCCCCCCCTCACCCTCACAACCGAAGAACTGGAGGCGCTCAATCTCGGCATGGCCATTGTGGCCGAAGCCGCCGATGAGACGCTAAAGTCTGCCGCCCAAAGCCTCGCAGACAAGATCGACGCCGTGCTGCCGGAACGCACGATCACAGATGCAGACAAGTGGAAATTCGCAGTCTATCCGTTTGCGGACGCGGTGCGTGGGTTCTCCCAAATGCCGACCCTGCGCGCTGCCATCCGGGCCCGGCAAAAACTGCGACTGACCTACCATTCCAAAGGCGACCGGATCAGTACACGCACCATCCGCCCGCTGCATATGGAGTATTGGGGACGGGTCTGGACGCTGACGGCGTGGTGCGAATTACGCAATGATTTCCGTGTGTTCCGCGTGGACCTGATCCAGTCGGCCGAGGCATTGCCAGAAATGTTCGTTGACGAGCCCGGCAAGCGGCTGAGTGACTATGATCCGAACCTGTGAGGTATCTCAAATCAATGCATAGGGCTTTCGATACCAAAGTTTCAAGGACGTGACTGGTCACGAGCAACACACCAAACGGAGAAGACATAGACCTGCGGTAAACTGGCTCCAATACCGGCGACGCGGAACAGGCTGACTTTCCCAAAGAGTCATTATTCTAGGGCGAATATTGAAACTGTGCGACAAATAGGCCCTGAAGTTTCAAAGTGAGGCTTCTAAACTGGGAGGATCTACAAATGTCTTACTACTCCGTCTCGCACTGGGCTGCGACCGAATGGACCGACGAAATGGAAGCTTTGGCCCGCGACAAATATGTACCGATGGTAAAGGCACTGGGCGCACAAAGTGTAGATATGATTAGAACAGGTGATTTGAGTTTTGTTGTTGTAACGAAATACGCGGACGCGGCTGCTGGACAGGCCGCTCAATCACGCATCGATGAGATCCGTGATCAAGCCTCAGAAGAGCTTCCAATGAAGATGACGAGCGTCGAACGCGGCTCCAGCTTCGCTTCTGGTTAACTGGCCGAACCAAAATGATGAAAAGGCCCCGCGTGTCGCGGGGCCTTTAAATAACCTTGGTTGATTTAGCAAAACCCAGCATTCCACGTTTTGCTTTGCACTTGTGACCTGCCCAGTGGCACCCGACACTGAGCTAAGAGCGGCCGTTCAAGAAACCGGTAAGAACACCTCAAGCGCAGCCACCGCCATCACATGCACCTCACCCGCAACGGGCACATCCAGACCACCGGCCTCAACGACCACCTCGACCGTCCCGTAAGGCAACAAGCCCGCGATCACATCCACATCGACACTCTCAGGTCGCGGCACCCCGATATGCACCACAACGCGCATTGTCTCGCGATCCACAGCCAAAGTGCCGAAAATCGGCAAGGATGCGCCCTGCAAGGCCTGCTCGACCGCGCGCCGCGCCGCCTTGGTGTCATCGCGTCCGTGCAGGTCGACCCCTTGGGCCATTTCGATAATTAAACGCTGCTCGCTCATGTCGCCCCCAAGGGGCGCTCAGAGGCATCCACCGACACGATCAGCGCTGCCTGCGCCATAACCGTAGGGTTCCCGGTGCCTTCTGGTCGCACCACATCCAAGCCGCCCTTTTCCACGACGAACGAGGTCTGCCCATAGGGAAACGCAGAAGCCAGAACATCGACATCCACCGCATCAGGCTGCGCGCAGCCAATACGCACCTCAATCACCATGTCCTCTTTGGCGACGCCAATATACTCGGCCAGATTGATCGAGTTGCGCCACAGGGCAGCGCGCACCGCGCGTTCCGCCGCCTGCGTGTAGTCGCCACGGCGCAGGGATGTGCCAAGGCCAAATTCCACGATCATGGGTCCCATCAGCCCCCCTCCTCGGATTGAAAGACAAAACACTTGTCGCGCCGAATGCGCAGCCACATCACGGTGTCTGCCTGTGGCAGGAACACGCCGGGTACGGTGACCTTGATGATCGCACCGTCGTGATCCAGCCGAAACTCCACAAGGCTCTCGTTGCCCATAAACCGCGCGCGCTGTACTGTGGCACGCGCCGCCGTTCCATCGGTGGCCGTTGGCCCGGGGCCGACGCCGGCACGATCAAAGTCGATTTTCACGTGCTGCGGGCGAAACACGATATCCACATCCGTTCCATCCGGCACACCGGGGGCGAGAAATCGGCCAAAGGGGGTCATTGCCAACGCGCCTTCAACTGTGGCGCGCAACCGATTGGCATCACTGAAGAATGCAACGGATGCGCGATCCACAGGTCGAGTGTAAACGTTGTAAGGTGCACCCTGCTGAACGATGCGTCCGTCGCGCATCAACGCGATCTCATCCGCCATGCGCATCGCTTCATCCGGCTCGTGCGTGACCAGCAAGACGGCCGTGTCCTCTTCCTTGAGGATCGCGAGCGTCTCATCGCGAATGCCATCGCGCAACCGGTTGTCGAGACCTGAAAACGGTTCATCCATCAGCATGATACGCGGGCGCGGTGCCAGTGCACGGGCCAGCGCAATGCGCTGCTGCTCCCCCCCTGACAACTGGTGGGGATACATATCAATAAAGCGCTCCATGCGGACCCGTTTGAGCATCTCTTCAACACGGACACGCTTTTCGGCCTTGGACCCACTCAATCCATAAGCCACGTTGCCCGCGACGCTCAGATGCGGAAACAAGGCAAAATCCTGAAACATCAGGCCAATGGCCCGCCGTTCTGGCGGAACACGAAACTTCGTGTCGCAAATCAGGGCTCCATCTACATAGATCTCGCCCGAATCCTGCATCTCGACACCGGCAATCATGCGCAACGTCGTCGACTTGCCGCAGCCTGACGGCCCCAACAGGCACGTCACCTGCCCCGGCTGAATGGACAGGCTGACCCCGTCCACCACGCGGCGGCCACTAAAACTGCGCACCATGTCGCGGATTTCAAGCCGTGGAGGGGCAGTGTCAGTCACGTGTGGATGTCCATTCCCGATAAAAACAGTCGGGAGGTATCAGGGTGCCGCACCTGCCGCAAGCACCTGATCTCAGGTTGCCCTTTGTCTGAGTGAGCCCAAGATGGATTTGGATGGGTCGGCGGGTGGGCGCATTTGCCAATGGCAAACAGACCAGCACGGTGACTTCACACAATCTCAAAAGTGCCTTCTGCCCGGTCCACCCCGTTCACCTGCACAACCACCCCATGCACGCCGCGATGCAGTTCAAATGTGGTCGCATTGGCCTTCAGCTTATGCAGCTTCTTCAAAACCAACGGCTTGCCCCTGCGCACCTGCCCGACCTTCAGCTTAAACACCTTTTCCGCGCTCTTCCCACCGGGCCGAGCAAAGCGGATGCGATAATCCACAAGCGCTGGCACGTCCTGATCCGCGTGCAAGGTCACGTCGAACGCCAACGCCTCCCCCAACGTGACCTGAGGGGTGCGCATATCCAAAGACACCTCAACCGGTGCATCCTGCGCATAGCCCAGCATCGCCATCGCGCCCGGATGGCCATCCTTGATCAAGGTGCGCAAGGCATGGCGACGCATCCACGCGCGTTCATCGGGGGCTTGCGTCGCCTCCACCTCCCACGCCTCAAGACGGGCCAGAACAGCGTCAGGATCACTCTTGGCCAGATCGTTGAGGTGATTGGCGACGGAACGGGTAACAAACCGTGTCGGATCTCTCTGCAACCGATCCAGCAAGGGCAAGGCCTGTGCCGGTGTCACATCTACCTTGCGCGCCCAGGGCAGTTTGGGGCGTGTGCCCTCACTGACCAGACGGCGCACATGGTAATTGTCGTCCTCGGCCCATTGCTTCAGGCGCGCGAGGGTCTCGTCAGGCCGGCGGTTAAGGAACGCGCGGATATAGAATTCCATCGAAAACCGCTGCGTGGCCGCCCACAGGAGATCAAGGGCACGGTCACGATGCGCCTCCAGCCCATGGCGGACCGCAAGAATGCCCGGCACCGCGTGAATGAAACGACCAAAGTCGTCATCGCGCAGGGATGGATCAAGTGGGGGCGGCATCGCCGCCTCCAGTTGCTCTGCCATGGCCGGAAAATCCGTAGCCAGATATGGCTCCGCACAATCCGCAAACCAGTCCAGACACTCCAGCAAAGACCGTTCAGCGATCCCAGACAGGGCGGCCGCAAGAAAGGCATCGCGATCAAACCCCGGCACTCCGGTGGCGAACTCATCCGCCAGATCACCTAAAGACCCCGCGTTAAACAACTGATCCTTCAATGAAAACGTAGGTGGCGCCTTGGCCATCAGATGGTTGCCACCGTCGCCCCACCGTCCAGCAACAGGTTCTGACCAACAATGAAGCCAGCGTGTTTTGAACACAGGAAAGCACAGGCTGCCCCGAATTCTTCGCGTGTGCCATAGCGACCCGCCGGGATGGTGGCTGCACGGTTTGCGCGCGCCTCTTCCAGCGTGATACCTTGTGCGGCGACCACTCCGCCATCCAAAGCATCTGCACGCGCCGTGGCGTGAATGCCCGGCAGCAGGTTGTTGATGGTCACACCAGACCCGGCCACCTGACGAGAGGTGCCAGCCACATAACCGGTCAACCCGGTGCGCGCTGCATTCGACAGGCCCAGCACTGGGATCGGCGCTTTTACCGATTGCGAGGTGATGTTGACCACCCGGCCCCAACCACGATCCATCATGCCCGGCACCAGCGCTTTGATGAGCGCGATGGGGGCCAGCATATTGGCATCCAGTGCCGCAATAAAATCGTCGCGGTCCCAGTCGGTCCACATGCCCGGGGGCGGACCACCTGCATTGTTGACCAAGATGTCGGCATCGCCCGCGGCCTCAATCAGGGCCGCCTGCCCGTTTGCCGTGGTCACGTCTGCGGCCACCGTGGTCACCTTAACGCCATAGGCCGCCGAAATCGCCTCTGCCGATGCCTCCAGCGCATCGACACCGCGCGCGTTCATAACAAGGTTCACACCCGCCTGCGCCAACGCTTCTGCACAACCCAAACCAAGACCTTTTGACGATGCGCATACCACCGCCCGTTTGCCCGAAATTCCTAAATCCACAAGTCGTCTCCCCATATGTGTCCGGCCAACTGGTAACGCGGCGCTCACAGATGCGCCAGTAAAACACCGCTGCGTTGACCAAGGCACGCCACAATTCTAGTGTACGCTGTCCAAAACAACCAACAAGACCCAAGCATGATGACCGCCCCGAAAAGTGGACCAGCGATCGGCCCAACGCAAAACCTGCCCGTCTTTCAGGCCGAGGGTTTTCGCGTCCGCCAGGGTGCCAATCTGGGCGATCCCCTGTCCCATGCGGACGACCTGATGCTCGACGACGTATATGTGCTGGGCGCTGACGCTATTCCCCAGCGATTGACGCTGCAAGCCACAACCGCTGCCCACCTGAACGTGGCAGCCCATAGTGACCTAGGCCAGACGGGCGCCGAAGTGCATCTGGACTGCACGATAACGCTGATGTCACCGGACGGACAAATCACGGACGCCATCGTATTGGTGGAAACAGACCCAGAGGGTGACATCGCCCAAGTCTACCTTTTGCCACTGGCACGGCTCAGCCCGCGCGCACCTTACGCCCTCGTGGGTATGGATCGTAGCGACGCGGTGACCAAATTTGCCCAAATGACATGCGCACGCTTTACCCGTGGCACGCATATCACGCTGGCATCTGGCGCTCAGAAACCGATCGAAGCGCTTGTTGTCGGCGACCGCGTCCTGACCCGCAATGACGGGGCGCAACCCGTGCGATGGGTGGGGCAAAGCACAGTGCGGGCAGTCGGTGATTTTGCCCCGGTCTGTATTCGGGCAGGCGCGCTGAACAATGAACGCGATCTGATCGTCTCCCCTGACCACCGCCTGTTCATCTACCAGCGCAAGGATCGCTTGGGCGCGGGCCGCTCAGAACTGCTGGTCAAAGCACGACATTTGGTGAACGGCGAGTCGGTGATTGTGCAGGATGGCGGCTTTGTCGACTATTTCGAACTGCTCTTTGACAGCCATCAGATCATCTATGCCGAGGGGATCGCCGCCGAATCCATGCTGATCAATACGCGCACCAAATCATCCGTTCCCGATGACGTGAGCGCGCAATTAAGCACTCATTCAAGCGCCGGGCTTTCGGGGCTGGATGTAACAGAGGCGCTGCTTGATCGACCCGACGCAGCAGAATTGCTGCGCCGGGCCTCTCTACGTTAGTCAAGCCCCCGACCCGCTTTCGCGCTCAGGATGCATAGAAAAACTCTTCCCGCGTGATCTTGCCATCGGCGACGTGGTACACCCCAACCTCTTTCATGTCTTCGACGGCACCCGTTTCCTTGTTCTTGGTCTGCAACTCAAAGATCACAGCAAAACGGTCGTCGCCGTGTGGCATCGGACCTGAAATCGAACCACCCAGCACCTCAAATGTACTATCCCACCAATCGTGCTTGCCCTTGATCGCGTCCAGACCTTGTGCGGCACGGCCATCGCCATAATCCACGGGCTCGACCGAAACCGCATCCGCAGAATACAAACGGTCAAGGTTCGGTTTGGTGTCTCCGCTGCGGCAACCAGCGACAAGTGCGTTTGCAATTTCATTCAGTGTCATGATCGTTTTCCTTTCGGGTTGATGGCGCAGTTGTGTCAGGCAGTCCTGTCAGTTTCTGGCAGCAGTCTCCGCGAACGTGCACCAAAGTTGTGCACTCTCGGCGCACGTTTGGTGCACTGCGGTTTCAACGCCCGCTTGCCCCCCCATCACACCGCCGATATAGACCGCGCATGCTCGATAATCGCCCAGACCTCCCCCCCGAAATTGCCCGTCGCCGGACCTTCGCGATCATCTCGCACCCGGATGCGGGTAAGACGACGCTGACGGAAAAATTCCTGCTCTTTGGGGGTGCCATCCAGATGGCTGGACAGGTGCGCGCCAAGGGCGAGGCGCGGCGCACGCGATCTGACTTTATGGCGATGGAAAAGGACCGGGGGATCTCGGTCTCAGCCTCCGCCATGTCTTTTGATTTCACCAACAAGCACAATACCTTCCGCTTCAATCTGGTGGACACACCCGGCCACTCCGACTTTTCCGAGGACACCTATCGAACCCTCACTGCAGTAGATGCGGCCATCATGGTGATTGACGGTGCCAAAGGGGTCGAGTCACAGACGCAAAAGCTGTTCGAGGTCTGCCGCATGCGCGACCTGCCGATCCTGACCTTCTGTAACAAGATGGATCGGGAAAGCCGTGACACCTTTGAGATCATTGACGAAATTCAAGAAAATCTGGCGATTGACGTGACGCCTGCCAGCTGGCCCATCGGGGTCGGACGCGACTTTATCGGCTGTTACGACATCCTGCGCGACCGCCTCGAATTGATGGACCGGGCCGATCGGAACAAGGTTGCCGAAAGCGTTGAGATCAACGGGCTCGACGATCCCAAGCTGGCTGAGTACGTGCCCGAGGATCAGTTGAATACTCTGCGGGAAGAGCTTGAAATGGCGCGTGAATTGCTACCACCGCTTGATCCGGCTGCCATGCTTGAAGGGTCGCTCACTCCGATCTGGTTCGGTTCCGCCATTAACTCTTTTGGCGTCAAGGAACTGATGGACGGCATCGCCACCTATGGCCCACAGCCACAGATTCAATCGGCTGAACCCCGCCACATTTTACCCGAAGAAACAAAGGTTTCTGGGTTTGTCTTCAAAGTGCAGGCCAATATGGACCCCAAGCACCGCGACCGCGTCGCCTTTGTGCGGATGGCCTCCGGGCATTTCAAACGCGGCATGAAGCTGACCCATGTACGTACCAAAAAGCCGATGGCCATCAGCAACCCGGTGATGTTTCTGGCCTCTGACCGCGAACTGGCCGAAGAGGCGTGGGCCGGCGACATCATGGGCATTCCGAACCACGGACAATTGCGCATTGGTGACACGCTGACCGAAGGCGAAGCGTTGCGGGTCACGGGCATCCCTTCCTTCGCCCCTGAACTGCTGCAGGGCGTGCGCGCAGGCGATCCGCTGAAATCGAAACACCTCGAAAAAGCTCTCATGCAGTTTGCAGAAGAAGGAGCCGCCAAGGTGTTCAAGCCATCCATCGGGTCAGGCTTTATCGTCGGTGTCGTAGGGGCCTTGCAATTCGAGGTATTGGCCAGCCGGATCGAACTGGAATACGGACTGCCTGTGCGGTTTGAAGCCTCGCAATTCACATCGGCCCGCTGGGTGAATGGCGCACAGCAAGCCATTGATAAATTTGTGGAAAGCAACAAACAACACATCAGCTATGATCACGACGGAGACATCGTTTATCTCACCCGTTTGCAATGGGACATCGACCGCGTGGCGCGCGACTACCCGGACGTGACGTTGACAGCGACCAAGGAAATGATGGTCTGAACCATTGGCCCATGTGACCCTTCCCGTACCGCAACCTGTCCAGACCGATCCGGACAAGTTGCGTTGGGGGATTGTGTCGACGGTCAAGGGATCCATGCGCCAGATCGCGCGTTTCATCGCCTTTCACCTCGATCTGGGAGCCAACCGGGTCCATCTCCATCTGGACGTCCCGGATCAGGAACTTGCGACACGTCTCTCACATCCAAAAGTGCGGTTCACACAGTGCGATGACGCCTATTGGGACGGCAAACCAAGCCGCGCGCGCAGCACGCATCAGATGCGGCAGACCTATAACGCCACCCGCATCTACCGCATCACTCAACTCGACTGGCTTGCACATATCGATTTGGATGAGTTCGTGCTGGCCCCTGCCCGCATGAGCGACCTGTTGGCGCAAGTTGATCCCAATGGGCCCTTTGTGGCGATGCAACCCGTCGAGATGCTAAACAGCGCAGGCGACCCCCATCATTTCAAACGCCCTGCTCACAAAACAATCAAGCGTCAGATTTATCCGACTTATGGGGCACATGTGTCCGGAGGTTTCATCGGCACACAAAGCCCCAAAGTGATCGCGCGTTGCGGGTTTAGTGACGTCCGCCTCGGCATCCATGCCTTGCGTTACAAGGGGCAGATCGTAGGCGGCGGCGCACAGATCGATGGGCTTGATCTGGGCCATGCACATGCACCGGATTTCGAGACATTTCAGAAACATATGGCCTATCGCCTCGAAAAGGGAAGCTATCACGACCGCAAAGGAAAGCTGAACAAGTTGGGCAATCTGATCCGCGTTCTGATGGACGATCCGGACCCGGATGCGCTGCGCGCGTTTCACACGGAACTGTGCAGCGCGGCCCCCGAACGGCTTGACGTCTTGGCCGCCCATGACATGCTGATCACGCGCACACTTGATCTGGACACCAAGGTTGCGCGCTATTTTGGCAAGCTGGAGGGCTAGCCCGTGACCACCTGGGGCCTTGCCGCCACGATCCGAGCGCCTGCTGCCGACATTCTGCGCTTTGCGGCCTATCATCTCGATCAGGGTGCCCATCGTCTGTTCATCTATCTTGATGACGAAAATCCAACGGCTTTTGAGGCATTAAAAGCACATTCGAAAATCCGGGTGCAGACCTGTGATGAAGGCCATTGGAAGCGTTTGGCGGGCAAGCGCCCACACAAGCATCAAGTGCGCCAAACCCTCAATGCAACCCACGCCTATCAGCGGCGGACTGAGGTCGATTGGCTGATCCATATCGACGTTGATGAATTCCTTGTTGCACAACAACCGGTGGCGCAGGTTTTGGACACCGTGCCTTCCAATGTCACCTCGGCCCGGGTGCGCCCGATGGAAGTGCTGGGTGGCAGTGTGAATGCGTACAAAGCCTTCGTGCCAGCCAATGGACAGCGCCGCAGCGTGGTCACCCAAATCTATCCCCGATTTGGCGCCCATCTTACAGGCGGCTTCCTAAGCCATGTTGCCGGAAAACTATTTGTTCGCAGCGGCTTGGATGACATTACGTTCAAAATTCACAACGCCTTTCAGGGTGATGCGATGCTCCCAAACGCAACCGAGATCAGCCAAGTCGATCTGGCCCATTGCCATGCAAAGTCGTGGGAAGACTGGCAAGCGTCCTTTCGGTATCGCCATGAACGAGGATCATACAGAGCCGACCTAAAGCCTGCGACCCCACCGGAACGGGGTGGTCTGTCCTTGCATGATCTGTTCCGCGAGATCGAGACTGACGAGGGCGAGGCAGGTTTGCGCGCCTTTTACGATGAAGTGATCGGTGACAGCCCCGATTTGCGCGCCCGCCTGTCGGCGCATGACCTGCTGCGCATTGTGCCTTTGGACTATGAAAGTCCGATGGTGCGGCACTTCCCGGACGTAACGTTCTGAAAGCAATGCCGTTTGACCTGCGCGACCGCCTTTGCTATGGACGCTCAGCATGTCGGGGCAAGGTGCCTCCACTCTGGGCCATTCGGGTCGACATCATGATACGCAGCGGGCCAAGTCAGTGTCCGCAACTTACGGACATACATGACCAAATTTTCTGATCTCAACCTTAGCCCCAAGGTCCTCAAAGCTGTAGAAGAGGCCGGTTACGAAACCCCCACGCCTATTCAGGAAGGTGCGATTCCACCCGCACTTGAAGGGCGCGATGTTCTGGGGATCGCCCAGACGGGAACCGGCAAAACCGCCAGCTTCACCCTGCCCCTCATCACACAACTGGCCCGTGGTCGCGCACGTGCGCGTATGCCGCGCAGCTTGGTTTTGTGCCCGACACGCGAATTGGCCGCACAAGTGGCCGAAAATTTCGACACCTATTCCAAGTACGTAAAGCTCAGCAAAGCATTGCTGATCGGCGGCGTCAGCTTCAAAGAACAGGATACCCTGATCGACAAGGGCGTGGATGTTCTGATTGCAACGCCGGGCCGCCTTTTGGACCATTTCGAACGTGGCAAGCTGATCCTTAATGACGTTAAAGTCATGGTTGTGGACGAAGCTGACCGCATGCTCGACATGGGCTTTATCCCGGATATCGAACGCATCTTTGGCCTCACGCCGTTTACCCGTCAGACGCTGTTCTTCTCTGCCACCATGGCCCCCGAGATTGAGCGGATCACCAATACGTTCCTCTCCAATCCCGAACGGATCGAAGTGGCCCGTCAGGCCACAGCGTCCGAGACGATTGAGCAGGGCGTGGTCATGTTCAAAGGATCGCGCCGGGACCGAGAAGCCAGTGAAAAGCGCAAAGTGTTGCGCATGTTGATCGATTCCGAAGGTGAGAAGTGCACAAACGCAATCATCTTCTGCAATCGCAAGACAGACGTGGATATCGTCGCCAAGTCGCTGAAAAAATACGGATATGACGCGGCGCCGATTCACGGTGATCTGGACCAGTCGCAACGCACACGCACACTCGATGGCTTCCGCAACGGAGAACTGCGGTTCCTCGTCGCTTCAGACGTCGCTGCACGTGGACTTGACGTGCCATCCGTCAGTCACGTGTTCAACTTCGATGTGCCAAGCCACGCCGAAGACTACGTTCACCGGATCGGTCGCACAGGACGCGCTGGTCGCGATGGCAAAGCGATGATGATCTGCGTGCCGCGTGACGAAAAGAATTTCGAGGATATCGAGCGGTTGATCCAAAAGGAAATTCCACGGATCGACAATCCACTCGGCACCCCTGCCCCAGCGGCCGACGCTGAAGCAGACGACGCGATGAAGGCAGAAAAACCAAAACGCACACGCGCCCCGCGCAAACCCAAGGCTGATGCACCGAAAGCCGACGCGCCAAAAGTCGAAGAAACGCAGCCTGAAGCAGAAGCACCAGTCGAAGCAGCAACCGAGACAGTCACAGAAGCTGAACCTGAGCGCACATCGGGCCGTGGGCGTGGCCGAGGATCGTCTTCGGGCCGCAACCGGTCATCAAACCGCGAGGACCGTGGCGGCAACAAGGTCGTAGGTCTTGGCGATCACACGCCCAGCTTCATCGAACTCAGCTTTGAAGAGCGCCGCGTAAGCTAACTCGCTTACGCAACTGCAAAGACGCAAAAAGGCGGGCCAGAGGCCCGCCTTTTTTCCGTTCAATCACAGCCCGCTTCAGTGCATCCGGCTGATCACCACTGTCACCTCAGGCTTCTTGCCAATCTCGTCCTGCGCCGTTTTGCGCACGACACGGCGCAAAGCCTCTTCCAGATTGGAATCGTCCCGCAACGTCTTTGCATCAGCGCGCCCGAGGAACTGGCTCAGGTCCGCCTCCAGCACCTCGACCACAGCCGCTTTGCTACGACCCGTTTCCGCAATACCCATAGTCTCGCACCAAGGATCACCGAGCGGTTCGTCTTCTTCATCCAAGATCAGTGTCACCGTCACATGTCCATTCAAAGCCATGCGAATGCGGTCGCGTACGACGCCGTCCAAAGCACCGATTTGAACAGAGCCATCCAGATAAGTCCGTCCGGTCTCGATATACTCAACCACGCGCGGTGCATTGCCAGACAGCTCGATCATCATCCCGTTTACGGCCAGAACGCCTGTGCGCCCTTTGCCCTCGGTCAGTTTCACATGCTCACGCAAATGCCGGTGTTCACCGTGCATCGGCACAACCACCTGCGGGTTCACGATCTCTTGCAAGCGTTCCAGATCAGGCCGGTTGGCGTGGCCGGAAACGTGGTAAAGGCCAGACGAGTCGTCGACCACATCCACACCCTTTTCGCTCAGCTGGTTCATGATGCGGATCACGCCCCGTTCATTGCCGGGAATGGTTTTGGACGAGAACAGGAACAGGTCGCCCTCTTTCAGCTCCAACCCCATATACTTGCCATTGGCCAGTTGAGCTGACGCCGCGCGCCGTTCCCCTTGGGATCCGGTGACCAGCAGCATCAGGTTTTCACGCGGGATGTTGCGCGCGTCCTCGGGGCTGATCACAGACGGAAAGTCCTTGAGCACGCCCGTTTCAATTGAGGCTTCGATCATCCGGCGCATCGCACGCCCCAACAGAACGATCGAACGGCCTGCACGGTCCCCTGCTTCGGCCAGCGTTTTGACCCGTGCGACGTTGGAAGCAAAGGTCGTGGCGACCACGATGCCTGTGTCATGGGCGCGTACCAGCTTTTCAATCTCTGGCCCAACGCTGGCCTCAGAACGACCGGGATTAGGAGAAAAGACATTGGTACTGTCACAGATCAGCGCCTTCACCCCATCCTTGGACACCTCAGCCCAAAGGTCAGGATCAAAAGGTTCACCCACCAATGGCGTCTCATCTAGCTTGAAATCGCCAGAGTGGATCACACGTCCCTCGGGCGTATCAATGACCAGCGCCGCACTTTCAGGGATAGAGTGGGACATGGGCAAAAAGCCAACCTTGAAGGGGCCAGCCTCGACCTGATCAGGCCATCCGGCCACAACTGTCACTGCATCATCCGGATGCCCACGCTCGACCATCTTGCGCCGTGCGATGTTGGCCGTGAAGGGGCGCGCATAGATTGGCGCACCAAGCTGTTCATAGGTGTGAGAGACCGCGCCAACATGGTCTTCGTGCGCGTGGGTGATGAACACCCCGTCAATCCGGTCACGCCGTTCCGCCAGCCAGGCGATGTCCGGCAGGATCAGGTCCACACCGGGTGATCCGTCCATATCCGGAAAGGCCACGCCCAGATCAACCACAATCAGCCGTTCTTGTTCAGGGGCACCATAGCCATACACATAGGCGTTCATGCCTATTTCACCCGCCCCTCCGAGGGGCAGGTAGATCAATCGTTCACTGCTCATTTTGTCAGTTATTTTCCTTGTTATAGCGATGGATGACCGTCAGGCCATGCATCGTCAAATCGTCGATAAAGTGGTCAAACAGGGCTTCTGACTGCTGAAAAAGCGGTGCCAGCCCCCCTGTTGAGATGACGCGCATGTCGCGGGCGCGTTCCGCTTTAATTCGGGCACATATCTCACGCACAAGGCCGACGTAACCCCAAAACACGCCAGACTGCATACAGGCGACTGTGTTGGTGCCGATCACGGCTTGTGGCTTGGTGATGTCTACATGGGGTAGTGCGGCGGCGGCATTGTGCAACGCCTCAAGCGACAGGTTCACACCCGGCGAAATCACCCCGCCGATGTAGGCCCCGTCGCTGTCGACCACGTCAAAGGTGGTGGCTGTCCCAAAGTCCACCATAATCAGATCACCGCCGAACAGATCGTATCCGGCGACGGTGTTTACAAGCCGGTCGGGACCCACTTGAGTGCCCTCATCCACCCGGACATCCACAGGCAACAGACAGTCAGGTTTACCAACCACGATGGGCCGCGTGTTGAAGTAGCGATCCGCAAAGACGCGGAGGTTAAACACCACACGCGGCACGGTGGAAGACACGATTACATCCGTAATCTCAACGTCAATCTGCTGAAACTTCATCAGCGTGGACAGCCAGACATAGTACTGATCGGCTGTGCGCTGCCACTCAGTCGAGGTGCGCCATGTGCCGATGAACGCTTCTCCGTCCCAGATCGCAAACACAGTGTTGGTGTTGCCGCAGTCAATGGCCAAGAGCATAATGTGCCCCTTTCAGAAATAGACGTCGCCCGCAGGAATGGTCACGCGGCCTGCCTGCGTCTCTAAAACAAGTTGTCCGGTCTCGTCCACATCCCTGAACGTGCCCACATGTTCGTCCCGCACTGTGCGCGCAGTGATCTTTTCGCCCAATCGGGCCGCGTGCGCCAACCACGACGTGCGGATCGGGGCAAATCCGTACTGCGAAAACTGATCCTCAAAACGGGCATAGGACGCGGCCAACAGGTCCAGAAAGTCGACCGGATCAATGCGCACGCCAAGGTCTGATGCCACCGCGACCGGGCGCACTGCACCAGCCTCAACTTCTGCCAGATCAGGTGCCGCTGCAAGGTTCACGCCAATGCCGATCGCCAAATGGCTCATTCGCGCCCCGGTGCTGATCGTTTCCAGAAGAATACCAGCCACCTTTCCTCCGTTCAGCAAGACGTCGTTGGGCCATTTCAGGGCAAAAGCGGCGCTACGGCCCGTTGCCGCTACAAAAGCTTCATGCAAGGCGAGTGAAACGACGAAAGAGCGCAATGCCGCCTGCCCCGGATCATCGGCCAGTGGCAGTACCAGCGTCGCTGCAAAGTTCCCCGTTGGCATCACCCAAGCACGTCCACGACGGCCCCGCGCCGCTGTCTGTTCGTATGCCATGATCCAAGTCGGCCCGCCAAGCTCGGGCGCAATACGCGCCGCTTCGCTTAGCGTCGAATCCACGGCGGACAACACAATCCGCCCATATCCTCTGGGCCAAAGCGTTCCTGCCGGCTTTGAATTCAAGGCTTCACCCCCAAAGGGTCAATCGGCCACCAAGCGCTTAGTTGACCAGTGTCTGTGCTGCCATCGCTGCCGCACCTTCGACCCCGAACATGTTGACGATACCAAAGACCATCACAGCCGCAGATCCGAGCAGCATTGCTGACAGGATCACTGATTTGCCGCCGTTCAATCCTTCTTCTGGCTCTTCGCCGAAATACATGAAGAAGACGATGCGCAGGTAGTAGTAGGCCCCGATGACCGACGCGATCACGCCAGCAACCGCCAGCCAGATCAAATCTGCCTCATAGGCCGCGCGCAGCACGTACAGCTTGCCAAAAAAGCCCAGCATTGGCGGGACACCCGCCAGAGAGAACAACAGCACCAGCATGGCCAGTGCCCGGGTGGGTTCCCGCTTGGCATACATGTTCAGTGACCCGATGTCGGTGATGGGTTGCCCGTCTTTCTCCATCATCAGGATGAACGCAAAGGTGCCGACATTCATGGTGACGTAGATGGCCATATAGACCAGCATCGCCTGTACACCCAGAACAGTGCCAGCGGCCAAGCCCATCAGTGCATATCCCATGTGGGCGATAGACGAAAACGCCATCAGTCGTTTGATATTGGTCTGCCCAATGGCCGCAAAGGCGCCAAGGAACATGGACAGGACCGACAAAAGGGCCATGATCTGCTGCCAGTCTGCAACTGCGCCGCCAAAGGCGTCATGCATCACGCGTGCAAACAGGGCCATCGCCGCAACCTTTGGCGCTGTCGCAAAGAAGGCTGTGATCGGCGTGGGCGACCCTTCGTAGACATCAGGCGTCCACATATGGAACGGCACAGCAGAAACTTTGAAGGCAAGGCCAGCCATGAGGAACACAAGGCCAAACAATAGACCCAGAGAAACACCCTCTTCGGCCACTTGAACGATGCCAGAGAACAGCGTTGTGCCAGCATAGCCATAGACCAACGACGCACCATAAAGCAGCAAGCCAGAGGACAAAGCGCCAAGCACAAAGTACTTTAGGCCCGCTTCGGTCGATTTTACCGAGTCCCGGCGCAATGAGGCGACCACGTAGAGCGCCAGCGACTGCAACTCGAGCCCCATGTAAAGCGCCATCAAATCGCCCGCAGACACCATCATCATCATGCCAACCACGGCCAACACGACCAGTACAGGGTACTCAAAACGCAAGATGCCGCGCGACGACATATAGGCTTCGCTCATCAACAGGACCGCAGCGGCAGAGACAAGGATCGCCACTTTGGCAAAGCGGGAAAAGGCGTCATCGACGAACATGCCGTTAAAGGCGATGTTCACTCCTTCGCCCGTAAATCCGATCCACGCGGCAACGGCCAAAAACACCGCAGACGTCGCCCATAGCAGCGGCGAGGCCAGCCCGTCTTTTGACGAGTATACCGCGCCCAGCAGCCCGAGCATGGCAAAAACGGCCAGCAGGATTTCAGGTAGGATGATGTTCAGATCAGCGGAGATCATATCAATTCAGTCCTTAATTCGCAGCCAGCTGCGTTGCAGCTTCAGCCGCCGCAAGTGCCGTGTCGTAGTTGCTTACCAGGGCCGCGACTGACGGCCCGGTAATGTCGAGGATCAGCGATGGGTAGACCCCCAGAAGGATCGTCATCACCACCAGCGGGGCAAAGATCGCACGCTCGCGCCGTGTCATATCGGTGATCGACTTGAGGCTTTCCTTGATCAGATCGCCCATCACGACCCGACGATAGAGCCAGAGCGCATAAGCGGCAGAGAAGATCACACCAGACGTCGCGACAAGCGCAACCCATGTGTTGACCTGGAACACCGCCATCAGCGTCAGGAATTCACCCACAAAACCCGAGGTGCCCGGAAGGCCAACGTTGGCCATCGTGAATAGCATGAAGATCATCGCGTAGGCCGGCATCCGGTTCGCAAGACCGCCATAGGCGTCGATGTCCCGCGTGTGCATCCGGTCATAGATCACGCCAACACACAAAAAGAGTGCGCCCGAGATAAAGCCGTGGCTGATCATCTGAAAGATGGCCCCATCAACCCCCTGCTGGTTGGCCGCAAAGATGCCCATAGTGACAAAACCCATGTGGGCCACAGACGAATAGGCAATCAGCTTCTTCATGTCTTCTTGCACCAGTGCCACGAGCGATGTGTAGACAACCGCAATCGCAGACATCCACAAGACCAGCGGCGTCAGCACCTCAGCCCCAACGGGGAACATCGGCAAGGAAAAGCGGATGAACCCGTAGCCGCCCAGCTTCAACAAGATCGCAGCCAGAACGACAGAGCCAGCCGTCGGGGCCTGTACGTGCGCATCCGGTAGCCATGTGTGCACAGGCCACATCGGCATCTTGACCGCAAAGCTCGCAAAGAAGGCAAGGAACAGCAGCGTCTGCAAGCCACCAACAACCTGAATGCCCAGCAACTCAAACGTGGCAAAGTCAAAATTGTGTGTCAGAAGCTGTTCGATATCGGTGGTGCCCGCGTCCGCATACATCCCCACCATTGCCACCAGCATCAGAACCGAGCCGAGGAACGTGTAGAGGAAGAACTTGAACGACGCATAGATCCGGTTCGCCCCCCCCCAGATACCGATGATCAGGAACATTGGGATCAGCCCGGCCTCGAAGAACAGGTAGAACAACACCAGATCCAGCGCCATGAATACGCCAAGCATCAGCGTTTCCAGCATCAGGAACGCGATCATGTATTCCTTGACCCGTGTTTCCACATTCCACGACGCTGCGATGACCAGCGGCATCATGAAGGTGGTTAGCATCACAAACAGAACCGAAATCCCGTCCACACCCATCTTGTAAGACAGGCCCATGATCCACGCGCCCTCTTCCACGAACTGAAAGCCGGTGTCGTTGCGATCAAACTCAACAAGGATGAACAATGACACGATGAAGGTAATGGAGGTGGTGGCCATGGCCACCCACTTTGCATTGCGATTGGCCGCCTCATCATCACCGCGCAGGAAAATCGCAAGGATGAACGCCGCAACCGCGGGCAAGAAGGTTACGATGGAAAGAAGGTTGTCCATCAGTTCGCTCCTCCGCTGAGCGTCATCCACGTGATCAGAACCGCGATCCCGATCACCATGGCGAAGGCATAGGTAAAGATATAGCCGGACTGCGCACGGCCAGCGAGGCGGGTGATAAAGGGCACGAGCCCCATGGACACACCGTTGATCGACCCGTCAATGACCTTGCCGTCACCCTTTTTCCACAGCTGCTTACCGATCCACATCGCCGGAACGATAAAGATGTAGTGATACAGCTCGTCAAAGTACCACTTGTTCTTGAGGAACAGGTAAAGCGGACGTTGGTTTTCGGCCAGACGACCCGGCAGGCTGGGGTTTTTGATGTAGAACCAATAGGCGGTCAGGAAACCCAGAAGCATCGCTGCAAAGGGCGAGGTTTTAACCCAATACGGCACCTTGTGCGCGTCATCCAGAACCGTGTTGTCAGGCGCCATGTAAAGAGCGCCCTGCCCCGGCTCGCCCGCAAACACATAGTGATGTTCGCCGTCTTTCTTCCCTGCCGCCTTATCGCGTGGGGTAACGATGGCCGAATGATCTTCGCCCGCTTCGGCATAAGGGATGCCGTAGAACTTGGCGACTTTGTCCACGTGTCCGAAGAAAGATCCGTACCAGACCATGCCCGCAAAGATCGCGCCAAGGCTGAGCACGCCCAGAGGGACGAGCATTGTCATTGGGCTTTCATGAGCGTGATCGTGGGTGTGCTTGTCCCCGCGCGGCTCACCGTAGAAGGTGAGGAACATCAGACGCCAGCTGTAGAAACTGGTGAACAGCGCCGCAATGACCAGCATCCAAAAGCTGTACCCTGTTCCAGCGGCATAGGCGCTTTCGACGATGGCGTCTTTGGACTGGAAGCCCGCGAAGCCGATGGGAATTTCACCCAGCGTTAAGATCCAAACTGGAATACCCACACCGGTGATGGCTAATGTGCCGATCATCATCGCCATGAAGGTATAGGGGATCTTTTTGCGCAGGCCGCCATAGTTGGTCATGTCCTGTTCGTGGTGCATTGCGTGGATGACTGATCCGGCCCCAAGGAACAACATCGCCTTGAAGAACGCGTGCGTCAGCAGATGGAACATCGCCGCCGAATACATGCCGACGCCTGCGGCCACGAACATATAGCCCAGCTGTGAACAGGTCGAATAGGCGATCACACGTTTGATGTCGGTCTGCACCAAACCCACGGTGGCTGCAAAGAACGCAGTGGTGGCGCCAATGAAGGTGACAAACATCATCGCCTCTGGCGCAAATTCCATCAGCGGGGACATACGGCAAACAAGGAACACACCTGCCGTCACCATGGTCGCAGCGTGGATCAGGGCAGACACAGGGGTCGGCCCCTCCATCGCGTCGGGCAACCATGTGTGCAGGAACAGTTGCGCCGATTTTCCCATCGCACCAATGAACAGCAGGAAGGCGATCAGATTGGCCGCGTTCCATTCGGACCACAGGAAGGTCAACTGCGTCTCTGCCAGCGTTGGTGCGGCGGCAAAGATATCATCCAGACGGATGCTGTCGACAAGGAAGTAGAGGCTAAAGATGCCCAGCAGGAACCCAAAGTCACCAACGCGGTTCACCACAAAAGCCTTGATCGCAGCGGCGTTCGCAGTGGGCTTGCGATAGTAGAACCCGATCAGGAGGTACGAGGCGACGCCAACCCCTTCCCAACCAAAGAACATCTGCACAAGGTTGTCGGCTGTCACCAGCATCAACATCGTGAAGGTGAAGAAGCTGAGATAGGCAAAGAAGCGGGGTTTGTAGCTTTCGCCCTCTTTCCACTGAGGATCGTGGGCCATGTATCCAAACGAATAAAGGTGCACGAGGCTTGAAACCGTCGTGATCACGATCAGCATGATGCAGGTCAGTCGATCAAGGCGAATGGCCCAATCTGTACTGAGGGTACCGCTTTCGATCCAACGCAGAATCTGAATGCTTTCGGTCGTGCCGTCAAAGGTCAGGAAGGTGATCCACGACAGGATGGCGGACAGGAACAAAAGGCCCGTCGCAATCCAGCAGGCCGCAGCCTCACCAAAGATGCGCCAGCCAAACCCACACAGTAGAGCGCCAACAAGAGGGGCAAAGAGGAGGATAGTTTCCATGATGTCTTAGCCCTTCATCACGTTGACGTCTTCAACCGCGATGGTGCCACGGTTGCGGAAGAAACAGACCAGAATGGCCAAGCCAATCGCCGCCTCAGCAGCGGCGACGGTCAGAACGAACAAAGTGAACACCTGCCCCACCAAATCCCCGAGGAAAGATGAGAACGCCACAAGGTTGATATTCACTGCCAAGAGCATCAATTCGATGCTCATCAGCAGGATGATCACGTTCTTGCGGTTCAAAAACAGCCCGAAAATGCCAATGACGAACAAGGTCGCCGCGACAGTGAGGTAGTGTTCTAGTCCGATCATCGGTCTTTCCTAATCTGGCTTGTGCGGATCAACCCGCCAGCTTGAATTCTGTCTTGTCCCCCCGCGCCTCTGGATAGAGGGCGGCGCAGGCGCAAGGCTCTGCATCAAGGATGGTTATCGTGATATCGCGCGCGATCCCGTTGAGGTCGGCAGCTATCCGGTCAAATGTCGCAAAGGCCCGTGCGCCGTCTTCGTGACGGGCAATAATGGCCAAGGCTTTGTCGGTGCGATCAAAGGGCAGGCGCGCGCCCATGTTTTCTTCTTGGCTCAAAAAGGTCAGTACTGCACCCGGTCCGCAATCCACGACGGAGAAGGACGTTGCACTACCTTCCTGGCTCCACCAATCGCGCCACATCACGCGGGCGTCGCCAAGATCGCGGTGATCCGCCTCTCCGCCATGAGAGATGTGAGTGGTCCGTTCGCAATCGGCCAACGTCAACGCCGCCGCGTCAACCGTACCAAATGCCATACAGACACAGACGATATGCAGAAGCCTCTTCATTCAGCAGCAAACCTGCGATTTTGCGTGACCAGACACATGCGTCACCACTCCACCAAGTTAAAACCATGTTGCTCGCAAGCATGGCGCGCCAAGGGGCCAAGGCCGGGCGTACGCTCAAAAGGCACATCACCGGGAATGTTGTCAGATGTCGGTAAAGGACTCGCTTCGTCCGTGTTCTCGAAAAACGCGCGCATTTTGCCTTCGACGCAGTCCACCTCGTGGACGGAATAAGCGTCTTTGTCATCAATCTTGGTACGAGACTGAATCTGAACTTTGCCCTCGCCGTAATGCTCACTGGCAATCGCAAAGCGGTCATCGATGCCTTCAATGGCCGTCTCACCCGCGTTTTGTGCGAGAGCAGCGCCGCTGATCGCGATCGCGAAACAAGCACAAATCATGGGCTTAATTTGCATAAAGTTGATACCCATCCGCTTACAGCCCCTGCCCCGGTTTGACGTCCTTCAGCTCCATCGCCAGCTTGGGATCGCGCATCATCTGCGCAACGACATCCTGCCGCTTTACGTCCTCGCGGTGGCGCAGAGTCAGAACAATCGCACCAATCATCGCGACCAACAGGATCAGACCGGACAGTTGGAACAGCAGGAAATACTGGTCATACAAGATCAGGCCCAACGCCTCGGTGTTGTGGCGGTCTACTGGAGTGACCTGCGCACGCAGCCCTTCGGCGGCGGCATTACTTTCCCAAGCACCAAAGGCCATCACAAATTGCATGAGGATCACCACGGCGATCAGCAGGGCCAGCGGCATGTATTTGGCCATCTCGGCCTTCAGCTCGGCAAAATCGATGTCGAGCATCATGACCACGAACAGGAACAGCACCGCGACCGCGCCGACGTAGACGATAATCAGCAACATCGCGACGAATTCAGCCCCGAGCATCACGAACAACCCTGCCGAAGACAGGAAAGCAAGGATCAACCACAGGACCGAATGCACCGGGTTGCGGCTGATCACGGTGAACAGCCCCCCCGAGATCACGCAGATCGAAAAGAGGTAAAAGGCGAACACGCTCATGTCTTGTCCTCGCTGTCGGTCATGACCTCTTGCGCCAATTCCATGGCGCGGGTCATCGCAGGCACCCCGGCGAAGACCGCCATCATGCCCAATGTCTCGGAAATCTGTTGGTCGGTGGCCCCGGCCTCGCGCGCATGGCGCACTGTCTGGCGTATGGCACTGTCTGCCTGCGCACCCTGCATGGTCAGCCCGGCAAGGGTGATCAGCAGGCGGGTCTTGGCATCCAGTCCATTTTCATTCAGCGCATTGCCGAACCACGTTTCCATCACCTCTTTGGGCATGGTGGGCCACATTGCTTCCATCGCCTTGGGATCAAAGCCTTTCGAAGGGTCAAACGCCCCCATTTGCGGAAAAGCTTTCGCCATTTCCTGCATCTGCGCCATCATGGCGGCAAAAGGGTTTGTCTCATCACTCATCGGTACGGCGCATCAATCTCGAGATTGCGTGCAATCTCGGCTTCCCAGCGGTCGCCATTCTCAAGGAGCTTGTCCTTGTCGTAGTACAGCTCTTCACGGGTCTCGGTGGAGAACTCAAAGTTGGGGCCTTCGACAATTGCATCAACCGGGCACGCCTCTTGGCAGAAGCCACAGTAGATGCACTTGGTCATGTCGATGTCATAGCGCGTTGTGCGACGCGAGCCGTCTTCGCGGGGTTCGGCGTCGATGGTGATGGCCTGCGCAGGACACACCGCTTCGCACAGTTTACAAGCGATGCAGCGCTCTTCACCATTTGGGTAACGGCGCAATGCGTGTTCCCCACGAAAACGAGGGCTCAGCGGCCCCTTTTCATGCGGATAGTTCAGCGTGGCCTTTGGACGGGAAAAGTACTTCAGCCCTAGTTTGAAGCCCTGAAAGAAGTCCTGAAGCAGGAAGTACTTGGCCGCACGGCCATAGTCGATCTGTGTCATCGCAAACCTCCTTTGTGGCTGTCTCTACGGTGCATTTGTGCCCAGGCCTTGAGCGCCACAATCACCTCATCGACGTTGATATCAATCATATTTCCATCAGTGTCCTGAGTGCACATCTCGCATTCGGCCACTATGAACGTCGTCATATCCGCAAGGTCATGATGAGAGGCATCGCTGACTGCAACTGAAAGTGTGGTCATAACTCAGCCCCCCACGGTCCAACGGGCGTAAAAGCCCCAGAACCAGTCAAACTTGGCTGCGAAGGCAACAAACACCACCCAGAACAGCGAGAATGGAAGGAACACTTTCCAGCCCAGACGCATCAGCTGGTCATAGCGGTAGCGGGGCGTGATCGCCTTCACCATTGAGAAGATGAAGAAGACGAACAGCATCTTCGCAACCATCCAGAAAATGCCGTCAGGCAAGAACGGAACGGGCGACAACCAGCCACCAAAGAACAAGAGCGATACGAGCGCGCACATCAGTACCACGGCAACCAGTTCGCCGATCATGAACAGCAGGAAGGGCGTCGACGAGTATTCGACCTGATAACCAGCAACCAGTTCGGATTCGGCCTCTGGCAGATCGAACGGTGGGCGATTGGTTTCGGCCAGAGCCGAAATCAGGAACAGAAACAGCATCGGCAAATGCGGTAACCAATACCAGTTGAAGATGCCCCAATCGCCGTCTTGCGCCTGTACGATTGATCCAAAGTTCATCGACCCGGTCGACAAGATCACACCGATGATGATCAGACCGATGGACACTTCGTAGGAAATCATCTGCGCAGCAGAGCGCAAGGAACCAAGGAACGGGTACTTTGAGTTTGACGCCCAACCACCCATAATCACGCCATAAACTTCGAGTGATGAGACGGCGAAAACGTACAGGATCGCGACGTTGATATCACTCAAGACCCAGCCGTCATTGAACGGGATAACCGCCCAAGCGATCAGCGCCATGACCAATGACACCATGGGCGCCATAAAAAATACGCCCTTGTCGGCGCCTGCGGGCACAACGACTTCTTTCACGATATATTTGCCAAAGTCCGCAAAACTTTGCAGCAAGCCAAAGACGCCAACCACGTTGGGGCCCCGGCGCATCTGGACAGCAGCCCAGATTTTGCGGTCCGCATACATCAGAAAGGCAAGCGCGACGAGCAGTGGCACAACCACCAAGAGCACCTGCCCTACGATCAAAAGTCCGATGCCCAATGGGCTGCTTGTGAAAAATTCAGGCATCTGTCCTCACACCGTCGGTATCCCTTTTTCCGCGCAGGCAGCAGACACGACTTCGGCGTCGATGGTACTGATCCCACGCGGCAAGGCAGGCGAGATGGTGTAAACAGCATCCGCCGTCCACACGCCAGCCTCTTCGTCAACATTTGTACGCAAATGGCGCGCAAATCCCCACCCTCGGATGAGGGTATAGCCCGCGGCCGCGCATTCGGCATAGTTGGTCACGTCCTCAGCGCTCAACGCATTGGTCATAGACACGTTGAACTGCACAAGGTCATCGGCCAGCAGCATTGTTTCCACTCCGCGATAATCCGGGATGAACTGGCTTGCCACTGGCACCGTGTCGCAGCCCGCAAAGGGCGCGAGTGATATGAGCCATGCGGCCTTCATTCAGCGGCCAGCGCCTCGGTCTTGCGCGCCTTGGCGTTGGCGCTAAGTTCGGCCATCAACTGGCTGGCGCGCGCGATAGGATTGGTTAGGTAAAAGTCGGTGATCGGCGACGTCAGTGCCCCGCTCTCCATCTTGCCCTGTTCCAACGCGGCACCTGTGTTTTCAGCCACGACATCGATATCACCCAAGTGTGGGTGTGCCTTGACGATTGCACTCCGCAAAGCGGTGATGCTGTCGTAGGGCAATGTTGCCCCCATCTCACCCGACAGTGCGCGCAGGATGGCCCAGTTTTCCTTGGCCTCACCCGGAGCAAAGCTCGCACGGGCAGCCAACTGTGGACGACCTTCCATGTTTACAAACAAGCCCGGCTCTTCTGTGTAGGCAGCACCTGGCAGAATCACATCCGCACGGTGTGCGCCGCGATCACCGTGGCTGCCTTGATAGATCACAAACGCCCCATCAGCGATTTCAACTTCATCGGCGCCGAGATTGTAGATGACATCGGCATTTCCGATCGCCGCCATGGCGTCCGGGTTTGTTGCGCCAACATCCATCGCACCTACGCGCCCTGCTGCTGTGTGCGACACCATCAGGCCCGACTTGGTCGATTCTGCCAATGCTTGGGCCGCCGCCAGAATCGCCGCCCCGTCACCGCGGGTCAACGCGCCCATGCCAACGATAATCACGGATGGCTTTTCAGCCACGTCCGAATGATCACGCTTGAGCAGATCGGTCATGATGGTGGCGTCAGTCCCAATATGGTTCGCCTCGTAGGTGAGATCCGGCATTTCGCCAATGACGCCCACATTGGCTCCACGCGCCCAAGCCTTGCGGATGCGCGCGTTCAGAACGGGGGCTTCCACACGGGGGTTGGCACCGATCAGCATGATCGCCTCGGCACCGTCGATGTCTTCGATCGCCGCGGTCCCCACATAGGCCGCGCGGTTGCCCGTGGGCAGTTTCGCCCCATCGGTGCGGCATTCGACAATACCGCCCTGCCCCTCAACCAACTCTTTTAGCGCATATGCGGCCTCGACCGGGGCCAGATCGCCCACGAGGCCCGCCAGATTTGACGCGCCCTTAATAGCTTCAGCCGACTTACCCAACGCCTCTGGCCACGTAGCCGGACGCAGCTTGCCGTTTTCGCGGATATAGGGCTTGTCCAGACGCTGGCGGCGCAAGCCGTCCCAGACAAAGCGCGTCTTGTCCGAAATCCATTCCTCGTTCGTGCCGTCGTGGTTCAGCGGCAGGAACCGCATCACTTCGCGCCCCTTCGTGTCCACTCGGATGGACGAACCAAGGGCATCCATCACATCCACACTTTCGGTCTTGGTCAATTCCCAAGGCCGCGCAGTAAAGGCATAAGGCTTCGATACCAAAGCTCCGACCGGGCACAGATCAATAATGTTGCCCTGTAGATTGCTATCCAAAGTCTCGCCCAAATAGGACGTGATCTCTGCATCTTCTCCACGGCCGGTCTGGCCCATCTGCGCAATGCCCGCCACCTCGGTGGTAAAACGCACACAGCGCGTGCAGGAAATACAGCGGGTCATGTGGGTTTCGACCAACGGACCCAAATCCAGATCGTCTGTCGCCCGCTTGGGCTCGCGGAAGCGGGAAAAATCCACGCCGTAGGCCATCGCCTGATCCTGCAAATCGCACTCGCCGCCTTGATCGCAGATCGGGCAATCGAGCGGATGGTTGATCAGCAAGAATTCCATCACCCCTTCGCGCGCCTTTTTTACCATGGGGGAGTTCGTCTTGATTTCTGGCGGCTCGCCATTACGGCCCGGACGCATGTCTTTGACTTGCATCGCACACGACGCCGCAGGTTTGGGCGGGCCTCCAACAACCTCAACCAGACACATCCGGCAGTTGCCCGCGATGGACAAACGTTCGTGATAACAGAACCGCGGGATCTCGATCCCGACCTCTTCGCAGGCCTGGATCAGGGTCAACGCCCCTTCGACCTCGACCTCTTGGCCGTCAATCACGAGTTTGCGCATTGTGCTCATAGGTCAGTTCATCCTCAACACGGCGCCAATCAGGCTGCCTTTTTCGATCTCTTGACGCCCAAGCTGGCAATAACTCTGGTTATTCCCGGCCTGTGCACCACCCGCCGCCAGATAGGCGTCACGCTTGGCTTTCAACCGCGCCTTTTCGGTGTCGGATTTGCGGTACAGGTCAATTTCTTCGGACGTATAGCCCAGACCGCGTGCGTGTGCAGCAACTCCTCGGATCAGGCCAACGGCTTTGATCATACGGGCTGAAATATCCGGGCAGTTCTTGCGAATTTCGTCAGCAATACCGACAGCCAAAAGGGTATCATCCACCTTGGACACTTCCCTCAAATGAGGCTTGGCCGAAATCGCTCCGGCGGACAGGCAAAAAATTAGGGCCATGGTCATTGCGCGCATCGTTTCTCTCCTCTGATCGCGTCGTGCTGACGCAAGATGGGAAAGCACCTCGTTGCTATGCAATATCACAGGGTTTCACAACCCGTTAGCACGCAAATTGTCGCCAATTCGGGGCATGAAGTCACAGACCTGTGCAGGTACCCTGCAACACGAGGCGGTCGTTGGAAATTGGCACCTGACCATTCTCAGATTCCGGACCATTCGCCCAACGAATATCGGAGCTGCCAAAATTGCCAATGCAGTAGCGGATACCCTCATGCAGACCAGCCTCCAACGCGCCATTCAAAGAGGCAGAAACCGGGCGCACCGTTACCTCAAAGTCGAGGCGTCGCTTGTCCAGTTTTTTGGCATCAGTGCGAAAGTACTGGCCATCAAAGGCGATGCGGTCCGCGCGCCGTTCGTTACCGCATGCAGTCAGCAAAACAGTTGCGATCAGCATCAGGCCCATCAGAAAGACAGGGCTCAGGTTAGTCCGGTTCAGCGTTTTGGTTTTGGTCATCATCTTCTCCGCACATCGCTGCATTCACATGGTTCCAACCAAAGGCGTGATCCGTATTGCCATGGTTTTCAAGATGATGAAAGCGCTCCATCGCCTCTGTGACGGTAGGGATATGCCCGTCCGGCACCCGCCACATCACGAGGCGGGTGCCTTGGCTGTCCAGATCGTACCATTCCGCTTTGCGGTCATAGAACTGCTTGTGCACCGTCTGAAAGACAAAGTGGCGAAAGCTGGCGACGTTTTTCCAGACCGAAAGCGTAGATGCCGTGCGCGGATTGCCTCCAAACGGGCCGCCTGCATCGCGTTGGGCGGCCTCCATATCCTCGTTTTCCATATGCCAGATATAGCCGGGGCTGCGGCGCGCGATGTCATAGACGGGTTCGAGATTGTTCTGGAAGTCCGCCACACGCGGATCGTCCCAGTCGTATTTGAGAGTGCCAATGTTGAATTCAGCGAGGGGCATCGATCAATTCCAAAGCGACTGCAACGATCACCAAGCACGCTCCAATCAACAGCCGTTTTCCGTAAGAGTTTAAGGCACCCAAGATAGAATGGCAGAATGCCCTATATCCGACAGGATCAAAGTAAGGGAGATGCTCACAAGACGGACACCTACTCCCTACAATGCAAAGCATCTCACTCCGCCGCGATCCGCTTGCTTGCAATCCGGTCTTCGATCTCGTCGCGGAAGTTCTTGATCAGCCCCTGAATAGGCCACGCCGCAGCGTCACCTAGGGCGCAAATCGTATGCCCCTCGACCTGTTTGGTCACATCGAGCAGCATGTCGATCTCTTCGACCTCCGCCTCGCCCTTCACCAGACGGTCCATCACGCGCATCATCCATCCAGTGCCTTCGCGGCAAGGCGTACATTGTCCGCAAGACTCGTGCTTGTAGAACTTGGACAAACGCCAGATCGCCTTGATGATGTCAGTGCTCTGGTCCATCACGATGACCGCCGCTGTACCAAGGGAGGACCCTTTTTCCTTGAGCGCATCGAAATCCATGATCGCATCGCGCATGTCTTCGCCGCGCACGTTGGGCACGGACGACCCGCCGGGAATAACGGCCTTGAGGTTATCCCAGCCGCCGCGAATGCCGCCGCAGTGCTTTTCGATCAGTTCCTCAAACGGGATGCTCATCGCCTCTTCGACCACGCAAGGATTGTTCACATGGCCCGAGATGGCGAACAATTTGGTACCCGCATTGTTGGGACGGCCGAAGCCCGAAAACCAAGACGCGCCCCGACGTAGGATCGTGGGTACGACAGCGATGGACTCCACGTTGTTCACAGTGGTCGGGCAGCCGTAAAGGCCAGCACCGGCTGGGAACGGCGGCTTCATGCGCGGCATTCCCTTTTTGCCTTCGAGCGATTCCAGCAATGCGGTTTCCTCACCGCAGATATAGGCCCCTGCACCATGGTGCAGGTAAATGTCGAAATCCCAACCCGATTTGGCCGCGTTCTTGCCCACCAGACCCGCCTCATATGCTTCATCGATGGCGGCTTGCAGGGCTTCTTTTTCGCGGATGTATTCACCGCGAATATAGATGTAACAGGCGTTGGCATTCATCGCGAAGGACGCGATCAAACAGCCTTCGATCAGGGTGTGCGGATCATGGCGCATGATCTCGCGGTCTTTGCAGGTACCTGGTTCGGATTCGTCCGCGTTCACAACGAGATATGCGGGACGACCATCGCTTTCCTTGGGCATGAATGACCATTTGAGGCCCGTAGGAAAACCTGCGCCGCCACGGCCACGCAAACCGGAATCCTTCATCTCTTGAACGACCCAGTCGCGACCCTTTTTGATCAGCTTGTCGGTGCCATCCCAATGGCCACGGGCCTGCGCGCCTTTCAGCGTGCGGTCATGCATCCCATACAGGTTGGTAAAGATACGATCCTTGTCAGCAAGCATGCCAATTCTCCTTGATCGACCATTTTTCAAGCCACCCATGGGGCGGACGCGCACGGTCGCTTATGTGTCCCGGCTGTTTTGCCAAATCCTGAGGGCCACCACCAGTGCCCAAATGAACGCAGCCAGCGCAAAAAGCAGCAAAAGTATCTCGAACCGCGCAGGAAGCCCGAGAGCGGACACAATAACGGGCGCAAATATGGACAGCAAAGCGGCCCCCGCGATGACGAGGGCCGCTATACGACCCTGTCGAGCCAGTTTCGGATCAAGTCGGTCAGACACGGCCTAGTAAACGCCGCCCTTCTTGACCTTCTTGGAAAACTCGGTTGTGCCACCCTCGGCCAATGTCTTGGCCTGCGACACCCAGTCATCACGGCTCACACGGCCCTTGAAGCCAACAAGGTTCTGATCCGCCCATGCGATCTCGTCTGCACCCCACGCGGCAATCTGGTCAAAGTGGTAAAAGCCCATGGAATGCAAGACGCCTTCGAGCTTGGGACCCACGCCCTTGATCTGCTTGAGATTGTCGGGGACACCATCACGCGCGGCACTCAGGGTTTCGGGTTTGCTGCCGCCGCTTGAAGGCGTCGGGTTGGTTACAGCCTTGGCCGCTTTTGCGGCTTTTGGTTTTGCCGCGGGCTTGGCGGCGGGTTTGACGGCTGGCTTGGCGGCGGGGCCCGTTTTGGCCTTGGATTTAACGGCTGCCTCGGTTTGGGCGGCAACCGGTGGGGGCGTCGTAACTGCTTCGGATTTCGCTTTTGCTTCGGCTTCTGCTGCTGCGGCTTTCGCCTCGGCATCAGATGGCGCGGCCTCGCTCGCGGCATTCACAGCCGGCAGAGGCTTGCACATGATCCGGCTCAGCAACACTCCGGCAATGCCCGCGATGACCAGACCAGCAAAGACGGCTGGTACGAACGTCCATGTCCCCAAAAGCAACAGCAAGATTGCCGCCAGGACGCCGCCAAACAGGGCCACCAACCAACAGCCCAAAGTGCAGCTTATAGATCCATTTTCATTGGTCATGATGCGCAGTCCCCTGAAACCCAAACGTTACTCACCATTATAGATGTCATCTTTTTTCGCACGTCGAGAAAATTCTGTTTCGGCGCCTGTGGCCAGTGCCTTCGATTGACCAACCCAGTCATCCCGGCTGACGCGGCCCTTGAACCCAACAAGATTCTGATCAGCCCACGCCACTTCGGCACCTGTCCATGCGGCGATCTGGTCAAAGTGGTAAAAGCCCATGCTGTTCAAAAGTGTTTCTAACTTGGGCCCGACTCCTTTGATCATCTTGAGATTATCGCCCTTCCCGTCACGCGCACTGTCCAAAGTGGCTGGTTTGGCGCCAGTGCTCGTTTCAACAGGTTCTGCTTTGGCCGCTGGCTTCGCTTTGGACTTTGTGGCCGCTTTGGGTTTGGGAGCCGCTTTCTTGGCCGGTTTGGCCGCTGCCTTCGGCTTGGCCGCCGCATTGGCTGCCTTGCCTTGCCACGGCGCGATCAGGGGCACTTCGGTCCCGTCAATCCGCTTGATCGTATCGCCAATATCTGTGGCCAACTGAACAGAGGCGTTGTATTTCGTGTGCCCGCTGTCAAAATCCTTGAGGGTTGTCAGCCCACTAAGAGGTTCCGCTGCATAGCGGCCGTTCTGCGGACCCGGCGTGGGCACTTTGCCTGCCGCAAGTTCGTCGATCAGCTCACCCATGCGGGCGGCGGTCAGGTCTTCGTAATAGTCCTTGCCAATCTGGGCCATAGGGGCGTTCGCGCACGAACCGAGGCATTCGACCTCTTCCCAGCTAAACTTGCCATCCTCGGACAGTTGATGCGGTTTCTTGGCGATCTTTTTCTTGCAAACGGCCACCAGGTCTTCGGCCCCACAAATCATGCAGGACGTTGTACCGCAAACTTGAATATGCGCAACAGAACCAACCGGTTGCAACTGGAACATAAAGTAAAAAGACGCAACCTCGAGCGCGCGGATATAGGCCATGTCGAGCATGTCTGCGACGGTTTCGATCGCGGGACGGGTCAACCACCCCTCCTGTTCCTGAGCGCGCCACAAAAGAGGGATAATTGCCGAGGCTTGGCGCCCCTCTGGGTACTTCGTGATTTGCGCTTCGGCCCAAGCCTGGTTGGCAGGGGTAAAGGCGAAACTGTCAGGTTGGTCTAGGTGCAGGCGGCGGAGCATGTCTTCTATCCTTGTCGCACTATGACTTGCACGCAGGGGGCAAGAGCAAAAGCGTTTCTTCATCAGCGGCGAAGGCAGCAATACCCTCCGCCATCATTTCGCGGGACAACCGGATCGCCGTAGGCTGGTCGATACCAAGTTGTGGCACTTGAACATTGGCTTGCGCTGTCGTCATCATGCAGCCGTTGGCCTGCATCACTTGGATCAACGCGTCCTTTTGGGCATCGGCCTGCGCAGCGGAGCAAACGCAGAAAAACATCAGGGCCATGGCCAATCGTGTCATGACAAGGCTCCACCGAACATCACAACGAATCCTTAAACTGCACGATTTGCTCAACAAGCCCCAAGAACCGAGAGATCAGCAGAGGCACTTCGTTTTCGATAAACGCGAACAACTGCGCCCGCATCCGAACAAACAGTGCACCGACATAAATGGTCATAAACACGCAATAGCCAAGCATCCCAGCTAGCGCGCCCAGAATCGAAGACTGGGTCCTCGCGCCGGTCCACCCGGCCAGCAAATAGGCCAGCACGAACGGCAAGCAAAAGCCGATGCCGATCCAAGCCATCATCTGTCAATCTCTCCAAACACCACGTCCATGGTGCCGATGATTGCGGCCACGTCGGCAAGTTGGTGCCCTTTGGAGACATAATCCATTGCCTGCAAATGCAGATAGCCAGGTGCGCGAAGCTTGGCGCGGTAAGGTTTGTTGGACCCATCAGCCACCAAATACACGCCGAACTCGCCCTTGGGCGCTTCGACTGCGCAGTAGACTTCACCCGCCGGTACGTGGAAGCCTTCGGTATAAAGCTTGAAGTGATGGATCAGCGATTCCATCGACGTCTTCATGTCTGTACGCGACGGCGGTGTGATCTTGCCGCGGGCCAGTACGTCGCCTGTTGCTTCACGCAGCTTGCCGACGCACTGCTTCATGATCGACACCGATTGGCGCATCTCTTCCATCCGCACCAGATAGCGATCATAGCAGTCGCCGTTCTTGCCCACGGGGATCTGGAACTCAAACTCGTCGTAGCACTCATAGGGCTGGCTGCGGCGCAGATCCCATGCCAGGCCACTGCCCCGCACCATCACGCCAGAGAAACCGTAGAGTTGAATATCGTCTTCTGTCACGACGCCAATATCGGCGTTGCGCTGTTTGAAGATACGGTTTTCGGTCAGCAGCCCGTCGATATCGTCGAGCAGCGCCGGGAACTCGTGACACCACTGTTCAATGTCGTCGATCAGATCATCGGGCAGGTCCAGATGCACCCCACCGGGACGGAAATATGCGGCGTGCAGACGCGCGCCACAGGCACGCTCGTAAAACACCATCAGCTTTTCACGCTCTTCAAAACCCCAAAGCGGCGGAGTGAGCGCGCCCACATCCATGGCTTGCGTGGTGACGTTCAGCAGGTGAGACAGGATGCGCCCAATCTCTGAGTAAAGCACTCGGATCAGCGAAGCACGGCGCGGCACTTCAACCCCGGTCAACTTTTCGATGGCCAGGCACCACGCGTGCTCCTGATTCATCGGGGCGACATAGTCGAGGCGGTCGAAATACGGCAGGTTTTGCAGGTACGTCCGGCTTTCCATCAGCTTTTCAGTGCCACGGTGCAGCAGGCCGATATGCGGATCGCAGCGTTCGACCACTTCACCGTCCAACTCAAGCACAAGACGCAAAACACCATGTGCAGCAGGGTGTTGCGGACCAAAATTGATGTTGAAGTTGCGGATTTTTTGTTCGCCTGTGAGGGCGTCGTCGAATTTGGAGCCGTCCATCATGGCTTTACTCCTCGCTCAGGCGCGCGCTTACGCGGAACACCTTGGTCAACAGTTTCCAAGAGCCGTCCACACGGACAAACCCCAAGTGATCTTCGTACCGTAAGGGCGGCACATCCACAGTCAGGTGAACCCGCGCAATTTCGTCGCCCGCACTGTCCATACCGAGCAGGTCATAGGTGGCAGGCGCCGGGAAAGGTTCACGGCCGTGCACACGCTCGAGGTAAGACGCCTTGTCCCAAAACGTCGCTGCCCCATCTTCGATCAGCGTCATCTGAAACTTTTCATGGCACAGGTCTTCAAACACATCCGCTTTCGCAAAATACACCGCGTCGCAATAAGCGAGAGCGGCGGCATGTAGATCGCTGTTTGTATCCATTTGCCCGTCCATCACCGCTTCTCCAGTTCTTGCAACTTGAGCGCCATAAACCAAAGCAGCGCGATCGTTCCGATTGGAATCACGCAGACAAACGCCCAATAGGCGTTGATGCCGAAATGAGGCAGCAGCTTGAACATCGGGATGATGGTCAGCGCGGCGATGACAAGCCAAACAATCATCTCCACATCACGCCCCCTCTTGCTCTTTCTCGTCCCCGGGCAGGATGTATTCGGCACCTTCCCATGGGCTCATGAAATCAAACTGGCGGTATTCCTGCACAAGGCTGACGGGCTCGTACACAACACGCTTTTCCATGTCGTCATAGCGCACCTCGGTATAGCCCGTGGTCGGGAAATCCTTGCGCAGTGGATAACCGCGGAACCCGTAGTCGGTGAGGATGCGGCGCAGGTCCGGATGGCCTGAGAACAGAATGCCAAACATATCGAACACTTCGCGCTCGAACCAGTTGGCCGACGGGTGCACGTCTGTCACCGATGGCACCATTTGATCCTCACGGATCGACACGCGCAAACGGATGCGCTGGTTCTGGTACATGCTCAGGAAATGATAGACGACGTCGAACCGTTTGGCCCGGCCGGGGTAGTCCACCGCCGTAATGTCCACGAGGCTTGAGAACTTGCAGGTCGAGTCTGCCTTCAGAAACTCCACAAAGCCGACGATGTTCGACGGCGTCACATCCACGTTCAACTCGTCATGGGTGACATCCCAGGCCAGCACGCAATCGGTGCGCTTGGCCTCAAGGTAGGCGCCAAGTTCGTTCAGGGCTTCGGTCATCATAGGCTCCTAGCCGGAGGTGGTCTGCGCGACAATGCACGCGGTATCAAAAGGTTAGCGGACAATCGTTCCGGTTCGGCGCATCTTGCGCTGCAATTGCATGATGCCATACAGCAGCGCCTCGGCAGTGGGCGGACAGCCCGGGACGTACACATCCACGGGCACAATCCGGTCGCAACCGCGAACCACGGAATAGCTGTAGTGGTAATACCCGCCGCCATTGGCGCAGGACCCCATCGAGATCACGTAGCGCGGCTCTGGCATCTGGTCGTAAACCTTGCGCAAAGCTGGGGCCATCTTGTTGGTCAGAGTGCCGGCCACGATCATCAGGTCGGATTGGCGGGGCGAGGCGCGCGGCGCTGTGCCGAAACGTTCAAGGTCATAGCGCGGCATCGAGGTGTGCATCATCTCAACCGCACAGCAGGCCAGCCCGAACGTCATCCAGTGCAGCGAGCCTGTGCGCGCCCAGTTGATCAGGTCATCGGTCGAGGTCAGCAGGAACCCCTTGTCCTGCAAGGCTTCGTTCAGATTTTGCGCGGCCACGTCGCGGTCCATACCCGCGGCGTTCGGCGAAGTGGCGATCGACATAAGTGCTCTGGCTCCTGCGCTCGAACGGGGTTGCAAACCCCGTATCGTCATACCGTTCCCGTCTAACCTAGCACCCCAAGGCGGTCAACGCGACATGCACATGGAAAGGCGGCTTGTCGCATCCTCTTTTTAGCAAAGCTACCTTTCGCAACAAACGCGCAAACTGATTTCGCATTTGGTCCAAAACAATCAACGATATATCACACATGTCGGCCCCCTGCCGGGGACCAATGCTTCAACGTTTTTCCGACTATGGGATTACCGAATCTACCGACCGGCACAGAAACTGAAGCTCGCACGCAAAACGACACGAATTACAGGCTCAGGATGCCTGATACTGGCTTGGCATTAGTTCCCTAGGGATAGGTCGTGCGACGTTAACAAGCCTAGGTAGGGCTCATTGCCACTCGAGCGCACCTTTTTTCCACTCATAGGCAAAGCCAATGGTGAGAACTCCAAGGAAAACCATCATCGACCAAAATCCGACCATGCTGACGTCCTTGAAGGCCACCGCCCATGGGAACAGAAAGGCAATTTCGAGGTCAAAGATGATGAAAAGGATCGATACCAGATAAAAACGAACGTCGAATTTCATCCGAGCGTCATCAAAGGCGTTAAATCCACATTCATAAGCCGAAACCTTTTCAGGATCGGGATTGCGCACCGCGATCACAACAGCAGACAGCATCAAAACAAGGCCAAGTCCAATGGCCACGGCCAGAAACACCAGAATGGGAAGATATTCCCGCAACATGCCGTCCACAGTCTTGCTCCTTTGGTCTGCCGCCCGGTGCCGATCTTTTCGGCGCGGTGGTTGAGCCCCTATCTACGCGCGCACTTTCGAAGCGTCAATAAAGGCAAATGACCTATCACCCCCTGAATCCGCGTGATTTTGATGCAGGAGGGCAGCTTAGTTGGAATCGAGTTCAGAATCCGCGCGCGACCACTGGGCGAGGGTCAACCCATTTTGAATGGCCGACACATGCACGTTCAATGCTGTTTGTCCCGGCACAGGCAGTGCCACATTGACGCCGCCATTCTGCGTCACCTCAGGTACTAGATCGCTTGCCACTTTTGACAGGCTCAGCACCTCATGGGTGTTCAGACGCAGATCGGTGCGCAGCGCAGAATTTGCGAAAACCAGATCGCCTGCCTCATTGTGCACGGTGAGCGGTTTGCCTTCCAGCTCTGACAGAATCGTCAGGATGGCGTCACTCTCGGCGAGAGCGACGCTCAGCGCCTTTTGTTCATAGCGCAGCAGTTGCCGTTCGATCTTGCTTTCAACCAGATCACCGACGGCGATCAGATAATCAACCTCGCCGTCCTGCCACAAACGCGCCGACTTCGACACAGCACAGACGGCCCCGATGATACCGTACCCGTCCAGCCGCAAAGGCGCGCCAATGTATGCCCCAATACCATGCGCCACGACCGCCGGCATATCACAAATCATTGGATCAATCTGGGCATCTGCAATGCGCAAAGGTCGCCCGACTTGCACAGTTTTTGAACAGATCGTGTCGCGTAATTGGAAAGAGCGTCCTGTCGCCGCTGGATCATCGCCGGAGTACCCAAGCGCGACCAAAGCATCGGCATTCACGATGCTGATCAGACTCATCTCGCAATTCAGCTTGGCCGTTATGGATTGCGCTAACGCATCAAATTCAGCCATGTTGCTGATATCATTTGAATGATCCGTCTGATCGACGTTCTTGTTTTTTACCTGAGTACGCATCAAAAAACTCACCAACTCCTGCTGATCGGCAGAAATATCTGAAAATCCTCAGTTTACAAAACGAATCTACCCCATTGGCGGGTTTGCGCCAATGCCAAAAACAACTCTCAACTCAAGATTGAACGGCGGCACCAATTGTTCTTACGCGCCGCTACGCCATTCTCCAGAAAACTCGCTCGCGCGCCGTCTTTCTGGATTCACTTGTACGTCCAGGTCGCCTGTCGCTTGTCGAAAAAGGCACCGATTCCCTCGGCCGCCTCATCCGTTTCCCAACGGGATTTGAGCGCTTGGACCGTCATTTCAATCGTTTCAGCATCAATCCGTGGCCCCAATCGACGCGCCAGTGCCTTGGCCTCCGCGACCGCCCCCGGCGCGCACGACAGGTAAGGCGCAACTTCGGCTTCGATCGCCTGTGCGAGGTCAGCTTGCGGAACGGCACGCGCCAACAGCCCAAGAGACACCGCTTCTTCCGCGCCAAACAGGCGGGCGGACATAAACACGCGGCGCGCCCGTCCCTCCCCCATCCGGGCCAGTACATAGGGGCCGATGGTGGCTGGGATAATGCCCAGGCGAGTTTCGGTCAGCCCCATTTTGAGGTGATCAACACCGATGGCCACATCACACACCGATGCCATTCCCACCCCGCCACCAAAGGCGTTGCCCTGCACTGCACCGATCAGCGGCTTGGCCAGTGTGTTGAGCGCCTGAAGCATATACGCGAGCTTGGCCGCCTCGCGCGCCCGTGTCTCTGCGTCCGCCTGCATTTGCGCACGCATCCATTCCAAATCACCACCCGCGCAAAAGCTTTTGCCTGCCCCGGTCAGAACCACCACACGCACAGATTTATCTGCGCCGAGATCTGCGGCGGCTTGCGTCAACTCGGCCAACATTTGCGCACTCAGCGCGTTGTGCTTTTCCGGGCGATTAAGCGTCACTGTCGCCACGCCGCGCGGATCCAGCGCGATCGAAATGGTCTCGTGGCTCATGTCAGCTGCGCATGGCTTGGGCGCGCGCAGCACAGGCGCGTACCACATCCAGATCAAGACCGGTGTAATAGCCCAGCCGGTCCAGATGCTCGGCCACGGCTTCGGTCGCGACGTTTCCGGCCGCACCCGGCGCATACGGACAGCCACCCAATCCGCCAACGGCGGCGTCAAACACGCGCACCCCAAGGCTCAGCGACGCATCGATGTTGTCCATCGCCCGCCCACCTGTGTCGTGATAGTGCCCAGCAAGCCGGCCCACGGGCACCACATCTCGCACGGCGAGCAGCATCCGCGCGATTGTCTCGGGTGTGCCGTGGCCCAGCGTGTCCCCCAGACTGATCTCGTAACATCCAAGGGCAAAAAGCCGATCTGCCACGCGCGCCACAGCACCGGGATCAACGGGACCATCATGTGGGCAGTCCACCACACAGGATACATATCCGCGCACCGGCAGATCGATCATCCGCGCGGCTTCGATGACGGGGGCAAACCGTTCAAGGGATTCGTCAATCGAGGCGTTGATATTGGCCTTGCTGAACCCTTCGCTGGCCGAGCCGAACACCGCGATCTCATCAACCGTGGCCTCAATGGCGGCATCAAACCCTTTCAAGTTGGGTGTCAGCGCCGAATAGCGGACATCGGGCGCGCGCTCGATTCCAGCAAATACCTCTGCTGTACCGGCCATTTGCGGCACCCACTTGGGGCTGACAAAACTGCCTGCCTCAATCCTGCGAAAACCCGCACTACTCAAATGGTCGATCAGCGCGACCTTATCGGCCACCGAAATCTCGCCAGCTTCGTTTTGCAGGCCATCGCGCGGGCCCACCTCGTAAATTTCAACTGCTTCCGCCACCTAACCCTCCCAAGCTGGATAGAAATCCTTGTCGTAAAGGCCACCGCCACTTTCGGGCAGACTGGCCTTGAATGCGGGACGCTCGGTGATCCGTGCGTACCACTTTGTTGTTTCGGGATACTGGTCCAAGGCCGCGAAATGACGTGCCATATAGACGGCCTGCCCGACCGACACGTCGGCGGCAGAAAAGCCCGAGGTCAGTAAATAGTCGCGATTTTCCAACGGCGTGGACAACCGCGCCTCAATCGCATCATAGCATTTTCTGAGCCGTGCGGCCTCAAGCTTCATCACTATGGGGCTGCGCATGGCATCCTCATAAAGCACCACGTGCTGTTGGGTCAGAGCGGCGGCATGCTGGCTGACCGTTTCGGCAAAATGCACCCAGACAAGCCAAGCCATACGATCCAGACTATTTGCACCGCGACCCATCGCCTCGGGGCTGAAACGTTCGCAAAGGTATTCCGTGATCGCCCCCGTTTCAAACATCCGCTCACCATCGATTTCCAGTGCGGGCACCCGACCTGCGGGGCTGAGCGAAAGGAACTCGGGACGACGCAAAGACTTGTCAAACGGGTGCACGACGAGGCGAAAGGGAATCTCCAATTCATGCAGCAGCCAGAGCGTGCGCATCGAGCGGGTCTGGGGGCAATGATGCAGGGTAATCACGTATCAGCATCCTCAAGCCGAACAAGCGCAGCCCCTGCGCTGACCTGATCGCCTTGCGACACCAACACTTCGGCCACGGTGCCGTCGCGCAAAGCCAAAAGAGCATGTTCCATCTTCATCGCCTCCAGCATGGCCAATCTGTCGCCCTTTGCAACCTTTGCGCCGGGGGTGGCAAACACGGCTTTGACAAGACCCGGCATCGGGGCCTCAATCAGGTTGCCGTCGCCCATGGCACCCGCCGTGACATCGAGCAGGTCAATGGCGCGATATGCGATTCCGTAGTGATCAAAAACGGTGATGATGTTGTTAGAGATGCTGCATCGGGGCGCGGGCGATCCGTCTATGATCCAATTGCCCTGGTGCCAGTCGGCTTGAACGGTGGTTCCATCCACTGTCCAGGCCTGCGCATTCGGTCCCAGAACCTCGACATGGATGTCCAGCCTGTCTTCCCCTAGTGCCAGCGGCACAGCGCGACGCAAGGGAGCCCAAAGCGAGAACCCGGTCGCAGCACCACCATCTGCAAGACCCACTAAAGCCATTGCGGCCGCAACAGCGTGACGCGGTTCAGGGGACGGTGGCAATGTCAAAGTTTCCAGATCGCGCCCGATAAGACCCGTGTCGACCTCTCCGCGCTGGAACCCGTCATGACCTGACAGAGCGCCCAAAAAGGCGAGGTTTGTCACTGTTCCCGCCACTTCTGTTCCGGCGAGCGCTTGCGACAGTCGGCTCAAAGCAGTGTCACGGGTCGGACCGTAGGTGATCACCTTTGCAATCATCGGGTCATAGAAGGGACTAATCGCGTGCCCTGCCCGCACGCCACTGTCCGCGCGAGCCTGCTCCGGAAAGCGCAGGTGCGTGAGAGTGCCAGTCGCAGGCAGGAAGCCTGCCGGCACATCCTCAGCATAAAGACGCGCTTCAAAAGCGTGGCCAGTGATCGACAGCTCATCTTGGGTCATGGGCAAAGGTGCGCCTGCAGCGACCCGCAATTGCCATTCGACCAAATCCACGCCGGTGATCGCCTCGGTCACCGGGTGTTCGACCTGCAGGCGCGTGTTCATTTCCATGAAGAAAAACCCATCCGGACGCAGCGGGCCGGAACCATCCACGATGAATTCAACTGTGCCTGCACCTTTGTACCCAATCGCCTCGGCGGCCTTGACTGCCGCATCGCCCATGGCCGCGCGCATGTCCGGGGTCATGCCCGGTGCAGGGGCTTCTTCGATCACTTTTTGATGGCGACGCTGAAGGGAGCAGTCGCGCTCAAACAGATGCACGGCGCGGGTCCCATCGCCAAAGATCTGCACTTCGATATGGCGTGGATGAGTGACAAATTTTTCAACCAGCACGTCGGGATTGCCAAAGGCCGTTTGTGCCTCACTACGGGCACTGGCGAGGGCGTCCGCAAAGTCATTTTGGTTCTCGACCAATCGCATGCCCTTACCGCCACCGCCAGCGACGGCCTTGATCAAAACCGGGTAACCCATTTGATCGGCTTCGGCCTTAAGGGTCGTGTCTGCCTGATCGCTTCCATGGTAGCCCGGAACAACTGGCACACCCGCCTCAACCATCAACGCCTTGGCCGCGTCCTTGAGACCCATGGCACGGATGGCATCTGCGCTGGGACCGATGAAGGTAAGACCGGCGGCCTCGACAGCCTCAACAAAATCGGGGTTTTCGGAGAGAAAGCCGTAGCCGGGATGGATCGCCTGTGCGCCAGTATCCAGCGCCGCCTGAACAATTACATCGCCACGCAGGTAGCTGTCCGCCGGGGCGCTGCCGCCGATATGAACAGCCTTGTCTGCCATGGCGACATGTTTGGACGATGCGTCGGCATCCGAGTAGACGGCCACGCACGACACGCCCATGGATTGGGCAGTCTCAATGACGCGGCAGGCGATTTCCCCGCGATTGGCGATCAGGATTTTTTCAAACATGAACACTCTCCTAAGCTTTGCAAAACCGTACGGATTCCTTTGCAAAGTTGATCACATGCGGAACAGGCCAAAGCGCGTCTCCTCTATCGGGGCGTTGAGTGCGGCGCGTAAGGACAAGTGCAGCACATCGCGGGCTTTGCGGGGATCGATTACGCCGTCGTCCCACAGTCGGGCAGAGGCATAAAGCGGATGAGACTGTTCCTCGAACATGTCGATGGTTGGTTGTTTGAAGGCCGCTTCTTCCTCGACCGACCAAGCCCCACCTTTGCGCTCAATCGCGTCACGCTTGACGGTCGCCAGCACCCCTGCCGCCTGCGCGCCACCCATAACGGAAATGCGGGAGTTGGGCCAAGACCAAAGGAAACGCGGGGAATTGGCCCGCCCTGCCATACCGTAGTTGCCTGCGCCGAATGACCCGCCCACAAGCATTGTGATCTTTGGGACAGAAGTCGTGGCGACGGCCGTGACCATCTTGGCCCCATGCCGCGCGATCCCTTCGTTTTCGTATTTTTGGCCGACCATGAAGCCGGTGATGTTTTGCAGGAAAACCAATGGGATACGGCGCTGGCTGCACAGCTCGACGAAATGCGCTCCCTTCTGTGCGGACTCAGAAAACAACACACCGTTGTTGGCGATGATGCCGACTGGGCAGCCCTTGATGTGAGCAAAACCACAAACGAGTGTTTCCCCAAATCGTGCCTTGAACGCATCAAAGCGCGATCCATCCACGATCCGGGCGATCACCTCGTGAATATCATAGGGTGTACGCAGATCACCGGGGACAACCCCAAGGATTTCATCCGGGTCATAGGCGGGTTCTTCGGAGCTCTGCAAAGTGACGTTGTTTGCATTGCAAAGGTTAAGGTTTGCGACACTTCTGCGTGCCAGCGCCAACGCGTGAGCGTCATCCTCGGCCAGATAGTCGGCAACACCCGACAGTCGTGTGTGCACATCGCCGCCGCCAAGATCTTCGGCGCTGACGACCTCGCCCGTCGCCGCGTTGACAAGTGGAGGACCGGCCAGGAATATCGTGCCTTGGTCACGCACAATGATGGTGACGTCTGACATGGCCGGGACATAGGCCCCGCCTGCCGTGCAGGACCCCATAACGACGGCGATCTGCGCGATACCCTTGGCCGACATCTGCGCCTGATTGTAAAAAATGCGCCCAAAGTGGTCGCGATCAGGGAACACCTCGTCCTGATTGGGAAGGTTCGCACCCCCGCTGTCGACAAGATAAATGCAGGGCAAGTGGTTCTGCTCAGCGATTTCCTGTGCACGCAGGTGCTTCTTGACGGTCATCGGATAGTAAGTGCCGCCCTTTACTGTCGCATCGTTACAAATGACCATGACGTCATGGCCCATCACCTGACCGACGCCTGCGATGACCCCTGCGCAAGGTGCTGCGCCATCATAAAGCCCGTGCGCGGCCGTCGCTCCGACCTCAAGAAAGGGCGAGCCGGGGTCGAGCAGGTTTGCGACACGGTCACGTGGCAACATCTTGCCGCGCGAAAGGTGACGCTCCCGAGAGGCTTCTCCGCCGCCTGCCGCAGCGGCTTGGGCAGCACTTTGAACGACATCGAGAGCCTCGAGATGAATGGCCCGATTGTCTTTAAAGGTTTGCGACGAAGGCAGAGCTTGTGAGTTAAGTTTCATGGAGAGGCCTTTGATGTTGCGACTGTGCGCTCAGTACTTGTGGGCACTGTGTGAGAACGAGGCAGTGCGCCTGATTGCAAAAGCGCACCCGATATATGGGTCCATCGGCGTGTGCGTGCCGCGTCGTGTATGCTGCCGCCTGCCTTCACAGCTCGTCTTCCGGGGCATTCGTGACGTTGCCAAAACGGTCAACCAGATACGTGATTTCGCCACATTTGACCTGAAACACCGACGTGTCCTTGCCCGCCCAGCCAAGGCACGCGGAGGTATCGCCCCCGTGTTCCGCAACGTGCTGTGTGGCAACTGCGTTGATGATCCCGGTCGCATCCAGAGTGACTTGTCGCTGCCCCAGCCAGAACCCGGCAAACCCGGCCAGCACCACCAGCACTGATGTCGTGATGAGCACGGTGCGTTTCATCACCCCATCGCCGTGACCAGTTCGCGGCCCACCAGCATGCGGCGGATTTCAGAGGTCCCTGCCCCGATCTCCATCAGCTTGGCATCGCGGAAGATGCGCGCAACCGGCGCGTCGTTCAGGAACCCGGCACCGCCCATGGCTTGCACTGCCTGATGGGCCTGTTTCATCGCTTCCTCAGAGGCGTAAAGGCAACAGGCTGCGGCGTCCTGTCGGGTCACTGTCCCGCGGTCGCACGCCTTGGCCACTTCATAGACGTAGGCCCGCGCCGAATTCATGGCTGTATACATATCCGCAATTTTTCCCTGCATCAGCTGGAAGGACCCGATGGGCTGGCCGAATTGCTTGCGCTCGGCCATGTAAGGCATGACTTCGTCCATGCAGGCGGCCATGATCCCAAGACCGATGCCTGCGAGCACCACGCGCTCGTAATCAAGGCCGGACATCAGCACGGCCACCCCGCGCCCCTCTTCACCCAATACGTTGTCGAAGGGCACCTCGACATCTTCGAAGATCAGTTCGGCGGTGTTCGAGCCGCGCATGCCTAGCTTGTCGAAGTGCGGCGAGGTGGAGAATCCTGTCATCGACTTTTCGATGAGGAAGGCGGTGATGCCTTTGGGGCCTGCGTCCGGGTCTGTTTTTGCATAGACCACCAGCGTGTCAGCGTCAGGCCCGTTGGTGATCCAGTATTTGGTGCCATTCAGGATGTAGCGGTCGTTACGCTTTTCAGCCGCCAGCTTCATCGACACGACATCGGATCCAGCACTCGCTTCGGACATGGCAAGCGCGCCGACATGTTGCCCGCTAATCAAGCCTGGCAGGTATTTGGCCTTTTGCTCAGGTGTGCCGTTCAATTTGATCTGGTTCACACAGAGGTTGGAGTGCGCCCCATAGCTTAATGAAACCGAGGCACTCGCCCGTGCCACTTCTTCAACAGCAACCGTGTGGGCGAGGTAGGACATGTTTGCTCCACCATATTCTTCGTCCACCGTGATGCCGAGAAGGCCAAGTTCGCCCATCTCGGTCCAGAGTTCGGGTGGGAAGGTGTTGGTTCGGTCGATCTCAGCCGCCATCGGCTTGACCCGGTCTTGAGCCCAACGGTGCACCATGTCGCGCAAGGCATTTACATCCTCGCCGAGATCAAAGGTCATAGAATGGGTGAACATGTGCAGCCTCCCGCCTAAATGAACACTTGTTCAATAATAGGGTTAAGTCCTGCGTCTGTCCAGCACTGTGATGCAAACTGAGCGAAACGCCTGCCTTCAAACCAACCCGGCCAGTTTTGCAAAAGGATCGCGGCTCGCGTCTTTGTGCCATTCATATTCGCTGCCGAGAGCCAGCCTATCAGCCATCTCCATCCCGAAAAGATCGGCCATAACGGCCAACGCCATATCCATGCCCGCCGAAACGCCTGATGACGTATAAAACTTATCATCGCGCACCCATCGCGCCTCTTTCACCCAATCAACTCTGGGCGCGAGGTGTACGGTGCTGGTAAAGTCGATTTTGTTCGTGGTCGCCTTGCGCCCATCAAGAACCCCGCTCATTCCCAAAAGGATCGAGCCGGTGCACACGGTCATCACCCGTTCTGCATTTTTGGAAACTGCGCGCAACCAGTCGAGCATTTCTTCATCTTTGGCTGCGTCGAGGGCCGAGTCTCCCCCCGGGACCAACAGCAGATCATAGTCGTTCTTTTCCGCAAGAGTCTGGTCGATGACGATCCGTTGACCGTGAACGCTGGCCACAGGGTCTGCATGCTTGGCGACGGTGACAATCTCGGTCTCTTCTCCGTATCCGCCCAGCATCTCGATGGGGCCAAAATAGTCGAGCGTTTCGAATCCGGGAAAGACGAGGGCAGCGAGAGATTTCATAAGCTAGGACCTTTGTTGCCTGTAAGCGTTTGATCCTAGCTCGTAAGCGCTGCGTTTCGAGGTTTGTCAGCCATCAGATCAAGAACGTCAGCTTTTTAAGAACCTGCCTGATACACCGCACTGACTTCCGCTCGGATGATCCGCGCGATCAGGGCGCAATCATCGAGGCTGAAGGTCAGAGGCACCCGCATATCGACAATCCCGGCCAGCACGCGATCGCTGGCCGCCATAGGTGCTGACGGCGCATACTTCCAACTGTCATACTTGCTGGTGAAGGCGACCGGCTCAGGGGCACCAAACCACTTGAGTTCGACCCCACGTGCCCCGCACCGGGCCACCACGTCCTGCACCGCAGCAGCAGCCCAGTCGAGCAGCAAGAACTGAATGGAGGAGCCAACGATTGTCTCTTGGTTAGGTCGCTCAATGACCGTCAGGCCGGGTGTGTCGCGCAAACCGGCTTCAAGCGCATAGTAGCGGTCGTTCCAGCGCGCGCATTGTGTGGCCAGGTCAGCCACTTGTGGGCGCAGGATCGCAGCGCGCAGGTTGTCCATCCGGCCCGAGATGTTCGGGGTCGTGTATTTGATGTCTTCAAACGCTTCTTTGGGTGGCGCTGCGCTGTGCCGTTCATAAAGCATATAACTGCCGGACAGCATGACCGCTTTGGCGGCAACATAAGGATCATCGGTAACGAGGAATCCGCCCTCTCCCGAGTTCACATGTTTATAAGTCTGGCAGGAATAGCAGCCCACCGTTCCGTGGCGACCCGAAGGCACACCATTCCACGCGGCCCCCATCGTGTGCGCGCAATCCTCAATCACAGTGACACCGGCGGCATCGCACATGGCCATCAGACGATCCATGTCACAGATATGACCGCGCATATGGCTCAGCAGCAGGACACGGGCCTGATCCAGTTTGGCCTCAAGATCATCAAGGTCGATTGTGAGGCTTTCAGTAACACCGACGAACACAGGAGTTGCGCCGACCGAGGCAATGGCACCCGGCACGGGCGCGAGGGTAAATGCGTTTGAGAGAACTTTGTCTCCGGCCTCAACCCCAACAGCACGCAGGGCCGTCGCCATTGCATACCCACCCGAAGCTACGGCCAGACAATATGGCGCGCCGACAACGTCCGCGAACTCCTGTTCCAGCAACGCGGTTTCACACATCTCGTCAGGAACGGTGTTGTAACGGTGAAGCCGCCCGTGCCGCAGAACGGCAAGTGCCGCATCGATCCCGGCTTCGGGGATTGGTTCTTGTTGGGTGAAACTACCGGTGAATTGCTCTTTCATAATCTCGTTTTGATAGTAGACGCGCCAACCGTCAATGCGGTGCATTGCCATTTCAAAATATCAAAGGGCGGATGCAGAGTTTCTAGCGCGCCAACAGAGCGGCGGCTACTGATGGTAAGGCGGCGTAATCGTCCAGCAATGCCTCGGGTTCCAGCGCCGCCATATCCTCGCCTGACGGTCCGAATGTGACAAGCACAGAAGGCACGCCCGCCGCACGCGCAGTGTTGCGATCCGTGTCACTGTCGCCGACCAGAAGGCAGGCATTTGGATCAACGCCCAAACGGCGAGTCGCTTCAAAGAGTGGCTCCGGATCCGGTTTGCGCACAGGCAGAGTGTCGGCACCAACAAGACTGCCAAAGACGTCGCGCACACCCAGATCGCGCATCAGCTGTTCGGCCAGCCCTTCGGGTTTGTTGGTGCAGATGCCTATGGCGTGGCCATGGGATTTAAGGGTTTCGATGGCCTCCATTGCGCCGGGATAAAGGCGCGTGTGGGTGCTGATCGCAGCGCCGTATGCCTCAAGCAATACGGGGTAGTACAGATCGATCGTGCGCTCATCCAACTGATCCACCCGGGTCAGCCCAGCACGCAGCATGGCGCGTCCGCCGCGCAAAGCGACACCTGCGTCCCCTGCCCCCAGCACATCGCCATATCCCATATCGCGAAAGCAGATATTTGCAGCCGCCAAAAGATCACCACTGGTGTCGGCAAGCGTCCCGTCAAGATCGAAAATCACCGCTGTCATATCTGTTCTCCATCGCCCTTGCTGGTCTCAGTTGTTGCAAGCCGCAATCTTGTTTGATGGCCAGCCCGCTTGCGCGCATCGCAATAGGCGATAAACAGGGCGCAACAAAAAGACAAAGAGAATTGGGCAAAGAGGCATTTCATGAGCGCTGCATTGATCATTCTTGCCGCAGGCAAGGGCACCCGGATGAATTCGGAACTGCCCAAGGTACTGCATCCCATTGGCGGTGCCCCCATGCTGCACCACGCGATGCGTGCTGGTGCGGCGCTAGATCCGGAACATGTGATCGTTGTGGCCGGGCACGGAGCAGACCAAGTGCGCGCGGCCGCCCTCGCCTATGACGAAAACGCCGAAGTTGTTCTGCAAGAAGAGCAACTAGGCACAGGTCATGCTGTGGATCAGGCGCGCGAGGTGCTGAAAGGCTTCGACGGCGACATTGTCGTGCTGTTTGGTGACACGCCGTTTTTGCGCCCTGAAACGCTGGAGCGCATGATTGCGACCCGTCAAACCCACGATGTGGTGGTGCTGGGGTTCGAAATTGCCGAACTTCAGCCGCGCTATGGCCGTTTGGTGATGGACGGCGACCGCTTGGTTAAAATTGTCGAGTACAAGGATGCCAGCGAGGACGAGCAGACTATTCGTTTTACCAACAGCGGCTTGCTGGCTTGCGACGCAAAGACATTGTTTGAAATGCTGAGTGAGACGAGCAATGACAACGCATCAGGTGAATACTACCTGACCGAAGTCGCCGAACTGGCCAACCGACGGGGTCTGTCGGTGACGGCCATCGCCTGTGACCAAGCCGAGACGTTAGGCGTGGATTCGCGTACCGATCTGGCAGCGGCGGATGCGTTGTTTCAGACGAAGGCACGCGCCGAATTGCTGGGCGACGGCGTGACTTTGGTCGCGCCCGACACGGTCTATCTTTCCCTTGATACGGTGATCGGAAGGGATGCCGTGATCGAACCAAATGTCGTGTTCGGGCCCGGCGTAAGCGTCGAATCCGGTGCCACCATCCGCGCATTTTCCCACCTTGAAGGGTGTCATGTCGCGCGTGGTGCTATTGTTGGTCCTTACGCCCGCCTGCGTCCGGGTACGGAACTGGCCGAGGATGTGCGCATCGGCAACTTTGTCGAGGTCAAGAATGCGACGCTGGCAGAGGGATCCAAAGTCAACCATCTCAGTTACATTGGCGATGCGTCCATTGGTGCGGCCAGCAACATCGGCGCAGGCACCATCACCTGCAACTACGATGGCGTGATGAAGCATTTCACCCATATCGGCGAACGTGCCTTTATCGGGTCCAACACTATGCTCGTGGCCCCGGTCTCCATCGGGGACGAGGCGATGACGGGGTCCGGTTCTGTCATCACATCCGACGTGGAAGCGGGCGCGCTTGCGTTGGCGCGCGCACCACAGGTGGAAAAGCCCGGCATGGCGCGAAAATTATTCGAAATGTTAAAGGCCAAAAAGGCCAGAATGCACAGGGGCAGCTAACATGTGTGGAATTGTAGGGGTCTTGGGCGATCACGAAGTTGCTCCAATGCTGGTTGAGGCGCTCAAACGGCTGGAATATCGCGGCTATGACAGTGCCGGGATCGCTACGGTAAACAATGGTGTGCTGGAACGGCGGCGCGCTGTGGGCAAGCTGGTGAACCTCAGCGACCGGCTTGTGCATGAACCGCTCGCTGGTAAGGCTGGCATCGGGCACACCCGCTGGGCCACGCATGGTGCGCCGACAGAAGGCAATGCCCATCCCCACCAGTCCGGCCCTGTTGCCGTGGTGCACAATGGCATTATCGAGAATTTCCGCGACTTGCGCGCAGAATTGGATGCGGCGGGGCTTAAATCCCAGACAGAGACGGACACCGAGACGGTTTCTCTGCTCACGCAACACTACATGGATGGCGGAATGAGCCCGGTGGACGCTGCCTTTGCCGCGCTCGACCGTCTAGAGGGAGCGTTTGCGCTGGCCTTTTTGTTTCAGGGTCAGGGCGATTTGATCGTGGCCGCGCGCAAGGGCTCTCCGCTGGCCATAGGCCATGGCGATGGCGAGATGTTTGTGGGTTCGGACGCCATCGCTTTGGCCCCCATGACGGATCGCATCACCTATCTGGAAGAAGGCGACCGCGCCGTTGTGACCCGCGCAGGTGTTGAAATTCGGGACGCAAATGGCGCATTGGCCAACCGCGCGATGCGCCAGGTCCAGATGGATTCCACGCGCATAGACAAGGCCGGGCACAAACACTTCATGGCCAAGGAAATTGCCGAACAGCCGGTGGTGTTGGCCAATACGCTGGCAAACTACCTGAGTGCGGAGGGCGAGATCACCCTGCCCGACCCCGGTATCGACTTCACTGCGATCGACCGGCTGACCATGGTCGCGTGCGGCACGGCATATTATGCCTGCCTGACAGCGAAGTATTGGTTCGAACAGATCGCGCGTCTGCCCGTCGAGGTCGATGTTGCGTCAGAATTCCGCTATCGCGAACCACCCATACCGGCGCGTACGCTGGCCCTTTTCGTCAGCCAGTCTGGCGAGACCGCGGATACGCTGGCCGCCCTGCGCTATTGCGAAGGCAAGGCGGACAAGATCGCATCCGTGATCAACGTCCCCGAAAGCTCAATCGCACGGGAAAGCGATCTGGCATTGCCGATCTTTGCGGGCGTCGAAGTTGGGGTGGCTTCGACCAAGGCGTTCACCTGCCAGTTGACCGTGCTTTTGATGCTGGTGCTCAAGGCGGCGCGTGCACGCGAAACCATCACAGATGAGCAGATGGCCGAACACATTGCATCATTGCGCAGCCTGCCTGCCCTGATGAACCATGCCATTGAGCAGAGCAGCGCGATGAAATCCACCGCTCGCAAGCTGGCCGAGGCACGCGATATTCTGTTTCTAGGACGTGGCGTGATGTATCCGCTGGCCTTGGAAGGCGCCCTGAAACTCAAGGAAATCAGCTATATACATGCCGAAGCCTATGCGTCTGGCGAGTTGAAACATGGCCCCATCGCCCTGATCGACAAATCCGTGCCCGTCGTGGTCATGGCGCCCCGCGACGCGTTGTTCGACAAGACAGTGTCCAACATGCAAGAGATCATGGCACGCAAGGGCAAGGTCGCCCTAATCTCGAATTCAGTCGGGCTTAAAGAGGCCGGAGACGGTACGTGGGCAAAGATCGCGATGCCCGATTGCCCGGATATCATTGCTCCGATCCTCTATGCCGTGCCTGCGCAACTGCTCGCCTATCATACGGCCGTGGCCAAGGGCACCGACGTTGATCAACCCCGCAACCTTGCCAAGTCTGTGACGGTAGAATGAGCCCAGAAGACGCGCTGGCGCAGATCGCAACCCATGGCGATGAGACCCGTGCAGCCGGTGCCAAAGCCTATCACAAGTCAAAGCGTGTTCATCTGGGCGTACCCAATCCGGTCCTGAATGATTTGACCCAAGCCTGGCGCAAGGAACTGGACGTGCCTGCACGCGTCACCCTTGCAGACGGGCTGTGGCAAACGGATATTTTCGAGGCACGACTGGCGGCGGCCAAGCTGTTGACGCAGGCCCGTATCCGGCCAGACGATGCGGCATGGGATTTGATCACATCATGGGTGCCGCAATTTGACGGTTGGGCCATCGCCGATCACGCCTGCATGGCGGGGCAACGCCGTGTTGCGGCCGACCCGGCCCGCCTTGATCTGGTTGAGACGTGGACGACATCCGAACACATGTGGACGCGCCGCGCCGCTCTTGTGATGACATTGCCTTGGACCAAACAGAACTTCCCCAAGCCCGAAGAAGTTGCCGCACGCGAACGGGTGCTGGGCTGGGCTGCCTCTTATGTCCCGGATCAACAATGGTTCATCCAAAAGGCAATTGCATGGTGGATACGTGAATTGGGCAAGCATGACGCCCCGCGTGCGCGCGCATTTCTTGAGGAACATGGGAGCGCAATGAAGCCTTTTGCCGCCAAAGAGGCGGGCAAGTACCTCGATTGACGCGCTAAAACCCGAACACGTCGACTTCGACCAGATCACCCAGCGGCGCGCCAAGCGCCTGCATGGCTGCCAATGACATTCGACTGCCCGCTGTCCGCGGCCCCTCAATTGGAATCAACGTGACCTCAACGGCCTGACCTGTCGCTGGGTTGGAAACACGTGCTTTCCGTTCGGCGGACACCAACGGGGTCTTCAGCCACAATCCTGGCTCGCCCGGATTACCAAGAGAGGCAATCGTACGACCCAGAGTGCCAACCGAGACTTCGGGCGTGCCACTGACAGATGCTTCGGTCGCAACGACGCCGTCCGAACGAGCGACGGGGCGCTGCACATCACCGGATGCCGAGGATACATTCGCGGTACCGGATGCGGTTTCGAGCTGCCCCGGCAAGGTCCCACATCCCGAAACACACAGCACAATCATAATCATTCGTCGCATGATCCAACCATAGAGCACGCAATTGTTGACGCAATGCCCCTTGCAGACACTCTTGCGCGCACCTACCAATATTCACATGAATGCTCCGTTGATTGATCCCTTTGCCCGCGCCATCACATACTTGCGCGTTTCTGTAACCGACCGATGCGATTTCCGCTGTGTGTACTGCATGTCGGAAAACATGACCTTTCTGCCAAAGAAAGAACTGCTGACCCTCGAAGAGCTGGACCGCATGTGCTCGACCTTTATCGGTCTGGGCGTGGAAAAGCTGCGGATAACGGGCGGCGAGCCTCTGGTGCGTCGTGACATCATGACCTTTTTCAACGCGATGGGCCGGCATCTCGAAGCGGGTACACTCAAAGAACTGACGCTGACCACCAATGGCAGCCAGCTTGAGCGCTTTGCGGATCAACTTTATTCCGCAGGCGTGCGTCGCGTGAACATCTCGCTTGATACGCTGGACGAGCAGAAATTCGCGGATATCACCCGTTGGGGCCGTCTGCCCCAAGTGCTGCGTGGCGTAGATGCGGCGCTGGCCGCTGGTCTGAAAGTTAAAATCAACGCCGTTGCCCTCAAAGACTTCAACGAAGACGAATTGGAGACGATAACGCGTTGGTGTGCTGAGCGATCCATGGACCTCACCTGGATCGAAGTCATGCCGATGGGCGATCTTGGGAACGAGGACCGTCTGGGCCAGTACTGGTCGCTCAAAGATGTACGCGCGCGCTATGCAGATCACTACACCGTCACCGATCTGGCCGAACGCACCGGCGGCCCCGCCCGCTATGTCCGTTTGGAAGAGACGGACCAAAAAATTGGGTTCATCACCCCCCTCAGCCACAATTTCTGCGAAAGCTGCAACCGCGTGCGCCTGACCTGCACGGGCGAGATTTATATGTGTTTGGGTCAAGAAGACATGGCTGACCTGCGTGCTCCGTTGCGTGCGCATCCCGATGACGATGTGCCGCTGGAAAACGCCATCCGCGCCGCCATCGGGGCCAAGCCCAAAGGGCATGACTTTGACTATTCGCGCCAGCGCCTTGATGGCCAGATGCCGCGCCATATGAGCCATACAGGCGGATAGCCAATATGCGCCCCACCGCCCTGTTCTACCTTTACAGGGCTGCCACCACCCTTGCCCTGCCCTTCATGGCGAGTGCATCAGTTAATGCATTGCGACGTGCTGGCGTTTCCGTGGACCGGGCGCATGAACGCCTCGGGCACGCCACGGCAGATAGGCGCGCCGGCCCAATGATCTGGATCTATGCAGCGGATGAAGATGATGTCACTTCGGTTCTGCCTCTGATCACGGACATTACCCGTACCCACCCGGACGCCATGCTGTTGCTCACCTCTAACACCGCTGCCGCTGCACAGGCGGCGGCTGGACAGTCAAACGCACGCGCCGTGCACCAGTTCAGCCCTCTAGAAGGAACAGGACCAATTGACCGCTTTTTGCGGCACTGGCGGCCCGACCTTTGTGTTCTTGTGAACTCAGATCTATGGCCAAACCTGTTGGATCGCTGCGCACATGCAGGCGTTCCTGTTGCTTTGCTGGATGTGCATCTGGCGGACGCCAGCGCGCAAGGTTGGAAACGATTTCCTACCACCGCATCTTACGTTTTGCGTGGCATCATTATGGCCGAGTGCCGCGACATGGCCAGCAGAAATCATCTGCGCGATATGGGGCTGGAGTTGGCCCGGATGAGTGACCCAAAGACACTTTCTGACCCAAAGATGCAGGGCAAAACCAGACGGCCGCTTGCCAGCCGCCTGTTTGCATTGGCGAACGATCACGCGGTTGACGTTATGCGTTGAGCCGCTCCCGCCCGGCCAATCCCAACCATGGTTTGAGGGACGTCGGGAGGAGCGATCTGCCAACGGCAGGAACGTCAGCCGGCCAAAGGCATCCTTTGCTCAACAATTTCCGCCCACCACGAACAGCCCGCCGGGATCGCCTCGTCATTAAAGTTATACTCGGGGTGGTGCACCATGGCTGTGTCGCCATTGCCAACCAGAATATAGGCCCCGGGGCGCTCTTCCAGCATGAAGGCGAAGTCCTCGCCCCCCATCACAAGCGGCGCTTCTTCGCACTGCCCGGACACGGACCGGGCAACCTCGGCCGCAAATGCAGTCTGTTCGTCGTGATTGACCATCACCGGGTAGTTGCGCTGGTACTCCACACGAGCAACGCCGCCAAAGGTGGCCGCGACGCCGTTGCAAATCTCAATAACCCGCTTTTCCGCCAAATCACGCATCTCCGCCGACATGGTGCGCACAGTGCCATAAATCTGAACCTTCTGCGGGATCACGTTAAAGGCTTTTGACGATGTCTCGAACGAGGTGATCGATACCACGATGCGGTCAATAGGATCGGCATTGCGGCTGACGATGGATTGCAGCGCCGTGACGGCGTGAGACGCCATCAAAGTCGTGTCGATGGTTTCCTGCGGCTTGGCCGCGTGCCCGCCCAAGCCCTCAAATTCGATATTCAGCAGGTCTGTAGCCGCAAAGAAGGGACCCGACCGGATCGCAAACTCGCCCACGGGTTTGCCGGGCCAGTTGTGCATTCCATAGACCTCATCAATGCCCCAGCGTTCCATCATCCCGTCATTGCACATCTCTCGTCCGCCGCCTCCACCTTCTTCAGCGGGTTGAAAGATGACCACAACAGTACCGTCGAAATTGCGCGTCTCTGCCAGATATTTCGCAGCTCCCAGCAGCATCGCGGTATGTCCATCATGCCCGCAGGCGTGCATCGCATCTGGCGTTTTGGAGGCGTAGTCGAGCCCTGTCTGTTCATGGATGGGCAGCGCGTCCATATCGGCGCGCAAACCGATCACCTTGCCGGATCCAGCGCCGCGGCCCTTGATCACGCCAACGACCCCTGTGCGACCAATCCCGGTCACCACTTCGTCACAGCCGAATGCCTGTAGTTTTTCGGCCACCAACGCGCTGGTGCGGTGGGTTTCGAACAGGATTTCCGGGTGTTCGTGGATATCGCGGCGCCATTCAGTGATATCGGCCTGCATTTCGGCAAAACGGTTTTTGATCGGCATCGGGAACTCCTGTCCGGGATGTGGGTTTGTTGCGATGAAACTGTGCCAATCGGGCGGAATGTCCAGACCGGACCAGCATGCAGGTCGTGGTTATTAAGTTATTGGGCTGGCATACGTTGTTCGACAAGTTCCACGAACCAACTGCACCCGGCAGGAATGGCATCATCGTCAAAGACGTAGGCGGGGTGATGCACCATGGGGCCGTCTCCATTGCCCAAAAAGATGTACGCGCCGGGCCGTTCGTTCAGCATGAAGGAGAAATCTTCGGCAGCCATAATGGGCGGCGTTTCCATGTCCACGTCCCCCGCCACAGCGCGGGCGGCAGCAGCGGCAAATTCGGTATGTGTAGGATCGTTTACGGTCACCGGATACCCGATCCGATAATCCACCTCGGCGACGCAATCATAGGCTTCTGCAATGGTTTTGGCGATGGATATGACCCGAGCCTCAACCATATCGCGCACGTCTGAATTCAGTGCGCGTACAGTACCAGTCATACGCGTTTGCTGCGGGATTACGTTGTGCGTATCCACATCAGAATGCAGCGCGCAGACCGACACAACGGTTGATTCGAGCGGGTCCACATTGCGGCTGGCGATGCTTTGCAGCCCCAGAATGATGTGTGCAGCCGTGATGTTGGGATCGATCGACTGGTGCGGTGCGGCGCCATGCCCGCCCTTGCCCGTCACGGTGATGTAAAATTCGTCCGCCGACGCCATCAATGCGCCGGGCCGGATCGCGAACTGCCCCGTGGGAAAGCCCGGCATATTGTGCAATCCATAAACCTCTTGCACACCGTAGCGGTCTAGTACGCCTTCTTCGACCATGACGCGGCCGCCCCCGCCGCCTTCTTCGGCAGGTTGGAACAGCAGCACCACCGTACCGTCAAAATTGCGCGTCTCGGCCAGATATTGTGCGGCCCCCAGTAGAATTGAAGTATGCCCATCGTGGCCGCACGCGTGCATCACACCGGCGTTTTGCGATGGGTAATCCACGCCGCTGGCCTCAAGAATGGGCAAGGCATCCATGTCTGCACGCAGGCCAATCACGCGACCTTTGCTGTCCGTGCGTCCTTTGATCACCGCAACGACGCCGGTTTGGGCCACGCCTGTCTCGACCTTGTCTGCACCAATCTCACCCAGCTTTTTCGCCACAAAGGCGGCTGTCTCATGCTCTTCAAAACCCAGTTCGGGATGGGCATGCAGGTGATGGCGCCAGCCGATGATTTCGGCGTGGGTCTCAGCAAGGCGGTTCTTGATCGGCATCACATATCCTTTCTGGATGTCAAAGGGCAGGACCGAGTCGCATAGGCGAACCGTCCGAAAACCGAGCGAGGCGGAAGCGTGCCAGATCATGCCCCACCTCCGCGCCAGTGACCAGAGCAGCCAGCACCTTTCCCATACCCGGACCGATGCCAAAGCCGTGGCCGCTCATGCCTGTGCCAACCGTTAGTCCGGGCAAGGCCGCAACCCGGTCCACCACAGGCACCACGTCTGGCATCGTGTCGATCATGCCCGCCCACGCGGCCTTGATTCGAACAGGCCCGATGTTGGGAAACAGTGCGGCGAAATCGCGAGTGAGCGCTTTGAGCTTTCCCTTGTTCGGTTTGGGGTTCAGCACGCGCATTTTCTCAAACGGGCTGATGTCGTCGGCTGTCCAGCTGCGCGGCGTGCCCCAAGCGTCGGGAAATCCATGCGGGGCACCGGGCAAGAATCGCGTCCCAAATGGATCAGCGCGCAATTGGGTCAGAAAATTTGGCAACGCACGAAAGGCATCCGGGCCCACAAAAAGCTCATGAAATCCGCCTGCCGCTAGCGAATATCCCCCGTCCGCACGCGGGCGAAATGCGATCTCGTCATCTGCGGCGCCACCGGGATAGACCATAGGCAAGGCCTCGGTTGCGGCCGCGGTTGCACGTACCGACAGCTGAGGCAGCGCCACGCCGTGCCGTCGTAACAACAGGCTCGACCAAGCGCCTCCAGCCAGAACCACCTCGGGTGCTTTTATGCGCCCATGTTCGCTGATCACTCCGATCACACGGCCTGCGGCAATGTCCAGCTCGCGCACAGCACAGTTTTCAACAATCGAAACACCTGCGCGCGCGGCAATTCCGGCAAGAGCAGGCACCGCCACCCACGGTTCGGCCCGCATATCCGAAGCTGTATGCAGCGCCCCCACATATGTGCGGGACATTCCCGGGATCAGTTCAGCTGTTGCGGCTCGGGTCAAAAGGCGGCTGTCCACCCCATTCACCTGCGCATGGGGCAGCCAATCTTCGTAATCTGCCATCGCCTTTTCGGTGCTGGCCAGATACGTGACGCCTCCGGTTTTCAGACCGATGTCCACATTTGTCTCACTGGCCAGTTCACGCCACAGGCGGTTGGCTTCGACCATGATCGGCAACTCGTCTGGATCGCGTCCCTGCTGACGAATCCAGCCCCAGTTGCGTGAAGACTGTTCGCCCGCGATCCGGCCTTTCTCCAGCAAAACGACACGCAGGCCGCTCCGCGCGAGGTACAAAGCCGAGCACACACCGATCACACCGCCTCCAATGACAACCACATCGGCTTCAGTGGGATGTGGGCCCGGCCATGAAATAGGTGTCCCCTCGTGGATCGGAAACCTCATCATCTCCGAGACTGGCGGGGCGACAGGCGTGCCGGTGGGCGTGCGCCTTTTGAGCATTGCTCAAAACAGTCCCGCACGACGACAATCACAACCGCGCCACCAAATCCCGCATAAAGGTGTGTCCCGCCTCGAATTGCGCCACAGTGATGAATTCGTTGGGCTGGTGTGCCTGGGCAATGTCGCCGGGACCGCAGACAACCGCAGAATATCCCGCCGCCTGAAACTGTCCGGCCTCGGTTCCATAACTTACCACGTGACCTGCATTGTCCCCCGTAATGCCACGCACCAATGCCTCGGCAACGCCATCGGCTTCCGGCTTCAACGGAGGCACATCAAAGCGGGTCTCAATCTCGACGCGTGTGTCAGGGTGTATCGCCTGCATCCCCGCCTCGATCCCAGCCACATGGGCCATATAGGCCTCTTTCAGCGCGACAACATCGTCCCCCGGCACGGCGCGGAAATCCATGGAAAACCGGCAATCCTTGGCCGTGATGTTGTGGGCGGTCCCCCCCGACACTTGCCCCACATGCCATGTGGTAAAAGGCGGATCGAACATCGCAGCCAGCGGCGAAGGTATGGCGGCCATATTTTCGGCGTTGCGGTGATTGGCAAAGTCGATGATCTTTGCACCTTCCAAAATGGCACTGACCCCCGTGGGCAATAGCGAGGAATGCACCTCGAATCCCACCACATGGGTGTCAAAGCCCTGCCCGCCCTTGTGGCCTGTCACTGCTTTCATCATCGAGGGCTCGCCCACAATCACTGGCCCGCCCTTGGGCACCACCCCTTGCATGGCTTCAATCATTGGCGGGGCACCAAGACACCCAATCTCTTCATCAAAACTCAGCGCAATTTGCATCGCCTTGCCCGCATAATGCGCCTCGACCAGCGCCCAGATGGCGAGCCCATCAAAGCCCTTCATGTCGCAGGTGCCACGCCCGAAATATTTGCCACCAACTTCGGTGACGACAAACGGGTCCGTATCCCACGGCTGGCCATCAACAGGCACAACGTCCGTATGCCCAGACAGCACAACCGCACCCTCAACCTCGGGACCCACATGAGCAAAAAGCGCGGCCTTGGGTTGGTCAGGATGATAATACCGGTGGCAGGTTATCCCGTGGCCGCTCAGGTATTCCTCAACCCAATCCACCAACGGCAGATTTGTGTCACGGCTGACCGTCGGAAAGCTGATGAGCTTGGTCATCAACTGCAGTGGTGTAAGGCGGGTGGTCACAACGCTTCTCCAAAGAATATCAATGTGCAGTCCTCATCTTTGACGTGAAACTCACGCTGGCCATAGTCTTGATCAAAAGGCGCGCGCACCCGGCCGTCGGCAAGCGTGTCGAGTTTTGGCTTCATCAAAGCAAAAAGATCATCAAGCCCCACCACATCCACATAAAACGAGTTCTCTCGTTCGGGATGCGACAGGTCCACCGTTTCCCAGACTTCGACAAGCCGCAAGGCCACATCGTCACGACGAACGAAAGCGTAGTTCTCCGCCTGAAATCCCACCGAAAAACCCAGAATATCCCTGTAAAACCCAATTTGCTGCTGAAGCGATGTGCAGGGCACAAAAGGTGTGACTTGGGTTAAACGCGCGCTCACAACCGATATCCTCCCGATACGGTCAGAACTTCGCCCGTGATATACGATGCCGCATCGCTCAGCAGAAAGGCCACAACACCGGCAATGTCCGCAGGTGTGCCCATGCGCCCCAATGCGGTCATATCAACAAATGCTTGTTTCAGATCATCATCTCGCCCCGCATCTGGGACATCAATTGCGCCGGGCGCCACCGCGTTGATCCGGATGCCCCGAGGGCCCAGCTCTTTGGCCGCTCCTCGGGTCCACAAATCAAGGGCCGCCTTGCTGGCGCCGTACATTGCGGCCCCTTTGGGCGGCAATACAGCATTCACAGACGAGATGTTCACCATGGCCGCACCGCGCGACAAATGGGGCATTGCGGCAGACAGCAGACCCTGGGCTGAAAACAGGTTCACATCGAACATCTCGTGATAAGCCTTTGGCGTGAATGCATCCAGCGGAGACACTGAAATGTCGCCTGCATTGTGCACCACACCGTCCAGTCGGCCAAACCGTTCCATGGTTGCCGCAATTAAACGGGCGGGCGTTTCGGGATCGGTCAGATCCCCCTGCACAACCGCATCATGAATAGGGATCGTTGTGTTGTAGTGCACCATGACGTCATGGGTGTCGCGCAAAGCAGCGACGATACCCGCACCAATCCCACGCGCGCCCCCTGTGACCAGAACCGTTTTGCGCCGTTCCTTGCCAGTCACAATGGATCAATACCCGCTGTCTGTCGTCAGCACAAAGTGCCCCGGCTCGACCTCGTTATAGGCCGAGGGTTCGGGCGTATAGGTCACCGGATGGATCGGCGATGGGATGGGTTTGAAGTTCAGGTCTTTTTCGTCCTTGCGCTGTCGCGGGTCGGCGATTGGCACGGCCTTCATCAATGCCTGCGTATAGGGGTGCTGCGGGTTTTCGAAAACGCGGGCGCGCGGGCCCATTTCGACGATCCGGCCCAGATACATGACGCCCACATGGTGGCTGACCCGCTCAACAACTGCCATGTCGTGGCTGATGAACAGGAAGGACAGGCCCAGCTCGGCCTGCAACTCCATCATCAGGTTCAACACCTGTGCCTGCACCGAAACATCCAGCGCAGACACAGCCTCATCCGCGATGATCAGTTTGGGGTTGAGGGCCAGCGCGCGTGCGATGGCAACCCTCTGGCGCTGCCCGCCGGACAGTTCGTGGGGAAAGCGTCGCATGAAACTGCGCGGTAACTCGACCCGGTCAAAAAGCATCTCAACTCGCTTGCGACCCTCTTCGCCTTTGAACATGCCAAAGTTCTGCATCGGTTCGGCCACTTGATCAGCAAGCTGCATCTGTGGATTGAGCGAGGCAAATGGATCCTGAAAGATCATCTGCATGTCGAGCCGAGCAGTGCGCAAATCGCGATCATTCAGAGCCATGATGTCCTTGCCATCCAGCACCACTTCGCCTGATTGCGGTTCGACCAATCGCAAAATCGAGCGACCAGCCGAGGATTTGCCGCACCCGCTTTCACCCACAAGGCTGAGCGTCTGGCCTTTGTTGATGGTGAAGGACAGATCCTCCACGGCGTGGACGTTCGCCACGAGGCGGCGGAAAAATCCGCCGCGCACCGGGAATCGAGTCGTCAGGTTCTTAACTTTGAGAAGGGGTTCGTCCGTGCCGGGGATCGGTTTGATCTCGGCCTGGTCCCGGCCCATCAGCTTCATCGGCTCGGGGGCTGCCTTGCCGCGCATTTCGCCCAGCTTCGGGACAGCGGCCAGCAGTGCCTTGGTGTAAGCGTGCTGAGGATTTTCAAAGATTTCCTCGACCGTTCCCTCTTCTACCTTGTTGCCGCGGAACATGACGACCACGCGGTCAGCCATCTGCGCAACCACCGCCATATCATGGGTGATAAACATCACTGCCGTGCCTGTTTCGCGTTTGAGACGATCCATAAGGGCAAGAATTTCCGCCTGAATGGTCACGTCCAATGCCGTCGTGGGTTCATCCGCAATCAGCAGGCGCGGCTTGCACGCAAGCGCCATCGCGATGACCACACGCTGGCGCATGCCGCCTGACAGTTCATGTGGATACTGTTTAAGGCGACGCTCCGGTTCCGGGATTCGGACCTGATTCATCAACTCAAGCGCACGCGCTTCGGCTTCGCTCTTGCTCATTCCGCGATGCAGGCGCAGCCCTTCGGTCAATTGACGCCCCACGGTGAACACCGGATTCAGCGCAGTCATGGGCTCCTGAAAGATCATCCCAATCTCGTTTCCGCGGATCGTGCGCATCAACTCTTGTTCTGCGTCCGCAAGATCGATCGGATCGGCATCCTTGCGATTAAAAATGAGGCGCCCGCCAGCGATTTCGCCCCCGCCAAACTCCACCAAACGCATCAAAGACAACGACGACACGGATTTGCCGGATCCAGATTCCCCGACCACACAGACGGTTTCGCCTGCGTTTATGGAGAACGAAACGTCCTCGACCCCCAGCACCGGACCATCCTTTGTTTGAAAGGCAACGCGCAATTCCTGAATGTCGGCAATGGGCGTTTTTTCGGTGTGATCTAGCATGTGCATCCCCGCAGTGCGCCAGCATTAGCGCAGTTTCAAAAAGAGTGGTCGAACCTTAAGGCACTGTCAAACTTTAGATGCCCAAAATGGTCCATTGACGGCACGCAAGGCTTGCAATTTCGCCAAGTTCTGTTTCGATGTTCAAGTGTGCTTGGGGGCAATAGGTAAAAATGTCGGACGAACCGTGGGTTACACCGATGATTGCGCCACTTATTCTCAAGCGTCGAAAAATGTGCGGCGGTCAACGCGGCACGCGATTGATGGTTTTGGGTGCGCCCATGCCGTCCAACAAGGAGTAACACATGACCCTCAAATCCCTGCTTATGGGTGCTGTCGCGACAGCGGCGCTTGCGCCTGCAGCATTTGCTGAACGCGGATCAGATGGCGAAGTCAGCATCATCTACTGGCAAGCCCCGTCGATCCTGAACCCTTACCTGTCAGGCGGCACCAAGGACATCGAATCCTCCAGCCTCGTGATCGAACCGCTTGCGCGTTACAACGAAGTCGGTGAACTGACAGCATGGCTGGCCGCAGAAATCCCGACCGTCGGCAATGGCGGCGTGAGCGAAGACCTCACGACCATCACATGGAAGCTGAAAGATGGCCTTGTCTGGTCTGATGGCTCGCCCGTGACGTCGGCTGATGTGAAATTCACTGCTGACTACTGCATGAACCCCGAAGGCGGTTGTGCACAGCTGGCCAAATTCGACGGTGTTGAAAACGTCGAGACGCCAGATGCGCAAACCATCGTCGTCACCTTCAACCAGCCCAAGCCCAACCCATATGGCCCATTTGTCGGCGGTCAGTCCCCGATCATTCAAGCCGCTCAGTTTGCTGATTGCACAGGTGCCAAAGCGCCCGAGTGCACGGACGCGAACTTTGGCCCGATCGGTACCGGCCCATTTGTTGTGGACGAATTCCGCCCCAACGACGTGATCCAGATGTCGGCCAACCCGAACTACCGTGACCCGGCGAAACCCGCATTTGCGTCGCTGACGTTCAAAGGTGGTGGCGATGCCGCAGCGGCAGGCCGCTCCGTTCTGGAAACGGGCGAGTTTGACTACGCTTGGAACCTGCAGCTTGCGCCCGACGTGATCGCGCGTATGGAAGCGGCAGGCAAAGGTGTGGCGATTGCAGGCTTTGGCCCGCTGATCGAACGTCTGGAAATGAACATGACGAACCCGTCACCAGACCTGCCGGCCGAAACACGCGCCACGGTTGCCGAACCCCACCCGTTCCTGACGGATATCAACGTGCGCAAAGCGCTGTCGCTCGCGATCGACCGCCCCCTGTTGGTTGAAGTCGGCTATGGTCAGGCTGGTAAAGTGTCCTGCGATCTGGTCCCTGCCCCAGCAATGTTCGCCTCCGGCGACATGCACTGTGCAACCCAGGACATTGAAGGCGCCAAGGCCCTGCTGGACGAAGCCGGCTGGACCGACAGCGATGGTGATGGTGTACGTGACAAGGACGGCGTGAAACTGTCGATCCTTTATCAGACATCGACCAACGCTGTGCGTCAGGACTTCCAAGCCCTGATCAAGCAGTGGTGGAGCGAGATCGGTGTTGAAACCGAACTGCGTAACCTTGATGCATCCGTGTTCTTTGGTGGTGACCCAGGTTCGCCTGACACGTTCCAGAAGTTCTATGCGGACGTAGAGATGTATGCCAACACCTTCGACGGAACAGACCCACAGGCGTACCTGTCGGCCTACCGTTGTGGCAACGAACCCAAGCCTTCCAGCCAGTGGCAGGGTGAGAACATCAACCGCTTCTGTGATCCAGAGTATGACGCTTTGATCGACGAACTGGGTCGCACCGGTGAAATCGAGAAACGCGCCGAAATCGCGATCAAGATGAACAACATGCTGACCAAAGACACCTATACCATCGTGCCACTTGTGCACCGTGGTCGTGTATCGGCACACGCCAACTCCCTTGGTGGCGTAAAGCTGAACGTCTGGGACAGTGAATTGTGGAACGTGGCCGACTGGTACCGCGTCGACTAATCAAGGCAAGGCGGGCAACACGTCCGCCTTACCCTCCCTTCTGGCAGGCTGCCTCGTAACGCCTGCCAGAGGGCACCCACCCCGTAAGGCGGACGAACCTCCGCCCACCGCCAAGCAACAACAAGACCTCCGACAAAGGACTGGCCTGACTATGCTGACCTTCACAATCCGCCGGTTGATCCTATCGATCCCGACGCTTTTGTTCATCAGCCTTGTGATTTTCCTGCTCTTGCAGCTCGCCCCCGGCGACCCAATGGCCCAAGTGCCCCTTACGGTCCCGCCCGAAGTCAAAGAAAAGATGCGCGAGGCTCTTGGCCTTGGCCAACCCATCCACGTCCAATACTGGAAATGGATTGTACAGTTCTTCTGGATCGAACCGCAGGTTCTGATCGATCACTGGTTTGGCACGACCTTCGCCGAAGGCAAGCAGCGCGTGATCTCGTGGCAGACACGCAGCCCCGTGATGGACATCGTAGTGCAGCGTATCCCGCAAACTCTGTGGGTTGTGGGGCTTTCATACATCGTGGGTATTCTGATCGCTCTGCCGATCGGCATCTATTCGGCCTACAAACAGTATTCCGTCTTCGATCAGGCCGGCACGTTCATCACCATGATCGGCTTTTCGATCCCGCCCTTCTTTACCGGGCCACTGTTGATCGTGGTCTTTTCCGTGCAACTGGGATGGCTGCCGTCGATCTACGACACCACCCACGTCGTGACGGATTGGGCCAGCTTTAAAATCCAGTTCATGCAGATGGTGATGCCTGTGATGGTCCTCGCGCTGCAAACCACGGCACAGATCTCTCGCTATATGCGCTCTTCCATGCTCGACAATCTTGGGCAGGACTATGTGCGCACGGCCCGCGCCAAGGGCTTGAAAGAAGGCGTCGTAGTTATGCAGCACGTTCTGCGCAATTCGATGATCCCGGTGATCACGGTTATTGCCCTGGGCATCCCAGCCATCTTCGGCGGCGCTATCATCACCGAAAATGTGTTCAAAGTGAACGGGATCGGGCAACTGCTGCTCACCGCGCTCTTTGCAAATGACATCCCCATGGTGATGACGCTGACCTTTATTTTCGCCATCCTGATTGTGCTCTTCAACCTGATCGCAGACGTGCTCTATGGCGTGCTCGATCCGAGGATCCGCTATGACTGATACCGCCCCAATCGACCCATATGCGGCCCTTCAGGACAAAGAGCCCCCCAAGGCGCCGCGCAGCCAGTGGAAAGACGTCTGGGACCAGTTCAAACACCACAAGGGTGCGTTGTTTGGCGGCGGTTTTCTGATCTTCATCACGCTTGCGGTGCTTGTCGGCCCATGGGTGTGGCAGGTTGATCCGCAAAAGCTGGATATCCGCAACAAGGACCTGCGCCCGATCTATACGGCGATCTGGGACAGCACGGCCGCCGTGCGTTGGGGCAATCCGTTAGGCACCGACAATCTGGGGCGCGACATCCTCGCCAACCTGATTGCGGGCGGGCGCGCCTCCATGGCAGTGGGTTGGGCTGCGATGGTGCTCGCCCTTTTGATCGGCACGGCCGTGGGCGTTGTCTCGGGCTACTTCAAAAAGGCCGACTTCTGGCTGATGCGCTTTACGGACCTTGTTCTGTCATTGCCTATCCTGCCCCTGCTTTTGGTCGCCGTAACCCTGTTCCGCCAACCCCTGCGCGCCAACTTCGGCCCTGAGGGGGGCATGTTTATCCTGATCGTTGGCGTGATTGGCCTGACCTCATGGATGCAGACTGCGCGTATCGTGCGCGGTGACATCCTCGCGCTGAAAGAGCGCGAGTTCATCCTCGCCGCCCGCTCAATCGGTACCACATCCGGGTCGATCATTCTGCGCCACCTGCTGCCCAACGTGATCTCACCAATCATGGTGTCGGCCACCTTGGGTCTCGCCACTGCGATCATCACCGAAAGTGCGTTGTCCTTCCTCGGTGTCGGCTTCCCGTCCGACTTCCCAACATGGGGCAAGTTGCTTGCGGACTCGGTCCAGCGGATGGAGCAATACCCCGAACGGGTTATCCTGCCCGGCCTGTTGATCTCGCTGACGGTGCTTGGGGTAAACTACCTTGGCGACGGTCTGCGCGACGCGCTTGATCCCCGGATCAGGGGACGCTGAGGGGTTTACACAAACGTCCGCTGTGCGGACGAAGCCGTCGCTTAATCACCTCATTCGAACTAGTGCGATCGGCCAATGACTGCCATTGGCGGACTCGCCGTATTGCGGCGGTCGCAGCCCGCGTTGCGGATCTTCGCAGCAAAAAAAGAACGTAGAGCATCGCAGCCAGACAAATGATCCTAGTTTAAGTATTGAACGACTGTACTAGGGTCGATTTGGTCGTTCCCGCGCGTAAACCAGAACTCCACCCCAGCTCAAGCCAAGTTTGTCTGACAGTAACCGACAAAGGGATCGTTCTCATCTGACACTGGCGTGCAGGATTTAAGAAAATAAGGACGGCAGGCACAACTTGTTTGCCGCCGCATGCGATTTCTTTAGATCCATACAAACTCGTCTGCATGACACGAAAAAAAGGGCGAACAAAATGTCCGTCCTTTTCAATTTCAGGGATTTCAGATTCAGCCTTTTTGACGGCGGGCAATGCCAAGGCCGCCGAGAGCCGTCATAAGCAAAAGCATACCAGCAGGCAGTGGCACAGCGGTCAACGACACGTTATCAATCAGGCCACCGAGCGTTTCATCGCCACCGGTCGCCGCAAACAGGAGCTTATACGTGTCGCCCACGTCAATTTTGACGGTTTCCTCAATTAGCGTCCACTCACCAAAGCGGAAATCGTCGTTGGGGCCGGATGCGGACCCGCTCACGCCGGCAATGCTGTAATCAATACCATTGGTATCGGTTCCGAGAGAGTTCACGCGGGGCGAATAGTAGAACGACAGCAAGTAGTGCCCGGCGCTCAGAAAAATGTCCTGCCCGATCGCCGAATTTGTCGGCCCGGTTGTCGCACCACCATTGCCGTTGTGGCTGTCAAGCTCAACGTATTTCGTGCCCCAGAGCGTATCCAGAACGCTGCCGACAGAATTTGTTTGGATTTCGACGCCTGCGCCGGACTGGACTTCCCAACCATCCAGCTCCGCGCCCTGAAACACTCTCCAGCTTCCACTGAAGTCTGGAGTATCTTCGAAACTGCCGTTAGTGACGAGATTCACGGTAGAAGCTTGAGCTGCCGCTCCAAAGTTTGCAGCTGCAATAGCTGCGATAATCAAGGTTTTCATAAAACTAATCCTCATTACAGGGCAAAGCCCGACACACTTTCGCCGTAATTTAGACTTGATGTCCGGAAGTCACAACCAAAAATTCTGATCAGCCCCTGCAGAGTGGTCCAGTTTGACGTTTGTGCATGATAGCGGCCTTGATCTATGACAACATGAAAACCCTTGGCGACAAGGCTGCTTCGGGCTTGTCTTATGCTTTCCTTATCGATCTGCAAAGATTGAGCCACTGCCGGCCAAGCCATTTATGGCTGGCAGTGGTGGCGGCTGGATCGCTTTGGGCTTGGTCGTGAGGGACCGTTTTCGAGTATGGTCAGCCGCCGTCTTCGCATGAGGCCTGAACGGATACGCAAGCTGGATTTTTCATGGGCTTGCATGACAAGCATAGGACATGACGATGATGACAGATGATAGCATAGGCATTGATATTTCGAAGGACTTTCTGGAAGCGCATCGGTTAAGCGATGGAGGCACAGCGCGCTTTCCCAATGCACCTACCGGTTTCCGTGCCCTCTCAGCATGGTTGGGCGCGGAC
>NZ_FRFA01000008.1 GCF_900143535.1 Tateyamaria sp. Alg231-49 | reverse complement strand
GATCTGGGCCGTACTGAACCGGAATGAGCCATACAAAGTGAGGTCCGTTTAAACACACCGGCGTAAACACAGGAGTTTGCAAGACCAATGAAGTGATGGAACTTTGTCAGCCCTAAAACCAAGACGCCCCGTGCTTTGTCCTGAACGCTTGCTGTTCGAGTTGCGGAATGGGACTTGGTTGGTGGAAACCATCAGGGCCAGCGGCCATGTGCGTCGCGCGAATAGGCCGAACACAAGACTGCTTCTGACAAATCCAAATCATCAAATAGGACTTGCAAAAAGGGAGCCATCCACACAGGACAAAGCGGACTTGTGCACGTACAACTATTGCTGACGCAGCATTCGTTTGCTGTTGCAGCGATGCCGCATTTGGCGGTGCAGTATTTTTCACTAAAGCAGTCGTTCATACCGGTCAACAGCGCTGGATCTCAAGCTGACCCCTTGTCCCACGCCGCAAGTCACTGTCAGGTATTCCATGCATCAGGCTTCGCACGGTAGGGAGATACGGCTTGGCCAGCGGCAGGTTCCCGAATTTGCTGACTGTGACACCCTTTTGCGCCTCGATGCCGCAATCGGAGCTTAATCGCGCAACGATGGGCGAATGCACTTAACAAGATCTGGCAAGCAAATTGTTTGTTCGCTCTTCCGGCAGGATTGAAACCAAAGCGGCATATGAGCGATCAGAAGGCCGCGAGCGAATGCTCCAACCCTTTTTCGATATGCACCTTAAGCGTGTCCGCGGCCGTATCAATGTCTCGGGCGAGTGCTGCCTCGAAGACTTTCCTATGCTCTTCGACGGCTTCCTCGCCACGATGGGTCAGAACCAACATCTGGTACCTGAGGTATTTGTCATAAAGAACGGCGTGCAGTGACAATAGGTTCTGAGACCCGCAGGCCTCGATCAGCGCTTGATGGAATTCCCAATCGTACCGCTTCCAGTCCTCGACCTTGCTGTCGTCACCCTTCAGCATCCCCTGCTCCATCAGGTGCAGTTTGTGGTGCGCCGCGACAAGGTTGCCTTCCCAGTCGGTGTCGCCGTTTCGGATCGACAGGCGCAGGGCATGGCATTCGAGAAGGACGCGCAGGTTTGCGATCTCGATCAGGTCTTCGCGCGATACCTGTGTGACAAAGAACCCGCGTTGATCCAATGCATCCACGAACCCTTCGCTGGCCAGCCTGTTCAGCGTTTCGCGCAGGGTTGACATGCTCGCGTGATAGCGTTCGCGCAAGCCATCCAGTTTCAGCTTAGAACCGGGCTGTAGGTCGCCATAGATAATGTCACGTTTGATGCGCTGATATGTGGAGGCGCCAACGATATTGCGAGATTGTGTCATGGATCTTTCATCGGGTAACCGGAGCTTCTTCTGACAATCTAGAGGCTTAGGCTTCGCACATCAATCTTTGCTTTCGTATGATGACATTAAAAATATCAGATGTTATTGCAAATTCGTGTGACCTTGTTAGGTTGCGTCGGCACGCATAGCCCGATTCAGAAAGCCAAAAAGATGCCAGATCCGACCAGAATTGCAGTTGTAGGCTTTGGCCTGATCGGGCGGCGCCACGCCGAGGTGATACGGCGCGCACCTGACCTGTCGCTTGCGGCAATCGTGGAGCCGTCCGAGGACGGCTTGCGCGCCGCACGGGCTCAGGGGCTTGCGGCGTTCAAAACGCTTGACGAGATGTTGGAGGCTACGGTACCGGACGGCGTTGTACTGGCCACGCCAACGCCGCTACATCTGGAGCAAGGGCTTGCCTGCGTCGCTGCCGGGTGCCCGGTGTTGATTGAAAAGCCCATAACCGTGACCTCTGAAGATGCGCGCACACTTACGGATGCGGCAGATGCTGCGGAGGTTCCGTTGCTGGTGGGCCACCATCGCCGCCATAACGGGATGGTCAAAGCGGCAAAGGCAGCACTTGCGCAAGGGCAGATCGGCGACATTCGCGCAGTGCAGGCCACCTGCTGGTTCTACAAGCCAGACCACTACTTCGAAGCGGCCCCATGGCGTACCCAAAAAGGCGCGGGTCCGATTTCGGTCAATCTTGTGCATGATGTTGACCTGCTCCGGCATTTCTGCGGGGACGTGGACACAGTTCAGGCGATCGCGGTGACGTCGCATCGGGGCTTCGAGAATGAAGATTTGGCGACGGCGGTTCTGCGCTTCAAATCGGGGGCGATTGCCACGATCTCGGTGTCTGACAGCATCGTCGCGCCTTGGAGTTGGGAGCTGACCGCGCGGGAGAATCCCGCCTATCCTGCGACCTCCGAGAGTTGCTATCTGATAGGCGGATCGCAGGGCGGCATGTCTTTGCCGGACCTGCGGGTCTGGCACCATGATGCCGCGCCAGATTGGTGGACTCCAATCTCCGCGCGCAATCTCACCTGCCAGATGGACGACCCGCTCGCCGTTCAGATTGCGCATTTCGCAGATGTCATCGCAGGCCGCGAAGCGCCTTTGGTGTCTGGGCTTGAGGGCCTCAAGTCGCTCGAGGTGGTCGAGGCTGTCGCGCTGTCGTCCGAGACTGGGCGGGAGATAAAAATCGACGGCGAGCAGCGCCAGACACCGGCTCCGCGAAAAACTGCGTAAATCAATAATGTCAGATGTTTTGCAAAATATATTGTAGTTTAGGAAAAATCGGTGATATGAGTCCCCAACGCTTTTGAGGCGTTTGATTTAGGGAGGAACACCATGTTCACATTTACTCGCCGTGCTGCGATTGCGTCTGTCGCAGCGCTTGGCCTCGCCGCCGCAGCAATGCCTGCCGCCGCGGATGGCCACAAAACAACCTTCTCGATGGCGACATCGGGGTCTGAAACCGATGCGCGTTCTGAGGCGCTGGCAAAGGTGTTCGCGCCGATGGTGGCGGAATTCGCTGACTATCAGCCCGGCTACAACGGTACGCTCTTCGCCCAAGGGACAGAGCTTGAAGCCATTGCAGGCGGTAACCTCACGATGTCAATCGCTTCGGCACAGGAGCTTGCACAGTTCTTCCCTGAGTTCTCGATTTTCGCGACAGGCTACGTGCACCAGGACGCGGCACATCAGGTGCGCGTGTTCAACGACCCACTGATGGACCCCTTTAAGGCCAAGGTCGAAGAAGAGCTAGGCGTCAAGCTGTTGTCAGTCATGTATCTGGGACGCCGCCATGTGAACCTGCGCCAGACCCGCGAAGAATTGGACGTGCAGACACCTGCCGATCTGGCAGGCGTAAACCTGCGGATGCCCGGCACCGACGCATGGCAGTTCCTGGGCAAAGCACTGGGTGCAGCACCCACGCCGCTTGCCTTCTCTGAAGTCTACACCGCGCTGTCGTCTGGTGCGATTGACGGTCAGGATAACCCACTGCCGACAGTTGTTGACAAGAAGTTCTACGAAGTGACCAAGCAGATCGCGCTGACGTCTCACCTCGTTGACCTGAACTACATCGCGTTCTCGGCCGAGACCTGGAATAGCCTGGATGCCGCGCAACAGCTGACAGTGCAACGCGCAGCCGACGCCGCCGCATCTTGGGGCCGCCTCAAGCAGCTTGAGAAAGAGAACAACCTCGCTGACTTCATCCGCAGCAACGGTGTCGAGATTTACACACCGGATTTGGCCGCGTTCCGTGAACACGTGCAGGGTCAATACGTTGGCTCCGAGGCTGCCGCGTCATGGCCCGAAGGTCTCTTGGACAAAATCAACGCTCTCGGAAACTAAAACCGGGCACCTAAACCAAGCACTCATACCGCGGGAGAATTAAGATGAAGACACTTCAAAAATGGTTCACCCGCGGCGCAGAATTTATCGCCGCCATGGCGTTGGCGGCGATTTTCATTACCTTCCTTCTGGGAATTGTATTTCGCTACACACCCTTTCTGGAGCCGATCGGCTGGTCCGTGGTCCTGATCTCACTTCTCTGGGTGTGGCTCATTTTCTTTGGCGCCTCGTTCATCGTGCGCGAAACCGATCACGTGAATTTCGACGTCATCTACCTTGCCGTCCCACGCCCGGCGCGCAAAGTGCTGGCCCTGCTGACGGCTGTTCTGATGGTCGTCGCGATGGTTTTTTCTTTCCCGGCCGTCTACGAGACGGTCTTTGACAACCGCCTGATGGAGCTTAAGAAAATTCAGACGCTCCGTGTGCCCTTCACGGGCGACAAGATTGCCCAGAAATGGCTGTTTGCGCCGTTCGTGATGATGATGGTCGTTGTCACGCTTCGCTATCTCTGGCGCATCTACACAGTGTTCAAATACGGCCCGCCCGCAACCGAGCTGGAGGCCATCGCCTCCGTCGATGACGCCAAAGGGGAGGCGTTCAGATGAGTATGGAACTTCTTTTTGGGATGATTGCCCTGTTTGGCATGGCATCCATCGGCACCCCGGTTGCCTATTCGATCCTCGTGGGATGCATTGTTTATCTGGGTGTTGCGGGCCAAGACGTTGCCATTGCCGGCATTACGATGGTGCAGCGCCTGTTCGACGGCTTCCTGCTGCTTGCCGTGCCGCTGTTCATTGCCTCTGCCAATATCATGAACGCGGGCTCAATTTCCGACAGGCTCTTGCAGTTCTGCATCGCACTTGTAGGTCGCTTTCGTGGCGGCATGGGGCACGTCAACGTGGTGGCCAGCCTGATTTTCTCTGGCATGTCCGGGTCCGCTGTTGCGGATGCTGCGGGCATAGGCAAAATCATCATCGATATGATGGTCAAAAGCGGGCGCTACACGCGTGGCTACGCCGCTGCGATCACAGCAGCGACAGCCACCATCGGCCCGATCATCCCGCCTTCCATTCCGATGGTGCTTTATGCGCTCGTCTCCAACGCCTCGATTGGTGATCTGTTTCTTGCAGGTATCGTGCCGGGCCTTGTGATGGGCGTTGTTCTCATGGGGATGAACACCATGATTTCGCATCGACGTGGATTTGGTCAGGAGGAGGCTGTGCCGTTGCGCGATATCCCCGGTCTTACGGTGCGCGCCACGCCTGCGCTTCTGATGCCGGTTATCTTGCTCGGCTGCATTTATTCGGGTGTTACGACCCCGACAGAGGCCGCCGCCATCGCAGCGCTCTATGCGTTGATGGTTGCAGCGGGACTTTACCGCGCCATCAAAATCAAGACGCTCTATGAAATTTTTGTCGAAAGCGCCCGCGCGGCTGCGTCTGTGGGTCTTGTGATCGGAGCGTCGATGATCCTGACATACATCGTCATTCAGGAGAACGTTCCGCAGTCAATCTCGGCCATGTTTGCGGGTGCCGACATCAGCCCGCTGATGTTCATCCTGCTGGTCAACTTGTTGGTCCTGCTGCTTGGCTGCATTCTGGACGCGACGGTCATCATTCTTGTCATCATCCCGCTGTTCATTCCGACCTGCCGCGAGTTGGGCATCGATCTGGTGCATTTCGGCGTGCTGATCGTGGTCAATTCGATGCTTGGGTTGATCACACCGCCTTATGGCATCTTGCTGTTCGTGATCAACGCGGTGACAGGCATTCCGCTCAAGGAAATCATCTCCGAGATTTGGGCCTTTTTGGCTGTCCTGTTGGCTGCGCTGTTGTTCATGATCCTTGTGCCCGACGTGGTGCTTTGGCTGCCAAGACTGTTCGGCTATCAGGGATGACCCATCTAAGCATTGCCACCACCTCGGTTCCCGGCGACTTGCTGCAGAAGCTCGACACTATGGCGGCGGCGGGGTTTTCAGGTGTTGAATTGCATGAGCCGGATCTGACAAGCTTTTCTGGCTCGGCCAAGGACGTCGCCGAACACGCGAGCAAACTGGGACTGACCATAGACGTCTTCCAGCCGTTTCATGACTTCGAAGGGCTGACAGGTGCAGAGCGGCAAGCCGCCTTTGCCAGACTGGACCAAAAACTGGCCTTGATGCGCGATCTGGAGGCCAAGACGTTGCTGGTCGGCACGACCACGCGCAAAGACGCGTCGGGCGTGCCGGTCGGGGTCGTAGCGGATTTCAAAGAGCTGGCAGAGCGGGTCGGCAAGGCCGGGTGTCGCGCCGCCCTGATCGCCTTGCCCTGGGCTAGCCAAATCAGACGTGAGCTGGATGCGTTCGCCGTTGTTGAGGCTGTGGACAGCCCGCATTTCGGATTGGCGGTGAACTCCTTTTTCTCGCTGGCCGACGGATCCAAGGCCGCGCGGCTGCGCGACATCCCCGGTGACCGTATTTTTCACGTGCAGATGTCGGACGCTCCGGCGCTGGACTTCGATATCTCGCATCTAAAAAGCCACTTCGGCGTGTTGCCGGGGCAAGGTGGGCTGAACCTTGCAAGCCTTGTGCGCGTTCTGGCGCGCGCAGGATACGCCGGTCCGTGGTCGCTGGCCCGCGTCAGCGCCACGGCCGCCGACAGCCGCGACACCTATGCCCGCGATGGCTACCGCGCGCTGGTTTCCTTGCTCGACGACGTTGCGAGGTCCGAACCCAAGGTGGCCCAGCCGCTGCCCGACTTGCCCGGACGGGTCCACGCCACGGGGTTCGAGTTTATCGAATTTGCCGTTGACGCCCCCGCCAAGACAACCCTAACCAGCGTCCTGTCGGCATTGTCTTTCCGCAAAGAGCGCAACCACCGGTCCAAGGCGGTAGAACTTTGGCGCCAAGGTGCCGTCAATATCGTCATCAATTCCGAGGCCAAAGGCTTTGCCGCCGAAGCCCGCAAAGGGCACGGCCCCGGCGTCTGCGACATGGGCCTTCGCGTCGCCGACGCAGGCCAGACCGTCAAACGCGCGCTCATGCTGGGCGCGCCTGCCTTTTCCCAGCCAGTCGGCTCGGGCGAGCTAGACATTCCCGCCATCAAAGGCGTCGGCGGGTCGGTTGTGCATTTTATTGATGAAAAGTCTGACCTGCACCGGGTCTGGGACATCGAATTTGACCCCACACCAAAAGCATGCGCGCCCCAACCTGCCGGGCTGCGCCGTATCGACCATGTGGCGCAGACGATGCGCTATCAGGACATGCAAAGCTGGCTCACGTACTATTTGTCCACGTTCCAGATGGAGAAAGCGGACATGGTCGATGTCGTCGATCCCTCAGGTCTGATCCTCAGCCAGGCTCTGTCCAGCCCGGAAGGCGAAGTGCGGCTCAACCTGAATGGTGCGGGGGGGCAAGCCACCTTTGCGGGCACTTTTCTGAGCAAAGGCGATGGCGCGGGCGTGCAGCACATCGCACTTGCCAGCGACGACATCTTTGAGACTTCTGAACAGTTACAATCCACAGGGTTCGAGCGGCTGACCATCGCAGCAAATTACTACGACGACCTTCAAACGCGCTTTGGCCTTGAGGATGAAATGATCAACGCCCTCCGCGCCGGAAACATCCTTTATGATCGCGACGGGCGCGGCGCGTATTTCCAGATTTACAGCGCCTCGTTCTGGGGCGGGTTCTTCTTTGAAATCGTCGAACGGCGCGGCGGCTATGACGGCTACGGCGCACGTAATGCGCCGATCCGGTTGGCCGCCCAAATGCAACATACAAAACAGGCGGAATTTGCATGAGCAATGATGCAGACAATGTGCGCCATTGGTGGCGGACCTCCATTATCGACATGGCACCGGGACGGATCGCGTTTCGCGGGCATCCCATTCAGGACCTGATCGGCAACGTCTCTTTTGGCCAGATGATCTGGTTGATGACCAAAGGCGATATGCCGACGCGTGAGCAGGCCACGCTGCTCGAATGTGCGCTTGTCGCCGGGGTGGATCATGGGCCACAAGCCCCCTCCATCGCCGCTGCGCGCATGGCGGCCACCTGCGGCGTCGGGCTGAACAACGTGATGGCTACGGGTGTAAACATGCTGGGCGATGTGCACGGCGGCGCGGGCGAACAATGTGCGAACCTATATCTGGATATCGCGGACCGGATGGAGCGCGGTGTTGATCTGGCAACTGCAACGCGGGACGGTGTTGGCGCATGGCGCGAGGTCCATGGCAAGATCGTCTCGGGCTTTGGCCACAGGTTCCACAAACCCGTTGACCCCCGCGCGCCGCGTTTGATGGCGCTGGTTCGTTCGGCGGCGCAGTTTGGCACGGTGATTGGCCGCTTCGCCGATATCGGAGAGGCCGTACAGGCCGAAATCGGGGCCGCACGCGGCACGCCGATTGCGATGAATATCGATGGTGCCACTGCGGTTATCTTTTGCGAACTCGGCTTTCCGCCGCCGCTGTCGCGCGGGCTGTTCTGTTTGTCACGATCTGTTGGCGTCTTGGCGCATGGCTGGGAGCAGATGCAGCAAGGCGGGCGGAACAAAGGGCCAATGCCGCCAAAGTATCTGCCGGAATATGAGCCCGGCGGGTTTGATGTGTAGCTAAAAATGATGATTTACAAAACATCAGATATTTTGTATAACGTAAGAAATTAAAGACTCACTTTGATGCGTGGTGGCTATGTCGACCGACCAAAATCATCAAGACGATCCACTCTATTCGCTGGCGCATCTGACGTTGATCAACTGCACCCCTGCTGAGCTGGTCTATGTCGCCGCCCGCGCTGGCTACGACGCGGTCAGCCCGCGGTTCATCCCCATGAACGTGCCGGGTGAGTTCACGCATTCGCCATTGGATCCCGCGCAGGTGCAGGCGACAAAAACGGCATTGGATACAACTGGCCTCAAGGTTCTGGATATCGAGCTGGCGCGTATCACCGATGATTGCGACCCGCGCGAGTTTGAAGCCGCACTTGAGCTAGGGGGCGAGCTAGGCGCACGCCATATGATAATGTCGGCCTGGACGACACGCCGCGATGATCGCAATTTTCTGCTCGATGTCTATGCAGAGACCTGCGATTTGGCTGCGCCTTACGGGCTAACCATTGATCTGGAGTTCCCATCGTTTTCGCGTCTGCGCACGTTGGATGAGGTTCTGGATATCGTGCGCGCGGCTGATCGTCTGAACGGTGGTGTGCTGGTCGATACGCTTTATTTGCACCTCAGTCGGGTTGATCTGGGGGAATTGCTGCATGTGCCGCCTGAATTGCTGCACTTTCTGCATATCTCGGATTGCCTGCCCGGCATCGCCGATACCCGCGAAGGCATGATTCAGCTGGCGCGTGATGCGCGTCTTTATCCGGGCGAAGGCTGGATTGATTTCGCAGGCATCATCGAGCGCTGCCCGCCGATGAACTACTCCGTCGAGTTGCCCAACCAGAGCCGCGTGGCTGAGCTTGGCTATGAAGAACATGCCCGTCGTTGTTTGACTCATGCCAAGGCAACCTTTGGCGCGGCCCGCTCCAAACGCCGCGAGGCGCGCCCGCTGGCCGCATAATCTCACATCCCAACACTTGAAAAGGACGCCTGATATGGCACGAGACCTCACTGAAGACGAACGCAATCAGGCGCACGACATGCTGGCCCGCGCCCGCGCTGCGGCAGCCCAGATCGAAGACTGGAGCCAAGAGCAGCTTGACCGGCTGAGCCAAGCCATCGCGTGGTACGCAGGCAACGAAGCGACATTCACGCGGCTTGCAGAACAAGGCGTCGATGAAAGCGGTATCGGCGATCGCGCGGGTCGCCCTGCCAAACGGTTCAAAATTCAGATGGTTTTGCGCGACGTTCTTCGTACACCCTCCACAGGCATCGTTGAAAAAGACAGCGCGCGCGGTTTGGTGAAATACGCCAAACCTGTCGGCGTCATCGCCTCCCTAATTCCGATGACCAATCCCGCGATGACCCCTCCTGTGACTGGCGTGTCATCAGCCAATGCCCGCAATGCGGTGATCTTTTCGCCGCATCCGCGCACCGCGCAGACGACCTTTGAGATGACAGAAGTCATGCGCGCCGCCTGCCGGGCTGTTGGTGCGCCTGAAGACCTGTTTCAGGCTGTCCGCCACCCGTCCATTCCCCTGACGCAATACCTGATGCAGATCTGCGACCTGACGTTGGCAACTGGCGGCAAGCCGATGGTGCAGGCCGCCTACAGCTCGGGCAAACCAGCCTACGGTGTCGGCGCGGGCAACTCCTCCATTGTCATTGACGAGACTGCGGATATTGACATCGCGGCGCAGAATACGCGGATTTCCAAGACCTCGGACTTCGGGTCGGGGTGTTCAGCGGATGGCAACATCATCATCCAACGCTCGATCTATGACAAAATGGTCGCCGCACTTGAGGCCGAAGGTGGCTATCTGTGCAGCGCCGAGGAAAAAGCGCTGCTGGAAAAGGCGATGTGGGACGAAAAGGGCAACCGTACCTTCCCCACAATCGCGTGCAAACCACAGCAAACGGCGGACGTGGCCGGGTTCACGATTCCGGAGGATCGCAAATTCCTGATGGTCAAAAACCAGGGTCAGATCGGGCCAGAGCACAAGTTCTCAAAGGAAAAGCTGACCACGCTGATGGCGCTTTATCACTTCGAGACGTTTGATGATGCGCTCGAAACCGTGGCGGCGATTTATAACACCGGCGGCAAAGGGCATTCCTGCGGCATCTATTCCCACATTGACGAGAACATCGACCGTCTGGCGCGTCTCGCACCCGTCAGCCGCATGATGGTGCGCCAGCCGCAATCTAAAGCCAATGCAGGCTCGTGGACCAACGGGATGCCGATGACGTCCAGTCTGGGGTGCGGCGTTTGGGGCGGCAACATCACCAACGAGAATGTCACCATGAAACACATGATGAACTACACTTGGGTGGCGCGCCCCATTCCCGAAGATCGCCCTTCCGAGGAAGAATTATTCGGTGAGTTTTACGGTCAGGAGGTCGCGTGATGGATGGCAGCAAGCTGGACGGCAAGACCGTCGCGGAACACATCGTCGACTTTCTGGAACGGCGCGACATTGAACACGTGTTTGGTCTCTGCGGACACACCAACATTGCCGTATTGGCTGCGCTCGCGGAAAGCCCGATCGATTTCATCACCGTGCGCCACGAGCAGATCGCAAGCCACGCCGCCGATGCCTATGCCCGCGTTCAGGGCCGCGCGTCAGTGGTGCTGTCACACCTGTCTCCCGGGTTGACGAATTGCGCCACCGGCGTCGCCAACGCAGCACTTGATTGCATCCCGATGGTGGTGATCGCAGGCGACATCCCGACGCATTACTACGGCAAGCACCCGCATCAAGAGGTCAACTTGCACGCCGATGCGGCCCAGTGGGAAATCTACCGTCCTTTCGTGAAACGCGCCTGGCGCGTGGACCGGGCTGACCTGATGGCGGACATTCTGGAAAAGGCGTTTCATCTGGCTGAGAGCGGTCAACCCGGCCCGGTGCTGGTCAACGTACCAATGGACATCTTTTCCGAGGTGATTCCGTCCGACACCTTTGAGCGTGTGGCCAAGAACACGCGCGCCTTAAAGAAACCTTCGATAGATGACGACACCGCGCGCGAGATCGTCGAAGCACTTGCAGCCTCCAAAAATCCGGTGGCCTATGTTGGCGGGGGCATCCTTCTGGCGCAGGCCAGCGAAGAGCTGCGCGCATTTGTCGATCACATGGGGCTTCCCGTGGCCCACAGCCTGATGGGCAAGGGCGCGTTGAGTGACGATCATCCGCTTGTGATGGGCATGACCGGCTTCTGGGGGACGACGCTCGTCAATCAAACCTGCCTGGACGCGGACACGATCTTTGCCGTGGGTACGCGTTTCAAAGAAGCGGATTGTTCCAGCTGGTATCCGGGCTACACGTTCAACATCGGGGCCAAGGGCAACGATGCACGGGTCATCCATATCGACATCGAACCACAGGAAATCGGCCGCAATTACCCGACTGAGATCGGCGTTGTGGCCGACGCCAAAGCCGCCTTGCGCGTCCTGACGCGGGTCGCGCGCGAGATGTATCTTGACGGCTTTGCGCGCACTGAGAAGAAAGCCGAAATAGCCACCTTCCGTGAAGCGTTCAAAGCGTCAAACCACGAGATGCAAACTTCTAGCGCCTTTCCCATGATGCCCGAGCGCATTCTAGCGGATGCCCGCAAGGCCCTGCCAGAAGATGCTATCATCACCACCGATGTGGGATGGAACAAGAACGGCGTGGGCCAGCAGTTTGACATCCTGACGCCGGGTTCGATCCTGACGCCGGGCGGATTCGCGACCATGGGCTTTGGCCCTCCCGGTGCGATCGGCGCAAAGCTGGCCGCGCCTGAGCGCGTAGTCATCAGCCTCGTTGGAGACGGCGGCTTTGGCCAGAACCCCTCGATGCTAGCCACAGCCGTCGAGTTGGATTTAGGTATCGTCTGGCTGGTGATGAACAACAACGCTTTCGGCACCATTGCGGGCCTGCAAAAGGCGCATTACGGGCTGACCTACGGCACGACCTTCCCCGGCAGCGCCGAGGCCCCCACCAACGGCCCCGGCTACGCCGAAATCGCGCGGGGCTATGGCGCGGAAGGCGTGCGGATATCCTCCGCCGACGAACTGCTTCCGGCCCTGAAGGCGGCCATCGCCAGCGGCAAGCCCACGGTTCTGGATGTGCCGATGATCAACAACCCGACGCCCACGACCGGGCATTGGAATATTCTGGATATCTATTCGCCAGACAAGGACGTGAGCCACGTCTCGACCTGATCTAACAGATTGATCTGACACGGACGCCGCACCTCGGTGCGGCGTCCGCTTGCCGGTCCTGTCTTATCCGGGCATTGTCAGAGGAAATCGGCTTGAGCCGGGCAGGGCGGATTTGTAGCGTTCAGGCATGACCAAACCTGATCCATTCCGCTACTTTAAAACGAGCCGTGAGATAATCCGCCTGGCAGTGATGCTGTACGTGCGGTTTCCATTATCGCTCCGCAATGTGGAAGATCTGCTGCATGAGCGCGGCATCGATGTGAGCCATGAAGCCGTCAGATATTGGTGGCATCGGTTCGGTCCGATGTTCGCGTCCGAGATCAGAAAACGGCGGATTGCGGGCATGAAATCCAGCAAGTGGCGCTGGCATCTGGATGAGGTGTTCGTGAAAATCAACGGCGAGCGGCATTATCTATGGCGGGCAGTCGATCATGAGGGCGAATGTAGGTTCGCCCATAGTTGGAGGTTTTGCGCATAATTTTACATGATTTGCCCAAAGCCTGACATATTATTCAACCAAAGAGGGAATTTGAGATTCGGAGGAGATTGGTCTCACGTTCTTGGAGGGTAAGAATTCGCAAGAATAAAGAATCAGGCCGCCTCAACTGTGTTCAAAACTCTCACGATCTCGATGATTTGTTTCGCCTGGTCTTTCGGAAAGACCCCAATAATGCCCTTGCTATCAATATCGGTATACGGGCTTTCGTAGAAATTCTTGGGATCCACCAAGCCAGTTTCTGTAAGCGCATCGATGATCCGGTCGAGAAATTCAAGCTGATCAGCGGATAGCTGGACTTACCTGGTAAAGGCGCTGAACGCGCCCTTGGCGGCAGCGCGATCTAGGTTGTTTGCTGGAAAGCTATCGACAGAGACAGGGGTGAGCAAGCTGCTTGTCGTTCATCTTCTTCATCAGGTTTATGTGTATCGTTCACTTGGGCCTCGTCTAAAAACTAGGAGGCTCGGTTCAATCGAACCGTCAGATCAAACAGCACTTTTGGAAATCAAAACCGAAGTGCACCTGTCCAGCCTCTTCAAAGGAATATTGTTCTGAAATCAGAACTGTATTCGAAGGCTGCTTATGGTGAACGAAGGTGTCATGCCTGGAACATTAGGAGAACAATCCCGGGGCATTAAGGTCGAACTTAATTGCGCGCCAACTGGGCACAACATCCGCGGTCAGCCCAATGAGGACATCATGGGAAAAGGTGGATCTAGCCAGACCGGACATTCGGGCACCATTATTCGAATGGCTGAGTCGCGGACAGACCTGACATTTGGTCAGTAAAACAAAATGTCTGCTTTTTGAGGCTTGGCCGCATGGCGCGAATGCCACGATGTTTCCCAAATTCGGTCACAATTGGCGGCTATGTGTCTAAATTGTGTCAGGACGGAGCAGAGAGCATATCATGAAACTCATAGAAGACCCCACAATCACAGATTCTTATGCAAAGTGGGCCGCTTGGTCTCCACGACCCCAAAAACAACCGGTGAAACTGGCTAACATTGTTTCTGCCATCGTATTTGCAACGTCTGCTGTGCATCTTGTAAGTTTTCCGATTGCCTGAAAACAAATGCACTTGCAAAAAGGACAGGGTACTCGCTTTGACTGCCTGTTTGACTAAATCAAAGCACTATGCAGAGCTTTGGCCGGGGTTCGGGAACGATCAGTTGAGCTTTGATTGCCGTTCGCCAGACTCAATATGAACGTGGAATAAGGGCTCGGAGCCGCCATTCGCTGCGCCCTGCGCCAATGACTACTTTGCGGACTATGGCTTAAACACAATAACAAAGAACACCTGCCCGAGAGATCATGGGCGGGTTCAGCGTCCTTCGGGACAGTGGCGGATTAAGCCTGCCTGAAGCGGTAGAGGTGGAACTATCCCAACCTCGCGAATGACATTCAGGCAGATCAGCTCGCAGACGCCATCATCAAGCGGAAAACCCGACTTCGGAGAGAACCACGACCCCGGACGACCAGTAACACAGGTCCTTGACCTCAACGCAAACAGAGAACCGCTTCGAATTCTGAGCCGACATTCCCGGGTAGAAATAGATCGACATAGTGACGTGTATTCTGCCGCAGTGTGGCAATCCTTTTTCACGCAGGCAGGTTACAGACAAATTTGGAGTTTTGTCTGTAGCCAACCAGACTCCTGAGTATTTTGGGGTCGATTTACTGTGTCAGGCGATCTTTTGTAGCCAGAAGCTCATGGAGAATCGCGACCATCGCCCACGTGTCGCGCGTGCAGTACGCAACAAGATCAGCATAGACCTTCTCGCGTGCTGGATCGTCCGGGTTGCCACTAAACACCTGTCGCCTGTCAGCGCTTCGCTGTAAGCGTGATCCCCTAATCGACTTAGAGGATTTCATGAAGGTGACAAACGGAACGAATACCAAGGGCATAGTTCTGATGTTGCTTTCGATGGCTACATTCGCAGTGGCTGACACATTAATCAAAGTTGCCGGCTCTTTCCTATCACCTGCGCAAATCATGTTCTTTCTCATCACTGGCGGGTTGATATTGTTTTCCATGATCGCCGTATTTCAGGGGGAGACCCTAAAGGACCCCAGAGCCGTCACTCCGGTGTTGTTACTGCGATATTGCGCCGAGATGACCGGTTTGGTCGGAATGGTCATGGCGTTAACCTATGCGCCGCTTTCAACAGTCGGCGCAGTAACACAGGCATCCCCCATTATGGTCGCTGTAGGTGCAGTACTATTCTTAAAGGAAACTGTCAGCTGGCGCCGTTGGAGTTCAATTACATTGGGTTTTCTGGGGGTCGTTCTTGTCATTCAACCCGGTGCTGAAAGTTTGAACTTCGCGGTTGCTTGGGCGGTACTGGCGCTGGTTGCTTTTTCTGTTCGCGACCTTGTGACCCGACTAACTCCACCTGACATTTCGTCGGCGAGTCTTGCAACTTACACCATGGTCGCCGCCCTTCCTTTCACAATTTCATGGGTGCTTTTTAGCGGAGAAAGCTTTTTCCCTGCACTGATCAATTGGGTCGTTGTGATATTCATGGTCCTGCTTGGCTCGGTGGCGTACCTCTTACTCATTTCGTCTCTGCGTATGGGCGAACTGTCGGCCGTTATGCCATTCAGATACTCCCGGATCATATTTCTTCTTGTTTTGGGTGTTTTGGTCTTTGACGAACGTCCGAACGTTTCAATGCTAATCGGTGCAACATTGATCATCGTCTCTGGTGTTTACATAATGTGGCGCGAACACACCCTAAAACAGCGTCTTAAACAGGAGAAGGTCGATGCCTGAGACACGAGCGCTCGCTTGGAGAAGCCTAAGATGACCAAAGGGTATTGGATCGCAAATAACCTTGTCCATGATAGCGAAGCTTACAAAGTATACCAGAAAGCTAATGCTGGCCCCCTGAAAGAATACGGCGGCAAGTTTTTGGTACGTGCAGGCAGACAAGTTTCTCCAGAAGGCGCAATGTTTCCGCGCAGTGTCGTCATTGAGTTTCCAAGCTATGCTGATCCTCCCCCTTTGAATCGGTCCGCCCCTATAGTTAGGAAACGGAGGATCAAACATGGGAATCAAACGTCACAAGCCGGAAGAGATTGTCACGAAGTTGCGGCAGGTTGAGGTATTGTGCGGTCAGGGAATGCCGCGCATCGATGCAATCCGTCAGGTGCAGATAACCGAACAGACATTCTATCGTTGGCGCAAGCAATACGGAGGCATGGGGACGGACCAACTGAAAGAGCTCAAACGTCTTCAGAAGGAGAATGACCGGTTGCGCAGAGCTGTGTCGGACCTAACGCTCGATAAGCTCATCCTGTCGGAAGCCGCACGGGGAAACTTCTGAGCCCCTCTCGTCGCAGGGCCTGTGTCGATCACATTCGCAGCTCAATGCGATTGTCTGAGCGACGGGTGTGCCGGGTCTTGGGTCAACACCGATCCACTCAGAGACGGTTGCCAGTGGGGCRTGCAGATGAGGCGCGTCTGGTGGCCGACATGATCGAGCTGACCCGCCAGTATGGACGCTACGGTTATCGCCGGATCGCCGCTCTGCTGAGGGATGCAGGTTGGCAGGTGAACGACAAGCGCGTCGAACGTCTGTGGCGACGAGAGGGGCTGAAGGTCCCAATGAAACAACCGAAGAAAGGACGGCTCTGGCTCAATGACGGGTCATGTGTTCGGCTCCGACCAGAGTATCGCAACCATGTCTGGTCATATGACTTCGTGCATCACAGGACAGATGACGGGAAGGCATTCCGGACCCTGAACATCCTCGACGAGCACAGCCGGGAATGTTTGGCGATCCGGGTGAAACGGAAGCTGAACTCGACCGAAGTCATCGACGCGCTGACAGACTTGTTTATCCTGCGCGGTGTTCCAGCTTACATACGATCCGACAATGGCCCGGAGTTCATTGCTGAGGCGGTAAGGAACTGGATTGCCGCCGTCGGTGCAAAGACCGCTTACATTGAGCCGGGATCGCCTTGGGAGAACGGATACTGCGAAAGCTTCAATGCCCGTCTCCGCGAGGAGCTGCTCAACGGCGAGGTCTTTTACTCGCTACGCGAAGCCCAAATCATCATCGAAAAATGGAGAAAACACTACAACACCAAACGACCCCACAGTGCACTGGGCTATCGCCCACCGGCACTGGAAACCATCATCCCGATGGAAACCACGCCAATCATGCACTAACATTCAAACTGGACCACTCAGGTGGGGCTGATCAGTGGGGATAGATGCCAGCGCCAGCGCCGTCAAGCAGCAGTGCGGGCCTGAAATAGATTGATGGCGGCCGGGATGCGCACACCATCGGGTGTTTCAAAACGGGCAAAACGTAGGGCGATTGCATCGGACAGTGCCTTGCGATCCTCACTGGAGCCTTCGTGATAGCGCAGCGCACTATCGGCAGGGCCGATGCTGCAACATAGATCCCCGACGTCCCTCAAATCGCCAGCAGGCGTCAGATGAAGATCGATTGTGTTTGCCTGAATGCTCACCAATCCTGCCGTTTCGAGGATCGCGGTGACCCTGTTGGTGTCCTCGAATGCAAAGGGTCCGGGTTGCGTGCGGTCCACTTTCGGCATCTCACCCAATAGTTCTGTCGCAGCACGTGCCGGTTCCATAAAGAACGGATTTTGCCGGGCAGGGCCCCACGCGGCAAAGGTCAGCGCGCTGTCCGGGGCAAGGGCCGCGCTCATGTTCGCAAATGCCGCCGCGCTGTCTTCAAAAAACATAACCCCGAACCGCGAGATCAAAGCATCGAACCTGTTCCGCTCAAAAGGCTCGGTTTGTGCATCCGTCAGCATCAGGTTTGTGTTGGGGTGGTTGGAGAGCCGGGCCTTGGCCAAATCCAACATGGTGTCAGCAATATCCAGGCCGGTAACGTGGCCCGTGTCCCCAACGATGTCCGCGGCTTGCGCAACGCTGGCTCCGGTTCCACAGCCGATATCAAAGACCCGCTGGCCGGTCTGAAGGTTTGCATGGGTCAGTACGAGGTCAAGAACCGGCTGCATCAGGTTGTCGAGTTCGCTTTGCAACGTGACCCAAGCCGGGCCTGCAGATTTGCTCCAGAACTCTTCCTGATCAGTGTTGTTCATGCCCGCCTGCGCCTTCGCCGCCCACCTGTTTCGTCACCGCCAGTGTTGAAGCTAACGGCAGGCAAATCAACGATTGAGTTGAGGATCGGGAAAGGCTCTACCGAATTGGGAATGGCCGAGGCGTTCACGAAATGCTCTTGAAAGCGGGGTTCGATCGCGGTTTCGATCTTGTGGATGCGGTGAACGGTCTGTTCGATTTCGCCCCGTGCATCGCGATTCAAAAGCGCAATGCGCGCACCAGTGCCTGCGGCATTGCCCGCCGATGTGACCTTATCCAGCGGAGCGTCGGGGATCATGCCAAGAACCATGGCGTGTTTAGGCGAAATATGCGCACCGAAAGCGCCAGCCAGTACCACGCGATCCACGTTGTCCACGCCAAATTTGTCCATCAGCAGCCGCGCACCTGAATAAAGGGCCGCTTTGGCCATCTGGATTGCGCGGATGTCGGGATTGGTGACTGAAATCAATGGTCCGCCGTTGGCGGTGCCGTCATGCAGCACGTAAGCATGCGTGCGCCCGTCCTTGATCGACCGTGGGCTGCCGGTTTGTTTGGCGCTGCCAATCAGGCCTGAGGCATCGAGCAATCCGGCAAGACGCATTTCCGCAATTGCCTCGATAATACCAGACCCGCAAATCCCGGTGATGCCAGATGCTGCGGCGGCCTCGGCAAAGCCGTCCTCGTCCGACCATACGTCCACACCGATGATCCTGAAGCGGGGTTCTTTGGTGGCCGGATCAATTTCGACCCGTTCAATCGCACCGGGTGCGGCGCGTTGGCCTGCGGTGATCTGCGCACCTTCAAAAGCGGGGCCTGTCGGAGATGAACAGGCCAACACCTTGTCTTTGTTGCCCAGCAAAATTTCGGCGTTGGTGCCCACGTCGACCACCAAAACTAGGTCTTCGGACTTGTCCGGCGCCTCGCTGAGCGCCACGGCGGCAGCATCTGCGCCCACGTGGCCTGCAATACAGGGCAACAGGTAAACGCGAGCAGACGGGTGAATATTGAGGTCGAGATCATCGGCCCGCAAGCGCATCGATCCTGATGTGGCCAGTGCAAACGGTGCCTGACCCAACTCAAACGGATCAATGCCAAGCAGCAGATGGTGCATGACCGGGTTACAAACAAAAACGGCATCGACGATCAGTTGCTTGTCTATACTGCCTTCGGTGGCGATTTGGGTGATCAGCGCTGTCATTCCTTCGCGCACGGCGCATGTCATTTCCTGCGCGCCGCCTGCGTTCATCATCCCATAGCTCACGCGGCTCATCAGATCTTCGCCAAAGCGAATTTGCGGGTTCATTATGCCGCTTGAAGCCACGACCTCGCCTGACAGCAAGTCGCACAGGTGGCCCGCAATCGTGGTCGATCCTAGATCAACAGCGAGCCCGTAGACAGTGCCGTCATAATAGCCCGGCCAGATATGCATGATGCGCGGCGCGTTTTCTCCGTCCCCAAGGTGGATGGCGACCGTGACTTTCCAGTCTCCCTTGCGCAGCACGGGTTGCAGGACGTGCAGGATGTGTAGGTCGGCGTGAACGTTCTCAATGCCCCATTCTGCCTCAAGCGCGCGGATAAGCCGTTCCAGATCGCCCGAGGGTTCGTGCATGTCTGGCTGTTCTACCTCGACATAAAACAGCTTGGTCGAGGGGTTGATGGTGATGTCACGGGCCTCGGCGCGTTTGCGCACGACCTGTTTGTGCACCTGGCTTTCTGGGGGCACGTCAATGACCACGTCGTGCTGCACAGTGGCCTGACATCCCAACCGGCGCCCTTCAATCAGGCCACGCTTTGATTTGTAGCGTTCCTCGACCGCGTTCCATTCTGAAAGCGCGTCAGCCGATACGGTCACCCCGTGCTTGGCGAACTCACCCACGCCTGGTGTGATCTGGCACTTTGAGCATATGCCACGCCCGCCACAGACCGAGTCTAGGTCGACCCCAAGCTGGCGCGCAGCCGTCAGGATTGGTGTGCCGACCGCAAAATGACCGCGCTTGCCTGAGGGGGTGAAAACAACAAGGGGATCGGTGCTCATAGAAGCCTCTGTTTGGTTGGTTGCTCAGAGCATAAGCACATGCGCAGAAAGGAAAAGCCGTGATGCGACCTGCACAAGCGTGGCCGCGTCATTATTCAGGTGGCGGCCGCGGCCAACCGGTCCTCTGAGGGGCAGGGGCTGAGCCCTTGTCACGCTGCATAGTGAACTGGCGTCACATTCCCCGCGCATGAAAGATGAATCCCAAGAGGTTCATCAAAACCTGAGCGGCCAGAATGGCAGTGCTGCCTGTTGGGTCATAGTCTGGCGCCACTTCAACCAGATCAATGCCGACAATGTCGTTTCGGCGCGCCACCTCTTGCAGCATCTCTAGAACGTCGTAATACAAAAACCCGCCGTGGCTGGGCGTGCCTGTGCCCGGTGCGATCGAGGGACAGAATGCGTCGATGTCGATCGTAATATACACCCGCGCGCCTTCGGGGATGTGCTCGATCACCGCGCGGGGACCCATGGCGCGTGCCTGGCGCACGGACAAGATGTCCGACCCCATCGCGCGCGCATCCTCATATCCTTCGCGCGCAGTCGAACTGACATTGCGGATGCCCACCTGGGTCAACCCGGTCACATAGTCCTGTTCTGCCGCGCGCCGCATTGGGTTGCCATGTCCGTGGCGTACACCGTGGCGTTCGTCCACGAAATCCAGATGCGCATCAATTTGAAGAACGTGTATGTCGCCCTGACCATCAAAAGCCCTGATGCAGGGGATGTTGATCGAATGGTCGCCACCGATGGTCACAGGCAAAGCCCCTGCGGCCAATGCGGCACGTACGCCCGTTTCGATGTTGCGGTGTGAGCCAACGGTGTCTGTGTGAATGATATCGGCATCCCCCATATCCACGATCCCGACGGTGTTGGGCAGATAGGTGGCGTCATCCTCGTGATCATAGGCTCCACCATGGCCAAAGCTAAACAGGGTTGAGGCTTCGCGCACCGCACGTGGCCCAAACCGTGCCCCTGATCGCCACTGTGTTCCGGCATCGAAAGGTGCGCCCAGAATGGCCACATCTGCATCAAGCTTATCCCAGTCTTCGACATAGGGCCGCTTTCCAAAGGTCGAAATGCCCACAAACGGCAGGTTCAAGCGGCCCGTGTCATAGCTGTTGGTCATTGGGTCGCGCTCCTCGCTCTGTGCAGTTGGCCCATGTTTGACGCAGGTGCCCGGGCAAGGAAAGACATCTTGATGCCGTTCCTTGCCAATCCACGGCATGCGCACAGGAAAACAGCGCTACAGCCCTTTCCATTCCCAAAGGGCCATGACATACGAAATCGTCAAACGAACCCTCCCCAAGGAGACCCCCATGGAGATTCGCGAGGCGCTTACCTTTGATGATGTTCTGCTTGTGCCAGCCGCTTCCAGCGTGCTGCCAGCGACTGCGGATACCCGTACGCAGGTGACCCGGGCCATAGCCCTGAACATCCCTCTGCTCAGTTCAGCGATGGACACGGTGACCGAGGGGCGGATGGCCATTGCCATGGCCCAGGCCGGCGGCATGGGCGTTGTGCACCGGAACCTTGATGTCGAGGCGCAATCTCGAGAAGTCCGCCGCGTCAAAAGGTTCGAAAGTGGGATCGTCTACAACCCAATCACACTCACACCTGATCAGACGTTGGCCGATGCCAAGGCGTTGCAGGACCGTTACCGTGTCACTGGCTTCCCGGTTGTTGATGAAAAGGGCCGCGTGCTGGGGATCGTGACCAACCGCGATATGCGCTTTGCCAGCGATGACGCGACACCTGTTTCGGTCATGATGTCTTCGGACAATCTGGCCATCTTGCACGAACCTGCCGACCGCGACGAGGCCATCAGCCTGATGAAATCCCGACGGATTGAAAAGCTGTTGGTCACTGATGGCGAGGGCAAGCTGACAGGCCTGTTGACCCTGAAAGATACCGAACAGGCCGTGCTGAACCCAACTGCTTGCAAAGACTCGTTGGGACGTTTGCGCGTGGCGGCGGCCTCGACCGTCGGCGATGCTGGTTTTGAGCGGGCTGAGGCGCTTGTCGATGCCGGTGTAGATATGATTGTGATCGACACAGCACACGGGCACTCCGAAGGAGTTGCCGCCGCTGTACGCCGTGCGAAATCGCTGTCTAACGAAGTGCAAATCGTGGCTGGGAACGTGGCCACAGGTGCTGCGACCCGTGCGCTGATTGATGCTGGCGCGGATGCGATCAAGGTCGGTATCGGTCCGGGCTCCATTTGCACCACCCGCATGGTCGCAGGCGTGGGTGTGCCGCAGTTGACGGCGATCATGGACTGTGCTGCCGCCGCTGGTGATGTGCCAGTGATTGCAGATGGCGGCATCAAGTTCTCTGGCGACTTTGCAAAGGCAATTGCGGCGGGCGCATCGTGCGCGATGGTCGGTTCCATGATTGCAGGCACTGACGAATCTCCGGGCGAGGTGATCCTGTATCAAGGCCGCAGCTTCAAATCCTATCGTGGAATGGGCAGCCTTGGTGCCATGGCGCGCGGCTCGGCGGATCGGTATTTCCAGAAAGATGCGGCCAGCGACAAACTGGTGCCAGAAGGGATCGAGGGGCAAGTCCCCTATAAAGGTTCTGCCGGAACGGTCATTCACCAGCTTGTCGGCGGATTGCGCGCAGCTATGGGGTACACTGGATGTGCAACTGTCGATGAAATGCGCAAGAACTGCGATTTTGTGAAGATCACCGGGGCAGGCCTTAAGGAAAGCCATGTGCACGATGTTCAGATCACACGGGAATCGCCCAACTATCGTATAATGTGAGATATCAATATGTTGCGCGCGGTAATTGATGTGAGTATCAGACTATGACACCGGGCGCTCGTATCGCGGCAGCGATTGAAATTCTCGACAGCATCCAAGGTGGTCAGCCAGCCGAACAAGCGCTGACCCGTTGGGCCCGTAGCAGCCGTTTTGCTGGTTCCGGGGACCGTGCTGCCATTCGCGACCATGTCTTTGACGTTTTGCGCAACCGATGCAGCGATGCCTGTCGGGGGGGCGGTGAAACGGGCCGTTCGCTCATGATTGGACGTGTGCGGGCCGAGGGCACGGACATGACAGAGTTGTTTAACGGTGTCGGCCATGCGCCCGAGCCACTGAGTGCAGCAGAGCAGTCTGTGGGTGAACCCCCGCAGGCGAAAGAAGACACGTGGAATGTGCCAAATTGGCTGGCCGACGCCTTCACTCAAAGTCTTGGAGAACGGGCCGAAGCCACAGCCCAAGCGCTTACACTGCGGGCACCTGTGACCTTGCGCGTGAACACCAGCAAGACGAACCTCTCGGACGCGCGAGCCAGATTGTTGGACGAAGGCATCGAAACCAAGGAAAACTCGCGTGCAGAGACGGCCTTGACCATCACGAAGGGGCCGCGTCGCCTGCGCAATTCGTCTAGCTACCTCAATGGTTTGGTCGAGTTGCAAGATGGTTCCAGTCAGGCGGCGATCGCGGGTGTACAGGGTACAGGTACAGCGCTTGATTTTTGTGCGGGTGGCGGTGGCAAGGCCCTGGCGCTCGCGGCATCTGGTTGGCGCGTCACGGCTCATGATATGGATGCAAACCGGATGGGCGATATTCCGGCCCGTGCGTTAAGGGGGGGGCACGAGGTTGCTATATGCCCGCCGGAGGACATTGGGCGGGCAGGCGCGTTCGATCTCGTCTTTTGCGATGCTCCGTGTTCCGGGTCAGGGACATGGCGGCGTGCACCCGAAGCCAAATGGACGCTTACCCCGGCAAAGTTGCAAGACTTGATCAAGATGCAGGCTCAGGTTCTGGATGCGGCCCAAGATCACGTGGCTCCAAATGGGCAGATGGTCTATGCGACCTGCTCTGTTTTGAACGAAGAGAACGAAGGCCAGATCGACGCTTTTCTTGCACGCTGTCCCGATTGGCAGGTGACGCACATGCAGCGATGGGATGTTGATGAATGGGGTGATGGATTTTTTGTGGCGCATCTGGCGCGGCACTAAGCCAGCACATCTCGGACACTCAACCTAAAGTTTAGCGACATTTCTTGAAGTTGTGCTACAGATAGTGCTGGAGCACGTCAAATTTCCGCGTGGTTTAAGAGCTAGTTAACCGTTTTCGCTGCAAAACGGTGGGAACGAATCGACAAGGAAGAAGAGGTGTTCGGTGACTGACAGCGCGCTTTCCCAGAGCAGGCTTTCGCAGGTTGCGCGGGACGGATCACATCGCACACTCGCCGTGTTTGGGGGCTCTGTCTCGTTTGGCATCATGGCGTATTTTGCTCCTGAACCGCTTGTTCAATTGGGGTTGGCGGCGGCAGCGGCTGCGTTGATGGGCCTTGCTGGTGCAATCACCTTGTCTGCAAGAAGCACGCGTTTGCGCACCGACATGGCAATCGCAGCCATTGCCAGTTTTATCGAGAAAGATGGCTCTCCGAGTTTCGTGTGTACGTCTGATGGCGAGGTGATCCGGGCCAACGGCGCGGCGCGCCAGATGTTTTCGACGCGGCGCGGTGAAACGCTGGCAGGAACGCTTCGCAATACGTTTGCCAACCCCGGTGGCATCATTTTCAGGCTGAAAACAGCAGCCCAAACTGACAATGGGGCCGCGCGCGAAGATATTGTGACTCGCAAAGGCTATATGCGATTGGCGGTGCACGTTCTGGAGGCTGATCAATTGCTTTGGCGTCTGGAAACAGTCGCAGAGGCCGGGCAGGGGCGCGGTTCTGATGGGCCCAGTCTGCCCATGATGATGACGGGTCGAAGTGGTGCCGTCCTGTATATGAACGAAGGTGCACGCAATTTAATTGGCGGGCGATCCAAGTCTCTGGACGCTATTTTTGATTCATTGCCAGTCCGCTTTGGCAGTGTGAACCAGATCACAACGACAGAGGGCCATATGAACGTCCTTGTGACACATGTGGACGCGGGTGCCGGCCGGACCGCGATTTACCTGTTGCCGCCCGGCGAAGAAGTGACGCCGAATGCATCGGCGTCATGGTCGTCTTTTGAGGATCTTCCTGTGCCAATGGTGCGGTTTTCGCCCGAAGGCGACGTTTGTAAATTCAATCGCAAAGCCGCTGATCTCATCGGTACTGACCTCGCCGACGGCGTACACATCTCCAAACTGATGGAAGGTTTGGGCCGTCCGATCACCGACTGGTTGGGCGAAACGGTGTCTGGGCGTGCGGTGCAGCAGTCCGAGTTCTTGCGGTTGAAACGCACTGACAAGGAAATGTTCGTTCAAGTGGCGCTCAGTCGCATGACCGATGAGGACGAGACATCAGTTGTCGCCGTGCTCGCTGACGCAACTGAACTCAAAACGCTGGAAGCACAATTTGTGCAAAGCCAAAAGATGCAGGCGATTGGGCAATTGGCGGGAGGTGTCGCACATGATTTTAACAACCTGCTAACAGCGATTTCCGGGCATTGTGACCTTTTGCTACTGCGCCATGATCAGGGCGATCCGGATTACAGTGATCTGGTTCAAATCAATCAGAACGCCAACCGGGCCGCCGCACTGGTCGGTCAGCTTCTTGCCTTTTCGCGCAAGCAGACTTTGCGCCCGGAAGAACTGGATTTGCGCGACACCATGTCCGATCTGACCCACCTGTTGAACCGCTTGGTGGGCGAACGGGTGCGGCTGTCTCTTTCCCATGACCCTGTTCTGAAACCCATTCGCGCCGACAAACGTCAACTGGAACAGGTGCTGATGAACCTTGTGGTCAATGCACGTGACGCGATGCCCGACGGTGGCGAGATCCAAATCGAAACCGAATGCATCACGTTGAAGGAACCGCTTGAAAGAGACCGCGTCAGCGTGCCAGTCGGCGATTACGTCTGCCTGCGCGTGATCGACTCAGGGATGGGCATACCTGCGGATAAGCAGCAGAAGGTTTTTGAACCGTTTTATACAACCAAACGCACGGGTGAGGGCACTGGTCTGGGCCTGTCGACGGCATATGGGATCGTCAAGCAGACGGGCGGATTTATCTTTGTGGATAGCGATCTGTCACAGGGAACGTGTTTTTCGATCATGTTCCTAGTGATCGAACAAATGACACCTGCGCCCGCCAAATCGACCAAGATCGATGTCAAAATGGAACCAAAGCATGGGGATGGTGTAATTCTGCTGGTTGAAGATGAAGCGCCAGTGCGGGCCTTTGCCAGTCGGGCGTTGCGTTTGCGCGGGTACACTGTGCTCGAAGCGGAATCTGCCGAAGCTGCCCTCAAGACCCTTGAAGATGAAAACCTGAGTGTCGATCTGTTTGTCACAGACGTTGTCATGCCCGGCAAAGACGGTCCGAGCTGGGTCAGGGAGGCCTTGAAAGAACGCCCTGAAGTGCGTGTGGTCTTTGTCTCTGGCTATGCCGAAGATCGGTTGAACAACCAACAAGACAGCATCCCGAACTCTGTTTTCCTGCCCAAACCGTTTTCGTTGAATGATCTTGCCGAGACCGTGCACAGACAATTGCATTAGCCGCGCATTATTTGGTCAATCATTCGGAATGCTCTCATAAAGAGCGAATTCCTCAGGGAACTTGCGCCTATATCGCAGCGCGACTTCATCGCTGAGTGTCACGGGGATGTCCGGGGACACGTTGCTGCGTTCAAGTTCGAAGTCGACTTCCAGCCGGGTTTTTAGGAACCGTTGCAGTCGCGGTTGATCTTCATATCGGAAAAGATGCGCAACACGGGTGCCGTTGGGCTGGCTTTCCAGGAACTTGAACTGGCTGCCAACATCCGCATAGCCAGGTTTCTTGCCTTTCATGTAGGCCAGAACAAAATCATCAAAGCTGATCCCATGTGTTGCATTGGCCTTGCCCTGCATGAATGGCCGTTGGCGATACCGCCACCAGCTTCCCAGCCAGCTGACCGGTTCGCGCATCACCGCCATAACCTCCAAGTCAACATCGCAGACTTTTGCAAACATTGGGCGCACAAAGCGGTTGTAGCGATAGACCGGCGCATGCTTTAGCATCGGCGGTTCCGAAATCACCAAGTCGGCATGATCTCGGAGCGCCGCCTCGTAGGCTGTTGTTCCGGTCTTGGGCACGGATAAAAAAGCCAATTTGGCCTTGTAAAATACCAGCAACTTCTGCGTCCTATCCGTTTTTCACCAATCAGGCGTTGGACGTAAACTACTCCTTAACCACTGGCGACAAAAGGTGGGCGCAGAGAATTTTATTGAAATGTTCCACTTTTGGTCCCATAAGGAACGCAAGGGGAACATCGAAGCAGCTGCGGCAGCGATTGCCGCCCCCGAGCGGGTATGACACAAGGGATAAACAACATGGCAACGGCAGACCTTTTGACAATGACAGACAAAAAATCGGCAGACAAACAAAAGGCGCTGGACAGTGCGCTTTCACAGATCGAGCGCCAGTTTGGCAAAGGCTCGATCATGAAGCTTGGCGACAAGGGCGCGGTGATGGACATCACGGCCAGCTCCACCGGATCGCTGGGGTTGGATATCGCGCTTGGAATTGGCGGGCTGCCCATGGGGCGGATCGTGGAAATCTATGGTCCTGAATCTTCGGGTAAAACCACTTTGACGCTGCATTGCGTCGCAGAACAACAAAAGTCCGGCGGTGTCTGTGCGTTCGTGGATGCTGAGCATGCGCTTGACCCGCAATACGCCAAAAAGCTGGGCGTGAACATTGATGAATTGCTCATCTCTCAACCCGACACAGGCGAGCAGGCGTTGGAAATCACCGACACGCTCGTCCGCTCGGGGGCCGTGAATATGGTGGTTGTCGATTCGGTCGCTGCACTCACGCCCAAATCAGAACTGGAAGGCGACATGGGCGACAGCAGCGTTGGTGTTCAAGCCCGCCTGATGAGCCAGGCCATGCGTAAATTGACAGGATCGATCAGCCGATCCAATTGCATGGTCATCTTCATCAACCAGATTCGGATGAAAATTGGTGTGATGTTCGGCTCCCCCGAAACCACGACTGGCGGGAACGCACTTAAATTCTATTCGTCCGTCCGTCTCGATATCCGCCGTATCGGCGCGCTCAAGGATCGCGACGAAGTGGTCGGCAATGCCACCCGCGTCAAAGTTGTCAAAAACAAAGTGGCGCCACCCTTCAAACAGGTCGAATTCGACATCATGTATGGCGAAGGCATTTCAAAGATGGGCGAACTGCTTGACCTTGGTGTCAAAGCGGGCGTCGTCGAAAAGTCGGGGTCCTGGTTTAGCTACGGTGACGAGCGCATTGGGCAGGGGCGTGAGAATGCCAAATCCTTCTTGAAGGACAACGACCGTATCGCGATCGACATCGAGGACAAAATCCGGGCTGCGCACGGGCTTGATTTCGACATGGCTGAGAACGAAAAAGCCGAAGACGACGATATCCTCGAAGCGTGACCATTTGGGCTCGGGGGCCGCTAAAACGCCTCCGGCTCGTCACACGTGACATGAAACTTCTTGCGACGGGGTGGTGCAACTGCACCACCCCGTTTCGTTTATGGACAGAGCGTGCGTGCAAGGATATGTGAGGGCGACCCTCCAGACGCCCAAGGTGCACGCAATGCCATCGCTTAACGAAATCCGCTCAACATTTCTGAATTACTTTGAAAAACAGGGACATGCGGTGGTGCCTTCCAGTCCACTGGTGCCGCGCAATGACCCGACCCTGATGTTTGTGAATTCGGGCATGGTCCAGTTCAAAAACCTGTTTACCGGTGTCGAAAAGCGCGATTACCAGCGCGCGACCAGTTCTCAAAAATGTGTGCGCGCCGGCGGCAAGCATAATGACCTCGACAACGTCGGTTACACTGCGCGCCACCACACCTTTTTTGAGATGCTGGGCAACTTCAGTTTTGGCGACTATTTCAAGGCTGAAGCAATCCCCTTTGCCTGGAACCTGATCACGAAAGAGTTTGGTGTCCCCAAAGACCGCCTGACCGTCACGGTGTATCATACTGATGATGAAGCCTATGACATTTGGAAAAAGCTTGGTGTGCCCGATGAGCGGATTATCCGCATCGCAACGTCGGACAATTTTTGGCAAATGGGCCCAACCGGTCCTTGCGGTCCTTGCACAGAGATTTTCTATGATCACGGCGACCACATTTGGGGTGGCCCTCCGGGTTCCCCCGAGGAAGACGGCGACCGGTTCATCGAAATCTGGAACATCGTTTTCATGCAAAACGAGCAGTTCGAAGATGGGTCGATGATCGATTTGGACATGCAGTCCATCGACACAGGCATGGGGCTAGAGCGCATTGGTGCACTGCTGCAGGGCAGTCATGACAACTATGACACTGACCTGTTCAAATCTCTGATCGAAGCGTCGGCAGATGTGACGGGCGTTGATCCGTATGGGGATCAGAACGTGCATCACCGGGTGATCGCGGATCACCTGCGCTCGACCTCGTTCTTGATTGCGGATGGGGTAATGCCCTCAAATGATGGGCGCGGCTATGTGCTGCGTCGCATCATGCGCCGCGCGATGCGCCATGCGCATCTGCTTGGGGCCAAGGACCCGGTGATGTACCGGTTGGTGCCCGCGCTGGTTCAACAGATGGGTGCAGCCTATCCAGAGTTGGGTCAGGCACAGCCTTTGATCACAGAGACGCTGGAGGCCGAAGAAGTCCGTTTCAAACAAACGCTGGAGCGCGGACTTAAGTTGCTTGAAGACGAGGTGAATGGATTGGACGAGGGCGCTGACCTGCCAGGCACCGCCGCGTTCAAGTTGTATGACACGTTTGGGTTCCCGCTGGATTTGACGCAGGACGCCTTGCGCGAGCAGGGGCGCGGCGTGGACACTGATGGCTTTGACGCGGCCATGGCCGAACAAAAGGCCAAGGCGCGCGCCGCATGGTCTGGGTCGGGTGAAGCAGCTGATGCCACCGTCTGGTTTGACGTGGCCGAGGCGCATGGTGCGACCGAATTCCTGGGCTATGACACTGAAACGGCAGAGGCCCAGATTGCGGCCGTGGTGTTGGGTGGTGCCGAAGTTCAAACCGCCAATGAAGGAAGCGAAGTCCAGATCGCACTCAACCAGACCCCGTTTTATGCCGAAAGCGGTGGGCAAGTGGGTGACAGGGGCGTGCTGCGCACTGAGAACGGCACTGTCGAGATTATGGATACCCGTAAGACTGCTGATGTTTTCATCCACATCGGTAAGGTCACAAAAGGTAGTGTTTCCAAGGGCGAAGCCGCGGTTCTTAAAGTTGAACATGCCCGACGTGCGGCCATCCGGGCGAACCATTCGGCCACACATTTGCTGCATGAAGCGTTGCGCGGCGCCTTGGGAGATCACGTGGCGCAGCGTGGCTCTCTTAATGCACCTGATCGTTTGCGCTTTGATTTTTCCCACGGCAAGGCCTTGGGTCCAGAAGAGCTTGCCCGGGTCGAAGCCGAGGTGAACAGCTACATTCGCCAAAATGCCGCTGTGGAAACCCGGATCATGACGCCGGACGACGCGCGTGCGCTTGGGGCGCAGGCGCTGTTTGGCGAGAAATACGGTGATGAAGTCCGTGTCGTTTCAATGGGCCGCCAAGACGGGTCCGGTAAGGGGACAGGCGGTGACACTTATTCGCTCGAACTGTGTGGCGGAACGCATGTGCGTCAAACCGGAGAGATCGGGACGTTCGTAACGCTCGGTGATAGTGCCTCAAGCGCAGGGGTGCGGCGGATAGAGGCGCTGACCGGGCAGGCGGCGATGGATTACCTGCGCAATCAGGACCAGTTGTTGGCCCAAGCGGCGCTGGAACTTAAGGCGCAGGCGCAGGACGTGCCTGCCCGGATCAAGGGCTTGTTGGACGAACGAAAGGCACTGGCCGGGGAAGTTGCGCAATTGCGCCGTGAATTGGCCATGTCGGGGGGCGGTCAGGCCGCGCCCGAGGCCGAAGATGTGAACGGAACCGCGTTCCTTGCGCAGGTATTGAATGGCGTGACAGGCAAGGACCTGCCCGCACTGATTGATGAACACAAATCGCGCGTTGGCAGCGGTGCCATCCTGTTGATTGCAGAAAGCGACGGCAAAGTGGCCGTGGCGGCGGGCGTGACGGATGACAAAACCGCTACTGTGAGCGCGGTTGATCTGGTGAAGGCTGCTGTTGCCGAACTGGGTGGTAAAGGCGGCGGTGGCCGCCCGGACATGGCGCAGGGTGGTGCCAAGGATATCAGCAATGCGGATGGCGCGATCGCCGCCGCCAAATCTGTTTTGGGAGGGTAACATGCCAGCACTTTGGATTGCACACGTCACGGTCACTGACGAAGAAGCCTACAAAAAATACGCGGCCGGCGCCGGTGTTGCCATCGCCGAACATGGCGGGACGTTCATTGCGCGCGGTGGGCGTTATGTGCAGCTGGAAGGCAAGGATCGACCCCGCAATGTTGTCGCCAAGTTTCCAGACGTAGAAACGGCGGAAAAATGCTATTATTCAGAGGCTTATCAAGCGGCGCTCGCGTATGCACGCGGCGCATCTGAGCGCGAGCTTCTGATCGTCGAAACGTCTGAGTAAGCGACCAATGCCTTTGGCCAAGAGTATTGCAGGGTCTGGGGCAGAGCCCCAGTCCTGTGTCTAGCCCGCTCGTGCCATACGCTTGCGTTCGTGCGGGTCCAGAAACCGCTTGCGCAGCCGGATCGCATTTGGTGTGACCTCAACCAATTCGTCATCGTCAATGTAGGCAATCGCCTCTTCCAGAGACATAGTAATCGGCGTTGTCAGACGCACTGCTTCGTCCGTGCCCGAAGCGCGCACGTTTGTGAGCTTTTTGCCTTTCAGCGGGTTTACCTCAAGGTCATTCTCGCGGCTGTGTTCACCAATGATCATGCCTGTGTAGACGTCAGCTTGCGCACCGATAAACATGCGCCCGCGCTCTTCGAGGTTCCAAAGGGCAAAGGCGACCGACTGGCCGTTTTCCATTGAGATCAGAACACCTGCGCGCCGCCCGGGGATCGGACCTTTGTGCGGTGCCCATTCGTGAAACACACGGTTCAAAACACCCGTGCCACGCGTGTCCGTCAGGAATTCACCGTGATACCCGATAAGCCCGCGCGATGGCACATGGGCGATGATGCGGGTCTTGCCCGCGCCCGCTGGCTTCATCTCGACCAGATTGCCGCGCCGTACACCGGTCAATTTTTCGATCACCGCGCCAGAGTATTCGTCATCTACGTCGATGGTCGCCTCTTCGATGGGCTCATGGCGCACACCGTCGATCTCTTGAAACAGAACCTGAGGGCGCGAGATGGACAGCTCAAACCCCTCACGGCGCATGTTTTCGATCAAAACACCCATTTGAAGTTCGCCGCGACCGGCCACTTCAAAGGCGTCTCCACCGGGTGTGTCCGAGATTTTGATGGCGACGTTTGATTCCGCCTCTTTCATCAACCGCTCTCGGATCACGCGGGACTGCACTTTTTTGCCGTCCCGGCCTGCAAGGGGGGAGTCATTGATGCCGAAGGTCACCGTGATGGTGGGGGGATCAATGGGTTGCGATGGCAGGGCCTCGGATACAGAGGTGGCAACAATCGAGTCCGCCACTGTCGCTTTCGACATGCCAGCCAGCGATACGATGTCGCCCGCTTCGGCAATGTCGATGGGCTGTTGGCCCAGACCGCGGAAAGCGAGGATTTTTGTGCAGCGGAAATTTTCAATCAGCGAACCATCGCGCGCCAGCGCTTTGACAGTTTCGCCCGCTTTCAACGTTCCTGATTCAACGCGGCCGGTAAGGATGCGTCCGATAAACGGGTCCGAACCCAATGTTGTTGCCAGCATACGGAACGGTTCATCCCGCGCCTCGATCTGGGCGGGTGCGGGGACGTGGCTGACAACAAGGTCAAACAGTGCGGAAAGGTCTTTGCGTGGCCCATCCAGCTCCAAGTCCGCCCAGCCACTGCGGCCAGATGCATACATATGCGGAAAGTCGAGCTGATCGTCATTGGCGCCGAGATTGGCAAAAAGGTCAAAACATTCGTCCAGCGCCCGGTCGGGCTCGGCGTCCGGCTTGTCCACCTTGTTTAGTACCACGATCGGGCGCAGCCCCAGCGCCAGCGCCTTTGAGGTTACGAATTTCGTCTGTGGCATTGGACCTTCTGCGGCATCGACGAGCAGCACAACACCGTCGACCATAGACAGGATCCGCTCGACCTCACCGCCGAAATCCGCGTGGCCGGGTGTGTCCACAATATTGATGCGGTGGCCTTGCCATTCCACGGATGTCGCCTTGGCCAGAATGGTGATCCCGCGCTCGCGTTCCAGATCGTTACTGTCCATGGCCCGTTCTGTAGTGGCTTGGTTCTCACGGTAGGTGCCGGATTGCTTCAGCAATTCGTCCACGAGCGTGGTCTTGCCGTGGTCAACGTGGGCGATGATGGCGATGTTGCGCAGATCCATGGGCGGGCCTCTTTCAAGCGGAAAAGCCCCGGGTTCGGGGCTGTTGTGGGCGCCATATAGTGCCGCGTTGCAGAAAGAAAGGTCTGTTATGCGTGCCCGTTGCGTCGCTAGTGTGATGCGCTGCCGGAGAACAGCTGGATCACCACGATACCGCCGATGATCATCCCCAGCCCAAGGATGGCAGCCAGATCCAGCCCTTGCCCAAATACGACCAATCCAATTAAGGAAATCAACACGATGCCCAGGCCGGACCATATCGCGTAGGCAATGCCGACCGGAATGTACTTCAACACAACGCCCAAGAAATAAAACGCGACAGCATACGCAATCACCACAAGGACCGATGGCCAGAACTTGGTAAACTGGTTGCTGGCCTGCAACGCAGTGGTGCCGATGGTTTCCGCGGCAACAGCAACGAACAGGTAAATGTAGGTCAATGGCATCAGTGCGTCCTTTCAAAGGGGGAGGGCGGTGCCGTCCTTAATCTCTTCCATGACAAAGCTTGCCGCGACATCTGCGATTGGCACAAGGTGAATAAGTTGCTGGTACAGGGCGTCATAGCCCGCCATATCCCGAACCCGCGCGCGGATCAGGTAATCAAGATCACCCGTCATTCGATAAACGCTGAGGATATTTGGGATCGTGCGCGTTGCCTTTTTGAAATTCGTTTGCCAGTCGGGATCATGACTGTGTGTGCGCACTTGCATGAAAACCATAAGCCCAAGGTCTGCCGCCTCTGGATCAACCAACGCAACCCGTCCGGTGATGACGCCGTTTTCTTCGAGTGCTCTGATGCGCCGCCAGCAGGCGTTGCGGCTAAGGCCTATCGAGTCGCCCAAAGCCTCTAGGGATTGAGTCGCATCCTGTTGCAGTTCTTTCAGGATTCGCGCGTCTGTTTGGTCAAAATTCTCCATTTTTCAAGAATAGTCGGGATATTATCCACAAACAAGGCGCGAATTTATCCAAAATTGGGAACTGTTCCACGCACTATCAGGCGATTTTGACACAACACCACTCGCGACCCTTCACTACCACTCACGGAGCACTCAAAATGATCGAACGCGTCTTTCTCAACCATCCTCGTCAGGTCGACGAAACCTATGCTGAACATGCCGTTTTTGCCTCTGGTTTTGCATTTCGGTTGTTTCTGGCGGGCGGTGCGGCCTTGGTCCACGCAATCATCCCTTGCATGTTCGAGAAAACGGCCAGCCGGATGATCGCGGATATGTACGCACGAACCTCCAACCGGGGCTAAGTCGCGATGTAGCGGTCGCGGCGGTGATTGAACGCAATTATCAGGTTCAGCACCACCGCCCCCAGCAGTGACCACCCCACAATGCTGAGCGGGAACAAAAAGGCCGCCACCAAAAATATGACCGCGTCCGAGATCAATTGCACATACCCAGCCTTGAACCCGTAGCGGTCCTGGATCAACAGAGCCACGACGCCCAGTCCGCCCAACGACCCGTTGTGACGGAACATGGCAAGCAATCCGAACCCGACAGTTGCGCCAAAGATCACAGCGCCAAGTGCCGGGTTGATCGTTTGAATGGCAAAGCCAAGCGGCAAGATATCTGTGAACACCGACAGAAGTGTAACGGAGATCAACGACTTGAGTGTGAACTCTAGGCCGAGACGTCGGTAAGCCAGTGCATAGAACGGCAGGTTCACAACAAAAAACACAGCGCCAAACGACCAGCCCGACAGGTAGCTAATAATTACGGCGATCCCCGCCGTCTGCCCCGTGATCAGCCCCACATGGGTCAGCACATGCATGCCCAAAGCGCACAAGAAAACGCCCAAACCAAGACCCTGAACATCGTCCAGCCTTGAGTGCGAGATTTTTGTTTCGTCAGCGCTGATCATGTGCCGCTCGTAGGATGGGCGTGCGCGCAACACCAGCACGCGCAGGACCCAATTGCCGCAGATTTGCGTATGTGCACAGAAAAAGGGCGCAGTTGCCCGCGCCCTCGTCAGTTCAAAAGTAAGAACGGATCAGCCAGCAAGAGCCTTGTTCAGATTTTCGTCAATCTTTTCAAGGAACCCCATGGTCGTCAGCCATCTTTGATTTGGTCCGACCAACAGCGCGAGGTCTTTGGTCATGTCGCCATTCTCAACAGTCTGGATGATGACCTTTTCCAATGTGTCGGCAAAGTTCATCAGCGGCGCGTTGTCGTCCAGTTTGGCGCGGTGTTTCAGCCCGCCGGTCCATGCATAAATAGAGGCAATTGAGTTGGTCGAGGTCTGCTCACCCGCTTGGTGCTGTCGGTAGTGGCGGGTCACCGTGCCGTGCGCGGCCTCGGCCTCCACGATCTTGCCATCGGGGGTCATCAGCTGGCTGGCCATCATACCAAGCGAGCCGAACCCCTGTGCTACGGTGTCGGATTGCACGTCGCCGTCATAGTTCTTGCAGGCCCAGACAAAACCGCCATTCCATTTCATCGCGCAGGCCACCATGTCGTCGATCAGACGGTGCTGGTATTCGATCCCCTTGGCGTCAAAAGCCTCTTTGAACTCGGTGTCAAACACTTCTTGGAACAGCTCAAGAAAGCGTCCATCGTATTGTTTCAGAATGGTATTCTTGGTGGACAGGTAGACCGGCCAGCCGATGTTGAGACCATAGTTGAACGATGCACGCGCAAAGTCGCGGATTGAGGCATCAAGGTTGTACATTCCCATAAACACACCCGAGGACGGCGCATCAAACACTTCGCGCTCATCTACTGTGCCGTCTTCGCCGACGAACTTCATCGTCAGCTTGCCGGGGCCGGGGAACTTCATATCGGTGGCTTTGTACTGATCCCCAAAGGCGTGGCGGCCAATCACGATCGGCTTTGTCCAGCCGGGCACAAGACGGGGTACGTTCTTGCAGATGATGGGCTGGCGGAACACGACCCCACCAAGGATGTTGCGGATCGTACCATTGGGGGAACGCCACATTTGCTTGAGGCCGAATTCTTCGACACGCGCCTCGTCCGGGGTGATCGTGGCGCATTTGACGGCCACGCCGACCTCTTTGGTCTTTTCTGCGGCGTCGATGGTGATCTGGTCATTGGTGTCGTCGCGCGCCTGCATGCCGAGGTCGTAGTAAAGCAGATCGATGTCCAGATAGGGCAGGATCAATTTTTGCTTGATAAAGTCCCACATGATCCGGGTCATCTCGTCCCCATCCATCTCGACAATGGGGTTTTCGACTTTGATCTTGGTCATCGGGCTGTCCTTCTTGAGGCTGACGTTCTTTATTTCGACTAGCGGGTCCGCTGGCTTTTGAAAAGCTGTATGCGGTGGAATGCAGGGTTTTGAAGAACCAGTTAGAACCGCTTTGATGTAAAACGTGGCAAGATGACGGGGCGTGGCAAGGGCAAGCTGAGTGTCGCACGCATCACGGCGCTGTGCCGCGTCTGCCATGATCACACAGCGGATATTCTGAATGCGTGCGCTCGTCGTATTTCAATCGACGGGTCGACGGATCAGGCAAAAACGCGGTCACAGTGCATTTTCAAGGGCGTTATTCGCTGGCTTTCGCTGTCTCATGCGCCTTGAGCTTCTGGGTAAGGAATTTTCGCCCAGCGTCGTTCGCCATCCGCGTGCGAACCGCGGTCAAAAACGCCTCTTCGAGCGTTTGTGAGGACGCGCCGAGGACATCGCCAACCGCCATGAACAGCCGGTCATCACCGACCTCGTTCTGTACCGCAAGACATTCCTCGGCAAGTTTGTTTGCCATTTCGAGGACAACCGGATCGGCCATCAGCGCGTGGTTTCTGTCAGGCGCCGTTTCACATAGTCGGTCGTGTGACCGATCAGCGTATCCATGTGTGGCTGCTCAAAGAAGTGACCGGCACCCTCAACTTCTGTGTGGGTGATCGTAATCCCTTTTTGCTCGTGCAACTTGTTGACCAAACCGACAGTGTCTGCCGGAGGGGCCACACGGTCGGCTGTGCCGTTGATGATCAGGCCAGAAGACGGGCAGGGCGCGAGGAACGAGAAATCGTACATGTTGGCGGGCGGCGAGACACTGATGAACCCCGTGATCTCAGGGCGACGCATCAAAAGCTGCATCCCGATCCACGCGCCAAAGCTGAAGCCGGCGACCCAGCAGTGCTTGGAATTGTTGTTCATGGATTGCAGGTAATCCAGCGCAGATGCAGCGTCGGAAAGTTCCCCGATCCCCTGATCATACTCACCTTGGCTGCGTCCTACGCCGCGGAAATTGAACCGCAACACTGTGAACCCCATGTTGAAGAACGCGTAGTGTAGGGCGTGCACCACCTTGTGGTTCATCGTGCCGCCAAATTGCGGATGTGGATGCAGCACAATAGCAATTGGTGCATCACGTTCTTTTTGGGGGTGATAGCGGCCTTCGAGGCGGCCTTCGGGTCCGGGAAAAATGACCTCGGGCATAACTGTGTCTGTCCTCGTGCGTCTTTTGGTGATCCGAATTCTTGACGAATTTAATCGGGCACCTTAGAACGGTTCTAATTTCATGGGCAGGATCACGGTCCTGCGGTGAAAAAGCATGTATGGCTTCCGGGCCGAGACGTCAATTGGGAGCGTTTGCCTAATGAAACTGTCGACCAAAGGGCGCTATGCGATGGTGGCGCTAAGTGACATTGCCATGCAGCCCAGCGACCAGCTTGTCAGCCTTGGTGATATCTCCGCCCGTCAGGATATTTCGCTGCCCTATCTCGAGCAGTTGTTTGTCAAATTGCGCCGCGCCGAGCTGGTCGCGTCGGTTCGTGGTCCGGGGGGCGGATACCGCCTGACCCGTTCGGCGTCTGACATCCGGGTTGCCGACATTTTCGCGGCCGTCGACGAAAAGGTTGATGCGATGCACAAAGGGGCAGGGGCCTCTGGTGCGACGTCCGGATCGAAGGCCCAGTCACTCACCAATCGGTTGTGGGAGGGTTTGTCGGCGCATGTCTACGTGTTCCTGCACCAAACCCGCCTGTCTGATGTGATCGAAAACGAACTCGCGCCGTGTCCGGCAGTGCCCAATTTAATGGCCGTGGTCGATGAAAATTAACGTCCGATGGGGCCCAACCCGGACACCCTTGGTGTTTGCCCGGCAAGATGAAGGATGGATCGGGTGAGCCGGGTCTATCTGGACCATAACGCCACAACCCCTTTGCGGGTTGAGGCACGCGACGCGATGCTGGCGGCGATGGACGTGGTGGGCAATCCCTCGTCTGTGCACGCCGAGGGGCGCGCGGCCAAGATGATGGTGGAGCGCGCGCGTGCGCAAGTTGCCGCCCTTGTGGGGTGTTTGGTAACGCAAGTGGTCTTTACCGGATCCGCGACAGAAGCAGCGGCGCTGGCTGTGGCACAAAAGGACCGGCATGGCGGTGTGTTTGCGGCATTGCCGACTGAACACGATTGCCTGCAGGTCTGGGACGAGTGTGGTTTGCCCTCAATCTACGGCAAGGATGGGGCATTTGCGCCGGAAGGTCTGTCAGCGCTTTCGAACTTTGTGGCATCCTTGTCGGACCGCGAGCCGCGTGATGATCGCGCGTCTGTCGCGCTGGTCGCCATGTCTGCGGCCAACAGCGAAACCGGCGTCATGCCGAACACGATACCAACCAACAACCGCATCGATGCACTTATTCCCGGGGACGCACCTTATTCGGTTGTGTGCGACATCACTCAGATGGCTGGCAAAATGCCTGTGGCCTACGAAGGCGACAAACGCCCGGCCTACATGATCCTGTCGGCGCACAAGTTGGGCGGGCCAAAAGGCGTGGGCGCGTTGATCAACTTTACCCGGGACGATCCAGAGGCGATGTTGCGCGGCGGCGGACAAGAAATGGGTCGCCGTTCGGGGACGGAGAACGTCATCGGCATTGCAGGTTTCGGGGCCGCAGCAGAGGCTGCGCAAGCTGACGTTGAGGCAGGAAAGTGGGATCGCGTCGAGAAACTTAGAAATATTCTAGAAAGTGCTCTTGAGGCTTCCTCAAATACGACTATTTTTATCGGGAAAGATGGACGTCGTTTGCCGAACACCTCCTGCTTTGCCACGCCCGGATGGAAAGGCGAGACACAGGTGATGCAGATGGACCTTGCTGGCTTTGCGATTTCGGCTGGGTCGGCCTGTTCTTCGGGCAAGGTCAAAGTCAGCCGGGTACTGACGGCGATGGGTTTGGGGGATGTGGCTGGCGAGGCGGTGCGCGTCTCCCTTGGGCTTGAGACAACAGAAGAAGACGTGATGCGCTTTGCCGAGGCTTGGGCGCAAAAGTTGAAGAAACACGAGGCACGGGCGGCTTAAGGGCTGTTTTGCGAAAGGAAATGTCTGATATGGGCAATGTTGTAGAAGATGTCGTGGTCAAGGAAGGCGTCGATCAGGAGACGGTCGATGCAGTTCGCGAAGTGGGCGGCGCTTACAAATATGGCTGGGCCACAGACATCGAGATGGAATACGCCCCCAAGGGCCTTTCCCCCGATATCGTCAAACTGATTTCCGAAAAGAATGAAGAACCCGAATGGATGCTGGAATGGCGTCTGGCGGCCTATGAGCGCTGGCTGCAAAAGGAAGAGCCCACGTGGGCCATGGTCGACTATCCTGAAATCGATTTTCAGGATCAGTATTACTATGCCCGCCCCAAGTCGATGGAAGTGAAGCCCAAGTCGCTGGACGAGGTTGATCCCAAGCTTTTGGAAACATACGCTAAACTTGGCATTCCGCTAAAGGAACAGATGATCCTTGCCGGTGTCGAGGGAGCCGAAGACCTGACGGATGCGCCACGCAAAGTAGCTGTGGATGCAGTTTTTGATTCCGTATCAGTCGGTACGACCTTTCAGGCAGAGTTGAAAAAGGCTGGCGTCATTTTCTGCTCCATTTCCGAGGCGATCAAGGATCACCCTGAACTGGTCAAAAAGTATCTCGGGTCGGTCGTGCCTGTCTCAGACAACTATTATGCAACGCTGAATTCGGCTGTCTTTTCGGATGGGTCTTTCGTTTATGTACCGCCCGGCGTGCGCTGCCCGATGGAACTATCGACCTATTTCCGCATCAACGCGGAAAACACAGGCCAGTTCGAACGCACATTGATCATTGCCGACAAAGGCAGCTACGTTAGCTACCTTGAAGGGTGCACAGCGCCTCAGCGTGACATCGCACAACTGCACGCCGCTGTGGTCGAAATCATCATCGAAGAAGATGCCGAGGTGAAATATTCCACCGTTCAGAACTGGTATCCCGGCGATGAAAACGGCAAAGGCGGCATCTATAATTTTGTCACCAAACGCGCCGATTGCCGGGGCGACCGGGCCAAGGTGATGTGGACCCAGGTGGAAACCGGGTCAGCGGTGACGTGGAAATATCCGTCTTGCATCCTGCGCGGCAACGATACTCAGGGCGAGTTTTACTCGATCGCAATCGCCAACAACATGCAGCAGGCCGATACCGGGACCAAGATGATCCATCTGGGCAAGAATTCGAAGTCACGGATTGTGTCCAAGGGGATCAGTGCGGGCAAGGCACAGAACACCTATCGTGGCCTTGTTTCGATGCACCCAAAGGCGAAGAATTCGCGCAACTACACGCAGTGTGACAGCCTTCTGATTGGCGATAAATGCGGGGCCCACACGGTGCCGTACATCGAGGTCAAGAACAACTCGTCCCGAGTTGAACACGAGGCGACAACATCCAAGGTCGATGACGATCAGATGTTCTACTGCCGCTCGCGCGGCATGGACGAGGAAGAGGCCGTTGCGCTGGTTGTGAACGGGTTCTGCAAGGACGTGTTGCAGGCCTTGCCGATGGAATTTGCCATGGAAGCCCAACAGCTTGTGGCGATCTCGCTTGAGGGGTCGGTGGGCTAATCCATGGCCGGTCTTGAGGATAACAGCATGGTTGGGCGCACCTATGCGCACCCCAAGGCGGATGCGGCAGCGACGCCTGCAAGCAGTGTGCGACCAAGTGTGTCCGGGCGCATGTTCCTTGCTGTTGTTTGCGGTGGTTTTTTTGGTGCTGTGCTCAGTGTCATCATTGCACCCGGCCTTGCGCTTGCCTTTGTTGTCGGTGGCGCGATGAGCTTTGGGGCCGGGGCTGTTCTGCTTTTTCTGTTGAAGACGGACGAGGGCGAGCCTCAGGGCAACGTTCGCAGCGAAGAAGAAGTCCGCCAGGCCCTTGCAGACACCGAGGCGCGCAAAAAGTGACTCACGCCTTGTTCCCAGACAATGATCCAAGCGAACGGCGCAAGATCAAGAGGCCCATCGTCTCTGACGCCGATGGCACGCGTGAAGGTGGCCTCGTGTTTGTGATCGTGTTCATTGTTGGCTTCATTACAGCAACGGTTGTGCACCCGACCGCGATCACCTCGTTCTGGGTGTGGTTCTTTTTACTGGTCATGTGCGCCGGTGTTGCTGTGGGGGTGCAAAAGAGTATCGCACATTTGTACGGGTTCGAAGAAGACGGGGAGGATGACACATGATCGCGACCCTTGCGCTTCAATCCATTGGTATTCCCGCGGGGACGTTCATTGGCGTTCTGCTTGGCCTTGGCATGCGTCGCCGGTCGGGCAAAACGGACGGTCTGTTGGGCGGCTCACTCTTGCTGACCGCTGCTGTGGCCGCATTGATCGCGTGGGTGGTTGCGATCGTCGTCAACTATTTTATCGGAAGCACGCCATGATCCTCACCACAACCCATTCGATCGAAGGTCAAAAGATCACTGACTATAAAGGCATCGTTGTGGGCGAGGCGATTATGGGCGCCAACATCGTGCGCGATTTTTTTGCCTCAGTCACCGACATTGTCGGTGGGCGTTCGGGTGCCTACGAGTCAAAGCTGAAAGATGCACGCGACGAGGCGATGCGCGAGTTAGAAGAACGTGCGTCGACTTTGGGTGCAAACGCGGTTGTCGGCATTGATCTGGACTACGAGATTGTCGGTGACAGCATGTTGATGGTGTCCGTGTCGGGCACTGCGGTGCTCGTGGTCTGATCATGCGCACTGACTATGTCCCAAAACCGGTGCAAACCGCCGAGATTTACCAAGGATTTTCAGGTATTTGCCCTGTCTTGGACACAAATCAGCCGACATTTGTGCAGAATTTTACGATAACTCGTGGCGTGTTGAACGAGTTTTCCAGGTTTTGTGATGGATCAGACACCGCATCCTTCGGAGTTTCAGTCCCGTCTGGACGCAATCGCCGCAGCCCGTGGCGAGTTGTCCGATCAGGCGCAGGCGATGAAAGAGGCCGCGCGCGCCGAACGGCGCGCCGCACTTATCGACGATTTGATGACACCGCCTATGCTTTTGCTGTGTCTGCTGCTTGGCGCCGGTGCGATGTTTCTGGGACGTCTTGCCCATTTCCTGCATGCGGGCGATCAGCTGGAGTATCAGGCCATCACGATCGAGGCGCTGATCGGGATCGCGGCCCTGTTCGTGATCCGCGTGGCCCTGTTCGTCAACGAACGCAAATACGACGTGGCGCTGGGACTGGGTTTTGTCCTGATGCTGACATGCATGCACAACTTGGTTTGGCTGTGGCCGCGCCTGTTTGCAGCGATTTTTTCCCGCGACTACGTGGTCGCGGTCGAAAATGTGACCGAACCGGGCACAGTGTTTTTATGGGTGGTTTCCATTCCGTTCATGGCGGTCTGACACCACTTTCATCCCCCTTTCAACATTATCAGGACGCAGCAAATGTGCTGCGCCAAAGGAGCTGTTTATGCTGACGATCAAAAACCTGCACGTGAAACTGGAAGAAGAAGACAAACAGATCCTCAAGGGCGTCGACCTGACCGTAGAGGCGGGTAAGGTGCACGCGATCATGGGGCCGAACGGGTCGGGTAAATCCACGCTGTCTTACGTTTTGTCTGGCCGTGAAGGGTATGAAGTGACCGACGGCACGGCACATCTGGGTGATGTGGACCTGCTTGATATGGAACCTGAAGAACGCGCCGCCGCCGGCCTTTTCCTTGCCTTTCAGTACCCGGTTGAAATCCCTGGCGTCGGCAACATGACTTTCCTGCGTACCGCTGTGAACGCCCAGCGTAAAGCGCGCGGTGAGGAAGAAATGAGTGCTGCTGAATTCCTCAAAGTCGTGCGCGCGCGGGCCAAGGAGTTGCAGATCGATGCGGATATGCTGAAGCGCCCCGTCAATGTCGGTTTCTCCGGTGGTGAGAAAAAGCGCAACGAAATCCTGCAAATGGCGATGCTCGAGCCCAAAATGTGCATCTTGGACGAAACGGATTCCGGTCTGGACGTTGATGCAATGAAGTTGGTGGCAACGGGCGTGAATGCACTGCGCGATGCAGGGCGCGGTTTCCTCGTCATCACCCACTACCAGCGTCTGCTTGATCACATCAAACCTGACGTCGTGCACATCATGGCAGATGGCCGTATCGTCAAAACCGGTGGTCCGGAACTGGCGCTTGAGGTTGAAAACAATGGCTATGCAGACATTCTGGCAGAGGTGGCGTAATGGCGGCTCCTGCGACTGAAATGGACCTGACAGAGGCGCGGATTTCTGACCTTACTTTGCCCAAGGGTGGATGGTCAGAAGCGGCGCGCACAGATGCGCTGGCTCGATTGCGGCAGACGGGCTTGCCGCAGCGCCGAGATGAGTACTGGAAGTTCACCCGACCCGACATGCTGACGCAAGCCGGTGCGCAAGCGGCAGTGTTTGAGCATTCCGAGGCCCCGATTTTTGGAGCTATGGACGTTCTGCGCATCGTTTTTGACGATGGGGTGTTCAACCCTGATGTTTCGGACGCACTTGCAATGGAGCATGTCAGCATTGAACGGTTGGCCGATACGGATGCTGATATCCACTGGGCCAAGGGTGTTTACGGTGTGCTCGAAACCGCCGGGCAAACGCCTGTGGCGCGTCCACTTGCTGCGTTGAACACGGCCTTTGCCAGCGACGGCGTACTGATCCACGTTACAGGCAAGGCTCCTAAACCGATCAGCCTTGTCTACAATCACGGCAAAGAAACGTCCGATGCAATCCTGCACCATGTGATCAAGATAGAAGCGGGTGCAGAACTGACCATCCTTGAAAATGGGCCTGCAGCGGCGCGGTTCAACAAGGTGATGGAAGTTGATGTCGCAGATGGCGCGTTCTTCCATCATGTCCGTGCTCAGGGGCGGGATCATGAACGGCTTGCCGCGACCCACATTTTCGCGCGCCTTGGCACTGAATCGACCTTCAAATCCTTCACGCTCACAGTGAATGGGCGGATGACCCGGAATGATTGCGTCATCGAACTGACCGGTGACGATGCCATTGCGCATGTTGCAGGCGCGTGCGTGGGGGATGGCGATTTTCACCACGACGACACAGTCTTTGTCACCCATGACGCGGAACGTTGCGAAAGCCGTCAGGTTTTTAAGAAGGTGTTGCGCAACGGGGCCGTTGGCGTGTTTCAGGGCAAGATTTTGGTCAAAGCTGGTGCTCAGAAAACGGACGGGTATCAGATCAGCCAGTCTTTGCTGCTTGACGAAGATGCCCAATTCCTCGCCAAGCCCGAGCTTGAAATCTATGCAGATGACGTCGTGTGCTCGCATGGTTCAACTTCGGGGGCGATTGATGATGAGGCGCTGTTCTATCTGCGCTCGCGCGGCGTACCTGAGAGCATTGCAACTGATCTGCTGACACTGGCTTTTCTTGCCGAAGCAGTGGAGGAGATCGAGGACGAGGCCCTGCGCGAAGTGGTCGTTGACCGGCTGGAAGGTTGGTTAGAGCGGCATAGGTCATAAGGCAACATGGCGATCACACGCAATATAACCGCAACTTACCGCGGTCCGGGTCGGGTTGTGGCCCGCATCCTTGCCGATCAGGTGCGCGAGGATCGCGTGCTTTATTTCCTGATCACGGCTTGCGTTGTGATCTTTATCGCTCAGGCCCCATATCAATCCCGCGAGGCGCATCTGGATGACACAGTGCCATTTCAGGCGCGCCTCTATTGGTCTGCGTTTTTGTGGATCTTTATCTTTCCGCTGATGATGTACGCACTGGCTGGGTTGGTTTGGCTGGTTAGCCGGGTCATGCCACGCGCACCGTCCGGTTACGAAATCCGCGTGGCGCTGTTTTGGGCGCTGCTGGCCTCTACGCCGATTGTTTTGCTTTTGGGACTGACGGCCGGGTTGGTCGGACCGGGGCCCGCATTGCAGAGCGTCGCGCTCTTGTGGTGTGCTGTGTTTTTGTGGTTCTGGGTTGCAGGCACACTCGCCGCCCGCCAGAGCGAAAGGCACATCACATGATATCCTGGCCTCAGTTGGCGGTAGACACGCTGCGCACCCCCAAAGAGACAGCCGCGCAGATCATGAGTTTGCGCCTTGATCGCGGCACGCTTTACATGGCTTTGTTTGCAGTGGCGGCGGTCAATGCGCTGCTGGCCTCTGCGCCGATTGTGCTCAGCCCCGGTGGAATTGACGCGGCCGCGCGCGCCGCGCTGCCCATTCTCGCGCTGCTGGAACGACCGATCATGTTCTTTGTGATCGTTGCGGGAACGCTTGTTGTCATGATCCAGGCCCTGTTCTGGGCAGGGCGTGCGATGGGCGGCACCGGTGATATGATAGATTTGATGGTGTTGATCATCTGGCTGCAAGCACTGCGGGCAGTGGCGCAGGTTGGAATTCTGGTCGTCGGCTTCATCGCGCCGCTTCTGGCGAGTCTCGTGGCTTTGGGGCTGCAAATCGTGGCGTTCTGGCTGTTTTTGCACTTTGTCAGCGCCGCGATGCGCTTTGACTCTTTGTTTCGGGCCTTTGGCCTGCTTGTGGCCGTCGCGACGGCGTTGTTTCTGGGGATGATGATGCTGTTGACCCTGACAGGCTTTTCCGCAGGAGGATTGGGCAATGTATGATGTTGAAGCTGTACGCGCGGACTTTCCAATCCTGTCGCGGCAGGTGAACGGCAAGCCGTTGGTCTATCTTGATAACGGTGCGTCCGCGCAAAAACCGCAGGTGGTGATTGACGCGATTTCAAAGACCTATTCCGAAGAGTACGCCAACGTCCACCGTGGGCTACATTTCCTGTCGAACCTTGCTACGGACAATTACGAATCCGTGCGGGCAAAGATCGCAGGATTCCTGAATGCTGGCAGCGAAGATGAGATTATCTTTAACTCAGGCACCACCGAAGGCATCAACATGGTGGCCTATGGCTGGGCGATGCCTCGGATGGAGGCGGGCGACGAGATTGTGTTGAGTGTGATGGAACATCACGCCAATATCGTGCCCTGGCATTTCCTGCGTGAGCGGATGGGCGTCGTGCTCAAATGGGTCGATGTGGACAGCACAGGCGCGCTGGACCCCCAAGCGGTGATCGATGCAATTGGGCCCAAAACCAAACTGGTGGCAGTCACCCACATGTCCAACGTGCTTGGGACGAAGGTTGACGTCAAAGCGATCTGTGCAGGCGCGCATGCCAAAGATGTACCGGTGTTGGTAGACGGGTCACAGGCTGCCGTGCACATGCCTGTCGATGTGCAGGACATTGGCGCGGATTTCTATGCGATCACGGGGCACAAACTCTATGGTCCTTCCGGATCAGGTGCCATTTACGTCAAGTCCGAGCGGATGGCCGAAATGCGCCCCTTCATCGGGGGCGGTGACATGATCAAGGAAGTCACCAAGGATGGCATCGTCTACAATGACGGCCCGATGAAGTTCGAAGCAGGCACGCCTGGTATCGTTCAGATGATCGGTCTGGGTGTTGCCATCGACTACATGCTTGGGCACGGGATGGAGGCGATCGCCGCTCACGAAGACATCCTGCGGGATTACACGGTTGAAAGGCTGGCTGGCCTGAACTGGCTGCAAGTGCAAGGCACCACCCCGGACAAAGGCGCTATCTTTTCGTTTACGCTGGACGGGGCAGGACACGCCCACGACATCTCGACTATTCTGGATAAAAAGGGCGTCGCCGTACGCGCGGGCCAACACTGTGTCGGACCCTTGATGGAACACATGGGCTTGAGTGCGACGTGCCGCGCGTCGTTCGGGATGTACAACACAACGGCTGAGGTGGATGCACTGGTGGACGCGTTGGAACTGGCACACGATCTGTTTGCCTGACGGCGCGCATCAGGGCATTTAGAATTCGTGACCTTGGCGGTTACGCGCTTCCAGCGTTCATTCCAATTAACTTGGACCAGAATTGATCAAGCGCCGGGGTGCTTTCTTGCTTTTTGCGGACCGCGCAAATGTTCCACTGAATGACAGGGGTGACCGCAATTTCACGAGCGGTCTTGGATGCAAGGATCTCGGTAAAGGTCTCTGGCATCCCGCCCACGATGAAGTCTGACCCGTCCAGAAGCCCTGTCAGAAAGCCATAGTCATCGCACTCGATGTGCGGCAGTGCGTTTACTTTTTCCGCCGCAAGGTCAGTCCCGCCAAGGGCTGTGATGAGTGTTGCCTTCCAATGTTTGTGAAGATGTGGGGACGCGAGCGGGTACTCAAGCAAGCCGGCCAAGGATTGCGGTCCCTTGTTATGGATTTCGTGTGATGCATGCGCGAGGAAGATGATAGGTTGTTTGTCCATCAAAACGATCTCAACATTGTCAGCCATGGGCGTATACGTGAGATCGCCGACAAATATATCAAATTGATCGCTTTGAAGAAGATCCAGGGGACGTTGATAAGCGCTGACCAGCACCTCAAAACGCATATCTGGCATCTCCTCACGCATTTGCAAAATCACGGGTATGATCAACGTTCGACTTGTCAGCGGACCACATCCTATCCGCAAAACGCGACGCCCAGTGGCGCGCATTTCAGAGACGCGCCTTGCGTAACTGTCCAGATCAGCCTTGAGGCTTTGTGCGACCGGCAGGAATTTCTCTCCCTCGCGTGTGAGTTTGCTGTTGTTTCGTGTGCGGTTGAACAATGTGAGCTCAACCTCGGCTTCCAACTGCGCGATGTATCGTGACAGCGACGCGTTGGAGACACCGATTGCACGTGCTGCTTCTTTGAAACTGCCTGTTCGGGCAAGCGCAAGGAATGCTGTTAGAGAGTTTTCGTTTGTCATCTCGATCCCAAAGGTACGTTTTCTGAAGGGTAGGTTTCAGATTGTGCAACTTATGTCCACGCGTTTTGCGATCTGGAAGCAGGCCCGATTATCCGCGATGATTTTGGTATGTGTGGGGTGACCTCAGACGACTTCGATCAGACAGGCTCAACAGGGTGTGCGCGTTCGAGAAACGTCCTTATGTGAACTTCCGAAAGAGTTTTGTTTGGTCGAACATGTCTTCCAGACCCTCAATCCGCTCTTTGGTTTCGCTCCAATTCAACGTCTGAACTGCGGAGATTATCGTTTCCAGCAATAACATGATCGTTGCCATGGAGTCCCAAGCCGAGGGCGCCCCAATCCGGTTGCTAAAGCAAATATCTGACATCTGATGGATCGGCGAACGCCACTGATCCGTGATCAAAATCAACTTTGCGCCCCGAGACTTGGCGATTTCGGCGAGTTTCAGCGTGTTGTTTTCATAGCGACGTACATCGAAAATCACAAAAACGTCGCCTTCTTTGGCGTTCAGCAAATAGTGAGGCCATGTGTTTGATGTCGATGGCACATGTGTCAGATTTGGTCTGACGACTTGCATGTGCAGGAAGAAGTATTCCGCAAGAGTGTGCGTGATCCGGCCGCCCACAATATAAATGTGCCGTTCTTTGTCAGCCATCAAATCGCAAGCACGATCAAACGTATCGGGGTCAATTTGACCCAAAGTGTGGCGGATGTTTTCGAGTACGGCTTCTGTGAACCGGTTCAGGATATGTCCTGAGGGGGCAGCTTCGGCCCAGCTGTCATGCTTGGCGATCGGGGTTTTAACTGTCGCTTTAAGCTCTTCACGCAGGCCTGCTTGAAACTCGGGATACCCTTTATATCCAAGTTTTTGCACCATGCGTGCGACAGTCGGCACCGATACACCCGCATCCTTGGCCAAGGCGCTTAGCGGCCCGAGGCCAGATGCCGGGTAGCCTTCCAAGACCGATAGGGCCAATTGACGTTCTGCGCGCGTCAGATCGTCCAGCATGTCTTGAATGAGGTCTGAGATCGTTCGTTCCGTACTTGCCATGCCTCACCTCAAATGTTCAAAAAATTATCAGCCATCTGCGGCTTGTGATAAAATTTTCACAATTCTGTTGACAGTTGCCGGTTTTGGCAAGCAGTTTGTGTCTGAAGGGGTGCCATGGACAATCAAGACGACACAGATGTTGTGACTGTTTCGCGCGCATCCGGCGCGTCACCTGTCCTGTTGGTTTGTGAACATGCCAGCAACCACATCCCGACAGAGCTGGACGATTTGGGACTGAACGAGGAGGCGAGGTACAGTCACATTGCTTGGGACCCAGGGGCACTTGGCGTGGCGCGCACGTTGTCGAAAGAGTTGGATGCAACGCTGGTAAGCTCAAACGTGTCGCGCCTTGTCTACGACTGTAACCGTCCACCAGAGGCAAAAGATGCGATGCCGGCGGAAAATGAGGCTTACATAATTCCTGGGAATGAGGGGCTGACACCCGCTGATCGAAAGTCCCGGACTGAGACCTATTACGATCCGTTCCGACGGACACTTGCAGCACAGATATCGTCAAAGGCGCAACCTGTCATCGTAACGATCCACAGCTTTACGCCCGTCTACAACGGCTCTGCCCGTGAGGTCGAAATCGGGATATTGCACGACGCTGATCCGCGGCTTGCAGATGCAATTCTTGCGCAGGCGGATCGCTACAACGTGCAGCGTAACGCTCCTTATGGGCCAGACGATGGCGTCACACATACGCTAAAGGTGCACGGAGTTGCCAATGGGCATCTGAATGTCATGATCGAAATCCGCAACAACCTTATCCAAACAGAAGATGACCAATCATCAATGGGCATGGTGCTTGCCGCGTGGCTTACAAAAGCTCTGAGCCAAATAGGAGTTGCCGCATGCAAGGCGTGATGCGCGGATATATTCGCAGCGTCGATGCTGTAAACTTTCGGCTTGGCCGCGTGATGATGTACGGCATCTTTGTGCTTATGGGCATTCTGCTTTGGTCTTCCATCAGCAAGACATTCTTTTTGCCAACGCTTTGGACGCTTGAAATGGCGCAATTTGTGATGGTCGGATACTATATTCTCGGCGGACCGTACTCCATTCAACTTGGCTCGAACGTGCGGATGGATCTGCTTTACGGCAACTGGAGTGTGCGACGGAAAGCCTGGTTTGATACCGTCACGATCTTACTGCTGATCTTCTATTTGTGCGTCCTGTTTTATGGGTCGGTCAGCTCGACGGCTTATTCGCTAGGGTACTGGAAAACGGAACCTTTCTCGTTCTTTGCCGGGCTCATCACCGGGAGCGAAGAGGTTGGCCGGTTGGAACGATCTTCTTCTGCGTGGCGCCCATATCTGTGGCCCGTCAAAGCAGTCATGATCCTCGGTTTCTTTTTGATGATCCTGCAGTGCGTTTCAGAGCTGTTCAAAGACATCATTCGTCTCAAAGGGGGCGAAGTCTGATGTCTTACGAAGTTATCGCTACTTTGATGTTTTCGACCATGATGTTGATGCTGCTGACTGGTCAGAGAGTATTCGGCGCGATTGGGTTCATTGCAGTTGTGGCAGCTTTGTTCCTGTGGGGTGACAAAGGCGGGTTTGACCTTGGGTTTGCTGCGGCCATGAAGTTGATGAAATGGTTCCCGCTGCTGACGCTGCCGATGTTCATTTTCATGGGCTACGTGTTGTCGGAATCGAAGATCGCCGATGATCTTTACCGCATGTTCCATGTGTGGATGGGAGGCCTGCGAGGCGGCTTGGCGATTGGGACAATCGGGCTCATGGTTCTGATTTCTGCGATGAATGGTTTGAGCGTTGCCGGCATGGCCATCGGCGCAACGATCGCGCTGCCTGAACTTTTGAAGCGTGGATATGACAAACGCATGGTGACTGGGGTCATTCAGGCCGGTTCGTCGCTAGGTATTCTTGTTCCACCTTCTGTCGTGCTGGTGCTCTATGCGATGATCGCGCGTCAGCCTGTTGGCCAACTTTGGTTGGCTGGGATTGTACCGGGTCTGATGATGGCCACGATGTTCATCGTCTACATTGCTGTGCGCTGCCGCTTGAACCCCGCACTTGGCCCGGTGCTGGACGATGCAGATCGCGATATGCCACGCGCTGAAAAGCTGCGGCTTTTGCGTGCCGGGCTTTTGCCGCTGGTGATCTTTGCAACCATGATGGTGCCATTTGTGAATGGATGGACTTCGTTGGTCGAAAGTTCTGCCATAGGCGCAATCACTGCGTTTCTCGCGGCTGTCGTCAAAGGGCGCATGACCCGCGAAGTGTTCGAAAACTCTGTCCGCAATACGCTGGGCATCACGTGCATGTTCATGTGGATTATCCTTGCCGCCTTGGCGTTCGGGGCCGTTTTTGACGGGCTTGGCGCGGTTAAGGCAATCGAAGGCCTGTTCACAGAAAAGCTGAATCTCAGCCCGTGGATGATCCTGATCTTGATGCAGCTTAGCTTTATCCTGATGGGGACATTTTTGGATGATACAGCTATGCTGGTGATTGTCGCGCCTCTCTATGTGCCGTTGGTGGGTGCACTTGGCTTCGATCTGATCTGGTACGGAATCCTTTACACGATCACGACCCAGATTGCCTACATGACGCCGCCATTCGGTTATAATTTGTTCCTGATGCGGGCCATGGCTCCGCCCGAAATTTCGCTGCGCGATATCTACAGTTCCATCACTCCATTCGTACTGGTCATGGTTTTTGCCCTGACGCTCGTGATGGTCTTCCCCGGTTTGGCGACTTGGTTGCCCGACTATGTTTACGGCAAATGAACTCATAAGCCGGGCCAACCGGCACTAAATCAACAAGGAGAACTTAAATGACTACGAGACGTAAGTTTATTAAAGGTGCTGCAGTCGCGGCCCCGGCAGCTGCATTGGGCGCCCCGGCGCTGGCACAAAGCACGATCAAGTGGCGGATGCAGACATACGCTGGCGCCGCTTTGGCCGCCGAAGTCATTGACCCTGCGATCAAGATGTTCAACGAGATTGCAGGCGACCGCATGCAGATTGAACTGTTCTATGCGGATCAACTGGTGCCCACAGGAGAATTGTTCCAAGCGATGCAGCGCGGAACGATTGATGCGGTGCAATCCGATGACGACTCAATGGCGTCGCCGACTGAAGTGACCGTTTTCGGCGGGTATTTTCCGTTCGGGTCGCGCTATTCTCTCGACGTACCGGTGTTGTTCAACCGTTATGGCCTGAATGAAATCTGGGCCGAAGAATACGCCGCTGTTGGTGTAAAACACGTCAGCGCTGGCGCTTGGGACCCTTGCCACTTTGCGACCAAGGATCCAATCCGCAGCCTTGAGGACTTGAAGGGCAAGCGGATCTTTACGTTCCCGACGGCTGGTCGCTTCCTTAGCCAATTTGGTGTGGTTCCTGTGAACTTGCCATGGGAAGATATCGAAGTTGCGGTACAAACCGGCGAGCTTGACGGCATCGCATGGTCGGGCATCACAGAAGACTACACTGTGGGCTGGGCAGACGTGACGAACTACTTCCTGACCAACAACATTTCGGGCGCTTGGATCGGTCACTTCTTTGCCAATATGGACCGCTGGAACGAACTGCCAGAAGATCTGAAAACTCTGTTCCAGGTGTGCTGCGAGCAATCGCACTACTATCGCCAGCACTGGTATTGGGGTGGTGAAGCCGACCTGCGTGTGAATGGCCCGAAAATGGAGCTGACCACGATCCCTGATGAGGAATGGGCGCAAGTCGAAGACGCGGCGCAAGTCTTCTGGGAAGAAATCGCATCCGAAAGCGACACCAAGCGCAAAGTCGTTGAAATCTTCAAGAAGTACAACGCAGACATGGTCAAAGCTGGCCGCCCGTATCGCTACGGTTAAACAACAAGTGGGGACGGCGACGCGTCGTCCCCGCGTTCTGAAGTGAGAGAGTACCATGCAAGGCAAACTGAGTTTTGACGACCTGAGGTCCCGCGCCGGCGACGGCACAATTGATACCGTTCTGGTCTGTTTCCCCGATATGCAGGGTCGCCTTATGGGCAAGCGGTTTCACGCGGTGAACTTCGTCGAAACTTCGTTTAAGGAAACCCATTGCTGCAACTATCTGCTTGCAACGGATTTAGAGATGGCTACCCCGGATGGATATGCCGCAAGCAGCTGGGAAAAAGGCTATGGCGATTACATCATGGCGCCAGACCTGAATACGATCCGGGTGTTGCCTTGGCTGGAAGGCACAGCAATGGTTCTGTGCGATATTCTGGATCATCACACACATAAACCTGTCCCGCACTCTCCTCGCCAAGTGCTCAAAGCGCAAATAGCCCGCCTGAAAGAGCTTGGGTTTGATGCGATGATGGCGACCGAGCTTGAGTTTTTCCTGTTCGAACACTCCTTTGACGATATCCGAAAAGGCGGCTTTCGGGATCTAGTCCCGATCAGCGGATACAACGAAGACTATGCGATTTTGCAGACCACCAAAGAAGAAGGTGTGATGCGTCCTATCCGCAATCACCTTTTCAATGCGGGTCTGCCGATTGAGAACTCAAAAGGCGAAGCAGAGACCGGTCAGGAAGAGTTAAACATCCGCTACAGCGCAGCACTTGATTGCGCAGACCACCACACGATCGCCAAAAACGGCATCAAGGAAATCGCGTGGCAGCAGGGCCATGCCGCGACTTTCCTACCCAAATGGCACCATGACAAAGTCGGCAGTTCCAGCCACGTGCATCAGTCTTTGTGGCAAGATGGAAAGCCGATGTTTTATGACGAGAACGCTGACCTTGGCATGTCAAAGCTGATGCAACATTACATGGCCGGGTTGATTGCCTATGCGCCAGATTACACGTTTTTTCTGGCTCCCTATATCAACAGCTACAAGCGCTTCGCCAAAGGTACCTTTGCCCCGACAAAAACGGTTTGGTCCGTAGACAACCGCACAGCCGGTTTCCGTCTGTGTGGGGACGGGACCAAAGGCGTGCGCGTTGAATGTCGCATTGGCGGGTCGGATTTGAACCCGTACCTGGCGCAAGCCGCCATGCTGGCAGCTGGCATCAAGGGGATCGAAGACAAAATGTCACTGGCATCACCAACCAAAGGCGATGTTTACGAAGATTCCAAAGCTGCTGACATCCCACAGACATTGCGCGCGGCGACGGAAACGTTGCGCAATTCCAAATTCTTGCGCGAAGCGATGGGGGACGCTGTGATTGACCACTACACCCGTTGCGCTGAATGGGAACAAGAAGAGTATGACCGCGTCGTGACCGATTGGGAAATCGCGCGTGGTTTTGAAAGGGCCTGACATGATCCGCTGTATTTCACCCATCGACGGCAGCGTTTTTGCCGAACGCGAAACACTGTCTTATGAGGCGGCCCAAGCTGCAACCGAACGCGCCCGCGCCGCACAATCCGACTGGGCAGCGCGGCCGCTAGACGACCGCATTGCGCTGGTGCGTGCTGCGGTCGCGATTATCGGCGATATGAATGACCGCATCGTCCCGGATCTGGCGCGCCAGATGGGGCGACCAGTGCGTTACGGCGGCGAGTTCGGTGGCTTTGAGGAGCGTGCCAGCTATATGGCCGACATCGCAACCGAGGCTTTGGCAGACATCACAATAGAAGACAGCGATGCGTTCCGCCGTGTGATCAAACGTGTGCCACATGGCGTTGTTCTGGTCGTCGCACCTTGGAACTACCCGTATATGACTGCGATCAATACAGTTGCGCCCGCCCTGATTGCGGGCAACACAGTCATGCTGAAACATGCGAGCCAAACGCCGCTCGTTGGTGAACACTTGGCCGAGGCGTTTCATGCCGCAGGCGTACCCAAAGACGTGTTTCAGAATGTATTCCTCGATCATGAAACGACCGCTGGCCTTATCGCCGCCAAATCGTTTGGTTTTGTGAATTTCACAGGTTCGGTTGGAGGCGGTCAGGCGATCGAACGCGCAGCTGCAGGCACGTTCACGGGGCTCGGGCTTGAACTGGGCGGGAAAGATCCGGGCTATGTTAGCGATGACGCAGACGTCGATGCTGCGGCCGAAACTTTGATCGACGGTGCGATGTTCAACTCTGGTCAATGCTGTTGCGGGATCGAGCGCATTTATGTGGCCGAACGCCACTTTGATGCATTCGTTGAAAAGGCGATCAAAATCGTCAACGGCTACACACTCGGTGATCCTCTGAATGCTGAGACCACGATTGGACCGATGGCACATAAACGCTTTGCCGATGAGGTGCGCGCACAAATTGCTGAGGCCATAGCAGCCGGTGCAACCGCCCACATCGAAACTTTTGCTCAGGACGACGGCGGCGCGTACCTAACGCCGCAAATTCTCACGAACGTGAGCCACGATATGCGCGTGATGCGCGACGAAAGCTTTGGGCCTGTTGTCGGTATCATGCCTGTGAAGGATGACGCACAGGCGATTGAGCTGATGAATGACAGCCAGTTCGGCTTGACCGCATCAGTGTGGACAAAAGACGTCGCGCGGGCCGAAAACATCGCAGATCAGATTCAAACGGGAACTGTCTTTATGAACCGTGCCGATTATCTTGATCCTGCGCTTTGCTGGACTGGGTGCAAGGACACCGGGCGTGGCGGGGGGCTGTCTGTCATCGGCTATCACAACCTGACGCGTCCAAAATCCTATCATCTCAAAAAGGGGTAAACCCATGTCTCTTACTGCAAATTGGTCTTACCCAACTGCTGTCCGTTTTGGGGCAGGGCGCATCTCGGAAATCGGTGATGCTTGCGCGGCCGCCGGAATCAAAAACCCTTTGTTGATCACCGATCGCGGCTTGGCTGAAATGGAGATTACCGCAAAAACGTTGGACCTGCTCGAAGCCGCCGGGTTGGGCCGTGCAATATTTGCCGACGTTGATCCGAACCCAAACGAAAAGAACGCCGCTGCTGGCGTTCAGGCGTTCAAAGATGGCGGACACGACGGGGTGGTCGCCTTTGGCGGTGGTTCTGGGTTGGACCTTGGAAAGCTAGTTGCGTTTCTGGCCGGACAGACACGACCGTTGTGGGATTTTGAAGATGTTGGCGATTATTGGACCCGCGCTGATGCGAGTGCCATCGCGCCCATTGTGGCGGTGCCAACAACAGCTGGAACAGGGTCCGAAGTAGGCCGCGCGTCTGTCATCACCAACTCGGAAACAGAAGAAAAAAAGATCATCTTTCACCCCAAGTTCCTGCCGGCAGTGGTAATTTGTGACCCGGAACTGACCGTTGGTATGCCGAAGTTCATCACAGCAGGGACCGGACTGGACGCCTTTGCGCATTGTGTCGAGGCATTCTGTTCGCCGCACTATCATCCGATGTCGCAAGGCATGGCATTGGAAGGCATGCGGCTTGTGAAAGAATACCTGCCGCGTGCCTATGACGATGGGAGTGACCTTGAGGCACGTGCGCACATGATGTCAGCCGCCGCAATGGGGGCCACTGCCTTTCAAAAGGGTCTGGGCGCGATTCATGCGTTATCTCACCCAATTGGTGCGATCTATCACACCCATCACGGCACAACGAATGCAGTCTGTATGCCTGCCGTTTTGCAGTTCAACAAACCGGCCATCACGGGTGTTCTGACGGATGCTGCAAACTACTTGGGGATCGCTGGCGGTTTTGACGGGTTCTGCGCTTATGTTGATGCGCTGAACACTCGGCTTGGCGTGCCAAAAAATCTCACAGACCTTGGCGTCACTAATCCGGATATCGAACGCATTGTGGCGGGCGCTCTGTCTGATCCGAGCACAGGCGGAAATCCGGTTGAGATGAACACGGAAAATACGACTGCACTGCTGAAGTCGCTGATCTAAACAGGTTGGCGACTTCGGTTCGGTCTTTCGCGAGAAAGTCGGACTTTTGATTTTGTTGAAGCTGGTCGTCTCGACACTAAGACTCAAAAGCGAATGCCCCAAAATCCGCGCGAGCAGTCTTTGCAACAGCAAGAAGCGGGTTTTCAGCATGGGTCTGTTCCATAAACAGTACTGCTGCTTGGACGTGAGGTTTATGTCTTCTTCGCACCGACTGACAGAGAATGAAGCCACAGATGGTTGATCAATCACCGCCTGTGTAAATCAGAGTGAACCAAAATTGAATCATCGCCCAATCGGAACCACTGCGACATCTGCTAAGTGTTGGATTTAATGGTGGACCCTACAGGATTCGAACCTGTGGCCTCTGCCTTCGGAGGGCAGCGCTCTATCCAGCTGAGCTAAGGATCCATTAAAGGTCGTATAGCCAGCGGCCACTTGTACCGCAATTGCTAAAAGACGTCCGTTAAGGAGTTCAGCCGCCCCAAGTGCGGACCACGCCGCAATCCATATGCACGAAGTTCGAGCCGGAGTATTTCCCGACGCCGCCGCCGCGGCAGGCGGCAGCCGCGCGCGCCATTTGGCTGACCGAGCGCGTGGACAGGCGCAGGTCTGCGGCCTGGCCTTTCATGTGTAGGGAGTTTTTGGCCACGCCCCGACTGCGCGAACGCAACATCGCGTTGGTCTGTGGGCTACGGTAGCCTGACAGCAGCATATAAGGTTCGTTGACGTCGAGCAGGTTGTGTGCAGCGGCCATGATGTCGACATTGCGCAAGTCCATCGAAATGGTTTGGCCCGTACGCCAGTCACGCATGAAGTGGTTCACTTCCTTCACCGCGTCTTTGATGTAATCGCCCTCGATCCAGTAGATCATGTCGATCCGTTCACCGGTGCGGCCCGAATACATACGCAGACGCCGGATGTCGCCCGATCCGCGCAAAAAGCCTGCGGCCTTGGAGAAAGTGGGTGCTGCTGTGATGGTGGTCGCCGCAAATGCACCAAGGAGTGCCCGGCGGGATATGCCCGTAGAGTCAGATTTTGCCATTTTACTGCGCCGTCCCGTACGCCTGCCGCCCATGATGTTACACGGACGTTGTGTCATCTATCCCCAGATGCGCCCTGTTTATTGCATAGCTTGATTCGTTTACCAAGCTCTGAATCTGTCGAAAGTTTGTTCGCAAGGCATATTGGCGGGATTCTGCGCGATTTATGTGCATTTTGTTCGGCAGGGCTCTGATCGATGCATCGACGCATCAGGCGTGGCCGGAATGGCGCATCAACATCAATGTGAATGGACACCTTCCGGGCAGATTGGGGATACTGTTTCGCAACTGGAAATTGTTATTTCTTAGAGGTGTGTGATGTTTTTCGTTGTTTCCCGTCATTGGATGATTGTGCTGGCATTGGCCTTGGGCACGATGTTTTCGTCTTTTCCCCAGAATGCCACTGCGCAGGTCACCGCGTTTAAACAGGCGGTGGCCGAGGCGGCGGCACGGGATGCCGACATCTCCGCGTTTTACAAGGCAAACGGGTATGAAAGCCTTTGGACTGGCCGGTCGGGGCGCGAGCGCCAGCGCCGCACAGCTCTGTTTGCCGCGCTCTCAAAAGCAGGCAATCACGGTTTGCCAACCGCGCGTTATGATGCGGGTGGGCTTCAAGCCAAGATGAAGGCTGTTAAGACCGAGCGTGACCGCGGCTTGGTCGAGGTTGAGTTAAGCCGCACCTTTCTGCAGTACGCCCGCGATTTGCAGACAGGGGTTCTGGTTCCGTCCCGCGTGAACAAATCCATCGTGCGTGCCGTGCCATATCGTGATCGTACGTCCTACCTCGTGAACTTTTCCAAATCCTCGCCCAATGGTTTTTTCAAGGCGTTGGCCCCGAAAACGACCGAATACAACGCCCTGATGAAGGAAAAGCTGCGCATGGAGCGTTTGCTGGCTCAGGGTGGGTGGGGCGCGAAAGTGCCAGCCAAAACGCTGAAACCCGGCCAGTCCGGAGCATCAGTTGTGGCATTGCGCAATCGCCTGATCGCAATGGGGTTCCTTAAACGGACCAACACGCAGGCCTACGATACGTCTGTGCAGGCGGCTGTTCAGCAGTTCCAACTGGCCCATGGGTTGGCGGCTGACGGTGTCGTTGGCGCTGGCACAATGAAAGAGTTGAACACCGGTGTGCAGGAACGCCTACAATCCATCATCGTTGCAATGGAGCGCGAGCGTTGGGTCAATCAGGAACGCGGCAAACGCCATGTCCTCGTCAACATTCCCGACTTCACAGCCAAGATTGTCGACAATGGCAAGGTGACATTCTCTACCCGTTCAGTCGTGGGCGCGAACAAGCAAGACCGGCCCACAGTTGAGTTTTCCGATGTCATGGAATTCATGGTCGTAAACCCAAGCTGGTATGTGCCTCGCTCGATTGTAGTGGGCGAGTATCTGCCCGCACTTCAACGTGATCCCAATGCCGTGCGTCATATCGAGATCACGGACAGCCGCGGGCGCGCAGTGAACCGCAGATCAGCAGACTTTTCCCAGTATACGGCTCGGACGTTTCCCTACGCGATGCGTCAGCCTCCCAGCAAAGGCAATGCGCTGGGTCTGGTCAAGTTCATGTTCCCCAACCCATACAACATCTACCTGCATGACACGCCGGCCAAGAACCTCTTTGCCCGTGAAGCGCGCGCCTACAGCCACGGCTGTGTACGTTTGGCCGATCCGTTCGACTTTGCCTATGCGCTCTTGGCCAAGCAGGAATCGAACCCGGAATCCTATTTCCAGTCTGTCCTTGCCACAGGTCGTGAAACCCGCGTTGATCTGAAAAACCCCGTGCCCGTGCACATCATCTACCGCACTGCATTTACCACGCCTAAGAGGCGCACACAGTACCGCCGCGACGTCTATGGCCGGGATGCGCAAATCTGGCGCGCTCTGTCCAAGGCAGGGGTGGCCCTGCGCGCCGTTCAGGGATAAGTCTTCCCCCGACAGCTTTTGCGGCCGGGGGACCCTAATGCGCTACACCGTTGCAGAGATTGCCGACGCGATCGGAGCGGAGGCTGTTGGCGACACATCCATTGTGATTTCTGCACTGGCAGAGCCCGGCTCGGCAGGTCCAGACGATCTTGCTATGGCAAGCACGGCAAAATACGCTGAAAGCTTGGCGAACGGGTCGGCGCAGGCTGCGATGCTCTGGGCAGAGGCCGACTGGCAGGCCCTGGGCCTGAAGGCTGCAATCCTGCCGCAACGTCCACGCTATGCGATGTCTCACCTTACCACGATGATGGACCTGGGGCAGGGGTTTGATGCAGGCATCCATCCCAGCGCGATCATTGATCCAACAGCCCGGATTGGTGCGGATGTGTCCATCGGTGCGGGGGCTGTCATCGGAGCAGACGCCACGATTGGCGCGGGGTCTGTGATCGGGCCACTCTGCTTTATCGGCTGGAAAGCGTCTCTTGGTGAGCGCGCGTTCCTGCGCGAACATGTAAGCATCGGCGCGCGGGTGGACATTGGCGCCCGATTTGTTGCGCACCCCGGCGTGCGCATCGGTGGCGATGGGTTTTCTTTTGTCACGCCGGAAAAAAGCGGTGTTGAGACCGCACGAGAAAGCCTTGGAGAACAGGGGGAAGCGCAGGGCCAAGCGTGGGCGCGCATCGCAAGCCTTGGCGGTGTTCTGATCGGTGACGATGTTGAAGTGGGCGCGAACACCACCATCGATAACGGCACTATCCGGGCTACGCGCATCGGGGACCGCACCAAGATCGACAGCCTTGTCCAGATCGGGCACAACGCAGTGCTAGGCAATGACGTGCTGGTCTGCGCACAAGCCGGCGTGGCCGGATCGGCCACTATCGGCAATTTCGTCGTGCTTGGCGGGCAGTCGGGTATTGCGGACAATCTGTCCATCGGGGACCGCGTCGTGGTTGGCGGGGCCAGCGTTATCCTCTCTTCCGTTTCTGCGGGCAAGGTCATGCTGGGGTATCCGGCGACCGAGATGAAAACCCAGATCAACAGCTATAAGGCGTTGCGCCGCCTGCCGCGCTATGTCGCTGACATTGCCGCCCTCAAGAAAGCGGTTTTCAAGTCAGGTTCCAGTGACTAAATCAACGGCGTAAATCGCGAAGAGGACGGGCCATGAGTGTTCAGGACAAGGTTATTGAAATCATCGCTGAACAGGCTGTTCTGGAACCGGGCGACGTCGCACTGGACAGTACGCTTGAAGACCTGGGCATCGACTCTCTTGGCCTTGTGGAAAGCATTTTCGCAATCGAGGAAGAGTTCGACTTATCGGTGCCTTTCAATGCCAACGATCCATCTGAATCCGATTTTGACATCACCAACGTGCAGTCCATCATCAAAGGCATTGAAAAGCTGATTTCGGACCAAAAAGGCTGATGTACCGCGTCGTTATCACCGGGGCGGGCAGCGTGAATGCGCTTGGTCATGATGTGCCCAACACGCTTGAGGCGATGCGCGAAGGGCGCTGCGGAATTGGCGCGCTCGATTTTCAGGATGTCGAACGTCTGTCGATCCAGATCGGTGGGCAGGTGCGCGGCTTTGAGGCTGAAGGACGTTATAACCGTCAGCAGATGAGCCTTTATGACCGCTTCACCCAGTTCACCCTCGCAGCCGCAAAAGAAGCGATTGAGCAATCCGGGCTAACATTCTCGGGCGACGAAGCTGCCAAGTCGGGCGTCGTTCTGGGCACTGCCGGGGGGGGTGTCAGCACGTGGGACGCGAACTATCGCTCGGTCTATGAAGAGGGCAAGAACCGGGTTCATCCCTTTGTTGTGCCCAAGCTGATGAACAACGCGGCTGCCAGCCACGTGAGCATGGAACACAACCTCAAGGGACCGTCCTTTACTGTCTCTACGGCCTGTGCTTCGTCCAACCATGCCATGGCGCAAGCCTTTCAAATGGTGCGGACCGGCATGGCCCCGGCGATGATCACCGGCGGGTCTGAAAGCATGCTGTGCTTTGGTGGAGTAAAGGCGTGGGAAGGTTTGCGCGTGATGTCTAAGGACGCGTGCCGTCCGTTTTCGGCGAACCGCAACGGCATGGTGCAGGGCGAGGGGGCCGGTATATTTGTGTTCGAAGAATACGAGCACGCGCGCAAACGCGGCGCTGACATACTCTGCGAAGTGGTTGGCTTTGCCATGTCCTCGGATGCAAGTGACATTGTGATGCCCTCCAAGAATGGCGCGGCGCGGGCCATGGCGGGCGCTTTGGCAGATGCAAAAGTGAACCGGGATCAGGTCGGCTACATCAACGCGCACGGCACTGGCACTGCGGCGAATGACAAGACGGAATGTGCCGCTGTTGCAGATGTTTTTGGGCCCCACGCCGACAAGCTGATGATTTCCTCCACCAAGTCCATGCATGGGCATCTGATCGGCGGTACGGGTGCTGTTGAATTGTTGGCCTGCATCATGGCGCTGCGTGATGGCATCATCGCCCCGACCATCGGATACGAAGAACCGGATCCGGAATGCGCTTTGGACGTTGTGCCGAACGATGCGCGCGAGGCCAAAGTCGATGTGGTTTTGTCCAACGCCTTTGCCTTTGGGGGCATGAACGCAGTTCTCGCACTGGCGCGGGTCTAAGGCATCTCAACCAAAACCTAGTCTCCAGTTGTGAAACAAAAAAAGACCGCGCTGAAACTGCGCGGTCTTTCGGTCTTGCAGGCCTTTGGGGCCCGCTTAGTTTTCTAGAACGGTGGTCTTATCGAAACTTGCGGTAAAGCCGCTGAGCGACATCGTCACCGCGACTTTCTGGTCAGGCGCCAAGGCTGGAACGATTGTTACAGTGGCCTTGCCACCAGCGCGAAAGGCGGCGATTTCCTCGGCCACAAGGCCGACGCGCGAATAGCACCCAATCGAATTACAAAACGAATAGGGATAGCGACGCGCAGCGCCATCGTCGACCTGCATTGTCAGCTGTTGGGGAAGTGACGTCTCGAGCGGCACGACGATTGTCGCGCCTGCTACTGCGCGTCCACCTTCGGGCAAACGGAAGATCGAAACTTCGGCGACGGGCGTGCCTTCGCTGTCCGACATCAGCTGATACATCTGGCAGGGCTCTTCAGTACCTTCTTCTGTCTTAATGCAGCGCAGGTCCCAATCACCGTTTTTTTCTGCCGTATAGGTCTCGCCCACCTGTGGTTGGCTCGCATCTTCGCCAAGGCTCAGCTGGTCTTCGATGCTTTGGGATGGCGTTTCTGCTTGGGTTGTTTCGGTGTCCGTGGTTTGCGCCAACAGGGCGGCGGGCAGGACAAGGCCCGTGGTCAATGCAATCAAAAAGGTGCGCATGTTCATTCCGGTTCAGTTGCGTATCAATGGGGGTGCTAACACGCCCGAAGGGCGCTGTCAGGGGCAAAGCGCAAAGTTTTCATCACAGCCAGTTCAACCGGCCGGGCCCCTGCGCCCAAACACAAAAAAGGAGGCCGTAAAGCCTCCTTTTCCGATCGTTTTTTGTAACTCCCCGTCGGACTGGCCGACTTATTGCGCGAACGTTACGAAAGCGTCACGCGCTGGTCAACAGCCTTTATGAATCGTTTTTGTGTCTAGTGCGTGCGGCGACCCAAAAAAGGCCGCGCACAAGGCGCGGCCAGTCTGACAGGGAGGAAGTGTTCCGCACCAGGAGGACATTAGGCGGGAACAAAAACACTATGGCACCCAAGTATTAACTTTGTATGGTCCCTCCGAAGAGGCCCATGGACAAAAGGTTAACGAGGATGAGCAAAGACATTTTTATCGGCGGGGGCGGTGCCGACTATGCCGAACCACAAGGACTGTCCCTTGGGTATGCCAATCGACATGGGCTGGTGGCAGGAGCGACGGGCACCGGCAAAACAGTTACCTTGCAGATCCTGGCCGAAGGTTTCTCAAATGCAGGCGTCCCGGTGTTCCTGTCGGACGTCAAAGGCGATCTATCAGGCCTCGCCAAATCCGGCACTGCGGATCACAAGTTGCACGAACCGTTCATGAGCCGTGCCGAAAAGATAGGGTTCAAGGACTTTACCTATCACGCGTGCCCAGTGACGTTCTGGGATTTGTTCGGCGATCAGGGCCACCCCGTGCGCACGACCGTGTCCGAGATGGGGCCGCTTCTGCTGGCGCGGCTGCTTGAATTGACCGAGGCGCAAGAGGGCATCCTGAACATCGCCTTCCGCCTCTCGGACGAAGAAGGGATGCCGCTGCTTGATCTTAAGGATTTGCAGGCATTGCTGGTTTGGATCGGTGAAAACAGCAAAACGTTGTCTTTGCGCTATGGCAATGTGTCCAGTGCGTCCATCGGTGCGATCCAACGGCGCCTCTTGGTTCTGGAAAATCAGGGCGGGGCAGGTCTGTTTGGCGAACCGGCACTGGAACTGGCGGATCTGATGCGCACCGATGCGAACGGAAAGGGGCGCATCAACATCCTCGCCTCGGACAAGCTGATGCAGGCGCCGGGCCTCTACGCGACGTTCCTGTTGTGGCTGCTGTCCGAACTCTTCGAAGAGCTGCCCGAAGTCGGAGACCCCGATAAACCCAAGCTGGTTTTCTTCTTTGATGAGGCGCATCTGCTGTTCGATGATGCCCCCAAAGCGCTCGTGGACAAGGTGGAGCAGGTGGCCCGCCTGATCCGCTCCAAGGGGGTGGGGGTGTATTTCATCACGCAAAACCCGTCGGACGTGCCCGAGGATATCCTTGGGCAGCTTGGCAACCGTATCCAGCATGCCCTGCGCGCCTTTACAGCTAAGGACCGCAAACAGTTGAAACTGGCGGCGGAAACCTATCGCGAGAACCCGCGCTTTTCCACCGAAGAGGCGATCCGCGAGGTTGGAGTGGGCGAGGCGGTGACGTCGATGCTGATGAAAAAGGGTATTCCGGGGGTCGTCGAGCGAACGTTGATCCGCCCGCCATCTTCGCAACTTGGGCCTCTCAGCGTGGCCGAGCGGGCAGAGGTCATGGTGGCCAGCGATATGGCCGGAAAGTATGATGAAACGCTGGATCGTACTTCAGCCTTCGAAATCCTCAAGGAACGCGCTGAAAAAGCTGCGGCTGAGGCCGCAAAATCTGAGGAAGAGGCCGAAGAGGCTGACACTCCCATGCTGCGCGAATTCAACGCTGCACGCAGGTATTCTGGCAAGGGCGTCACGCGGTCAACCTCGCGCCCTGCGCGGGTCAATCCGACATTTGGAGAGCAGATGACAAAGATGGTGGTCAAGGAACTGACGGGCACCACGGGTCGCCGCATGGTGCGCGGAATTTTGGGCGGGTTGTTCAAGGGGCGGTGAAACAGGAAAGGTTTGAATATCGGCCTTGAGCCCCTTGAGGACGTTCATGCAGAGAAAAGCGAGCTGCCGTTCATATCCCAAAGTGCCCAGTACGTCCTGCGTTCGCATTCCGTGATACGACCTGCATTTACAGCCCAAAAGGCAAGTGCATAGGCAAAGTCAGGGTCGAGTACGCGCCAAACAGTAGAGCGGCGTTAGTCGAACTATCCAACGACCAACAAAAGCGCTCAACCGCTGCCGATAAACATTCCCTTCCATGATGTCTCCCATTCCGCTCAGGTGGGAGAACGGAAGGTTCTTACATAAACGGAACATCTGTGCCCAATCTTCTCATACGCTGAATCTACAGGGCATTTGATTTCGTGCGGCTTTTGGACAGCAGATTTTTCTGCGCCTTTGTCACCTTGCCCGTGCGTTTCTCAGGCGTTGCTCATCGCCATCCGCCGGTGCTTGGGAAAGCTTGCGCCGCCTTAGTCTTCAACGCGCGTCCAGCAATGCGGGTACCCATAGCCCCATCGCCAAGGCAGACCGGTACACGGGCCGCCACCCAGCCGCACGGCTTGGAACATAGACTCGGAGATCGCACCGTAAGCAGCACGCACTTGCGCTGAATCCAAGCCGTACTCCTCGATCAGAACCTTGTCGCGAACGCTTTCAGTTCCTTGTACGCATTGACGCAGAGCCTCGTCCGCGGCAAGGCGCGCGTCATAGCTGGCGCCAGGTGTCGGGTCAGGTCCAGCATCGTGATAGGCCCGGTCATGGGTCACACAGCAGGTTTCCCAAGGTGGTACGCCACCATGCGCTTCGGAAAATGCAGGGTAACGTTCGGCCATGAAAGTCCAGAGGCTGGACATTCCCCCGGAGCATCCATCTGTCGTGAACGGGGTCGGACCATCGCTCTCCGCGCGTTGCTCAGCCAACCAACGATGCGCGGGCATTTCGACAGCGCGGGAGATCTGGTCGGACCAGTCTTCAGCCTTCGCCGCACCCGTGCCAATCAGAATTGCGAGGGTGATCAGGTCAAGGCGAGCCATTATGACAAGCCTTGGTGGAGCATGCCAAAGGCACTGTATACGGCGCAAAGAGCCAATAGGTTCATATCAGTCTCCTTCGTTCTGCATGAGTAACCTGGAAGCATCAGGGGCGACATTCAAATACACAAACGCAACGTGACGAAAGAGGTATTCTAAACGACGGGTATGCCCCTGAGCGGACTTTCTTCTACCTCTCTGGGATCAGCCCCCGTGGGCTAAACCGCAGCACGAGGATCAGTACAAATCCCATGGTCAGCAACCGCATGTGCGCCGCTGAATCCAGCAGGTGGTCGCGCAACCAATAACCTTCGGCCATGCCTGAAGTTATCAGTTGCATCAGCCCAAGCCCAATTGGTTCGACCATCACCCAGAGCCACCAGATCAGGAACCCACCCAGCACCGAGCCGAGGTTGCTGCCAGACCCACCCACGATCACCATGACCCACACAAGAAAGGTAAAGCGCAGCGGTTGATAGCTGCCGGGGGTAAGTTGGCCGTCCAGCGTTGTCATCATCGCGCCCGCAATGCCGCAGATGGCAGACCCAAGCACGAAGACCTGCAAGTGGCGCGCGGTGACGTCCTTGCCCATGGCTTCGGCCGCGACCTCATTGTCACGGATGGCGCGCATCATGCGGCCCCACGGAGAGTGGAGTGCGCGTTGAGCCAGAATAAAGAGGGCGATCAGGACGACAGAGAACAAGCCAGCATAGATCAGTTTAACCCAGAGGGTGGAAGCCGTGACGGGGTCGAGACCCAGTCCCGCAGCGCGTTCGACGAAAGAGGGGTCATTTTGAAGATCAATTTCGTAAGGTGCGGGTCGGGGCAGGCCGACCACATTTTTGACACCGCGCGCCAGCCAGTCTTCGTTCTTCATCACGGCGATAATGATCTCGGCGATGCCGAGCGTCGCGATAGCGAGGTAATCCGAGCGCAAACCAAGCGCTGTTTTACCGATGACCCACGCCGCGCCCGCCGCCAAAAGTCCGCCCACAGGCCATGCGATGAGGATGGGGAGATTCAGGCCGCCAAGGTAGCCTGCGTTGGCGGGATTGACCGCTTCTACCGCCTGCACGCCGCCATCAAAGACCGCGCGGTATACGAAGAAACCGACAACAAGGATGGCAATCATACCAATTGCGCGCATCCGCCCCTTGGGCAAAGCGCCATAGGCAAGGATTGCGCCGACGATCGTGGCGGCTCCAAGGACAAGGGACAGGATCACGCGGATACCGCCAGCGGCCCATGCCTCGCCCACAGGGGGCATCGACACAAGCACAGTGGCAAGGCCGCCCAGTGCAACGAAACCCATGATCCCGACATTGAACAGCCCCGCAAAGCCCCATTGCAGGTTCACCCCTAGCGCCATGATCGCGCTGATCAGCCCAAAATTCAGCACAAACAGGGCAGAGTTCCAGCTTTGAACAAAGCCGGTCCCGATGATGAGAAGGGCGACGAATGCAAAATAGAGGGTATTGCGTGTGAGATCGCTCATACGGATTTCCCCGCGAAAAGGCCGGTCGGCTTGAACAGAAGCACGATCAGCAAGATTACGAAGCTAACCGCGAATTTGTAGTCGGTTGAGAGAAGCTGCGCGAGGCCGTCTGGCGCTATGGCCTCGGGGAGGGCGTAATTGGCGACCTTTTTCCACGCGTAGGTGATCATGACTTCGCTGAATGCGATGGTGAATCCCCCGGCAATGGCCCCGATGGGAGAGCCGAGGCCGCCGACGATAGCAGCGGCAAAGATGGGCAGGAGGAGTTGAAAATAGACGAAGGGTTTGAAGGATTTGTCCAGTCCGTAGAGCACACCCGCAATGGTCGCCAATGCGGCCACGATCAACCATGTGACCATCACGACGCGTTCGGGGTTGATGCCGGAGAGCAGCGCAAGGTCCTCGTTGTCCGAATAGGCCCGCATGGATTTGCCAGTGCGCGTGCGGTTGAGGAAGTAAAACAGAGCTGCGACTACGATGACGGCCGTGACCACTGTAATCCCTTGGGTGGTCTTGATGGCGAGCCCCTCTTGCAGGCCCGTCATCTCCTTGAACGTGCGCACCGAGATGATGAAGCGTTCGCCATCCGCAAAGCGCTGGTCATTGGGCCCGATGATAAAACGGACAAGCCCGTTCATGATGAACATGACGCCAAGAGAGACGATTACGAAGATCACCGGCTTGGCCTTTTGCTGGCGGTAGAATTTGTACACTGTTCGGTCGGTTAACAGCAAAAGGCCCGCACAGATCGCAATGCCAAAGGGCAGGGCGAGCAGGGCGGTCGGCAGGGGGCCAGCGCTAATGCCTATGGCCTGAAACCCCCATGTGATGAGGATCGTGGCCATCGTGCCGAACGCCATCGTGTCGCCATGGGCGAAGTTGGAAAAGCGCAAGATGCCGTAGATTAGGGTGACCCCCAGCGCGCCAAGGGCGAGTTGCGAGCCATAGGCGATGGCCGGGATCAGAACGAAGTTGGAGAGGGCGACAAAGGCGTTGAGGAGGTCCATTAATAGCCCTCTTCGAAGGTGTCAGTTGAGGCTTGCGTGATCAATGCCAGTGACTTGCTCATATATGTGAGGCCGCCAAGCGTCACGCCAAGCGCAAAGTGTGTTAAGCCTCGGTCAATGACTTCACCCGTGTTTTTGTAGTTTCCCAAGGATCGCGCGATTGACTTGGGGTTTTGACCAAATTGCGCATCAACAACAAAGCCCATGACGATCCTTAACACTCCTGAAAGTACCAGCAAAATGGCAACGACGGCAGCAACTAGCGTATAAATCATCCTCATCCCCCCAAGAAACTCTTGCGCACTTCAGGATCTGCCAGCAATTCCTTGCCCGTCCCCGTATACGCATTGCGCCCCTGCACCAAAACATAGCCTTTGTCTGCAATCTCAAGCGCTTGGCGGGCGTTCTGTTCTACCATCAGGATCGGAATGCCGGTGCGCGCCACTTCAATGATACGGTCAAACAATTCGTCCATGACGATGGGCGACACACCCGCCGTCGGCTCATCCAACATCAGCACCTTGGGCTGGGTCATCAGTGCACGGCCCACGGCCACCTGCTGTCGCTGACCGCCCGACAATTCACCCGCCGCCTGATAGCGTTTCTCTTTCAGGATCGGGAACAGATCATAGACCTGCGCCATGGTGCCGGAAAAATCATCGAGCCGGATAAAGGCACCCATCTCAAGGTTCTCCTCGACTGTCATCGAGGTGAAGATGTTGGAGGTCTGAGGCACAAAGCCCATGCCCTTGGCCACACGATCTTGCGGGGACAGGTCCGTGATGTCCTCGCCATCAAGGCGCACCGAGCCTTGGCGTACGTCCAGCATCCCAAACACTGCCTTCATCGCCGTCGATTTACCCGCCCCGTTGGGGCCGACAATCACCGCAATTTCGCCGGGTTCCACAGCCACCGTGCAGTCATGTAGAATGTCCGGCCCCGCACCATAGCCGCCGGTCATCGTGTCACCGATCAAAAAGGGCTCAGACATTGCGCCCTCCCTGTTTCTCTTGACCAGAAATACCACGGGGGTGTGGGGGTTGGCCCCCACGCGTCGGATTGGCTTTGCCAATTCGAAACAAGATCATGCGCCCACCTTGTCTTTGTTCTTGAGACCGGTGCCAAGATAGGCCTCGATCACCTGCTCATTGGCCTTGATCTCGGCCAGCGTTCCTTCGGCCAGCACACGGCCCTCAGCCATACATATGACGGGGTCACAAATCTTGCCGATGAAATCCATATCGTGTTCAATCACGACAAAAGTATAATTTCGCTCTTGGTTCAGCCGCAGGATCGCATCGCCAATGGTGTTGAGCAGGGTGCGGTTTACGCCCGCGCCGACCTCGTCCAGAAACACGATCTTGGCGTCCACCATCATGGTGCGCCCCAGCTCCAGCAGCTTTTTCTGCCCGCCCGAAACTTGTCCGGCTTTGTGATCGGCCAAATGTTCGACTGTCAGAAACTCCAGCACTTCGTCGGCCTTGGCGGCCAGTGCGCGTTCCTCGTTTGCGATGCGCTTGCGCCCGAACCACGTGTTCCACAGTGTCTCACCCGATTGTGCAGCGGGCACCATCATCAGGTTTTCACGGCAGGTCATGGACGAAAACTCTTGCGCGATCTGGAAGGTGCGCAGCAGGCCCTTGTGAAACAGGGTATGCGGCGGCAGGCCGGTGATGTCCTCACCGTCCATGGTCACGCGACCTGACGTTGGTGGAAGAACGCCCGCGATCACATTGAAAAGAGTTGTTTTTCCTGCACCGTTTGGGCCAATCAATCCGGTGATTGATCCCGGTTCGATTTTCAGCGACGCACCGTCCACGGCGTGAAATCCGCCGAAGTGTTTGTGCAGGTCGTCAACGACGATCATATCAGTCCCCGTATCACGTTAAGAGCGGCCTTTAAGATGCTGAAACAGCCCGAGGATTGCGCCTCGGGCTGTCTTGTTTGTACATGCAGAACGGATCAGCGGAAGCCGACCGTGTTGTCCACACCGCCGTCATAGTTGATTTCGCGGTAGTTGCCCGCGGCCTCACCCGGTCCGACCAGTTCGACGCCTGTGGCACCAACATAGTCGATGTCGCCGCCATCCTTGAGGATTTGCAGCGCTTTGGCCAACTCGCCCACGCCAATCTCTTCACCCGGCGCATTGGCGACGTTCATAACGTGCTCTTTGTAGTCATTGCTGTCTTTGGAGCCAGCCGCCTGCATCGCCAACATGATCAGCGCTGCTGCATCATAGCTTTCTGGTGTGAAGGGCGAAGAACTGTCAAAGGCACCGCCAACGTGATCGGCAAATGCTGTAGAAAGCTCTTCAGACGGGCTGGGGTGTGCACCCGAGGAGCCGTTGATTTCAGTGCCAAAGTTTTCCAGCAGTGCCGCAGAGACCATACCGTCTGGGAAGTGGAATGTGTCAAAGGCACCGGAATCAAGTGCTGCGCGCACGATGCCCGACCCGCCTTGGTCAACGTAGCCTGCGACGACAAGACGTTCACCGCCTGCTGATGCCAGCGCGCCAACTTCCGCGGAATAGTCGGCTTTCCCATCTTCGTGTGCTGCGTTGATCGTCACAGTACCGCCTGCGGCCTCAAACGCGGCCTGGAAGCTGTCAGCCAGACCCTTGCCATAGTCGTTGTTGGTGTAGGTCACGGCGACTTCTTTGATGCCCTGATCCATAAGCAGTTCGGTGATCACAACGCCTTGGCGCGCGTCAGAAGGTGACGTACGGAAGAACAGGCCGTTGTCTTCGTTGTCGTTGTGCGACAGGCCGGGGCTTGTGGCGGAAGGCGAGACCATCACAACACCGTTGGCCACGGCCACGTTGTTCAGGATCGCGCCTGTGACGCCGGAGCAATCAGCGCCCATGATGCCATCTACCTTGTCGGCTGTCACAAGACGTTCGGCGGCAGCCGATGCCGCGCCTGCGTCAATGCATGTCGAATCTGCGCGTACAGGCGTGACGGTTGCACTGTCGAGCAGCAAACCGGAATCCGTAACTTCCTTCATCGCCAGCTCAGCGCCATCGGCCATGGAAGGCGTCAGCGATTCAATGGGGCCGGTGAAACCCAGAATGATGCCGATTTTGACATCCGCTTGGTGACCGTCGGCAAAGGCAGAACCTGCCATCAGTGCCGTGGCCGCTGTGGCCATCATGAATTTTTTCATTTTGTTTCTCCCTTATTGGAACTGTTGTTCTGGTGAAGGACGTTACGTGCGGCTTTTGAAAAAGAAAAGTGGATTACTTTACGATGCAGCGGGCAATTTTCCTGTAATTCCGCCAAAAACGGCACATATGGACTGCAAAGAAGCCCTATCCATCGTTTGACAGACGGGAATCTGATATGAAAAACGCCCTTGCCCTTGCCCTGACCCTTTTGGCCGCGCCCGCACTTGCGCTTGATGCTGAGCGGGGGGCTGTCGCTGTGACAGCCGTTGCAACCGGGCTTGATGAACCTTGGGCTGTGGCGCCAATGCCGGATGGTGGTCTGCTGGTTACTGAGCGCGATGGTGCGCTGCAACTGATCCGGGACGGGCGGAAAAACAAGGTGGCGGGTACGCCGCGTGTCGTGGCACGGGGGCAGGGTGGTCTTCTCGACATCACACTGGCGCGCGATTTTGCCCGTACCCGCACCTTGTTTCTGACCTATTCCAAGCGGCAGGGCAGCGGGGCGGGCACAGCCCTAGCTGCGGCAGAGTTGAGCGCGGATGGCCGTCGTCTCGTCAACTTGCGCGACCTGTTTGAAAGCGCCCCTGGCAGCTCCGGGGGGAGGCACTTTGGCAGCCGCGTGGTCGAAGCGCGCGATGGCACGCTCTTTGTCACCATTGGAGACCGGGGGGATCGCCCATCTGCGCAGGATCGTTCCGTGCACAACGGTTCTATCGTTCGAGTGAACCGGGATGGGACGGTGCCGGGCGACAACCCCTTTGTGGATGTGGAGGGGGCAAGGCCTGAAATCTGGTCTTACGGACACCGCAATCCTCAGGGCGCAGGTCTGGATGCGCGCGGCACGCTTTGGACAGCGGAACACGGCGCACAAGGTGGGGACGAAGTGAACCGGATACAAAAGGGCGCGAACTTTGGGTGGCCTGTGATTTCCTATGGGGTGCATTATTCGGGTGCCAAGATCGGGCAGGGCACGTCGGCACCGGGCATGGAGCAGCCGGCGCACTACTGGGACCCGTCCATCGCTCCTTCGGGATTGATAGTCTATCAGGGTAGTATGTTCCCTGAATGGAAGGGCGACATGTTCGTCGGTTCACTCAAGTTCAGCTATATCTCGAGGCTGGATGTATCCGGCAAACGCGTGCGCGAAGTCGAACAGCTCGAAAGTGACGAGACCTTGCGCGTGCGCGATATCGTCGAGGATGCCGATGGCAGCATCCTGTTTGTTTCTGTGGGCAACGGGACAGTCTATCGCATGAGCCGCTAACGCGCGGGATTTCCGTGTGCGTGTGCATGTGCTCAGGTCGGGTCAACGATCCCCATCGCGATCAGGCGCAGGCATGTCATCGATGGGATAAAGAAGTATTCCCCTCCACGACATTCCACAAAGGTCTTGAGCTTGCTCATGATGTAGGGCGGCTTGCCTGACTTCGGGTCTGACGGAATCGTAAACCGTGTGTGCGTGCGGTGTTCTCCCAGCATCGGGCAGGTGTTGTTGCCTTGATGGAAGTCGAGCCCGTACTGAACCCACTGTTGCTGCACGAATTCAAACTGACGAAACAAGCTGGTTCCGATGATCATCATGGCCACGCCCTGTTCGGTGTCGTCCGTGTTTTTGCTCGGGTCCGACGCCCCGTATGGCAACCCCCGCCGCAACACACGACGGCGCTTGTTGAGCGCGTGGGTGGCGTTTTCGTTTGAGAAGGGACAGCCTGTATCATCAACGCCGGGTTTGTTCAAAGGATCAAGGTAGTCGCGCGTGTTCATCCGGCGGATATGCGCCCCACCGGGCACGTTGAAACCGGGCATGTCGTCGGCGTAATGAAAGTCAGATGCAGCCGGAGACCGCAGGTATTTGGCCTGATTTTCCAGAGCTTTGACAGGGTCCGGGTCGTCAAACCCATGTTCTGACCGGAAGGCTTGCCATTTTGCGTAAGTTGGCACGGTGGCCAGTGGCACCCCATCTGACCAGCGTCCGCACATTTTTGCCCGCAGCGTTTGTGCCGCCTCTTCGGCAGAGACGTCCATAACCGCGGCAAATGATTTGGCTTCTTCTGCCAGAACCTCATCGAACCGACCCACATATTCATGCAGTTTGCGGAAGGCCATGAAGGTGCCGTTTTGCGAAAATTCAGGCGGCATGGCGGCGGGCGGGAGTTCCTGGCTTTCGTCTGGATGACCAAGGATGAATTCACCGGTCTGGATTGGCACCCACTTGCCATCCACCTGCTTGCCCCGTCCGATTACTGCCGTCTTGGTTTTCTCTGGATCATATTGCCCGTCAAAGACCGGGTCTCCAATGCCGTCAGCAAAGCCGAAATGCTCTTTTGGGGTGGGCAGTTCTGTTTCACCGTACTTATCAAAGACTGCGTTGGCGGACTGATAGTCCGCCTTGCCGTCCTTGCCATGCCCACTCAACAAACGTACGCCGCCATCCGTGGCGTCACACAAGTCGCGCAACCACTGCGTCTGATCCTCCAGCGCGTCCACAGGCTCAGCAGTGCCGGGTGTCTTGAGTTGCGCATTGAGTGACACCCAGATGTGCACGTCATCGCGACCAGACGTGCCTGGCATGCGGTTGCGCTGCCAGATTAAATCCCAATGGGCATCCCATTCGGGGTCATTCTCGGCCACTTTGGTTGTGTCGCGATCCCCAAGGACAAAGGCGCGCGCCTTCATGCCGTCTACGAATTCGTCTGGCATGCCTTTGAGCGTGCGCGCAGGTACGCCCAACTGCCAAAGTCCAAAGAACGTGAGGCCGATGTTCACAGTGCAGTCCGGCTTTTTTGTCTGATCGGGCCAGCGTGCGGCTGTGGTCACTTGGCCACGCACATCATCCACGAATTTTCGCCCGGCTTTTCGGTCAGCGATATGAAAGAAGAAATAGCGCGCAAAGGGAAAGGAAAACCGCCCGTAGGCGCGCACCACGTTGCCTTGTATGTCGTGCAAGTTCAGGGCTTTGGTCATGGAGCACCTATCACGCCGGGGGCCTGTGTCGGACAGGAGCGGTCGCTGGGTTTGTGTTGCTTGAGAAAGGCGCCAAAGCGTGCGTGTAGATCGGCATCGTCTACCCCTTGGGATTCCACATAAAAGTCCGAAAATGCACGTTGCAAATAGAGAGATTTCAGCACAGAGGGCAGATCATCATATTCCCCCGGGGGCAGCGGCTTTTCTCCGTTGTGGATGGCATAAAGTACGGCCGCGAACCCGATGACTATGGTGGCAATCCCGCCAAAGATCAGAGCGAGCAGCGTGTTGGTGCCAAAGACAGGCATCTCCATCACCCCAAATATCCGCAAAATCAGACCGAGAAGTGCATAGAAAAGGGGCACCCCAACAGCGGCCAACAAAAGCTTGAGGGGCAGCCGATTGAACGTGGGCATTTTGAGGTAGTAGTCGTGGAACGGCATGGTCGTTTCCACGTGGCAGCGGTCCAGATAGGTTGCGAAGTCCTCGGCACTGTCTACGCTGTCAAAGCCGACGCAGTTTGAATAGACGGCGCGCAATTCGTCCTCCATCGTCTCCCAAAGCTTGGCCGCATAAGAGGCACGAACACGTTTTTGGTCTTCGGGGCCGAGGTCGCGGGGCAGGGGAGCACCGTCAACTTCGACCGCGTCAATGTCAGCGCAGAACACAAGGTAAGAGGTGTTGAGCCGGTCGACCTTTTGGATCGTGGCTGGATCGTCACCTGATATAGAGGCCGCCAGCGCGTTTTTACCCAACCGTCCATTGTAGACCACGTCGTTCAGCACAAACATCCGCGCAAGATGGGTGCGGGTGTTACGTGCGAACGGACTGTTCACCCCAATTTTCTCGGTTGCCGGGGATTGAAGTGCCGTGGGCATGCTGGCCAGTGCGATCCGCACATCCTGCGTGAAAGAAGTGTGTTTGTCCGGATTTGCGGCGGTGTCGCGAATGGGGGCAAAGGTTGTCAGAAAGATATGTCCGCTGTCGAGATCAGGCATGATCAACCCTCACTTGCGCTGGCGATGTAGTCGCCGCGATTGAGGTCGGCGCTTTCTGTGCTGAGGCTGGCAACCGGGCCGAACCCCGTGTCACCAAACCCAGCCTGTACACGGGCCACAGCGGCCTTGTAGGTTTTGGCGAACTCTTCGGGGGTTTGGCTTTTGTGAGCCTTTTCAAGGTCTAGCAGAGCGTCGTACATGGCCAGTGATGTTTTAATATCGCGCTGTGCTGCCCCCGGTGTGGCATTGTAATAGTAATCAGTGTGGATCTGATTGTGGGTGATGTAAGTCTTGAATGGGGTCACCGGGATCGACAGTGGGTATTTGGTGGCTGAAAACCAAAACAGGTTCAGGCCGTTGGGAATGCCGTCTGAAAAGGCGTCAATGTATTGATCCCACGTGCCGTTGAAGTTGGAGCAAAACAGCATGTAGTCATTGTCGATCTTTTGGCGGCCCTGACCCAGATCAGGCCAGTCTTGGGGTTTGATGATCACCCAGCGGGCAAAGTGGATCAAAGACAGGCCCAGCAGACCCATGAGCCGTTCCGGCATCCCCCGTGCGGCCATGAACAAAAGCCGGTTGATCCATGTGACCCGCGGGTTGCTTGGGGTCACCACATTCATGGCGTAGGCCTTGCCTGCAATATTTGTCATCCGTGACCTCAGCGCAAAATTCTAAATCAATGACTTGGAAGTACCACGGATGGTTGAATGTGTTAACGGTTTTTGCATCCGGATTGGGGGCAACGTCCCAATCTGAATTTCCGCGCGTTTAGCGGCGGTTGTATATCTCTGGATAGAGGGCGCTGAGCATGCTGATCAGGAACGCGGTGCTTATGCCAAAAGTCAGCATGCCGGTGACTGCAGCGAATGTGCCAAAGATGCGCAAGCTTTCGCCCAGCACAAGATCGCCGTAGCCCAGCGTCGTGTAAGTCACCATGGAAAAGTAAAAGCTGGTGGCGAAGTCAGTGATCGCCGCGCTGACCATCAACGCAATCGCCCATGTCCAGACCTGCACCGTATGCGCCAGAAGAATGATTAATACGCTGGTGCCCAGAACGATCGCGCGTCCGAACGAATTCTCATTGTGCACGACACGCAGCCCAACCTTTTTGAGAATCGGAATTGCGCCTGCCACGATGCCCACATGAACAAGGGCACAAAACGTCAACAGGGCGCTGCCAAACAGAATTTGCAGTGTCGTCGTCATAGTCTGGCCCTATCTGTTCACTCGTCAAACACGAGCATCAAAGCTGCGGGACCATAGGACAGGACGCCCCCTAATGAACATACTCCAAACGCCCATCCGTGGGCCAGAATTGTACCTTTCTGGCCTCTCACCCGCAGCCGACGATGCGGAGCCGCTTTACTGCATCGTCAAAGCCGACAATCCATTGATCACAACGTCAGGAAACGGGCGGACTGTCCCTATTTTGATTTTTGATCTGATGGGTCAGCCTGATGTGCGTCATAGCTGGCTTCCAATTCGCCCTTTAAAAAGTCGCCGAAAATCAAGGGTTCAAACTTTGCTGAACCCGTTCCCGCGAGAGGTTCGATGGTCGCCAACACATTGGGGTCAAAGAAGAATGGAACCGAGTACCGCTCCCGCCCCGAAGCATTGATTACCCTGTGCGGTGTAGACAACAGTTTTCCGTTCGACATGCGGTGCAACATGTCGCCGACGTTCACGATGAAAGCGTCGTCTTGCGGCGGTGCATCCACCCACTGACCCTCTGGCGTCTGAACCTGCAGACCGCCGACATCATCCTGTGCCAGCAACGTCAAACACCCAAAGTCCTTGTGCGGAGCGGATCCATAGAGATCTTGCGGCGCTTGTGGCGGAAGCGGGGGATAGTGAAGCAGGCGCAACCAAAGCGTTGGTGTTTCGAACGCGTTGAGAATGGACGTGTCAGTCGTGCCGATCGCATCCAGCGCCAATCCCATCAGTTTGCGACCCAACTCGGTCATTGCTTGCACATACGCCTCACACGCGTCCCGAAACCCATTCAAATCTGGCCATTGGTTTGGACCGGACAAATACAAATCGGGATCGGTCTTTGTGTCTTCTCGCATCATCATAAACGACGCGGATTGGTTGGGTTTTGTCACCTCGGCCAGATCGGAATTCACGTCTGTTGAGGTGTTGATGGCAATATAGCCGCGATGGGTCTCATTGAGCGCGATTGCCTGTTTTGCCGCGTCCGGCAAGTCGTGAAACCGCTTTGAGTAAGCAAACACGGCTTTGCGCAACGTCGGGGGTACGCCATGGTTAACGATATAAGCAAAACCGATGTTTCCATAGGCGTCAGCGAAATTTGCGGCCAGTTGGCGGGTGTCCTCGCCATTGATCAATGGCGCAAGATCAAGCACCGGTACTTCTGTGAATTCAGTCATCTAAAGTCTCCAAACGTCGTGTGCAGGGTGGCGTGGTTGCGACGCTGGCTATCCGGCAAAACGCTTTCGACGATGGGCGCCGTGACGTTCTAAGACGACATGATGCGGAAACTCTGACATGGACAACACCGTATGACAGAGCTTGGTTTGGATCAACTGTCACAAACGGTTCTGAGCCGACCTTGGCGCAGGGCGCGCCAATGACACTTATGCGGACAACGGTCGTGCCGACTGCGGGATGCTGAATGGGCAATTGCATGCTGCGCAACAATAGTTGGCGGGATGTCCAAAGAACTTGGCTGACCTTCAAAAGTTTACCAGGCAAATCGCCCTCATATCTGAAGTGATCGGACGGACTGGTTTAATGGTTTCTTTTTTGGGTGGGGGGTCCGTCTGGTCACGAGGCGCGGCGATAGCAACTCCCCCAGACGTTTGCTGCCCGCGCCTCGACTGCCAATCAAGCTGAGGAGCCCTGATATGAAACCAGAATACAAAACCTCCAAACAAATACTTGAAATCTACGAGCTCCAAGCGGCGTTTCCGGTTGGAACATCAGTTTCTGATGGATCGCTAGCGCCGACCTACAAAACGTCAGAAGAGTTATTGAGAGAAATACATCGCCGGGCGGCCTAGCGACATCCCAAAGGTTGTCTCCAGTTCCTAAGGCACAGCATTGTTTTCTGAACTTAGGTGAAATCGCCGCTCAGGTCCGCTCTAACAACAAACTGTCAGTTCGCGACAGTCGCAGCATCGGGAAGATGGGCTCGTGACCGTCATTCGCTGCGGTTGGTACGAACTGGCGCTTTGCCAAGTTTCCGGAATTTCGCTGCAAGAGCAAAATTCGCCACCACTGCTCATCCAGCATTCAGAAAGGTCGAAGAGAACCGGATGTTCGCCACGGATCAATCCACGGCCATTTCTTCGGGGAGAATTTGACGTGCCTTGAAGGCTCAGAGTAGCATCGCTGAACCACCACCAAATGGAGCCTCCATGCAACAATACCCCAGAACGTTTTCGCATATCGGTCTTTCCGTGCCAGACGTCGATGCAGCCGTGAAATTCTACTCTGAGGTGCTTGGTTTTTATGTCATTATGCCGCCCACTGATGTTGTTGAGGATGATAGTGACATCGGCATGATGTGTTCGGATGTTTTTGGCCCCGACTGGAAGAAAATTCGCATCGCTCACCTTGCAACGGCTGACAGAGTTGGCATTGAAATCTTTGAATTCGATGGGAATTACGCGCCAGAGGACAACATTGATTTCCGCCGAAACGGGACGTTCCACTTCTGTATTCAAGACCCAGATGTCGAGGGGCTCGTCGAGAAAATTGTAAGCGCTGGCGGAAAGCAGAGAATGCCGATCCGATACTACTACCCAAACGAAAAACCATATCGCATGGTGTATGTTGAGGATCCTTTTGGAATAGTGTTCGAGCTATACAGCCACTCCTATGAGTTGACCTATTCTTCAGGGGCGTACACCTAGTGCTTTGACCGCGAGCCGGAATTGGCTTCGGACTCTCTGTCGCCGTCCATGGCGTCAATTTCCGGACTGCGGCGGCTGGGCGGTTCACGACAACTGAACCAATGTCGAACTTGAAAACCCCAAGCTGGATGACTGTCAACTTTTCGCTGTTAACCGTCGGCTGGCTGCGTGTGGTGTCCGGCAGGTTTGGTCGCAAGACTATCATTGGGGCAGCGCGCAGTGAACGATCGCTTTGAGGCCAAAAAAGCGAACCCTGCAATTATTTCCCGTACCGCTTTGCAAAAGCAGTTGCCAAAGATGAGCCTGCCCAAGCGACTACTGTCCTTGTTGGGACTCTATGATAGGTTGCCCGACAAGATCGCCCTTTGAGCACAAGTTAGAAATGAAAGATCGCGGCCAATATTTGACGGCTCTTGAACGATTTTCACGGGCTGCAATCGGGCATCTGCCCACCCGGGTCGAGGCCATGCCAAACCTCGGGCAAGAGTTAGGTCTGTCACTTTTCGTCAAGCGTGATGATTGCACAGGCATAGGCTTTGGCGGCAACAAGGTGCGTCAATTGGAGTACTATTTGGGCGCTGCTCAAGACGTCCAGTCTGATGTCCTTCTCATTACCGGAGCTGTGCAGTCCAATTTCGTGCGCACCGCAGCTGCGATGGGATGCAAACTTGGGATACGTTGCCACATACAGCTGGAAGAACGTGTCCCTGAAATCTCCGACCTGCATCGCACGAACGGAAACGTATTGCTGGACAGGTTGCTTGGCGCGACGCTCCATTCGTACCCCGACGGCGAAGACGAAACCGGGGCTGACGCCGCAATCCGGCGTATCGCCGATAGCTTGCGCGACGCAGGGCAAAGACCTTATGTCATTCCGCTAGGTGCGGACAGCGAACCGCTCGGGGCCCTTGGATATGTTCGAGCAGCATTGGAAGTCTTGCCACAAATAGAGGCGATTGGCGGCGTAGATGAAATCGTTGTCGCGTCGGGAAGTGCGCTGACCCATGCTGGCCTGTTGCTGGGTCTTCGCTTGGCTGGAGATACAACTCCTGTTCGCGGTGTCTGCGTCCGTCGCAATGCGACACTGCAGACCTTGCGTGTCACTCAACGCATTGCAGATACAGCAGCCCTTTTGGGCCTAGATGGTCAGGTTGTAGCGCCCCAAGACGTGTCCGTCACGGATGCCGCACTTGGGCCCGGATATGGGCAGATGACGGTCGACACGCGCGCGGCTATTGAACGGACGGCGCGCACAGAAGGCCTGTTTTTGGATCCCGTATATACTGGCAAGGTGATGGCGGGATTGATCAAGCTGGCGGAGGCCGATGCGCTCTGTGGACGGCGTGTTTTGTTTTGGCACACTGGTGGGCAGCCGGCGCTGTTTGGCTACTCTGACCAGTTTTGACGGGATTTGCTCTGACACTGTAAAAACTGTCGTCTAGGCATTTTGATTTGAATATCTGTTCCAAAGTACCCGCAAAGCTGTAAGTTCAGCGGATCCCGATTGGCGCAAAAAGTGTTCAGGTTCGGCATGACCTAGATATTCGGAGTCCAACCTGCCCTGAGCATTGCGCTTACTAAGTCCTCGGCATGCGTGGTGTCCACAAACAACCGGCGCAAAACCAAGTCAATTCGCGCATTTGGCCATGCATCAGTGTACTGAGCAGCAAGTTTCTGCGCGCGATCATGCCGCCCCAGTTTTTCGTTTGCTGCCATCAAATATGCCAAAGTTGGGGGGCCGATTGGAGCGCCAGATGCGATTGCTTGCTCAAATGCAGCGATTGTGCCGGAGTAGTCGCCAAGGTGATAGCGGGCGGACCCAATCGCATTTCGAAAAACAAAACCCGTTTCCCCGGTTGTTGACGGTTCGATCCGTTCACTTACTTCGATTACGCGCTCAAAATCCCCTGCATAGAGCGAAATCAAAGAATCAAACTCTGCAATATGGGGATCATCAGGCTTCAACCGAACGGCGAGTGCTGATTTCCGTGTCGCGTCTTCCACATTCCCTTTCGCAAAATCGACCCAAGCCATGGCCGACTGGCTCCAAGCGTCTTCGGGAGCGAGTTCTAAGGCTTTCGCAGCGTTTGTGTCTGCACGCTCAAGCGCCTGAAACGCGAGTTCTTGGTTGGGTTCGAGCAATGATACTGTTGCCTGTACCTGTGCTGTTCCCGCGTAACCCCCAAAAAACGTGTCATCGGTTTTTATTGCTTCTGCAAAGGTAACCGCTGCTGTTTCGAGCTGGCCAGGCCCCAATGCGGGGAAAATGAGATCACGCCCGATTTCCGCAAGGTTGATCGAACGCAAACGAGTGGGTGCAACGTCAAATATTGCTGTACGTTCGTCCAGACGGGTTCCAACACTCTGGCTATTGTTTTGCACCAGAAGAATTCCAGACCCAACAATGATGGCAGCGACAACTACTGCTCCCGCGAACCACAGCTTGAAATTTGAACGTCTTGGTTGCCCGACTTCATCAGGTGTTCTGGCGACAGTTTGGGCGATCCGTTCAAACGTTGGCGTGTATCCACCTTTAGGAAGGGAAAGCCGGACCGCGTCTTCTTTCCCAACGTCGCCATAGTAGTCTTCAAGCTTGCGGCGCAGGCGTCCAGCATCAACACGTACAATGCCTTCCCGGCTCTCCAGCTCGTCGACAGTGTAGCCGTAGGCATCCATTCCAATGGTCTTTGCTTTGATGTCGGAGCCGCGCCCAGCAAGCGTTTCTTCGACAAGATATTCCAGAAAGCTACGGAGGCGTTCTGAGCGGGCCAACCCGTCCCAAGAGCTTATTCGAGCCAGCGCTGTACGAATGTCTTGCTCGGCAAGGCCATGAATTCCACTATCAGCCTCCAATGTCTCGACCTCGAATAAGTTGCTGTTATTATTATGTAATAATGACTGTGCTACCGTAGCATACGCCGTCAAACGTTTCAATTCCTCACATGTCAGGCCACCATACGGATGAGTGCTTGGAAGCAAGAGGCCCCCAATTGGAACGATCAAATGAAGTCACGATTCTGACAGCCGCGTTCCCTGGTCAGCAAGCTCCAATGCGAGCTTTGCGCCACTCAGATAGTGAATTTGACGAGATTTGCTCAGATTTCGTTGAGCTTACTCGCATTGCGTCAGCGTCAGAAGGTTCGAGGGACATGGCGGAAATAGTCGAAAGCCTCACCGATCTAAAACAAGAGATCAAATCCGCCTTAGAGCGCGCCGAAAATAGTAACTGAAGCAAAGAGAGAGACCACCAATGAAACCACTCAAGTATACGCTGCCGGCTCTTCTATTGAGCGTCGGGTCGGCGCTTGCACAGGACGCCCCGATCATACACGACGGAGAGTTCAATTTTCTTCGCGCTCAGTTTGGCGAACAATGGGACGCACAAGACGTTGAGATTGACGCCCGTCTCGCCGAAATCCGAGAAGAAAAGGGCGGTGCGCCAAACATCCTCTATGTTCTGATTGACGATGTGAGCTTTGGGATGCTCGGCAATCGGTCGATGAACTATGTCACCGGGATTGACACGCCCAACATCAATGATCTTGCCGCTGAAGGTATGTCACTGATGCGGATGTACACCGAGCCATCCTGCACACCCACCCGGACCGCCATGTTGACAGGGCGCCACCCCGTGCGTGCGGGAGTGGAAGAAGTAAAGGTTGCGTTGGTTGGCGAGGGTTTGTCTGCCGAAGAGGTGACAATTGCCGAGGTTCTCAAGCAGGCAGGTTACAACACGGCGCACGTGGGGAAATGGCATCAGGGTGATATCGAGCAATCCTATCCCCACAACCAAGGTTTTGACTGGGCGGCTTTCCCGACGCATCAGCAGGTCCAACTGTCTTTGATGACCCGCGAGGCGATGGAAGCCAACAATATGGTCGGCCTCGACCCCTCTGGGCAGACCAACCCATTCGCGATTGACCAACGTTTCAAACCCTACGGTCTCGTCACAGGTCTGGAAGCTGAAGCGGGCGGTTTGGCCCGTGAAGTGGATATGGAGCCGGGCGAAGTTTGGACACAAGCCAAATACCGCGACATGAATGAGCGGTACCAGAGTCAGGCGATTGAACAGTTGAACAAACTGGCCGGAGAAGAAGAACCTTTCTTCCTGCAGTACTGGCCGCTTTACCCGTTGAACTTTGTGTACGATCAAGAACAGCAAACATCGCGCAACGGTGGCTACATGGCTGAAAAGCTGGAGCTTCTCGACGTCTGGCTGGGTGACTTGTTCGACGAGGTCGAAAAGCTGGGCATCGAGGACAACACCATCGTCATGCTGATGGCGGACAACGGTATCTTCAACTACTACTCTCCGGCCCAATCGGGGTTCATGGAGTTGATCTACCGTGGCGGCAAAACACAACACCTTGAAGGTGGCGTAAGAACTGACGCATTCGTCCGCTGGCCCGGTGTCATCGAAGCAGGAAGCGCTGCAGGCGACATCGTGCACGTGTCCGATTTGTTTACGACATTCGCACGCCTCGGCAACGCCACCGATTTCATCCCGCGTGACCGGGTTATCGATGGCGTCGACCAGACAGCGCTGTTGCTGGAAGGCGAAGGCAACTCGCGCCGTGATTATGTCTATGTGTATGAAGGCCCGGTTTTGCGCTCTGTCGTAAAGCAGGAGTTCAAAATGCACCTGCCACCTCCGGGACTGCCGGGCGCTGCAGCGGAAACCTTCAACGTGTTGCGTGACCCCCGCGAGGAAAGCTCGCAGATCGGAATAGCACTCTGGGCGGGCGCATCCTTCCAGGACATGATCAAACGGCACGCGAAAACCATCGGCAAGTATCCACACCTGCCTTTGGGCAAGGGCGTACCTTACGAAGGCATCGAAAACCTGCGTCCTGAAAGCGAACTGGCACGCGAAGTCTTCGCAAGCTGGCAGTAATCCTCACAAGTCCCGCCCCGATCATTCGGGGCGGGACCTACCAGAATGACAGTGACTGTGGGCGTTGCCCTTCCCAATCAAGTCAACTCATAGCCAGAAGGCCGAGAACGTGAACCTGAATCCCAGTTTTTCCGGAGCAAGAGAATTATGCGGCCTTGGCGCTTTCTGCTGCGTTTGCTTTGCATCGACGACTGCTTACTCGGAAGAAAACGCATCAAACCCTCTCGCGGCCGTTAATAGTACCGATTTGCGGTATCAGTATTTTGATCTTGGAGACGCGGATAAACAGGACGCTTTCATTGATGGCTCTTACATGCTGCGGCCCAATCTAAAGCTCAAATACGAACTCCACTACAACTCAACTGATGTGACTGGCGCGCGCGAAAAAGGATTGGAAAAGGTCAATGCCAAGCTGATCTACTTCCCATCGGCACGCGATCTCAACGAAACGTGGGCTGTCAAAACGGCTGTGGGCCTGGAATGGATCATCGATCTGGGCGACACATCGAAAGGTATCGGCACGGAGTCAGATCAACTTGCTCCGTTGGTGGGGGCCGCCTTCTCCAACAAAACGACCGGGTTAACCTTGCTGCCGCTAATTCAGCACTTTGAGAGCTACAATGGTCCCACAGATGTCAGTCAAACAGCGCTCAGGCTCATCGCGATTCAACCGTTTGCCGAGAGTTGGTGGGTAAAGGGTGACCTGAAAGTTCCCTTTGATTGGGAGAACGACAGCTGGCCCGCGTCCGCCGAATTGCAAGTCGGTTACAATGTGAATGAGGGCATCGCTGTCTACGCAGACCTCTTACTCGGGATCGGAAGTGATCGCACCTACGACCAAGGGATCGGGTTTGGTTTGCGGTTCAATTATTAAGGAATGTCATGTCTGGCGGCAGAGAAAACAGACATGTCGGCCGTAGAGCCGAAGATCACAAATTCTGCCCAGTCTTTCAGCGAACTTTGTCTTTGTTCGCGCAGCTACTCTACCAATCTGAAGGAAACTCCAAAATGAAGAATCTTCCCGCGGTAGCCGCCATTGTATTTTCGTCAACGTGCCTTTCGACGGGCATGTCTTCTGCGGATCCGATGACACGGCCGGACCAAAGTGATGCGGAATGGCGTTACACAGGTGCATTCTACGCTTTCACACCACTTCGAACTCGCGGTACGACAACAGTTTCCGGCGTGTCAGCCCCCGTCGATTTGGACCTTGGAGAGGTTCTGGAGAACCTTGATTTTGCAGCGTCTGGACGTTTTAAGGCCTGGAAGGGGAACTGGGGGCTTATCTTTGATGCCAATTACTATTCCATCAGCGCCGGTGGGTCCTTGCCAGGTCCAGGTGCCGGATCAGTTGATGTAAATGTACGCCAGAAGTGGCTGGGTCTACTTGCAGCATATCGGGTTGCGAACGGAACATATGGAGCCAGCGGGAAACGATACACGGTCGATGTTCAGGCGGGCGCCCGCTACAATTCACTGCGACAGGAAGTGGACATAGCAACGCCTGGTCCGACAACCACTCTGGGTGGAGATGATAGTTGGTGGGAACCAGTCATTGGCGCGCGCGGCAAATGGGAATTGAATGAAGAATGGGCGACAGTGGCCTCAGTCGAGTTTGGTGGATTTGGCGCTGGCGGTAATGATTTACAAGTCGGTCTAAACGTCGGATTTGATTATCAGCCTTGGGACAACACCTCGATCCTGTTTGGATACAGATACTTCAGCATCGATTACAGCACGACACTGGCAAGCGGCCCTTTTGGATATGATGTTGAACAACACGGACCCTACATTGGGGTGAAATACGTATTCCAGTAACGCTGGACACCTCAAGAGCATGTCGCAGAGAGGATAGCGCAATTGCGGTCTTTTCCGACAACACAATGTATCCTGTGTTTGGAGACACAGTTGCCGCCCAAGCTGCAACAAGAGTCATCTAGATTGTCTTGATGGCCGCTCTGGCTCTACGGTTCGAGTGGCGAAAGCCGCCAGCAGCACAAGAGCAGCGAACGGCTGCTCCGAGCCAAAAACGGGCTCCATATTTGCATAGAATTGAACCAGATAAATCGCGTGCTTGCTATTTCCGCAAGCGAGTTAGAAACTCGGTGTGACGGGCTTTCGCAGGAGAAACGAAGATGAAATTAGCCAACGACTATCTAGAAGAAGCAAATGCCGCTGTGCCCAGAATTTCAACGGAAGATGGCATCAAGAAGCACACAGATGGACAATCTGTTTTTGTTGATGTCCGAGATAGCGCCGATGTCGCGAAGACTGGCACCATTGCAGGTGCTGTTTTGGTTGCACGTGGCATGCTCGAGTTTAAGGCGGATGACACTCACCAACTCCACAATCCGGCCCTAAAAAAAGATGCGGACATCGTTTTGGTCTGCGGCGCCGGTGGCCAGGCCGCGCTTAGCGGTAAAACCCTTGTGGAAATGGGGTTTAAAAATGTGTCGAATGTTGGCGGTATCTCAGCTTGGAAGGACGCAGGTGGTCCGATGGAGCAAGTCTGACACGCTCGAGGTTGATATCGAATAGGGCAAGCAATCGATCGCCGAGAGTTCGATCGCAAGGGCAGGGCCGGTCAACAAGGCCGGCCCGCCATCATCATTTCCGCAACTAAGGACCAAATTCTATGAGCCCGCTGAAATTGGTTCACTTCTCCGACATCCTATGCATCTGGGCCTTTATCGGACAGTCGCCTCTCTATCGGCTCGCTGAGCGGTTTGGCGACCAAGTAGATATCGAAGTGCACTACACTTCGGTATTTCCAGATACCAAAGCAAAGATTTCCAAACTGTGGGGAAACAAAGGTGGCTTTGACGGGTATGCCCACCACGTGCAGGACGTGGCGCGTGGCTTTGACGCCATAAAGGTACATCAGAAAGTCTGGTCCGAAACCCGACCTCTCTCCTCGGCCAGCCCGCATCTTTTTCTGAAAGCTGTGGAACTGGTGGCTCAAGATGAATGCGCACCAGATTATCAATCGCGTCTGTCTGTGAGAGCCGCAAGAGCACTTCGTTCTGCATTCTTTGAGGACGCACAAGACATCTCTGACTGGTCCGTTCAAAAAGACGTTAGCGAAGGCATCGGACTAGAGTTTTCTGATGTCTGCAAAAGGATCGAAACGGGTGAAGCTATGGCACAGCTGATCAGTGATTATGAGCTCGCCCAATCGACAGGGGTAAAAGGCAGCCCAACTTACGTGATCAACAATGGTCGGCAGATATTATTCGGGAACATAAGTTACGCCATTCTTGAGGCGAATGTTGCCGAGGTTCTCAAGGAACAAAATCAACTGAAAGCCAGTCCTTGCTGAGAACGAGCGAAAGGCGGCTTCGTTCGTAAGGCGGTCGCTCAGGCAACGTGCAGCGACCTGATCTTCTCCCACTGAAATGGTCCGCCCCCATAGTTAGGATTCGGAGGATCAAACATGGGAATCAAACGACACAAGCCAGAAGAGATTATCACTAAGTTACAGCAGGTTGAGGTACTGTGCGGGTCGCCACAACAGACCGGCTGCGCCCGCCATCATCGCACCCATTACATCGTGCAATGCCTCGGTCGCGTCTGTGTGTTTGCCCAAGGCAGGCCAAACTGGAAATGCGTGTCAGGGGCGGCTTTGGCGAAATGTGAACGCTCTGGTACTCAGGCCGTGCCGATCATGTCCAGCCAGGCTTGGACGCGGCAATCGCCTCTTTTTCGCGGGCAACCTGGACGCAGGCGATTGTACGTTTCCCTTGTGCGCCCATCAGATCCTTGACTGTCATCCCTCCCATGTCACTTGGCCCCGTTCGTAAATTTCTTGCGACGTTCGCGGATCTTCGCGTCGGATTCCACAGTTCCGTCATGGAACGAGCCAAACCACTTGTCCCACGGCAGTTCAAGCGATCCGTAGTTACATTCGAAATAGCGGTGGTGCATCTGGTGGTGGAATGTCCCCAACTTCAGGCGGTTCTTGTCTTTGACCACCATCCCTTCGAACCCAGTGTGGGTCGTCGCTGCTGTCAGCGCATAGTACTGCAGATGGAACAGAATATGCACGGGGTGGGCTGCTACGACAAAGTGGATCAGCACGGACCCAAGGAAGATCAAATGCTCAACCGGATGCATCGCCATGCCCGACCACGGACCCACGTTGATGTTACGGTGATGCAGCGCGTGGACATGTTTATAAAAGAACGGAATGTGCAGGAACCGGTGAATCCAGTAGAAATAGAAGCTTTCCCAAACGGGGATCAGCAGAAAGAGCGCGATGAACCAGATCGGATGCGCGGCCCATGTCAGCATCGGCGCATAGCCATTGGCCATCGACCAGAACATCAGCACCTCGTAACAGGTCCAAACCGTGACGCCGCTTGCGATGGTCCAGAACATGTTGTCACGGATTTGACCGCCCAGCGTGAACTGCCGCCCGTTTTTCATCAGTGGGCGCGGGTCGTATTTTAGGTCCTGCCCCTGCTTGGTGAAGGTGTAGAAGTAAAGATGCAGCCCGCCCGCAACCAGCGTCATCAATGCGACGTTGCGGATGAACATCTGTGCAATCCACCCGAAGGCCAGTGTGCGTGTTTCCTCTAACGGTGGTTGAAACCAGTAGAACGAGATGCAGGCGATCGCGACCACGATCAATCGTTCTGTGATGAAGAACCACGAGTTCCAGAACCACTTGATCATGGCCATAGGGCGCGGCGGCCAGCTGAAGAATGGCGACACTTGCAGCGGCACGTTCGGCGTGTGGTTCCAGCCTTTCAGTTGAGCGTCAGACATCAATCGTCTCCTCGACAAATTGCGCGCTTAGTTTGGCATGATTTATTTAGACGGAAAAATAGTATTAAAAGACCAACATCATCACAAATTCAGAGATACCGGATGGCACTGACCCTTAAAGCGATGGAATACTTCACGACTGCCCTGCGTCATGGCAGTATCGCAAAAGCAGCGGCAGAGCTGAATATCGCAGCCTCGGCGGTATCCAGTGCGATTGATCAGGTCGAAGCGGAGTTTGATCTGACCCTTGTGATCCGCCAGCGCGCGCGGGGGATAAAAGCGAATGCGGCAGGGCGGGATGTGGCGCGAAAATGCGAACATTTGTTGGAAGACTACCAATCGCTTCTGCTTGAAGGCACAGCGCTGAAGCAATCGCAAAGCGGGACCCTCAAGATCGGGTACTATGCCCCCATCGCTCCCGCGTTCTTGCCGCAAGTGTTTGATGCGTTCTTGTCCAACACCGCAGATGCCACACTTGAGCTGGAAGAATGTAACAACGATGACGCCCAAGACGGGCTGCTTAACGGAACATACGACGCCATCCTGTTTGTTGCGGAGGGTGTTCGCCCGTCGATCGAATTTGACACGTTGATCACGGCGCCGCCGTACTGCTTGTTGCCCAAGGCCCACCCGTTGGCGCGGTTTGACGTGGTCACTATGGCTCAGATTGCAAAAGAACCCTTGGTTGTTCTGAACCGGCCAGTGGCGGCCTCCTATTACGAAGGGCTATTTCAATCCGGCACGCGGCAGGCGCCCGTTGTGGCCTATGCGAACTCAACTGAAATGGTGCGCAGTCTTGTCGCCGCTGAAAGGGGATGCGCGATCCTCAATATGCTCCCTCTGACCAATGAAACATACGGCGGCGCGTCCGTCGTCGCGCGGCCGATCTCAGATACCCTGCCTCCACTGACGCTTGCCCTTGGCTACGACAGCACGCGTCCCAGACGGATTGTTCAGGATTTCGCGCAAGCCTGCCGCGACCACTTTGGCAAATCCGGGCCAACGCAATGTATCATTTCTGGTTAGAGTCCAGATGAGATGGCGTTGGCAAATACAACATTAACGGCAACAACGTGTTCGGAGGCTTGTGCCTCTTCGCGCCGACCAAACTGGACGGGGTAGGTCACCCCATTGACCGGCGGATCAGAAAGGCGAATCCTCGCGCTTTCCTGAGTGGTGGGTAGATGGGCCGGTAAGACCTCTTCCTTTTAAAAAAGGAAACATAAACAAATATTTGTGAGATTGTGTGGCGGAGAGACAGTCCGAAAGCTGTTTTCTATCAATGCCTTAAGCTGTTGATTTTGTTTGGATCAGGGCTTCCGCGTGTTGCGGATTGTGCAGCAAAGTGTGCAGCAGATCGCGTAACAAAGATACTGATTGGCCCCTAGGCAAGAATACTTGGTGAAGTTGGCAAACACCTAGGCGCTCAGGGTTTCAGGTCGTAGTCTTGGTGCTCCGATCCCTTGTCGCGTCGAACACTTTCAGCAACGCTTCGAGATACGCGACTGAATCGTTGCTCGCGTCTTCAAGGTCCTCGGCAGCCGTTCGGGATATGGCAAGGCACCCGTCCGTGCCCCGGGTCACCCAACCCTTGCTCTGCAATACGGCAACCTTTCGGCGCACTGTCTCGCGCGGGATTCCGGAATACTCGGAAACCGACTGGATATTGATCGGATATTGACGATGTTCGTCACCGCCGCCGTGGGTCATCTGTCGATACGTGAGAAGCTCGGGCGTCCATTCCTCCGGCCGCGTCCGGTCCCCGATCACGGCCAGCACGAGCATCAGATCGAGATCGCCATCGAACCGGGCGCGCAGTTGCACGAGCAGGCGGGTGAAACCGGCGAGATGAACGGGCCAGATCGACCGGAAGTTCGTGTTGATAAAACCGCCCCAGTCCGAGTTCTTAGTTTGCATGTGCGTCGCCTTCCCAAAGTCGCGCCCATTTTGGGTACAAATCGCATTGAATGACAACCACCGCAGGCTAATTTCCGACAGTAGTTCAAGTGGGGGGGCCGACACCACATGAGACCATGCCATAGCGAGTTGAATGCAGGTCCGCGAACTGCCTTCATCCCTCGGTGCCGCCACCTCATCACTACGTGGATCCAAGCACACAAAAGTTTTTTAGGCGCAGTTGTTGTCCTGTCTGCAAGCTCAGTCGCAACCGATGCGCAAGAGCGCGATCCCATGCTGTTTCATGACGCGGACGGGTTAACGGTGCGTGGTCATCTCCAGTTCGGCTTGAACGCTGTTAGCGAAAGTAATCTGTTCTGGGACCTCGCTGCGACGACCGCCCCTGGGAGCGGGTTCGACCCCGACACCAGCTGGCTCGAAGGCTATATCAAGCCTGGTCTCAGCTTCGAATACCAACTCGACACCGGCGCGGTATTCTATGGAAAGCTCTCCGCAGTTTCATCTTATACATGGGGAACCGACGCCTTCGATACGGGCGACAATGGCGCCACGACGTTAGAAGAGGCGTATCTCGCCATCCGCGGCGATCTGGGCACCGGTTTGTCCTATGACCTGTCGCTGGGACCTCGTGAACTGACGCTGGGCACAGGTATGCTGATCGCGAATGGGGCGACCAGCGGGTTCGAGCGCGGTGCTCTGAAATTCGGCCCTCGCAAGGCATGGGAGCGCGCCGCGATCGGGCGGCTCTCCTACGGCAACATCACCGGGACGGCATTCTACCTCGATCCGAACGAACTGCCTTCGACGGACGGCAACAACGAACTGGCGGGGCTCGATCTGCGCTACGACGATCCCAGAGGCGGCTATCTCGGGATAACGTATGTCGATGTGCTCAATTCCGACTCGCCCTATCCACAGGCCGCCCCGGGCGGTGTCGGCGCCCCGACGGTGACTCCGGGCGCGCGGGAGGGAACCCAGACCCTTGGGATCTACGGCAAGACAAACCCGTTCGAGGGCGCTCTGGAAAACTGGGCCTTCACCGGTGAGGTCGCCCTTCAAAGGAACGACCGGATCGACCTAGAGGCCTGGGCCGGTCGGGTGACGGCCAGTTACACCTTCGCGAATGCGCCGTGGACGCCCAACGTAACCTTGGGATATCAGACTTTTTCCGGTGACGATCCGGACACGAGCGCACTCGAACGGTTCGATCCGCTTTACTACCAGGGCAGCCCGAGCGCTTGGGCGACGGGCTCGAAATCCGCCTCGACTTACATCAATTCGAACGTGAACGCTTTGACGCTGGCCGTACAAGTGAAGCCGACGCAGCAGGATACCTGGACGCTGCGCTATGCGCATATCCGCGCCAACGAATTGAACAGCCCCGTCCAGTTTGGACAGACGACCCGTGTTAACATTGATGGCAACGTGATCACCGGCGTTGACGACGCACATCTCGCCGACGACCTCTTTCTCGAATACAGCCGCATCATCAACCGAAATACGTTCCTGACAGCTGGTTTCTCGATCTCTTTCCCGGGGGCCGGAAACGACAATATCATTGGTAGGAAAGCAGACCCTTGGACAGGAGGATTCGTCAATGTCGTCTTCAACTTTTAATCTCATTGCATTGGCCACGGGGGTCGCGATGGCAATCGGCACATCAACAGCCGCAAATGCGCAATCCGCACCGCTTTCAGCGCAGGACTCTGACCCCAGGGTCATGGGTTGGATGCAGGGCTTCCCGCCCCCTGAGGACAAGATGATTACGCAACCCGACAGCGTCTACTTCAGTTTCCCGCGGCTGCGCTGGTCGGTCTGTCACCTGCGGGAGTTCCTGCCCACCGAAGAAATCAGCCGTGGTATCGGCGCACCGGTGCCGCTGACCTACCCGTCACCGCCTGACTTTGCCGAGCTTCGGGCGCAAATCGATGCAGTGACCTTCACGCCGGACAACAGCGATGTAGAGATGACCTGGGAGGAGTCGCTCTATGCCAACTACACCGATGGCATGTTGATCCTGCACAAGGGCGAGGTGGTGTATGAGCGCTACTTCGGGTGCCTCGAAGAAGACGGCAAACACGCGATCATGTCGATGACCAAATCCTTCACCGGTCTTCTGGCCGAGATCATGGTTGTCGAAGGCGCGCTCGACGATACGGCTCTGGTGCGCGACGTCATTCCCGAAATCGGCGACAGCGCTTTTGCGACGGCCACCGTCCGGCAGGTCATGGATATGACCACGGGCGTGCAATACTCCGAGGATTACTCCGATCCCAATGCCGATATCTGGCTCTATTCTGCGGCGGCAAGCCCACTACCCAAGCCTGAGGGTTACGAGGGGCCGAACGGCTATTGGGAATACCTGCAGCAGGTGCCGCCGGAGGGCAACCACGGCGACGAGTTCCACTACAAGACCATCAACTCTGACATGCTGGGCTGGATCATCAGCCGCGTGTCGGGCAAGTCGGTGACCGAGCTTGCCTCCGAGCGGCTCTGGCGCCGGATGGGGGTGGAGCAAGACGCCTACCAGACGGTCGACGGCAAGGGCGTGCCCTTCGCGGGGGGCGGCATCACCGCCGGTCTGCGCGATCTGGGACGGCTGGGTCAGCTGATGCTGAACGAAGGCGAGATCAATGGCCAGAGGCTGTTCCCGGCCGAAGTCGTGGACAAGATCCGCGCAGGTGGCGACCGGTCCAAGTTCGGCGATGGGTTCCCGACCTTCGGGGCCGGGAGCTACACCAGCCAGTGGTGGGTGTTCCACAACGACCATGGCGCCTTTGCAGCGCGCGGAGTGCACGGCCAGACGATCTATGTTGATCCAACCGCCGAGATGGTGCTGGTGCGACTGGCCTCTTTCCCGCAGGCCCAGAACGGGTTTATCGACCCAACATCGCTGCCAGCCTATCAGGCAGTAGCTGAGTTCCTGATGTCGCGAGAATGATGAACGACCGGCCGATGATCTACGCTTGCGTGCCGCGGCAAGCCGCGGCACACGTCATTGTGGCTCTGGCGGGATTTCTCGCCTTCATCCTTATCGGGGTTGTCCTTCTCTCCGGCCCGGCGTTCCCTCAGGAAGCCGAGCCAGAATCGGCTGACTTCGCACCCCCGACAGAGCTTGTCGATCCCGGCATCTCGACTGCCGAGCTCGCCCATAGACTGATCCCTCTGACCAAAGACGAACTCGATCCGGTCGCGCAGGCTTGGTTGGGGATCGTCAAATCCAAGACCGCTGGGATCTCCGAGCGTCAGATCGCCCTGCTGAACGATCCACCCGCCGCGGACACCTCAAAGCATTTGATCTTTATGCCTGTGGTGACGCAATTCCAGCTGGCGCTCGACCTGGCGCTGTCTTTCGGCACGCCCCCGGGATACGGACATGCGTACTACTCGCAGGACTATATCGCGCCGTGGGTGCAGGTCACCGCGCCCGAGGGCTGGTCTTCGGAAGACACGGAACGCCTGAAAGCCCATTGTAACGTTGGCTATCAGATGGGCTGCGCAAACCGGCAGCGCTGATGCCGCAGGGCAAGGACGCAGCACGGGGCGGGATGGCGGTTATTCCGGCCGTTCCACGAAATGCAAAACCGCGTTGCCCTGCGCATCTGCCATGACCAGCCCGGCCCCGTACCGAACATAGCCGACGACTTGGGCTAGTGCGTCCAGAAAGCGTCGCTCCTGTTGTTCAAAGGAGTCCGGACAGGCCATCATTGTCCCGGCGAAATTCGCCGGAAAGGTAATGGCGCCATCAGACAGCATGGCTTGCCCACGAAAGCGGTTGCATCCGCCAAAGGCCGATACGTTCGCCTCAGCGTCAATCACTAGCGTCGCCGGATCGTCATTGGGCCAGGGCGTGCCGAAAACCTCAGTTACGGCCCATTCGACGCCCGTGACCGTTCGCGGAACCGCTTCGGCTGCCGGGTTTTCCGCGATCATCATTAGCACGATATTCACCGCATCCGGGTCCGTATCTCCGAACACGGCCAGCGGCGGGTCGGAGTGAAAGAGCCGCTGGTTGCTTGACCAGATCGTTGCCGTGACCTTGTAGGTCTTCGCATCCTCAATCAACTGTGGATCATAGTTCAACCCGACTTTCATCGGCACCTTGTCCATGACAAACCGTTGCGATGCGATACGTTTGTTGGCGCTACCCTCCCGGGATATGGCAAACAACTGGACGTCAAGTTCGGCGTCTGGTGGGAGAGCAATACGTTCCCGGTAGGTAACGGTGATGTCGAACATGCGTGTTTCCGCTTTCAGGCTAGAGGCGGTGGTGCTGAACAGAATGATCAAAACAAGGGAACGCATTACGGCTTGCAAGGGTGTTCTCCTGATAAATGGGCACAGGTGCAATTGGTTTTGAAAACCAACCGGAAAGTGCATGGTCCAACACAATCTTACTCAGTGGCCTTATTTGGGGCTAGTACGAAATCAAATAGGATCAGGCCAACGGGACAAGAGCGCCCAATTGTGGATCGGTTACAGCCCCAAGCCCCGCTTCCTGCCAAGCGCCCAGTCTACGCCTCCGCCGGGTAACCCGATGCCCCCGATCTGCTGGCCGATCCGTCGTTCCAGAGCGTCGTTCCATGGGACGAGGCTGAAGCCTAGGCCGTTGTCGATCATGGCGAAGCGGCCGCTGGGGAGTTGGGTGCTGCCGACGAGTTCTCCGCCGAAGCGGCTGCCGGGTTTGATGGGGGTCCAGTCGCGGCCGCGGTCCGCTGCCATGGCGCGGCCGACGCGGGCGATCTCGCGGGCTTCCAGTCTCTGGACGAGGTCGCGCGGGGCGCGGATGCGGCCCTGGCCGAGGTCTTGCACATCGCCGCGTTGGACGAGGACCTGCTTGCGGCGTCCCATGGCGCGTTTCATCTCCAGCCCGAAGCCTGTCTCTCGCAGATCGGTACTGCCCTGTCGCATCAACTCCTTGTCGAGCCAGGTCGCGCCATCATGGGTGACCTGCCTGTCCAGCCCGATGGGGGAGAGCATCTCCATCCGCGCGCCGGGGCCGTGTCCTTTCCGGTCATGGGCCAGCCCGCGCGCGGGGAGGTCCTGCGGGACCTTCCAGTGATCTTCGCTCCAGCGTTCCACGATCCCGGCGCGGCGCAGGGCCTCGAGGCGGCGCACATGCGCGGCGACGAAGCGCTCCGGATCAGGCGTGATCTTCTCTGCCCGGGCGATCTCGATGTGCCGGGAGGGGTGATAGGTGCCGTCACTTCCGGTTGCGGCGAGGATGTTCCGGTCGGCGGCGCGGGGTTCGGTCGGCGGCGGCGCGGCGGCCACGATCATCCCGCGGCCGATGCCGTCGCAGCGGTCCGCACGCAGCTCGATCTGGTGCACACGCCCGTCCGTGCCGTCGATCACAAGCTGCACCCGGTCGCCATTGCCGTCGCCCGCAAGGTCGCGCGCCAGCACCTGACCGGTGATCCGTTCGCGCAGCGTGTCGCGATGGACGGCCAGTTGGGCGATGCCGCGCGCGTCTTTGAGGTCGTTGCCCTCGAGCGCCCGGTGCATTGACTTGATGATGTCCTCGCGCTCACCCAGGGCACGCAACGTGCCTTCGGCACGGTCGGAGATATGCCATTCGCCCGGTCGTACTTCCGTGGCTAGGCCCATCTTCTCGAGCCGCCGAGCACGGGCGATCAGCAGCGCGCGGTTGCGTTTCATGGTCTCCAGCGTGTCGTGATCGGGTCGTAAGTCCGCGAACTCGTTGGCGGCTTCCTGCTCGGCAATCAGCATCCGGTCGAGACGGGTGAGGCGGTCGGCTTCGACCTCGCGCCGCAGCTGGTCGGTGACCTCCAGCTCGGTCTGGCGGCCCAGTTCAAGCGTCACGATCTCGCTCGCCCGTTCGCGGATGCCATGCGCGATGTAGTCGCCCGCGATGTTCAGGATCTTCCCCTGGTCGGTCACGCCGCGGACCAAAATATGCGTGTGCGGGTGCCCGGTGTTGTAGTGATCGACCGCTATCCAATCGAGCCGCGTCTGCAAATCGGCCTCCATTTGCGCCATCAGATCGCGGGTGGTCTGACGCAGGTCGGAGAGATCGACACCCTCCTCGGCGGAGACGATGAAGCGGAACTGGTGCCGATCGTCACGGCCACGGTCGAGGAAGTCTCGGCCATCGGCCGCATCCTCCCTCGCGGAATAGACCTGGCCCCGTTCACCTTCGCGCGTGACGCCATCGCGTTCGAGGTAGCGCAGATGCGCGTCGACCGCCTTGGTGCTGACGAAGGACCGTCCCCGGGCCGCGCTCCGCTGCGGGTTCAGCTTCACGATCCGCGCCTTCACCGTCACGCGCCGGGCACGCGTCCGGGTCCCGTCCGGACCGCGCGACCACGGGTTCCGGCCTTTCAGTTCGGCGGCCACCTTCGCACCCCGGCCGCGCGCGTTGTACCGTCCGCTTGCCTTTCCCTTCCCGGCCAACTTGTTCGGATCGCCACCCTCGCGGCGCACGGCCTGGTGCACTTGGGCAAGGAATCCCTGCGGCTTGCGGCGCACGCGCGGGGGGCGCGGCTGGTGGTCCCGGGGCTTGCCGGGGCGGATGCGGAACTCGGTCTCGTCGCGGGTCATGAAGAGACGATTAAGGGTGCTTGGGGACGGATCAAGGGCTGTCCGAGGGTCATCGTAGCCTGGCGTGCAACGACAGGCCGTGGCGTAGGGTGCGTCCCGATTGCGGCGCGGCGTGGCAGGAAAGAGCATTGAATTCACTGGGGAAAGTGTCGGGCTGTGCCGCACACTATCCGCGCACCGACCGCGACAGAGCCCAAAAATCAATGTGCAGACAACAACTTAGGGCCAGGGGCCCGGCCAGCGAGGAGCTCGCTTTATCTTGCCATCCCTCCTGTTGTCCTTTCGAGGCCTTCCCAAGCAACCGGTCAAGGCACTTCCAGAACGCCTCAAGACCCATCCCAAATACTGATCTCCGACGCATGAGTCGTGATCCGGCCAAGACCGTCAAACTTGCGGCATCGACGACCAAGATCGGCCCGAGGTCGTGCGAGCATCCCGTCCGATTTGAACGCTGTGACAGGCCGATTTGCGCAGCGCGTTTGCTTGCCCTGCACAAGCCGAAGGCACGGCCCCATGCTGCTCGGCATGACACGGCCTCGCCCTTCACCACAACGCAACCGCCCGGCCCAACCGGTCGATGCCGCGCGGATCGAGGCGGCGCTGATGAAGGTCGCCGCACTGGTTGCGGATGACCCGGCCTTCGCGCCAGTGTTCGAGCGGCTGGAGGCGGAACTGGCCGCGGCCGTGCAGAAGGAGAGGCGGCTCTCGGAAGCTCAGCGCCGGGCGCGTACCTTGCTGGCTCAAAAGGCGAGACGGGCGACGAGTTCTGCGACGTGTTCCAGCGACGCGCCCTTGCCGTACCGTTCCCGGTCGAGCCGATGACCGAAGAGGTCGCGGCGGATGCGGTCGTCGATCCCGGCGGCAAGCATGCGGTCTTCAAAGGCATGTCGCAGGGAGTACATCGAGTGGCGCGGGGTCTCGAGCAGGCCGTTGGCGCGGAGGAACTTGTTCACAACCGCACTCAGGGTGGCGCGGTTCCGGTAGCGGGGAAAGCCCTCGGGGTACTGCTTGAGGGCTTCCAGCGAGACACCGGTCAGCGGGATCACCCGGCGGGCGTAGTGGCTCTTCAACTGCCGTCCCTCCGGTTCGATGGAGATATGGGGAACGTCGCAGTCTAGCCGGATCGTGTCCGCCGTGAGCGCTGCGCCTTCGGAGGGCCGGTAGCCCGTGTTGATCATCCCGAGCAGCAGAGCGCGGGCCTGACCGTTCAACCCGTCCAGCGCTCCCGTCGCGAGGAGCCGTGTCCTGATCCAATCCTCTCTGAATGGTGGGCGCGTCAGCTTCTCTCCCTCCTTAAAGGACAGCTCGCCGAGCGGAAGCGTCAGACCCAACCGCTTCATTGTGTTCACAGTCTTCAGAACGTCGCCAAGGTGGATCAGATCCTTGTTGGCCGAGTTCGCCGTGACTTCGCCCGCCTCGATCCGGTCGAGCCAGTGCTGGCGGAAGTCCAGCATGTCGTCGCGTGTGATGTTGGCGATCTGCTTGTCGCCGACGACCGCGACGAAGTTCTTCACCGCCTTCTTGCGCGGCGCTTCCCAACGGCGCAGCTGGTCCTCGCTCTTGCCGAGAGTCTTTTCCTTGGCGAGGCCCCAGTAGAGCTCCAGTGCCTTGGTGACCGACATCCGGGGTTCCGGGACGGTGCCGAGAAGGGCCACGGCCTCGATGGCATCGGGTTGCTTCGCCGGGGCTGGGATTGCCTCGACGCGCTCGACGACTTCCTCAACCGGCAACTTGGCCACCGCCCCCGCATCCAGATACCGAAAACCGCGCGCCCGGGCGAGGTCGCGCGCGGCTTCGTAGCGGGCCTCTGCATCTTCACTGTTCCCGGCCAGCCGGGCCTCCCAGGCCTCGACCATCTGGCTCCACGCTTGATCCGCCTTGCTGCGGGCGACGGTCTCCGAGTCGGTGTGAAGGCTGATCCAGACGGTTTCACGCGGCTCGATCCTCCGATACCGGCGCGGGACGCGGCGGCGGAGGTGGTAGAGACGGCCTCGTTTCGCGATGCTCATGGCGGAGAAATCCCCCGTTTGTGCAGCAAATTGTGTAGCAAAATGTGCAGCAAATCAAGCGGACCAAACACCGCCTTCAGCGCGAAAACGCCGAATTCTATCCCACTATCAGGCGGTTATGAGATAGCGATCTTGAGAAAAATGGCGGAGAGACAGACGCACAGCCCGGTGTTTTACCTTGTGTCGTGGCGTGTCAAACATGCGTGTTGTCCAATAAAACATGGCGGATGCGTTACAAGCGGTTGTTCCGTGTATCATGCTGCATTAACTGCGTTGGCAGGTAGAATGGTAGGTAGACAATATGCCCAAACGCGCGAAAGAACTGAATTCAGCCGACATCAGGCACCTCAAAACACCCGACAAAAAGATCGTTGTGCCAGTAGGCGGCGTCGATGGGCTTTATCTGCAAATGACACCCACGGGCGGGCGATCGTGGTTGCTGCGCATCGTCATCAATGGTCAACGCACATCGCTCGGCCTCGGATCATTCCCAACCGTCTCATTGTCGCAAGCGCGCGAACGCGCGCGCCACTACCGCGAAGAAGTCTGGCATGGCCGCGATCCACGCGCGCCACAGATCGCTATGACCTTCGAAGAAGCGGCAGAAGGTTTCTTGAAAGTGAAGCTGGCTGAATTCCACAACGACAAGCACCGCGCGCAGTGGCGTGCAACGCTCGACAACTACGCAACACCTGTGATCGGCGATCGCCCGGTAGCGGACATCGATGTGCAGGACGTCCTGCGCGTTCTCAGCGCGATTTGGACGACGAAGACGGAAACAGCGTCGCGCTTGCGCGGACGCATCGAAGCAGTGCTTGCGTGGGCAACCGTTCATGGGCATCGGTCAGGCGACAACCCAGCCCGGTGGAAAGGCAATCTCGACGCTACACTGCCCAAACCTTCGAAGGTGTCGTCTGTGCGTCACCACGCCGCCGTTCCGGTCGCTCTGTTGCCCGCCTTCGTGGCGCAGATCCGCGCGAAGGATACTGTCAGCGCACGCGCGATCGAATTCATGACACTGACCGCCGCACGATCGGCAGAGGTGCGCGGGGCGCGCTGGGATGAAATTGATTTCGACAACCGTATCTGGACGATCCCGGCAGCGCGCATCAAGACGCGCAAGGAACATCGGGTGCCGCTGTCGGACGAAGCAATGGCCGTATTGGAGAACATGCCGCGTCTTGGCGATCTGATCTTTACCGTGACGGGCAATATGCTGTCAGACGTCGCCTGTGCAAAACCAATGAAGGCAACGGGGATCGTCGATGCGCGTTCAGGTCGCCCGATCGTGCCTCACGGTCTGCGGTCTGCGTTCAGAGATTGGGCGGCAGAAACCGGGCAAGATCGCGACATGGCGGAAATCGCCTTGGCGCACAACGTCGGGTCTGCGGTTGAACGTGCGTACATGCGCTCCGACATGCTCGAAAGACGCCGTGACATGATGCAAAAATATTCTGACTTCCTCGCGAACGAAAGTTGAACGATTTCAACGCTCAAAAATTTGTACAATCTTAAGTTCCTCTTAATTGACATCAATATAACGTTGTACATCATTGTTTTATAACGCTTTTTCTAGTTGACCAATCAGGCGCGGTCCGTTTCTTTCGGCGTCATGAAGAAAACTGGAGAAAGCACGATGGCAGAACCGAATACGCCTCAAAAAGTCTGGCTCACCGACAAAGAAGTCGGCCAGCGATACAGCATTTCACGCGTCACAATCTGGCGGAAAGTCAGATCAGGATTGCTCCCTAAACCCGTCAAGATGTTCGAAAACACGACCCGCTGGTCTGTCGCAGAACTGGAAGCGTGGGAACAGTCGATGATCGAAGAAAAACAATCCGCCTGAAAAAGAAGAAACCGCCGCGCATAGCGGCGCAGCGGTTTCAAAATCTAGTCGCTGGGTGCAGACAAGATCAGCAGATGATCAGGTTTATATAGCGCCGCGACGGTCACGACAAGGACACGCAGCGTGCGCACAGATCACATCGAACTGACAACCGAAGCCCTGCTCAAGCAAGCTATCGATCTGCGCGACGAATGGCGATCGAAGGATCTGAATTGGCGCAACGACCAAGAAGAAATCGTCCAGCAAACATTCTGTCTTGCCATGCTGAATGGCGCGAAACCGACCAGACGAAATTGGGCGCAACATTCCTCGCATGTCGAATTCTTTCAACACGACTGCCGCATCCTCACACAATTCGTGAATAGCGTGCCGGGTGTGGCCGACGCGTGGGATCACCCGGCGTTCTTTGCAAAGAACAGACGCACCGCTGGTGTCGTCTTGCAGCCATACAACACAGGCGCATTGCCAATTGACGGACACAACGAATTTGCGACGTGGCGACGCCTTGACCACCTGTCGTGGTGGTGGCCACCGCACACTTGCTTGCTGCTGATCGAACCGCTGGATCTGGCGACGCAAAAACACGGCACATACCAACTGTCGAACTGGGCGCGACAGACGAAAAAACACAAACGAAAAACTGGGCCGAAGCGAAGCGGAGTGGCAAGAACGTCACCCCGCTCCGCGACGATCATCGACCTCGCCGAATACAGGAAGGGCAAGCAATGAGCCAAAGAAGAATGCCAGAAGGCGTCCCAAACCTCGGTATGGTTCCCTTCGATTACATACAAGAACCGGGCGAACAGGAATTAATTGGAACCCTGAAACGGCAGGCGTCGAAAATCATCAAAGGCGCGAAAGGATCACAAAAAAAGATCACCGCCGAATTGGCCGATCTGGGCGCGAGTGTCGAAAGGTTCAACGGGCATTGGCGCGTGACGAAAGGCGACCTGTCGATCAACATCGAAGCTAAGGGCATGCCAACGCTGCCAGTGTTCCAACCCGTTGGGGAATTCAACTTCGAAGAAATCCCGGCGACCGACTTTCTCTACCGCGACTTCTATGCGCGCGGATACACAAGCCTGACAATCGCCGCACCAAAAGTCGGCAAATCAATGCTGGCACTCGCAGAAGCGCAAGACATGGCAAGCGGCGGAAAAGTGTTTGGGGTAAATGTCGAACCTCGCCGGGTTCTGTATCTCAACGCAGAAGACGATCAAAACGTTCTGCACGGTCGTTACGCTGCAAATTGTATCAGAAACGAAATCGATCAATCACAGTTCGAAAATAGACTGTTTTTGCAATCTGGCGTCAAATGGCCCGACCTCTTTCTGGTAGGGCAAAAAGATCGCGACATCATGATCAATGAAGTCGTGTTCGAAAATATCATCGAACAAATCGAAAGCCTAAATATCGACGTGGTGGTCTTCGATCCACTGCAAGACCTCAGTCACGCCGATGAAAGCAACGACGCCTTTCGATTGCTGGGGCAACGCATCAGGCGAATGGCGTCTGAAAGCAACATTGCTGTTCACATCGTACACCACACCCGAAAAGTCACAGCGGGCATGATACCGACGATCGATGACGCAAGAGGCGGAAGCTCACTCCGAGGAACGTCACGCTTCAATCGCATCCTTGTTGGAATGACAGAAGGGCAAGCCACAGACGCAGGCGAAGATGATCCGCGCTTCTTCTTTCGTGTGGGCGATGTCGAGAGCAACCTTGCCCCGCCCAGCAGCGAACGGAACCAATGGTTCAGAAAATCAGGCGTCATTCTGCCAAACGGCCAAAGCGTCGGCGCATTGTCAAAATGGGAATGGCCCGACGCCTTCGAAGGCATCACATTGCAAATGGCCGTCGACACCGTTCGCGAATTGAATGCAATGCAAGAAGGGGCAGCACGCGCCAGTTCGCAAGCAACCGACTGGTTTGGGTATGTCGTAGCAAGGATCTGCAACATCGACATGCCACCAGAAAGCCAACGCCGGGAACGAAAAGCTGCAAAAGCCAAAGTCAAATCGATCTTAGATCAATGGGTGTCGCAAAGGTGGTTACAAGTGGCGCAGATCCGAGACGAAAACCAACGGAAAGATCGACCGACATATGCTGTGGGACCAGTGCATCCGAATGATTAACACACTCCCTTTGTTTTTATGCGCGCGCCACCCCCACACCCCCTATAGAGGTGGTGGTGTCGCACGCGACACCCACACCATCAACATTGTGTCTCGCGACATGTTGAAGGTGCAGCACACACCTCTGCGCCACCTTGTTTTTCAAGTGTCGCACAAAGTGGCGCAGTGTCGCAAAACAAACCAAATCGAAAGGACGACAAGATGACCGCGTATGCGCGCGTGCCGACAAACGGTGACAACCTCACGCGCGCGTGGCGACAAACGGTGACAACCCTAATCGAAAGGACGACATGATGACTAACCAACGGTATCTGCAATCGTTGCGTGACGCATACCGCAGCGGCCACGTCTCAGAGCGCCGCATGCGTCAACTGATAGACGCGATCGCTGCGCTTGAAGACGCGAAAGGAAACATCTTCGAAGATTTGGACGCCGCCGGGTTCGATGTGAGTTCGAAGCTGAACGTATTGGCTGACATAACTGGGGCAATGGTGTCTTCTTTGCGCGCGATCGTCGATGACAACAAGACAATCGAAAGGCCGACATGATGACCGCATATGCGCGCCTCTCAGAGCCTCTAGCATTGATAGGCACCCAACCTACGTCAACACACCGTTGCGCGCGCCACGCGTGCGGACGTTTGACGTGGCCACACGGGGCGGCGATATACAGGGAGGGGGCGGCGGCTGAAAGAAACAGATGGGGAAGCGCGACCGTGCAGGGGGACATCTCTTTCAATGCAAGTGCAGATTTTTTTCTTTTTGACCGACCCGGCGCATAACACCCATGATCGCAAAAAACACCGGAGGACTAATGAAACGACCTAAAGCGACGACTGTGAGCGGCGAAATTCACGCTGAGCGACTGACCCGGCTTCCGACTCTGCGATGGCCGAATGAAGTTGAAAGGTTCCCTGATCCAACAGATCAGGATCGGGCGGACGGCGCGTTTGAGGCGGTAATCAGCAGCCGCGCGCCAGATCAGTGGTCGAGGACAGATGTTCAAGAAGCGGCGACCTATGCTGTCCATTTCACGCAATCTCAAAAATTGCAGCGAGCGTTGATGCGCACTGGTCCGTTGGTCAGCACATCGCGTGGTGGTCATAAGCGCAATCCTCTGTATCTCGCACTAGAGTACCATGAGGCGGCGGTTGCCAGATTGGCGCGCAGGCTTTCTCTTAACCTAATCCACCGAGAAGATTTGCGAACGGCTGCAAACGTGGCGCAATCGTATCGTGATCGATTGGGTCGCGCTGTTACGATCGACGCAGACGCACCTGAACAGCAACTGCCGAATGCGAATGGGCCATTGGCGGGGTTGATCCAATGACAAAAATGACGCGCCTCACTGACGATGACATCCACGCACTGCTCGGCGGCACGCCGCGCTTCGATCTGTTGGACGACAAACCAGCTTGCCGGGCGTTGTTGGCTGCGCACATTTCTGGTGTTGTTCGCGAAAGGCTGGGCGAAGACGCGTGGGGCGAGGTGTTCTTGTTGGCTGGCAACGTCCCTGCAGACATCTGGGACGCGTCGAATGTTTTGTCGCAATACATGTCGCGTGGCCTGTCTGTTGCTGATCTGACCGTGTTGGCCGAGCGCGAACGGGCCTGAAACCGCTATATTTCGTTCATTATAGCACTTAACAACCTTGCACAACGTATTGTAATTAAACAGAAAAGACTTCAAATCTGACGGTGATCTGATACTTTCCTTCCATCGCAGCGCCAGAGTGGCTGACCGAAGGAAAATAGATGCTGAAACGAAAGCTTCCGCCTGCAAGCATTAAAGCAGGCAAATCAAACCTCACCACATCGAAAAAGATCGGTTCGCAGATCGCTGCGGAAGCCATCAATCGTTGCAAGGCACTTGAGAAAGATCTGCCCGGCGCTGACGATGCCGTGGCGCTGGTCGAGGAAGCGCACTGTGACGCCGACATGCTGGCCGACATTGCCAAGCAGATCGAAGCACAGGCGGAACAGTTCAAAGGCGCTGCTGACCTGCTTTCTGGTGCCGAGACGGACCAAACCGGATCGCTGATTGACTTGGCCCTGACCACGGTGGCCAGCTTCGAAACGCTGCACCTGATTGACGCCGATCTGGACCTAGACCAGTTGGGCGACTGCGCAAAAGCGTTGCGTGATGCCAGCGCCGCCCTGTTTGCCGATCACAGCGTTTTAAAATCTCGCGCGGTGAAGCACGACACAGCATTGCGCCGCCTTACCCTGCGTTGCCTTACGTTGGACCACGTGACCGCCCACGATCTGGCGCAATACGAGTTGCCAGACGACTTTGCCTTGCCAGAGCGCATCAGCGCAAAACAGTGGGCCGCTGGCGGACTTGGTGAAACCCCAGCGACCATCTGGGCGCGGGACGTCACCGCCGAAGCAAAGCGGTATTTCAACGAGGAGCGCGAAGCGGGTGCGCGTTTGAAGTCATCCAACAAAGAGGCCAAGCGCCGCGCGGCTGTTGATCACATCGCAGACATTTGGAGTGCCGCAGCATGATGGACGCAGAAACAAAAAGCATCCTCGACGCCCTTGGCCAGATTTTGAAGGAAGAGCGGGCCAGCACGGACAAACAGATCGGGGCGGTGGCCGAGCGCATTGATACGTTGGACGGAAACAATTTGGTAAAAGGCGCTGCGATGGCGGTGGCCGACAGCAACCTTGCCGCCCTTCGAACCCACGCCGAAAACGTGGTTCTGCGCCGCTCCAAGCATTTGAAGGGCGATCTGCCTGCGATGGTGAAGGCGGTGTTCCAATGAACATGACAGCGCCCCAAATCAGTTGGGAAGAACTTCGGCACATCAAGGCAGGTGCTATCGCCATCTGTCGGACCGACCCGGCGCGCTATTCGGATGCGCGTGTTCTGTTTGCGATGGATGCAAAGGGTGGTGAAGCTGCCATCGTGTTTGGCGACCACGTGGACGACTACGCGAAGCAGATCGCGTCTTTGGTTGCGGTTGGCCCTCTTGCCAAGTTGGCCGACCAGCATGAAATCGTGAAGGTCATGCAAAAGGGCACCGACCGAGAAATTCAGAAGGCTGGCGACTTGAGCGGTAAAGATATGCAGCTTTTTGCTGAATACACCAAATCGGACACGCTGCCATGCGCGGTGGTGCTGGGCGTTTATCACCTTGAACAAAAGCTGGGCGTGAGCCGCTTCCGCAAGCTGGCGAAGGCGTTGCGTGACGCGTCGAACCAATCGCTGGTTCCTGATCGCGGCTGGCCGTTGGAAGACATCGTGCCGCAAGCGGTCGCCGCGTCTGCCGCACGCAAAGCGAAGGCCACGCTGGCTGGGATTATGAACCCAGCCCCGGCAGGTGAAACCGCAGCCGAAAACGCCGCACGGCTTCAAGCTGAACACGATGCGAAGCAGGCCAAAAAGCAGCGTGAGATTGACGCCGCCCACGCAGCCGAGAGGGCTTCGTTCAAGACGAAAAGGAAGAAGAAATGAGCGATATTCAAGACCTGCAAATTCATGAGTGCCTGCACATCATCTCGTCGCTGGCTCTGCACGCCGCCCTTGGTGGTGAACAGGGCGAGACGGAACACCTGCAATTCGCCGTTTGCGCGGGTGCTAACGAAGGCGAGGTGTTTTTCCATTCCTTGGACGCCAGCATCCTGATGGTTGTCATGATCGAACAGGCTGCAAACGGTGGCTCAACGGAAGGCACGTGTGTGTCCGAGGAAGACAAAACGGCGATGTTCCGTGTCCTGACCAAAGCCCAAACCGATCAGGACGAAGCGCGCCGGGTGGCAACCGCAATGTGTCTGGCCAAGTGGCTGTCGCACCACGGCGTGCGCGGCAAGATCGGCGCGTTGCCAGACAACTATCGACGGTTCATTGCGCAGGTTGATGCGGGCGAAATCTGGGATGCTGTTGCAGACGGTGCAAAGGCTGTGGCGGCTGTGGCTGGGCGAGTGCCTGATGACCAGATGAAGTTGATCTTTGACACCTTGCCGCTGCCTGACGTTCTGTGCGGTGTGGAGATGATTGGAGTTCCGCCTGTTGACTGGCCAGCGATGAGCATTGGCGCTGCTTACAAGCAGCAAGCGGCTGACAACGCATCCCTTGAGGTGATGCAATGACGGATGATGCAATTCACGTCAGGGACGCGCAATCGCGTATGGCTGCGACCTTCGAAACCAGTGTTAGCCTTGAGGAATTGAAGCGCCGAAAATCGGAAGCCGCGGATGCTCGTTTTTGGTCAGTTGCGCGGAAGTTGCAGCTAGAAATTGAACGACGCGAGGCGCGGGATGATTGATGCTGGGTTTCCTTCGCAATTTGATCACCAGATGGAGAAAAACAATGGGATCGCCTGACAGAGACCCGCCGACATCGACCGTGACCGAGGTGGTGGTGCGCGCTGATGCGCTGATCGTTGGCGATGTGATCACCCACGCGACCTTCCACGATGCTTGGTATCTGGGCGAAGTGGAAAGTGTATCCATTCGCGCCAAGACCGGGACGGAAATCAACTTTGTATTTGTCCAGATCAAAGGCGTGCAGATGCTCGATTTTGCTCTATCGGAACTGCTGACGGTGGTCAGATGAAGAATTCAAAACGCATCGAAAAGTTGAATCTTGCTTGCGATCAACTCGAATGCGCGCTGGCGTCGCTGAAACGGGCGTCGGCGGCGTTGACAGAGGAAGATGCAGAGACGTGGCTGGACCGTGCGGACCGCTACATTGATGTTGCCGAAGCGATTGGCGAAGTCGCTCTTTCCGATGTTCCTTTAAATTGATGACGGGGGTTACGGAAAAGACGTGGTTGTCGACCCTGCGCGCCGAACGCGACAGACGCATGGCTGAAAACGATGGCGTAGGCGATGCCAGATCGCGTGGAAAAGCTGCCTACCAAGATTATGAAACGGTCGACAGCATCCTCGACGACATCCGTTTTCGCAGATCAGACATTCGGAGCCTCCCCGACTTCGTTTTAGAGGATCTGATTGGCTGCATGTCTGCGCGCATTGCCACGACAGACACGCCCACCGATCGATTTTTCGTTCTTGTAGGTGCGTCAATCAGAAATCAGGCGCGTGCTGGCGTCTTCCATTCAACCCATTTTTGGCTTCAACTTCTTTTGGACGACAACGCGGACGCTGTGTTGGCCGACGTGCGAAGGCTGTCTGACAAGGCAGCGTGATATGCGGTTCGCGAACGAAATAGATTTTGCCGACCAAGTTTCCGAACTGACGGGCGAAGAAATAAAGATCTGTGGATCTAACAAATCTGCATTTGGCGCTATGCAGTTCGACGTCGATCAGAGCGGCAAAACGTGGCTTTTTGGCATTATCGTTCATCGTTTCGACAGCGCCGATTTGGAATTCTGGCGTTGTTCGTGTCCTGCGAAAATCGCACACAGCGACGTCCGTACGTCTGATTTGATGAACGCCGCTTTGGTCAAGGCAAAATTGCCTGGCGTGACCGCGCCGCGACATCTGCGCAGGGCGGTCAAAATTTCGCGTGTTCGACCTGAGTTCATAGGCGTTGCGTGACGCCGTTGACGCCGCCGAGCGGGGCAATTATTCGTGACGAATGGTCCGAACTTACCGCCCCAAACAGCCTGTCAAAACGCAGTGCGCCCTGTGCGGTAACACCTTCATTCGAAAACGCGTCGACGCTACGTTCTGTGGCGCGACATGTAGGCAACGTGCAAAGCGCGTTCGATCGAACAAACGACAGAACGTCACAGATAATTGCCCCGCGCCGACGGGTGGGACGACAATCAGGCAGATCGACAGATCAGCCGCCGACCATCTGATCACGCGCATCCATTATGCGCGTCGTTGGCCACCCGTCAGTTTCATATTCGGCCTTTTTGTGGGTGAGACACTCGAAGGCGTTGTCACCTACGGGCGCCCTGCAACGCAATCAGCCCGTGACGCAGTACTCGGCCCAGATCACGCTGGCGAAGTCTGGGAATTGAACCGCCTCGTCCTTCGAAGCAATCGACCAAACGACGCGACGCGTTTGATCTCAAGATCGCTGAAACTGATGCGTTCGATCGTTGGCGATTTCACATGCGTGACGTTTGCAGATCCCCGGCAAGGCCACCGGGGCGGCATCTATCACGCTGCGTCTTTTATTCCGTTGGGTTGGTCAGCGCGAAGACGCGAATATCGAATACGCAGGCAGACCCGGCATTCGTTCTCCATTTTGGGCGAGTTTCGCGGCCAGCCAGATCGATATGAGCAGCTGCGCGCAAAGTATGGCGATCGACTGCGTTTGATTGATCGTCCGCGCAAGCGTCGTTTCGTCAAACTGGCCGGATCGAAGACGTATAGACGGAGCCGGGCGAAGCTGTTGGGCCTGTGATACGGTCGTTGGCGTCAATTACTCGGCTAGTTGCTGTGCCGTTGCGTTGTCAGATGTGCGGCGAAAAGATCAATGTATACAACACGACGCCTAAATACTGCGGCGATGCATACCGAAAGCGTGCATCACGACAGCAAAAAAAATAAACAGATGCTGCGACGAAACCGGATTGGCATTGCCTGTAGCACTTAACCTTATGCGAGAGGGTTTAGGATGAAACTTGAAACGGCTGATGAATTGGTGGCCTTAATCCACGAAAAATGCCTTCCAGAAACTCAGCACTTAAAACTGAATTCAAGAGACATGTACCAAACAACTACGGTTGCGCTTTACCTGACAGTTTTGGAAGTCGGCGATACAGTCTTGATGCTGGTAAAAGCTGGCAGAGGACAAATGGCATATCCATTGCTTCGTACTATGTACGAGGCTTGGGTCGATCTCGCGCTCTTAAAAAAGGACCGTCAGCACATCAGAGCTATAGAACTTGAGCATCATCAATATTGGTTAAAGCTCTTTAATCAGAGCAGTGAAGGAAACCCCTTTGTAAAAGGTCTTAGTGAAATTGAAGATTTTGATGGAGTTCGGATGGCTAAGCAAACTGAGGTTGATCAATTGAAAAACCAAGGTGCCGTCAGCAAGAACATGTTCCAAAAACACAAGGCGTTAGGATGGGAGAAAGAGTATCGAACGGTGTATGCGCAGCTTTGCAATAGCGGTCACAACAATCTTCAAACGCTTAGAAATCGCCATTTTCATTTTGATGGCGATGACGACTTCAAAATGGTCAGCTTTCAAAGGGACGCAGAAGATAGTTTTCCAACCTTGATAGACACGTGTGCTGTAGCAATCCACCATGCGTCTGAAACTATCCATGAAATCTTTGAAACGGGACTTTCGGATCATTTTGTTCGGGATAAATCTGACTAGGCTCGCGATGCATCTGTTGAGCGACCGCCATCTGACAGTTTTCGTCAAGAACTTTGACTTAGCCGAGCCGTTTGAGCGGCAGTTATGCGCAGAAAGCGAGCTTTGCAAAGTTTGGGCAGTTTCCCGACAGCGGACCTTCAAACTGAGTGCAGCGAAGGTCGGTTGAGAGCCCGAAGGAGACATGGAAAAATTCCGATTTTGCAACCGCAGCATGTTGTCCTCAACATATCCGGAACGAAATTCTGCGCAGGTGACAGCAATGCAGAGGCGTCCAGTCAATACGTCTTTTCCAGTGATTTTGCCGTAATACACGTCGCCCTATGACAGGTTTATTTGGGGGTATTGTCCAGAAATGCCTTAAGCCTGTCGCGATCTTTCACAAAAAACTTTCCGTATTCTGTAGTCACAATTTCTTCGGATTTTAGTTGTCGAAAGGCACGCTGGACCGTTGGAACAGACACGCCCATAGATGAGGCCAAATCATGCTGTGACAAAATAAAAGGGTATCGCGGATCAATACGACCGGAGTTCAGCATCCACAGCAAACGCCGCGCAACTAGTTCGGCACCGTCGAATGTAACCAGATCTGTCATGATTTCCTGAAGGTGCCTACGTAATGCGTTATCATGAGAGATGATCCGGTGATATCTGTCCGGCTCTGCATCAAGAAAGGCCATGATCTCTGAACGAGGAATGCTCAGCATCAGCGTCGGCCTATGCGCGACTGCCTCACCCACGGCTTTTTCCTGGGCAATCACGTCCGCGAAACTGTACCATTTGTCAGAACCGGTAGCGGGATACACGAGTTCTTCATTTTGCTGTGACAACAGACGCATGTCTATCTGTCCACCGATCAATCCGTGCACATGTGTTGGAACTTTACCGCGGTGATATAGGACATCGCCGGGTTGCAACAGGTTCACCGTGCCTAAGTTCAAAAGTGCGTCTTGAAATGCTTTAGGGCACGTCGACAACCAGCCGGAGCGACACATCATTTTCTTTTGTTTTGATGTCAGTTTTCGCGTGCTGGCTGAAGCAGCGTCAGTTCTTTGAGCTTCATTCATACCGTAAAATAACCGAATTATTTGAGAAATGCATGGGATATGATCTGAGGATCATTTCTTTCAGATTGGATTGTGACAGACTTTGAGGTGGATCAAGTTGTGTCCGCGTTTTGGAGGGGATGTTATGAAATACTCGTGGTTTCTGGATCGGACATCGCTCGTTACGTTATGTCTGAGCGCTGCTTTGATGTCGTCTTTGGCGTTGGATGCCGCAGCTTTCGAGGGCGTAGTTTCAACCGAGACTGTCGAAACTGAGCCGAACTACTCTCCATTTGTCGGGCGGTCTTATCCGGATCAGGTGCTTTTTGGCGACTTGCATTTTCACACAGAAATATCTTTTGATGCCGGTCTGATTGGCACCTCCCTGAACATCCATGATGCTTTTCGGGTGGCCCGTGGCGAAAGAATAACTTCAAATACAGGGCAACCGGTTCAACTCATTCGCCCGTTAGATTTCCTTGCCATCACGGAACATGCAGAGATGCTCGGGCTGGCAACTGCAATTCGCACGTCGCATCCAAACCTGTTAGCAGATGATTGGGGCCGCCGCATTCACGACGGATTTACCGAAGGGCAGGAAGCCCGGATGGCCGCCTTTGCGGAAATTATTGAAATGGCGACGGTACGGGGCATCGACCCGACCGGAGGGCTGGGGTTGGATGGCGACATCTGGCTCGATATTGTGGAAACTGTGGATCAGTACAACGATCCCGGCACTTTTACCGCGTTGAGCGGGTTTGAATGGACCTTCACCCCCAAAGGCGACAACCTGCATCGGGTTATCATCTTCGGGGATGGCGCGGACAAAACCAGTCAGACCAGACCTTTATCCTTCTTCGAAGCCCCGGACCCCGAAATGCTGTGGGATTATCTTGCAGACTATGAAACGACCATCGGCGGAAATGCCATTGCTGTACCTCACAACGGGAATATGTCGAACGGCTTGATGTTCAACAAGAACAAGTTCGATGGGTCGCCTATGGATGCCGAATATGCGGCCAAGCGCATTCGTTGGGAGCCAATGCATGAAGTAACCCAGATCAAAGGGGACGAGGAAACTCATCCGATGTTGTCGCCGGATGACGAGTTTGCTGGCTTTGAGCGCTGGGATGTGTCCAACCTTGGGGGGACATCCGCAAAGACGCCCGAGATGTTGAAATACGAATACACGCGTTCCGCGATGAAGGTCGGGCTGGAGATCGAGCGTGATATCGGCGTAAACCCCTACAAATTTGGGCTTTATGGCACGACGGACTCGCATACGGCACTTCCGACAACGCGTGAAGACAATTACTTTGGGAAGTACCAACACACGGAACCCTCCGCGACCCGGCACAACAGGGAAGTAATCCCAGCCGAAAACCCCGCGCTTCGGATATTGACAGCGCAGGAATCCGCGTCAGGTCTGACCGCGGTCTGGGCAAGGGAAAACACGCGCGACGAAGTGTACGGCGCCATTTCCCGCAAAGAAGCCTATGCAACGACCGGTAGCCGGATAAGAGTTCGGGTGTTTGGCGGCTGGCAATTCAAAGAGACTGATTTACGCGCACCTGACTTTGTTTCCAACGGATACCAGAACGGTGTTCCGATGGGCAGTGATCTGATCAACGCGCCTGAAGGAGCCGCACCCCGCTTCCTGATCCATGCTCTGCGCGATCCGGACGGGGCCAATCTGGATCGCGTTCAGATCATCAAGGGATGGATCGACGACACCGGGAAAACTTTTGAACGTATCTATGATGTGGCTGTTTCCGATGGTCGCGAGATTGGCGAAGATGGCCGTGCGCGACAGCCCGTCGGATCGACTGTCGATATCGAAAACGCGACATTTAACAATTCGATTGGCGCAGCCGGGCTGGAAGCCTACTGGCAGGACCCCGAGTTCGATCCGTCCCAAAATGCATTTTACTATGTGCGTGTTATAGAAATCCCAAAACCGCGTTGGACGACATACGATGCAGCTTTCTATGATATTCCGTTGCCAGACAGCGTGCCGCCAGAAATTCAGGATCGGGCATATACTTCGCCGATCTGGTACACTGCGGAGTGAGTGGGTTCCAGTAGAGAACTATTAGCCTCCGCCTTATTGCTGCTGCTATCGGGGTTGTCCCAATAGCTCAATCATACGGCGTTTCGCACTCAGTTCTCAAAAACTATCTACTTGGGTCTCCCTTTGAAAGCATGAACTCCTCCTTCAGGTCTGATGTATTGAAGTGAAATCCGCTGCACCCGCATAAGGCGGCTTTGTCCCGCACATCGGTCACTCAACAGAAGCATCGCGAAGGTCCGCTCTGACCAACTCCGCCGTTTCGCGCTATGACCGCTTTGGGCTGACTGGTTTTGCTCTGATTTGGTGGACACCTAGAATAGGCGCAGATTGCGTCTGGAGGTGTCGAATGAGCGGCGGCCATGCGCAGATAGTGACCTTTGCAAAGTTGCGTGATTGGCCCAGAGCAGACAAGCGGATTTGATGAACTTGGGGCAAAGACTACACGTAAAAAATGTACTCAGGGATCCTATATTCAGCAATGGTTTGGAGGCGCTTGTCATTATGCATGAGCGCACCAAAGCTTTCGAGTATAAATTGGGGGCATGCATTGCCCCAAGGCGTTGGAATGAAAACGTTAGGAGTGAAAGGGTTGTGGCTTAGATCGAACATGTCAGTCCTATCATCTGGCAACGGACGCTCGGCTAACGCCTCCTGAAAAACATTCATGTGACGCACACAAATGACAGCATCAACATTCTCAAAAATAACTGCTTCCCCGCCTAATCTATGAAATGAATTGTTCGTCAGTAGGCCAGCAAAGTCTGACAACAGACTGCCGATAGGTTCGTAAATAAAATCATCCCATACAATGACCAGAATATTTGCGCCCGAGTTTCTGGGAAATCCGGAAAACTTTGCATCTGCACTGACCAAAAAATCCTTTATAGGATTGTCTCGTGGCAACAGAGCGCCCGGGTTTTTCATTTGCACGGAAGTAGTGAACTCCTTTGTGATACGCACAGGTAGTTGAACGCTAGCTGCTGCCCTTAGCCGCTGGTGGGCCAGTAGGCTTGGCGACTTAACTTCAAAATTGTAAGCGTCGTCTTTGTCGACAACCCTGAACTCGGGACGAAGTCCATTTTCGCCTCGTGGCTCGAAGTAAAACTGTGCTTCGTCACCCCAAGGCATCACCAAAACCCTATCGATCGCGAACACTTCGGCAAATAACTGTAACATCTGCTCATAACGGGGTTCGTCGCGTTCAGGTCCACCTAAGTGCGCGAGTTCATTAATGTAGCGGATGCCCAAACCCGGCAAACGTCGCTCGGCCCGAACGCACAGGTTTGCGAACCTCCAAATGTTAGCGTCGGCCCATGGCAAGTTGTATAGATATCCAAGCCAGTGCCAGCCGCTTTCTAGAACCAAATCCTTGGTCGCCAAATAGAAAGAAATTGTATCAGGGCATTGTGCGCTCACATGCGGAATCGGTTTCGAGAAAGCAACTCGTCTTACGTCTGAATAATATCTCTGAATGTCGGGATGCATTTAAGTGAGGGCTTTCGTTTGTAGCCAATCTGAATGAAACAACATAGACGAGTGAGCTGAAGGCGAAAACGGAGCAAGAAAAAGTATTTATCAAAGTCCGCTTCGGGCTGGCTCCGGTCAAGCGACCCTGCAGGAACATAGTTGGCGGCTCTCGCGAGTTACTACCGCGAATATCGACACGCGATAAGTCTTCTTACGACGCTGGTCAAAAGCTCTTAGGAATACTGGTTGCCAGTTAGCAGGCCTTTGATTGCGTCGGGCGAAAGCCATGGGCGCTTAGCGTGTATCATCCTATGACAGTTTGAACAAACTAGCATCAGGTCGGCAAGCTTGGTCTTCGCGCCGATTCCCATTTCGGACACCGGCACTGTGTGGTGGCACTCGATAAACCCCTCGCCGCGCGGGCCGTATCGTTTTGCAAAGTCAAAACCGCAGGCTTGACAGTAGAGGCTGCCATGCTGGGCCAAGAACTGTTTTTTCTTGTCACGGACGATCTTAGGATCGCGTTCCCGCGTTCGATGTATCCGGGTAACGATGGCTCCCTCGACTGCATCTGCTACTTCCGGCTCGTCGTACTCCACCATCAGTCCGCCTAAATCTCTGCTTTCCTCCAGAAATTTAAGAGCCTCTCGTATATGTTTAGCAGCGGCCAAAAGACTGTCTTCAGGTAGATCCCAAACACCTTGCTCCAGAGGTCGCAATTTCCTTCCGAGCCCCTTACCTGCGTAAGCTGGGTCGTACTTCCTCAGCTCCATCAACTTCATGTAGCAGCCGTTCGGGTTTCTGAACGTTTCATCGCCGTAGAGACCGCGACCATGAGCAACGGCCCTAATGTCGTCTGCCAAAGCGATCAACCGAGCATCGGTTTTCCCCGGTATCTTGGGAGCGTGCGTCTTGTAGAACTCAGTCGCGAGGATAAGCTCGTCGCGGGTCCAATCGGGATTTTTACCATGCTTTTGTGCCTGTCCAGCTGATAGACCAACGAAGCGGTAACTCGCCCTTCCTATTACCTCCAAGAAGGAAGGATAGTTGTTCCGAGCCTGCTGCCTGTTGTTGTAGGCATAGTCGCCGGGCAAAACCGAGCCGGGCGCCCGTTCAGGATACATTTGAGCATACTTCGCTGCGAACTCGGCGGTAGAGAAATTGCCCAATATTCGTGCAACTTCATGATGCTCCAAGTCTCTGGGCGCGAAATCTTCATGGGATAGGAACTGCTTAGACATCCTGTCAGCATACAAGCAGTAGTTGATTGCTCATAGAGGAAAGAAGTCCAAGCGTTTCGCTCCACGCTGTTTAACAGAGTTGGAAGCTCAATTCGACCAGTATACCTTTGCTTGTGGAGGCCCCGGCCATAGGGCGTGCCTAGGTGAAACGATCGCATTTGGAAGATTGAGTAGCCTTAGCGCGGCCCCCTCTGACTGCGCGCTCACCCAGCCTTGGCGCAAATCAGGCCTATCCGGATCAGGGCGAACGACGATTTTGAAAACCTGCATGATAGAAACGTTTCAGGTATTGGTTAAAAATGTGTTTCTGGGACAGATCCAACTTGACGAGCCTTGGGGCGGAATGAGTGGCTACGTGTTTCAACGTGCAATTCGACGTATCACTCCGCTGATGGCAGGTAAGATGTGGCAACGAAAAACACGGTCGCGCTTTTTGTAAACAAATTCAATTATTTACAAGTGATGCTGGCGGAGAGACAGGGATTCGAACCCTGGGTGGGCTTGCACCCACAACGGTTTTCGAGACCGCCCCGTTCGACCACTCCGGCACCTCTCCGCGGGGGTCTGGTGCGCCCAATTAGATGCTCAGTGCCCCAAGAGCAAGGTACTTTTCACGCGCAAATGACCACACGCTAAATTTGGTGGACGCAGAAGCTAAAAGGCATACCCTTACACGCAATAATAAAGGCAGGACCGGCATGGTCCGCCCAGTTAGAGGAAGGAAAGAGATGCGCGCAGTTCGCTATTTCGCATTCACGCTGAGTGTTTTGGTCATGATGCCGGGGTTGGCGCTGGCCGCTGACCGGGCCAAATTGGAGGAGTTTCTGGAAGTCACCGGCTTTGATGTTGCACTTGAGAGCATTCGTCTGTCGGCAAGTTCCGCGCCCGATATGCTGGGTCTTGAGGCCGAGGCGTTCGGCTCTGAATGGACCCGCCTGACCACAGAAGTCTTTGCAACCGATGTTATGCATGATCTCGCCCTCGACCTGCTGGAAAAGACGCTGGAGGATGATCTGCTGACCCATGCGGCAGACTTTTACGCCACCGATCTGGGCCAGCGGTTGGTTGTGGCCGAGAATTCGTCGCATATGAGTGAGGAGGGGGAGTTGAAGGACGAAAGTGGCGAGGCCATCATTGCAGGGCTTGCCCGGATCGACAGTCCTCGGCTGGATTATCTGGAGCGTATGAACGCCGCATCGGACAGTGCAGGCACGGCGGTGCGTGCTATTCAAGAGGTGCAAGTGCGTTTTCTGATGGCTGCGGCTGGTGCGGGTGTGATCGAGTTACAGCTCGAGGAGCCGGATCTGCGCGCACTGCTTGAGACAGATGAGGACGCGATGAAAGCCGAGATTGAGGCAAACGCCTTGATCGGGTCGGCCTATACCTATCAGGCCTTTTCCGATGCTGAGGTGCTGGAATACACCGAAGCGCTGGAGAACCCCAAAATGCGCAAGGTCTATGATCTGATGAACGCTGTGCAATACGAGGTTATGGCAAACCGGTTCGAGGCACTGGCAGTTGCCATGCAGCGACTACAGCCCAGTCAGGAACTGTGATGACCCTGCGCGCCGCCTTATCTGCGCTGGCTTTTAGCGCCAGTGCTGCACTGGCCAGTCCGCAAACAGACCAGCTTGTGGATGCGATGGGCATCCCGGCGCTGATCGCGGCCTTTTCCGCTGACGGGATCGAAAACGGCACGGCCGTCGATAAAGGCATCCTGAACGGGCAGGGCGGCAATGTCTGGGCTGAGACAGTGCGCCGCCTCTATGACCCTGCGCGTTTGGAAGAAGAAATACGTGGAGCCTTTGCTGAAAATCTGGAAGAGCAAGTGGCCGCGCAGGCCCTGCTGTTCTTTGAAAGCGATGTCGGCGCGCGGATCATCGATCTGGAGGTGCAGGCCCGTCAGGCCATGCTCAACCCTGAGCTTGAGGCCGCAGCCACGGCCGCGCCATCGGCAGGCAATGCTGCGATCACCGAGTTTCTGGAGGTCCGAGATCTGGTCGAGCGCAACACAGATGCCGCCATGAAAGCTCAGACAGCATTCTTTGCCGGGATTGCGGAAACATCCCCCCAAATCGTGCCGCCCCCAGAAACAGAGGAACAGCGCGCCTTGATGCAGGCCGAAACGGAACGCTGGTTGCGAGGGTATTATGCGCTTGCCCAATCCCCGCTGAGCGAGGATGACGTTGCTATCTATACCGCATTTTGGAACACCGAAGTCGCCATGGCTCTTGATGACGTGCTGTTTGAAGCATTCGCAAACAGCTATGCCACCCTGTCGTTTGGCCTTGGGCAGGCGGCAGGGCGCCTTTTGCCTCAGAACGATCTTTGAAGGGCCAAGAAACCCCTCTTGACTTGATGGGCTGATGGGCACATAAGCCCGCCCACCAGCCTGCATAACGCGGGCTGCTTTTTATTTACATGACGCCCCACACGGGCGCGCTGTTCGAGGCGGACCCCAACCAGGGGTGCACAAACACCGGGCAACCGGGGCCACAGGACGCGGCAGACAAAGGAAGACGACCATGTTCGCGGTTCTCAAAACCGGCGGCAAACAGTACAAAGTTCAATCGGGCGACACGCTCCGCGTTGAAAAACTGGCCGCAAACGCAGGTGACAAAGTCCAATTCAACGAAGTGCTGATGATCGGTGGTGACAAACCACAGGTTGGTTCGCCCGTTGTAGCCGATGCAGGCGTACAAGCCGAAGTCATCGAGCAGATCAAAGGCCCAAAGACGATCAACTTCGTCAAGCGTCGCCGGAAGCACTCTTCCAAGCGTACCAAGGGCCACCGCCAGCAACTGACGCTGGTGCGTGTGACAGACATTCTGGCATCGGGCGCTGCGGCTTCCGGTATCATGGCTGCCGAAAATGGCGCCGGTTTTGTTAAAGCCGCCGCCGAAGAGGTCAAGCCTGCCAAGAAAGCCAAAGCGCCCAAAGCAGCGCCAAAGGCCGAAGCCGCACCTAAGGCTGCAGCCAAGAAGGCAGCACCTGCCAAGGCAGCCGCCAGCGGTGGTGACGACCTCAAGCAACTGTCCGGCGTTGGCCCCGCACTTGAGAAAAAACTGCACGCAGCTGGTGTGACCACCTTCGCGCAGATCGCAGCATGGACCCCCGAGGACGTTGCTGCTATGGACGAGAAACTGTCGTTCAAAGGCCGGATCGAGCGTGAAGGCTGGATCGCACAGGCTGCTGAAATGGCGAAAGGCTAAGGAGAGACACCAATGGCACATAAAAAAGCAGGCGGCTCATCCCGTAACGGTCGCGACTCCGCAGGTCGTCGTCTTGGCGTAAAGAAATACGGCGGCGAAGCTGTAATTCCTGGCAACATCATTGTGCGTCAGCGCGGCACCAAGTTTTGGCCAGCCGATGGCGTCGGCATGGGCAAAGATCACACGATCTTTGCAACCGTGGACGGGTCTGTGACCTTCCACAAAGGCCTTAAAAACCGCACGTTCATTTCGGTTCTCCCGGTCGCGGAGGCCGCTGAATAAGCCGCACCTCACGGGTTTTGACAAAATTCGAAGGGATCGGCGGAAACGCCGGTCCCTTTTACGTTTCCGCCCCTCCTGCCAACAGCGAGGATGGTCTAATGACCAGAACACTTGAAACCGAACGTCTGCTGCTGCGCCCGTATCGCGCATCGGATGCGGTGACTGTGGCGGAACAGATCGGCGAATTTGCCGTTAGCCAATGGCTGACCCGTGTACCGCACCCTTACGGAGAAGCCGATGCGTTGGCGTTTTTCGACAAGGTTGCGAGTGAGGCTATGGTCTATGCGGTGTGCCGCGCGGATGAGCTGGTTGGCTGTGTGTCGATCATGGGCGATCTTGGGTATTGGTATGGGGCCAAGCATTGGGGGCGGGGATACGCTACCGAGGCGGCCCGTGCGGTTGTAAATGCGCACTTTGCGCACAGCGATGCACCAATCGATTCAGGATACATCGCCGGGAACGAAGCGTCTCGAAATGTACTGAAAAAGATCGGTTTTGTTTCCAACGGATTCAAAGAAACGCCGTGTTTGTCGCGTAAGGCGAACGTGACCATCAACCGTGTGATCTTGTCGCGCAAAATGTGGGAAGGTGACGCATGAACTTGGCCAATAAAATCACACTGCATGGTGACCGCGTCGTCTTGCGTGAAGCCACCCCTTTGGATGTCACCGCACGCTTTGCACTTGGCAACACGCCCGAGATTCAGGCGATGTTTGGGGCCGACCCCGCCGCAGTACGCGATATCACCCCAGAGGCCGCCGAGGCTTGGGTCCAATCCCATATCGACGACGCGTACGCATGGATCATCGAGGCGGGCGGCGCGCTGGCCGGTGGCGTGCGTCTTCACACCATCAACTATTCCGACAAGCGCGCACAAATTGCGATCGGGATTGTGGACCCGGATGCGCTTGGCAAAGGCATCGGCACTGAGGCGATGCAGTTGTTGGCAGCGCATGCCTTTGACACTATGGGGCTGCACCGGCTGGGCTGTCGGGTGCTCGATTTCAATGAGCGCGCGATCGCGGCTTACGAAAAGGTCGGTTTTGTGGTCGAAGGGCGCGAACGCGAAGCAGCGCTAATTGCTGGAAAATGGCACGATGACCTGATCCTTGGCCTGTTGGCGCAGGACCTAAAAAGATGAGTGTCGCAGCCACCTCTTTTGCAGTGTTTGCGGCCTCTCAGGTTGGAACGCCTGGCCCGGCGAACATGGCGTTGCTGGCCACTGGCGCACGCTATGGCTTTCGCGCAGCATTGCCGTTTGTGGCCGGTGTCGCGCTTGGCAAACAGCTTGTGATCTGGCCCGTCGGTTTTGGATTGATGCAACTGGCGGATCGGGCCCCTTGGGTGTTTGAAACGCTCAAATGGGTCTCTGCCGCGTATATCATCTGGCTGGCATGGAAAGTGGCGAACCTGCGCCTTGGGACGGGTGATCCGAGTGCGACAGCGCCCGGTTTTGCGGCCGGGCTGATCGTTCATCCGCTGAACCCCAAGGCATGGGCAATGATCGTCGCAGGCTTTACCGGGTTTGTGACCCCCGGCACCGATCCTTTGATCGCCACGGCGACAATTGCGGCGATCCTGCTGGGCACGCAAGTGGTGTTGCATCCCATGTGGACACTTGCCGGTGACCGCATCGCACGCAGCCTTTCGGGCACGCGCGCGGAACCCTATCTAATGTACACCCTCGCAGGTCTGACCGTTGCGTCGGTCCTGTTTGTTTTGTTCGGAGGAGGAACTTGACGATGGAGATGGAGAAAATTGTGACTTTGGCCCCAATTGAGACAGAGCGTTTTGTGCTGCGTCCATTGCGCAAGTCCGACATGGGTCTGATCGAGATGTATTGGTCTGACGCACGCGTCGCTCATATGACCACATCGATCCCACATCCTGTTCCCCCCGGCATGACCGAGGCCTTTGTGACGCGTGCTATGGCCGATCAACGAGATGAAGACATCTGGGCGATGGATGGACACAAATCCGGTGGCTCCGAAGTGATGGGGCTGATTTCTCTTGCCCGGATGGATCGCGAGCAATCGGAAGTGGCCTACTGGGTGGCACCACCGTTCTGGAACACCGGGCTAGCCTCTGATGCGGTGCAAGCATTGGTAAACGAAAACCCAATGCAGAATGCTGCGATGTTTGCGAGCGTTTTTCAGGACAATCCGGCCTCGGCCCGGGTGTTGACCCATTGCGGGTTCAAGTATCTCGGAGATGCCGAAAGCTTTTGCGTGGCACGCGACAAAACGGTGCCGACATGGACATACAGTCATAAATTCTGACCCAACCGGCGGGCGCGCGCTTTGTCTTTTTGAAATCCTTTGGAGGAGGCCGACAAGCTAGAGGGTGCGCGCAACGCCTATTCCTTTCACCGCCCACCTGTACTAGGACCGCCACATGAAGTTCCTCGATCTCTGCAAGGTTTACATCCGCTCCGGGGCGGGCGGCAACGGATGCATCTCGTTCCGGCGGGAAAAGTACATCGAATATGGTGGCCCGGATGGCGGCGACGGTGGCGGCGGTGGTTCAGTCTGGGCCGAAGCGGTTGACGGACTGAACACGCTTATCGATTTCCGTTACCAGCAGCACTTTTTTGCCAAGAACGGGCAGGGCGGCATGGGCCGTCAACGCACCGGCAAAGACGGCGATGACATTGTGTTGCGCGTGCCGGTGGGCACCGAGATCCTTGATGAGGATCAGGAAACGGTGATCGCAGACATGACCGAACTGGGCCAGCGTGTAGAACTGGCCAGAGGTGGCAACGGGGGCTGGGGCAACCTGCACTTCAAATCCGCCACCAATCAGGCGCCACGCCGCGCCAATCCCGGGCAAGACGGGGTCGAGCGAACACTGTGGCTGCGCTTGAAACTTATCGCCGATGTCGGCCTTCTGGGCCTGCCAAATGCGGGCAAGTCTACCTTTCTGGCGACCACATCGAATGCGCGTCCCAAAATCGCGGATTACCCTTTCACCACGCTGCACCCAAATTTGGGCGTCGTGGGCGTAGATAATGTCGAATTTGTGGTTGCCGATATTCCTGGCCTGATCGAAGGCGCGTCCGAAGGGCGTGGCCTTGGTGATCTGTTCCTTGGGCATGTCGAACGCTGCGCCGTGCTGTTGCACTTGATCGACGGTACATCTGACACCATTGCCGAGGACTACCAAACCATCATCACGGAACTCGAGGCCTACGGAGGAGATTTGGCGGACAAGCCGCGCATCACCGTCCTGAACAAGGTCGATGCTTTGGATGAGGAAGAGCGCGCAAGTACACTGAAAGAATTGGAAAAAGCATCACGCGGAAGCGTGAGCCTGATGTCGAGCGTCGCCCGGGAGGGCGTGACTGACGTACTGCGCAATCTGCGTGCCCAAATTGATGATGACCGCATCCGCCACCGCCCCGCGCCCGAGGCCGAGCCATGGCATCCCTAAGCAACGCCAAGCGGCTGGTGATCAAAATCGGCTCGGCTCTGTTGGTAGACCGGGCTACAGGCGCATTGCGCAAGGACTGGTTGCAGGGCCTTGCGCAAGACGTTGCATGGCTCAAATCGGCCGGAACGCAGGTGGTGCTTGTCTCCTCAGGGTCGATTGCGTTGGGGCGTGGTGCCTTGGGCCTTCCGGGTACGGATCTCGCACTTGAGCAATCGCAGGCCGCTGCCGCGGTCGGACAAATCCGCCTCGCTCGCGCTTACGAAGAGGCATTGGCACCCCACGGTATCACCACGGCGCAAGTGCTGGTGACGCTGGAAGACAGCCGGGACAGACGTCGTTACCTCAATTCGCGCGCGACGCTGGAACAGCTGATGTCACTTGGTGCGCTGCCCATCGTGAATGAAAACGACACGGTTGCTACGGACGAAATCCGTTTTGGCGACAATGACCGTTTGGCAGCCCAAATCGCGGCAACGATTGGGGCAGACCAACTCGTTCTTTTGTCAGATGTAGACGGGTTCTATTCAGCCAATCCGGCTGAAGATGCGTCAGCCAAACGGTATGATGTGATCGACACAATCACGCCTGAGATCGAGGCGCAGGCGGGTGATGCAGGCTCTGGCCTGTCCAAAGGTGGCATGAAGACCAAGCTAATGGCAGCCAAGACGGCGACGGCAGCGGGATGCGCGATGGTCATCTGCCATGGGGCCGACTTGCGTCCGCTGAGCGCGCTGGAACACGGTGCAAACGCGACTTGGTTCACAGCTACACTTGATCCACAAGCCGCGCGCAAACGTTGGATTGCCGCGATGAAGCCGCTTGGCACCGTCACTTTGGATGCTGGTGCTGCACGGGCACTCTCAAAGGGAAACAGTTTGTTACCCGCCGGAGTTAAAGCGGCGTCCGGGGCATTTGGGCGTGGTGATCCGGTGGCCATTTCTGGCCCGGACGGCCATCAGCTTGGCCTTGGGCTTACGCGCTACACGGCTGAGGAAACGCAAATCATCAAGGGCCATCAAAGCCACGAGATCGAAATATTGCTCGGCTATCCGGGGCGGGCTGCACTGATCCACCGGGATGATATGGCCCTTTAACGCGCCTTTTGGCTGTAAATGCTGCCTCCGAAAGCTTAAAAACACCTGCAAATCCGTTTCCAAGGAAAGCCGCTATGAAAGACTTTGCTGACATTCCCAGCCTCATGGCCGACATCGGAGCGCGGGCAAAACAGGCGGCCACTGTGCTTGCCTCCGCCAGTGCTGAACGCAAACATGCGGCCCTGATAAGTGCGGCGGACAACGTTTGGGCCAATCGGGCAGACATCGTTGCCGCCAATGCCAAGGACATGGAATACGGTCGCGAAAAAGGATTGTCAGACGCGATGATGGATCGTTTGCGTCTGGACGAGGACCGCATTCAGGGCATCGTCGATGGTCTTCGCGCTGTGGCCGAGCAGGCCGATCCGGTGGGCGAGGTGATCGCCGATTGGACGCAACCTACAGGGCTCAATATCCAGCGGGTCCGCACGCCACTTGGCGTGATTGGTGTGATTTACGAAAGTCGGCCCAATGTGACGGCGGATGCGGGTGCGCTGTGCCTGAAGGCTGGTAACGCGGTTATTCTACGAGGCGGGTCGGAAGGCTTTCATTCGTCATCCGCTATTCATGCATGCCTGCAGCAGGGTTTGCGCGATGCAAACCTGCCCGAGGACGCTATCCAGCTTGTCCCCACCCGGGACCGGGCTGCGGTCAGTGAGATGCTGGTGATGACCGATACGTTCGATGTGATTGTCCCGCGCGGTGGCAAGGGGCTGGTTGGGCTGGTGCAACGCGAAGCCCGCGTGCCGGTTTTTGCCCATCTCGAAGGGATCGTACACATCTACGTGGACAAGGATGCGGATGCCGAAAAGGTGCTGAAAGTGGTGCTGAACGCCAAGACACGGCGCACAGGCATTTGTGGCGCCGCAGAATGCTTGCTGATCCATGCTGATGTTGCCAACAGCATCGGGCGCGGTGTGATCAGTGCTTTGATCCATGCGGGTGTGCGTGTGCACGCGGACACCGCTTTGCAGTCCATCAAGGATGTGATGGCCGCAACGGATGAGGATTGGGGGCGCGAATACCTTGACATGGATATAGCCGCCCGTGTGGTGCCAGATCTGGACGCGGCCCTTGACCACATCCGCACCCATGGCTCCAATCACACTGACTGCATTCTGACCGAAAACGCGGACGCGGCAGGCCGGTTCCTGAATGAGTTGGACAGCGCAATTCTGATGCACAATGCCTCAACCCAGTTTGCAGATGGCGGTGAGTTCGGGATGGGAGCCGAGATCGGGATCGCCACGGGCAAGATGCACGCACGCGGTCCTGTCGGGGCGGCGCAACTGACGAGTTTCAAGTACCTCGTTCGGGGTGATGGAACCGTGCGCGCCTGAATTAAATCATATCTTACCAATCTGTTGCGATAAGGTCTTCATGGATTTACGCGACTGCGAATTCGATCAAAAACGGATGGTCAGCGTGTTTTCTGATGCGTCACAGGTGACCGGGCGTTTGGCGTCATCTGCCACAGCAGGAAGCAGTGCGAACTGAACATGGGCCGGGGCCAGTCCATCAGGCTCTGCGCCAGATAAGACCGCCCAAAGGGCAGGATCTGCGTTGGTCTTGGGGGCGTGGCCCGTGATCGTCCACTTGCCAGATGCACAGCTTGCCTCAATCCGGCCGCCGTATGGCATGCTGGTTTCAAGGCACAGGACCGCAAGGAACACCAAGCGCACCGCCCAGCGGGGTTGGTCATCCATCGGCCCGTAGGCCACCGTCATTCGCCCGCCGCTCGTCACATCCCGAAGAATGGTGATGACTTCGGACCGACCCATCAGTGTGTTAGAGGGAGCACCAAAAGCAATGCGAAAAAACCGGATGCGTGCGCTGGCGTTTTCGACACTTTCCGTTATCAGATCGATTTCAGGGCTTTCGCGGTCGTCGGACATGCCAAGCAATTCCAGACCGTTGTTGATTGCGCCAATGGGCGATATCAAGTCATGGCAGATGCGGCTGCCAATCAATGCTGCAAGGTTGACGTTACTCTGACCCATCGAAGGCCCCGCGTGAAAGGCAGGCAATGGAAAATTTAAATGCCATTCTGGCTCCCGGCATGTTGGTGCGCCACCCCGACTGTGCGGAATGGGGCGTTGGTCAGGTCCAAAGCAATATTGCGGGCCGGATCACTGTGAACTTTCCAGACGCCGGAAAAGTGGTGATCGATGGTGCTCATGTTGCACTGGAGCTTGTGCATGATGCCTGAGCATCCTTTCTGAAAGGTTAACAGAATACAATCTGGGGTCGCAACTGGTGATGGACTTTGCCTTTATGCACGCGCGCAGCTAGAGAACGCGCAATGACATTGACCCATGACCCTGAATTTCGCGTCGCGCTGGCTCGTACCGACGAAGATTTGCGTGCTGCGCAAAGACTGCGCTATGACGTGTTTGTTGAGGAACTTGGCGGGGGGGGACCCTTGGTCGATCACGTCCAGCGCCTTGAGAGGGACCGTTTCGATCCGTTCTTTGACCATTTGATCCTGTATGACGATGCCGCAGGGGCGCGCGTTGCCGGGGTATACCGCATGTTGCCCTGCGAGAAGGCCAAAGAGGCCGGCGCGTTTTACTCAGAGGACGAATACGATCTTGCGCCGTTGAAGGCGACAGGACGGCGATTGCTGGAACTGGGACGATCCTGTGTGCATGTCGATTACCGCGGTGGTCGGGCGATGTTTCACCTTTGGAACGGCCTTGCCGAATATGTCGCTGACCACGACATCGACATTCTGTTTGGCGTGGCTTCTTTTCATGGCACTGATGTCGATGCCTTGGCCGCCCCTTTGTCTTTGCTCCATCACCGCCACCTTGCGCCCGAAACCATGCGGGTGACGGCGCGTGCGCCACATGCTGCCAACATGAGCCTCATTGCACCGGAGCAGATTGATCGGCGTTCGGCGATGGTACAGATGCCTGCGTTGATCAAGGCGTATTTACGGTTGGGCGGCGTGGTGGGTGAGGGGGCCTATATCGACCACAGTTTCAACACCACCGATGTGTGCCTGATCATGGACACAAGCGCGATGTCAGAGCGTCAGCGTCGCATCTACGGGGTAACGACGTGAGCGTGACATGGGAGGGCGATGAACCTCCGGGGCCCATGTCCATTAGTATTTTGGGCTGGGTGCGTGTTATTCTGCGCGGTCTGGCCATCCTTGGGACCGTCATCCTAGGGCTCGCCATCCTTCTTCCTTTGCGTTTGATCGAACGCCCGATCCACGGCATGTTTCGCCCCTGGACGCCGTATATCACGCGGATTGTCTGCCGATTGTCATTGGTCTGGATGGGTCTGGGATACGAACGGCGCGGGACCCCGATACATGGTGCAGGTGCCATTGTCGCCAACCATTCCAGCTGGCTGGATATCTTCACGCTTAACGCGGGCGACCGCGTGTATTTTGTGTCAAAATCTGAAGTGGCAGGCTGGCCGGGCATTGGTTTTCTGGCCCGTGCGACCGGCACCGTGTTCATTGCCCGCGACCGCAAAGAGGCACGTGCACAAACGGAGCTGTTCAAAACCCGGTTGATGGCCGGCCAAAGGCTGTTGTTCTTTCCCGAAGGGACCAGCACGGATGGCTGGCGCGTGTTGCCTTTCAAGTCGACCCTGTTCGAGGCGTTTTTTGCGGATGGTCTACGTGACGTATTGTCGGTGCAACCTGTGTCCGTGACCTATCACGCGCCCGACGGGGGCGAGCCGCGCACCTATGGGTGGTGGGGAGAGATGGAGTTTGGGCCGCACTTGCTCCATACGCTGGCACTGCCGCGACAAGGGCGTGTTGTTGTGGTCTATCACGATCCGATCCGCGTGGCCGAAACTGTGGATCGAAAGGCGCTGGCGGCAGCCTGTGAAGCAGCCGTGCGTGGTGGGCACGAACTGGTCTGAATCCTGAGAATTGGCGGGATTATCGCAGGGTCATGAGTTTATCAAAGTTTATCATGAGCCGGATATATTAACGAAATACGTTGCGTGTGGGGCGGTTACTCAGTTCTGGCGACGCACAGCACAGAAGGTGGAAAACCTGCGCACCGCTGGTGCACAGGTTGTGTGATTTCATTGACCTAAAAGTTAGGCGCTTTGGTTGGGCGGCTCACACCTTCTTTCGGCGACGGCCCAACACAAACAATCCACCAAATGCCAGCAGCGCCATTGGCATGGCCGCAGGCAGAGGAACGGGCACCAATACCGTCAACTCATTGATCCGGATGCCGCTGCCATCGAGGTGGGTGAAGGTAAAAGTACTACCCTCGAGATTCATGTCGGAAAACGACACTATTGTATTGCTTCTTTCAGGAGCCATCGTCCGGAAATACGAAAGATCGTCGGAACCATCGACAGATATTGAGAAAGTCTCAATGCCACGACGGTGCTCAAATATAAGGCTGCTGAGCAGTGTAACACTTTTCGAGAACGAGAACGTCAGGGTTTCGAATGCCGTGCCATTTGAGCCAAGCCGGTTGCGGTCCGGGTTGCCAGTCACACCAAGTCCGTTGCCATTGCGGTGGATGTTCCCGCCGACACTGGTCACTTCGACGGTAATATCATCTACAGAATAGGTTTCTGTTGCTCCAAGGTTCGCGCGCGAACCAGTCAGATTCAGGGTCGTCGCCGCACTTGCAGCGCTCGCCATTAAGCCGACACTAAGAACAGCAGCGGTTGTCTGTTTTGTCAGTCGTTCAATAAGCACTTTATACCTCACGATCAGCAGCCTTGTGGCCGCCATAAGCAGCGTTGAGGTGAGTCTTCTCATACAAGTTTGGCGAGAATTTGATCTAAGATGTCTTAGTTGCAATTTTCCAGTAAAGGCGAATGTCTAAAATTAACCTATTAAAATCAATAATTTAATAGAAATTCTTGCATTGGAAGGCCAATACTATTTCACACAGTGCCCCAATGCTGCCTTGAATCAGGCGCGGTTTTCACCGGGTTGCCGAACAGTGACGCAATCAGAACAATGAATCTCTGCTACTATAGTCGCTCATGCGATATTCGGTTCATCTCCATGATCCTCGCGCAAAAGCCCTTGCTATCGTGCGCACATTCCCCTATGCGACGCGCATTCAATCCGCAGGCGGGGCTCGGGCCGATGGGGGAGACATCCTCAAAAGTCCACCGGTTGGTGCACATGCACTGATACCCCGCCAAGGCGAAAACCGGAAAAGGAAATGCACATGGCTCTTCCCGAGTTCACCATGCGCCAGCTGCTTGAGGCAGGCGTACACTTTGGTCACCAGACACAGCGCTGGAACCCCCGCATGGGCCCGTTCATCTACGGCGCACGCAACGGCATCCACATCATGGACCTGACGCAGACTGTTCCAATGCTGGATCAGGCTTTGCAAGCCATCCGCGACACCGTCGCCAAGGGCGGTCGCGTTCTGTTCGTGGGCACCAAGCGTCAGGCGGCACAGCCGATCGCCGAAGCCGCAGAGAAATGCGCACAGTATTATATGAACCACCGCTGGCTCGGTGGCACGCTCACCAATTGGCAGACCGTTTCCAAATCCATCCAGCGCCTGAAGTCCATCGACGAGCAGGCTGAGATTGGTTTTGAAGGCCTGACCAAGAAAGAACGTCTGGGCATGGAACGTGACCAGGGCAAGCTTCAGGCTTCGCTTGGCGGTATCCGCGAAATGGGCGGTCGTCCTGACCTGATCTTTGTCATCGACGTGAAAAAAGAAGCGCTGGCCGTGGCCGAAGCCAACAAGCTGGGCATCCCAGTTGTGGCTGTGGTTGACACCAACTGCTCGCCCGATGGTGTAGACTATATCATCCCTGGCAACGATGACGCAGCACGCGCCATCTCGCTGTACTGCGATCTGGCATCACGCGCCGCACTTGACGGCATGACCGCACAGATGGGCGCCGCTGGCGTTGATCTGGGCGCGATGGAAGAAGCACCCGTGGAAGAGGCTGTCGCCGAGGCACCTGCCGAAGAGGTTGTTGCAGAAGCACCCGCTGAAGCGGCTGCAGAAGCTCCTGCCGAGGAAACGCCTGCTGCCAGCTAAGGCCCGCGCGTCACGAACCTGACATATGCGGCGGTGTAGGCACCGCCGCACTGACATTCCTATTTTGAGGAGAGCCAAGAGATGGCAATCACAGCAGCAATGGTCAAAGAACTGCGCGATTCGACGGGCGCAGGCATGATGGACGCCAAGAAGGCGTTGACTGAAACCGAAGGCAACATGGACGAAGCCGTTGATTGGCTGCGCACCAAAGGTTTGGCCAAGGCGGCCAAGAAATCCGGGCGCACCGCCGCTGAGGGTCTGGTTGCCGTACACGTTGAAGGTGGCAAAGGTATCGCCATCGAAGTGAACTCGGAAACCGACTTTGTCGGCAAAAACGCTGAGTTTCAGGAAATGGTCGGCAAGATCGCTTATGCCGCAATGGGTGTGGGCGATGTCGATGGTCTGCGTGCCGCAGATATCGGCGGCAAGACAGTCGAGGCCCTGATCACCGATAAGATCGCGACTATTGGCGAAAACATGGCCCTGCGTCGCATGGCGTCGCTTGAGGGCGAAAAAGTTGTGTCTTACGTCCACAATGCCGCCACGCATGGCATGGGCAAAATCGGCGTTCTGGTTGCAATGACCGGTGGCGATGAGGCGTTTGGCAAGCAGGTTGCGATGCACATCGCGGCTGTGAACCCTGCATCCCTGTCCGAAGCGGATCTGGATGCGGCTGTCGTCGAGAAAGAAAAGCAGGTCCAGATGGACATCGCCCGCGAAAGCGGCAAGCCCGAAGCGGTCATCGAAAAGATGATCATCGGCCGGATGAAGAAGTACATGTCCGAAGTGACATTGCTGAACCAGTCCTTTGTGGTGAACCCTGATCTGACCGTGGCCAAAGCCGCCGAAGAAGCAGGCGCAACCATCACTGGTTTTGCCCGTCTCGAAGTCGGCGAAGGCATCGAAGTGGAAAAAGAAGACTTTGCCGCAGAAGTTGCGAAAGTTGGCCAGTCGTAAAACTGACAACAAGTCATTGAGAATTGAGGGGCGCAGCGATGCGCCCCTTTTTTGTTGCGCAGGCCGCGGGGTAGGGGTCTAGTTATCCTTATTTGAAGGATGCCAATTATGACCGACCGCAAGCTTTATCTGGGCGCGCTCACTGACAACCGCCGCTGGGACAAGGTCAACATCCGCCCCGACGACGTGTTTGTCGTCACGCCCCCAAAATGCGGCACCACATGGATGCAGACCATCGTTGCCTTGCTGCTCTCTGGCGATCCCGAGATGGAAACCGAACTGTCCGTCAAAATGCCGTGGGTTGATATCCGCATTCGCGAGATGGAAGAAGTCGCCGAGCGACTCGAGGCGCAGACGCAGCGCCGGTCGATGAAAAGCCACACGCCCATGGATGGGTTACCGTTGCATGATCAGGCGCAGTACCTGTGCGTGTTGCGACACCCGCTGGATGCGCATTTTTCCTTCCGCAAGCATGCCCGCAACATTCCGATGAACTGGTTTGATCACTGGTATCCCGAGGATGACAGCGATGGCACGACAATCCGCCGTTTTCTGGATGGCGGGGCAGAGGGGTGGGATTTGGATGCGATGCCGCTGGCCACGATCTTGCACCACTACAAGACGGCCCGTGATCTGGCAAAGCGCCCGAACGTCACCCTGTTCCACTATGCGGACATGAGCCGTGATCTGCCGGGCACGTTCGCCCGTGTTGCGTCGTTGCTCGACATTTCCCATTCAGACGCGGTTATGGACGACCTGATCGCGGCGGCCACTTTTGACAATATGAAAGCACAGGCCGAACGCTATGCCCCGTCGGGAGGCAAAGGGTTTATGAAATCGGACAGCGAATTCTTTCACAGCGGAACCAGCAACAAATGGGTCGGAGTGTTGAGCGATGCGCATCTGGCGGCCTATGACGCGGCGATGGACGCACATCTGAGTGCAGAAGACCGGGCATGGCTCGAGTACGGATCAGCAAGACAGCCATAGGGGCGCATCACATGCTGGATGTCAGCGGCGGTCACCGCCTGCACATCGAACAGGCGGGGCAGGGGGTGGACGCCCTTGTGCTGCATGGCGGACCGGGATCAGGATGTCGCCCTGGGCATTATGAACTTTTCGATCTTGACCGCTACCGCGTCACGCTGATGGACCAGCGCGGATGCGGGCGCAGCAGGCCTTTGGCATCGGAAACGCTCGTGGCACTTGATCACAACACCACCTCCGATCTAATTGCGGACATCGAGGCTGTGCGCATCCACTATGGGGTTGAAGCATGGGTGCTGTTTGGTGGCTCGTGGGGGTCAACCCTTGCGATGGCTTACGCGCAAGCGCACCCCGAGAAGGTGAAGGCCATGGTGCTGGCCGGCGTTGCGACCACAGCGGCGCGCGATCTTCAGTGGCTTTATGGGGATGTCGGCGCGATGTTCCCGGAGGCCTATGCGGACTTCTGTGCGCATTTGCCTGAGATTGATCCCGATGCACGCCACACTGCCGAACGGGTGGCAGCATATCACGCAGCCCTGCGCGACCCGAGCCGTGCGCAAGCGGCGGCAGATGCGTGGTGCGCGTGGGAAACCGGAATTTTTGGCGGAACGATCCATGATCCGGGGTCGCGTATGGCCGACCCTGCCTTTCGGCTTGGGTTCGCGCGGATCGTTACGCACTATTTTACGCATGGGGGCTGGTTGGAGGATGATGCGATACTGCGCCGGGTGGACCGCATGGCGCAAATTTCCTGCCAGATGATCCACAGCAGGTTTGATCCGTCCTGTCCGCTTAGGGGGCCATGGGAATTGGCCCAGGTCTGGCCACAGGCGCATTTGGAGATACTGGGTGGCACAACCCATTCAGCACTGGACGAAGAGATGCGCACGCGCATTCGCGCGGCCACCGATGCTTTGATTGTGTGAAGAGAAGGTGGGCGGGGTCTCACTTTGGGACGACACCCCGCCCTTATCTGCGGACCTGAGAGCCACGGGGATGAGACATCAGGCGCTTGATAATCCGACCCACCTGCGGATCAATACGCAGGTGAGCCGGGTCCGGTTAGACCGGTCGGAAATGAGGGCCTCTGAAATCCCAGAGGATCCTTCCCGTTGCTCCCTGGCTAAAGCCACCACTCACGGAACTTCTGTAGAATGCTCTTTAACGAACGATTCACAAAGTCTGGGATTCCTTACCTAAGGGTCAAAAATTACTTTTGACGTCGCGGTGAACGAAATTTCATGACTTTAATACCTCAATGCGTGTTGATTGGGCCTAAAATTCTACCTTTGAGGGAGGATTTCGTGAAGCTGTTTGCGCAAATAACGATTTTCACTGGCCTGTAACAGAATCGCTAACGAGTGATTCTATTGGTCGCCATCCGCCGAAAGGTACGCCCGTTACGCGGTCAAAGGTTATATAATTGCCCCCGCCGCCTAGGCCCTGATCATGCGCCCGGCTGATGGGGAAACCCGCACGGGCGCAATACAATAGAGTGCCAACGGCGCCGTGCCCGACAATCAGTATGTCGCCTTTGGGGGCTGTGGCTGTCATGTCGGCAATTGAGGTCGTGATCCGGGTTTGAGCATCCAGTGCGCGTTCCCACCCTTTGACGGATGTTTCCGGATTCGCAAAGAACGCATCGGCCAGCGCCTCAAATTCGGGGCCGGGCAGGTAGCCTGTCGCACTGCGATCGTTTTCGTAGCTATCTGGTGCCAAGCTGAGCGGACACCCCAGCGCGTCCGCCAAGGGACGCGCGGTTTCAAGCGCCTTGCGTTCGGGGCTGGAAAAAACGGATTTGGTGCCCGCCAATGCGCCGTTGCCCACCGTCACGCAAAGGGTAGCGACCCGTGCACTGCCCTCGTCGTTAAGCCCCCAGTCAGGCACCGGAACGTCCGGGTCGATCAAGACTTGCGGATGGCTCAGATAGCGCAGAACGGATCTACGCGACACTGTTCAGGCTTCGAGAATGAACATCTGGTTTGCAAAGGCAGCCTTGAGCACGGCTTGGGCCGTCGTCTCAACAGCCAAGGCTTCGCGCGCGAGGCGCAAATGTTTTTCGACCGTGGCCGAGGTCAGCCCCATGATAATGGCAATATCTTGCATAGTTTTGCCATCCCCGACCCATTCAAGCGCTTCGCGCTGGCGTTTGGTAAGCGAGCGATTGGGGGCCGTGTAGGGCAAAGTAAGAATCTTTAGGTGGGCTACATTGTTCAGAAGATGAATGTCCGCGCCGTGTTCTTTCCAGACTGCATCGATTTCCGCCTGGCTGATCCCCTGGCGCGCTGTCAGCGCAATCGCGCCTTTTGAACGGGCCGAGACCGATTTAAAGCTGATGGTGTAACCGGCGGTCACGCCCATGGAATAGTTGAATTCCAGAACGCGCTGCTCAGCCGGGGTGAGGGTATGGCTCTCCAGCATCTGGGCGAGGATTCCCCAGCTGCACGCGCCTTCATTTGCCAGAGCCCAATTTACCATTGGCGCATGGACATAGTGCTGTTCGCCCATAAACACGTCCGCATAGGACCGGTCGTGGTTGGTGAGGATGATAAAGTCTTCGGGGTCGCCCAGCGAATTCCCTGACCGGTAGCGTGTAAAGCCGTAGATCAGCCGATCAAACCCATACTCGGCCATTTTGCGGGTGTGCAATTCCCACAGTTCTTCAATGGTCTGGCAGTTTGACATGCGGTGCAGAAATGATTTCACGTCGTCACCCCCAGATGGCCAAACAATGCGTCCAGGGCCAGAGTATACCCCGGCGCGCCAAAGCCGCAAATCATACCGATTACCACAGGCGCGATCATGCTCTTGTGCCGAAAAGGTTCGCGGGCGTGGATGTTGGACAGGTGCAACTCAACCACGGGCATCTGGGTGCCTGCGATGGCGTCGTGCAACGCGATAGAGGTGTGTGTATAGGCGCCCGCATTCAGCAACACGCCTTCAAAAGTGCCGCGGGCCGCATGGATTGCGTCCACCAACGCACCTTCGTGGTTGGATTGGCGGCAGGTAACGTGATGCCCATGGGCCTCGCCATGTGCCACGCACATCGCCTCAACATCGGCGAGCGTGGTGTGCCCGTAAATCTCGGGCTGGCGCAGCCCCAACAGGTTGAGGTTGGGACCATTGAGAACAAGTATGGCAGACATGGAAAATACCTTTGTAGTGCCATGGTGTTAGCGGCAATGTTGGGGTTCTGTCTAGTGTCGCCTTTGCCTCAATGGTCAAAGATCAGCAAGCCAAGCCATTCTGCAACAAGCGCGGGCGTGTCTTGCCCGTCGATTTCGATGTGCAGCGTTGACGTGCGCAGCAACTCTTTCGACTTGCGAATTTTGACGTCTGTCAGGGTAAATCGTCCCCGCAAACGGTTGCCGGGACGCACGGGCGACAGGAACCTCAGCTTGTCAAAACCATAATTGATACCCATGACCTGTCCTGGCAGATCCTCGAAACAGTCATAGGCAAAGCGGCTCGCAAGGCTGAGCGTCAGAAAACCATGTGCGATGGTGCCGCCAAAGGGTGTCTCGCGCGCTGCACGGTCTGAATCGAGATGGATCCACTGGTCGTCATGGGTGGTGGCGGCAAATTGGTCGATCATAGCCTGATCCACAGTGATCCAGTTGGACAGGCCAACCTCGTGACCCAATTGAGCGGACAGATACTCGTGCGCGGCAGCAATGCTCATTGGACGCTGCGCAAACTTTTGCGAGGGCGCGAGGCCGAAAGGGTGGGCGCATTGTGGGGTTTCAAAGTTTCACTCCGATCAAAAGTCTGGCCAGAATACCCCTGATCGCCGGTTGCGCCAGCCCAAAGGCGCGCACAATATGACGTAACGGCAAGGGTGCACTCCACGTGCCTTTACAGGCAGGCTTGCAAGAAGCTGTGGGCGCAAGTCGATAAAAGGAGGTGAGGAATGGACCCCAATACATTGTTTTCATTAGAGGGTAAGGTTGCCCTTGTAACCGGTGGCGCCTCTGGCATTGGGCGGATGGCGGCCACTGGCCTGATGATGGCAGGCGCGCGCGTTATGATCGCCAGCCGCAAAGGGGACGCCTGTGTCGCCGTCGCCGAAGAGCTGAATGCTATGGATGCGCCGGGCAGTGTCGAGGGGTTTGCAGGCGATGTCGGCTCCGAGGAGGGCATCGCAGCCCTTGTCAAAGAGGTAGAGGCGCGCTCGGATACGCTCAACATCCTGATGAACAACTCAGGTGTGACATGGGGCGCGCCAATGGGTCAGTTCCCGCATGCCGCATGGGAAAAGGTTATGAATGTGAATGTGGCGGGGCTGTTTCACCTCACGCAATCGCTGCTGCCCATCCTGATCAAATCCGCCACCGCCGAAGATCCCGCGCGCGTGGTCAATGTCGGTTCTGTTATGGGCGAAGCTGCGCTTGGTGACGGGGCATATTCCTATGCAGCGTCCAAAGCGGCCGTGCTTCACATGACCAAGATCATGGCCAAGGAGTTGGCACCGCATCACATCACGGTCAATGCGCTGGCCCCGGGCCCATTCGTCAGCAAAATGACGGCCTTTGCGACCGCTGACGAAGGAACGCGCGCCAAGGTGGGTGATGATGTGCCCTTGGGCCGTGTGGGCCGGGACGAAGACATTGCAGGTTGCATGCAGTTCCTGTGCGGGATGGGAGGCGCCTATCTGACAGGTGCAGTGTTGCCTGTTTCGGGTGGCATTCAGGTGATGAGCGGGCCGAACCTGTTTCGCGCCGCCCTTGGGGGGTAGGCCGACCCCAACACGAAAAAAGAGAGGGCTGGACGCGTGCTCGATGTGACCGCACACTTCTTTTGACCAGAAGTACCACGGGGTCCGGGGCAGCGCCCCGGTCCTGTCTCACAAAACACAAAGGACGTTACACAAATGCGCGACGCCGTCATCGTTTCAACCGCCCGTACGCCGATTGGCAAAGCCTATCGTGGCGCGTTTAACGCCACACCGCCGCAAACGCTGGCGGGTCATGCCATTCAATCGGCTGTCTCTCGCGCTGGCATTGAAGGGGCCGAAGTACAGGACGTTGTTCTGGGGTCCGCACTGCAACAGGGTCATCAGGCCAGCAACATCGCACGGCAGGCAGCCATCCGCGCGGGCCTGCCGGTCAGCGTCGCGGGCATGAGCGTCGATCGGCAGTGCGCCAGCGGGATGATGGCAATTGCCGCGGCCAGCAAGCAGGTCGTCCACGACGGTATGGACATTGTGGTGGGCGGCGGCGTCGAATCCGTGTCGATGGTGCAAACACCAGAGATGCGCGCACATGCGGATCCATGGCTTAAGGCGCACAAGCCAGAACTTTACATGAGCATGTTGGAAACTGCTGAAACCGTCGCTGCACGCTATGGCGTCAGCCGCGAAGCACAGGATCGGTATGCTGTGCAATCTCAGGCCCGAACGGCAGCGGCGCAGGACGCCCGCAAGTTCGACGACGAGATTGTCCCGCTGACCACCACTATGAAATTTCAGGATCGTGAGACAGGCGCCATATCCGAACATGAGGTGACGCTGGACAAGGACGAAGGCAACCGGCCCGGTACGGCCTATGAGACGGTCGCTGGCCTCAAACCTGTGTTCAAGGATGGGATTCACATCAAGGAAGGCGGTTTTATCACCGCAGGGAATGCCTCGCAGCTCAGCGATGGAGCATCCGCTGCAGTGGTGATGGAGGCGTCGCTGGCCGAAAAGAAGGGCCTTGAACCTTTGGGCCGCTGCGTCGGCGCGTGGGCCGCAGGATGCGAGCCGGATGAGATGGGCATTGGTCCGGTCTTTGCCGTTCCACCGCTATTGGCGGCCCATGGGCTGGGGATGGACGATATCGGTTTGTGGGAGCTGAACGAGGCCTTTGCGGTACAGGTGATCTACAGCCGTGATCGCCTTGGCATCCCGGACGAGTTGCTTAACGTCAATGGTGGCGCGATCTCCATTGGTCACCCATACGGCATGTCTGGTGCCCGGATGGTCGGGCATGCCCTGATCGAAGGCAAACGGCGCGGTGTGCGATATGTCGTCTGCACCATGTGCGTCGGCGGGGGCATGGGCGCGGCTGGCCTGTTCGAGGTGCTGTGAGCATGGTCGGGTTTGCAAAGTCCGGAGACGCCGGTCGGGATTTCTTGGAAACAGAGAAATCGGGATGGTTCCGTCGGGGAGGAAGGTCATGAGCACATTGCCTGCCGCATTGCAGGGGCTTCGCATTCCAATGATTGCGGCGCCCTTGTTTATCATTTCCGTCCCAGAACTGGTGATTGCCCAGTGCAAGGCCGGAATTGTCGGATCGTTCCCAGCGCTAAATGCGCGCGAGGGTAAGGGTGAGCCGCCATTGCTCGAGGCATGGTTAACCCAGATCAGCGAGGCGCTGGACCGACACAATCAGGACAATCCGAATCGCCCCGCGGCACCTTTTGCCGTCAATCAGATTGTGCATCGGTCAAATACACGCCTTGAGCGTGATCTGGAGATTTGCGCGCGCCACAAGGTGCCGATTTGGATCACCTCGCTGGGCGCGCGTGTCGAGGTGAACGAAGCTGCACATTCCTGCGGAGGCGTCGTGTTGCACGATGTGATCAACAACACCTTTGCGCGCAAGGCCATCGCCAAGGGCGCCGACGGGTTGGTCGCTGTGGCGGCTGGTGCGGGGGGGCATGCGGGTCAACAATCGCCCTTCGCCTTGATCTCAGAAATTCGGACGTGGTTTGACGGTCCCCTGGCCCTGTCAGGTGCCATTGCAACAGGGGACGCGCTTTTGGCCGCGCGCGCCATGGGGGCCGATTTTGGCTATGTCGGATCTCCCTTTATCGCCACGGATGAGGCCAACGCACAGAGTGATTACAAGCGAATGATCGTGGAGAGTGGGGCAGAAGACATAGTCTATTCCTCCCTGTTTACAGGGGTTTGGGGCAACTACTTGCGCGGATCTGTTAAGAATGCGGGCATGGACCCGGATAACCTGCCAGAGGCGGATGCGAGCGCGATGAATTTCGCAGATGGATCGTCCAAACCCAAGGCGTGGAAGACGATCTGGGGCTCGGGTCAGGGGATCGGTGCAATCAAGTCTGTCGGCCCGGCTGGTGCAATTGTGGACCGGATGGCGGCAGAATACGCGGCGGCACAGGCACGGTTGGCGGGGGGAACAAATGGCTGATACGCAGACACTCGATACAAATGCTGTCAGCACCTATCTGCGCGATCACTTGCCCGGTTTTGACGCGCCGATTGAAGCGATCAAGTTCGAAAGCGGTCAGTCCAATCCGACCTTTCTGTTGAAAACTCACGCGGGCAATTATGTGCTGCGGCGAAAGCCGCCCGGACAACTGCTGAAATCAGCCCATGCGGTGGACCGCGAATTTCGCGTACAACGTGCGCTGAAGGGCAGCGCGGTACCTGTGGCCGATGTGCATGTGCTGTGTGAAGACGCCAGCGTCATTGGATCAGATTTTTACGTGATGGATCACGTGGCCGGGCGGAACTTTGACGAGCCTTTGATGGACGGCGCCACTGAGGCTGAGCGTGGAGCCGTGATCGACGACATGAACCGGGTGCTTGCGGCGCTGCACGACGTGGATATCGACGCTGTGGGTCTGTCGGATTACGGGCCTCCCGGAAACTATCTTGAGAGGCAGGTGGCGCGCTGGTCCAAGCAATATGTGGCGACGCAAACGCAAGAACTGCCGGACATGGACAGGTTGATGGCGCGTCTTGCGGCCGAAATGCCTGCTGATGATGGTCAGCGCACGCTGGTGCATGGCGATTACCGCATCGACAACATGATATTTGAGGCGGATGGTACGCGCTGTCTGGCGGTGCTGGACTGGGAATTGAGCACGATCGGGCATCCCTTTGCAGACCTCGCGTCTGTCATCATGCAATGGCAACTGCCGCCCGGTCTGCAAGGAAGGGGCCTGATGGGCGTGGATCGCGCCGCTTTGGGTCTGCCGACGGATGCGGAATTCGTGGCGGCCTATTGCGAGCGGCGCAACCTGCCGCCGATAGACGATTTTGGGTACTACCTTGGCTTTTGCTTTTTCCGCATGGCGTCGATCATTCAAGGCGTGTTGCGCCGCGCGCTGGATGGCAATGCCTCCAACCCAGCCAAGGGGCGTCAGCTGGGCGCGCTGGTCCCGGTCTTTGCCGAAAACGGATTAAAGGCGCTGAAATGAGCGAAACGCGGATGACTTTGGATGCTGTACGGCTCGAGCGCATTCGCGATTGGGCGGACACCTACATCGCGGCGCGCCGTTTTGCCGGCATGTCGGTGTTGATCCTGCAAGAGGGGCAGGAGGTGTTCTTTGATGCCCGTGGAGTGCGCGATGTTGAGGACGGGTTGCCTTTTGCCCGCGATACGGTCGCACGCATCTATTCGATGACCAAACCCATAACGTCGCTCGCCCTTATGACCTTGGTTGAGGAAGGGCGGTTGCATCTGGACGCGCCAGTGTCGCGGTTTTTGCCAGAGTTTTCCGACCCGCACGCGCTGATCCCGCATGCGTCTGATCTTGGTCAAACAGAACCATGCCCGACACCAACATTGCACCAGATTCTGACCCACCGGTCAGGCCTCAGCTATGCGTTCAATCCGGGCCTTGTGCCGCAGCAGATGGCAGCGCGCGACCTGACCTTTGCACCGCGCGCAGGCACGCTTGCACAGACCTGTGAGCAGCTGGCTCAGTTGCCGTTGGCCTTCGCGCCGGGCGCGCGTTGGGAATACTCGGTCGGGATCGATGTGATTGGGCGCGTGATTGAAGTGGTCACCGGTCAGTCGCTGGCCGAGGTTTTTCAAACCCGGATATTTGACCCGCTGGGCATGGCCGAGACTGGTTTTGCCGTCGCGAAAAGTCAGCAAGACCGGTTTGCATCGCTTTACACTCCGCTGGCAGGTGACGCGATGGACCTGAATTCCGCTGTGACGGGGGATGAGAGTTTGCGCCTTGTGGATGATGCAGATAACTCACCATTTTTGAACCCGACCTGCCTGAGCGGCGGCGGCGGGCTCGTTGGCACCATCGATGACTATGCCCGCTTTGCCGAAGCGATGCGGAAGGGCGGGCAGGGGATTGTGTCGCGTGCAACGGCCGCATTCATGATGCAGAACCACCTGCCGGGCGACATCGCGAGCTTTGGGCCGTCCAGTTTTGCTGAGCAGCTTATGCGGGGTGTTGGATTTGGTATCGGCGGTGCCGTGGTGCTGGATGCGGCACGCAGTGGAGTGCCCGGTTCGGTGGGTGATTTCAGTTGGGGCGGCATGGCCTCAACTTTTTTCTGGATCGATCCGGTGCATGCCCTCACGACAGTGCTGTTTACCCAGCTCAGCCCGTCCTCGGCCACGCCTGCGCGGGCCGAGTTGAAGGCGCTGGTGCATGGAGCGCTGATGTGACAGGCAGGGCCCAGTGATGGAGAAATCTAGATGAGCGAAGCCCACGAGACACTGCTAAACCTGCTGCAAGTTGAACCGCTTGAGGTTGATCTGTTTCGCGGCACCGGGCAGGGGGGCGAGACGCCCACGCGCATCTTTGGCGGTCAGGTGATCGGGCAGGCACTGGCTGCGGCCTATCAAACGGTCGAAGAACGGCTGTGCCATTCGCTCCACGCCTATTTCATTCGACCGGGCGATCCCAAGACCCCCGTGATCTATCAAGTCGACCGCGCACGGGACGGGGGCAGTTTCACCACCCGCCGTGTCGTTGCGATCCAGAAGGGGCGGCAGATCCTGAACATGTCCGCCTCGTTCCAGGTCGGCGAAGAAGGATGGAGCCATCAGCACGCCATGCCGCAGGTCGAAGGACCCGAAGAACTGGCGGACCGCGAAACCCTGCGGGCCACTGTTGCGGATCGTATACCGGAAAAGTACCACGCCGAGTTCCTACGCCCGCGCCCCATCGATATCCGCGAAGTGGCACCGCGCGACTTTTTCACACCCGAACCTGCAGATGACGTGAACCACCTGTGGTTCCGGATGGCCGCTGCAAAAGGGATCAGCCCTGCATTGCAGCACTGCCTTCTGGCCTATGCTTCGGACATGAACTTGCTTGGTTCATCCCTGCGACCGCATGGGCAGACTTGGTTCACCGGGCAGGTGATGTCGGCAAGCCTTGATCACGCGATCTGGTTTCATGGGCCAGCGCAGTTTTCTGACTGGCACCTCTACACCATGGAAAGTCCATGGTCTGGAGGCGGGCGTGGCTTTAATCGGGGCATGATCTACAACCGAGATGGAACGCTGATCGCATCCGTTGCCCAAGAGGGGCTGATCCGCCCCATCAAAGCCAAAAGTTAAGCGCGCCTTTTCAACCGCACCCCATCTTCTCTGATTAAAAAAATCCCGGGGTCTGGGGCAGAGCCCCAGCCAACTCCTAGTTCGAATAAACGCGGTTCAGCTTGCGCATCCCGCCGATCCATCGGTCATAGTCCGCTGCCTTGTGGCGCATGTAATCCAACACGCCGGGGTGGGGCAGCACCAGAAATGTCTCGGCGCGGATGGCCTCGACGCAGGCGTCAGCGATCTGGTTTGGTTCCAACAGCCCGTCAATTGCAGCGACGCCATCCTCGAACCCTTCGATCATTGCTGTACGCACCGCCTGAGGGCACAGTACCGACACCTTAATCCCGTCATCCCCGTGGGTCATGGCCAACCATTCGGCCAGACCGACGGCGGCGTGTTTGGTGACCCCATAAGGCGCCGCCCCAATCTGGTTCAGCAAGCCGGCTGCAGAGGCCGTGTTCAACAAATACCCACCACCTCGCGCCACCATACGGGGCACCACATGCCGCGCGGCCCAGACATGGGCCATCACATTGACGTCCCACAACCGCTGCCAGTCGTCATCCGCAGCCTCGGCCCCGCCGGGTGCATACACGCCTGCATTTGAGCAAAACAGATCAATGGGGCCAATCCGGTCTTCGACGTCTTCGATCATACTGGCAATTTCATCTTCATGCGAAACATCGACTGTGAATGAAAAGCCATTGATTTCATTTGTTACTGAGGCCAATGCACTTGCATCCCTGTCGACACACACGATGGCCTTGGCGCCTTGCGCGGCAAAGGTGGTGCACAAGGCGCGTCCTATGCCGTTGGCAGCACCCGTCACCACGATTGTCTTGTCTCTCAACTCCATGCCCGTTCCCCGAATTGTGCAGGCGCAGTCTATCGTCGCAAAAGGTGCGGGCAACGGGTATGTGGTCATTCAAACCTTTCAGTACCCTCGTGCCGTGTCCCGGTATGCCCGTAAACAAGAGGACAATCATGACTGATCAAGCTTACGATCCTGAACGCGATGGTGCCAAAATGCACTTCAAAGACGCGATGTCCTATGGGGATTACCTGCAACTTGACGGATTGCTAGAAAAACAACACCCGATCAGCACCGCTCATGATGAACTACTGTTCATCATCCAGCACCAGACATCAGAGTTGTGGATGAAACTGGCCATTCACGAAATGGGCGCAGCGCGGGACGCTCTGATTTCTGGTGACATGAGCCACATGTTCAAAATGCTGGCACGGGTGTCGCGCATCTTTGAACAACTCAACAGCGCATGGGATGTGCTGCGCACAATGACGCCGGCGGATTACACAACCTTTCGCGAAGCTTTGGGACCGTCTTCAGGCTTTCAGTCGCATCAGTACCGGATGATCGAATATATCCTTGGCAATCGTAACCCCAACATGCTCAAACCGCATGCCCATGTGCCTGCCTATCATGACCTTCTGGCGGCGGAACTGGCGCGGCCCAGCCTTTATGACGAGGTTGTGCGGCATCTGTTCGTGACAATTGACGGTCCGGGGGCAGGGGGGCCGCCCATACAGCTCGACACGCCGCACACAGCGAACCCAGACATTCAGGCCAAATGGAAGCTGGTCTATGAAAACGTGGACACGTATTGGACCTTGTATGAATTGGGGGAAAAGCTGGTGGATCTTGAGGATTACTTCCGCCGCTGGCGGTTCAACCACGTGACCACAGTGGAACGGATCATCGGGTTCAAGCGCGGGACAGGGGGCACATCGGGTGTGTCCTACTTGCGCCGTATGCTCGAAGTCGAACTGTTCCCCGAACTGTGGCACTTAAGAGGAGAGTTGTGAAAATGGGCGTATCGCTGCCAAGAAAAGAGATGTTCGATATCCCTGAGGGGGTCATCTACCTTGACGGAAACTCATTGGGGGTTCTGCCCAAAGGGGCCGTTGAACGGGCCAGTTCGGTCATAAGAGACGAGTGGGGCGGCCAGTTGATCAAGGCGTGGAACACCGCAGGTTGGATGGCGTTGCCAAGCGAAGTTGGAGACACGATTGCCGGGCTGATCGGCGCGCCGGAGGGGTCGGTTGCCACAGGTGATACACTTTCGATCAAAGTCTATCAGGCGCTTGCCGCCGCTCTCAAAATGCGCCCTGACCGGCGTGTAATCCTGTCTGACAGCGGCAACTTTCCCAGCGATCTTTACATGGCCGAAGGGCTGATCAAAACCATCGACAAGGGTTATGAGCTCCAAACACCTGCGCCCGAGGACGTGTTGGAGGCAATCTCGGACGAGGTGGCCGTGGTGATGTTGACGCAAGTCGACTACCGGACGGGTCGCATGCACGACATGGACGCGATCACCGCTGCCGCGCATGCCGCTGGAGCCGTGATGATTTGGGATCTGGCGCATAGTGCAGGTGCGGTGCCGGTGGATGTTGCTGGCTGCAACGCGGAATTCGCTGTCGGCTGTACCTACAAATACCTCAATGGCGGGCCGGGCGCGCCTGCGTTCATCTATGCGCGTCCTGACATCACGCTTGGCCTCGAGCCGGCTCTTTCCGGCTGGTTGGGCCATGCCGCGCCATTTGCGATGGAGCAGGCCTATCGACCTGCTATGTCAACCGAACGGCTGCGGGTGGGCACACCGTCGGTGGTGCAACTGTCGATTCTGCAAGAGGCGCTGAAAGTGTGGGAGGGGGTTGATATGGCCGACTTGCGCGCCGCAACCGTCGCACTGTCAGAAACGTTCATTGCAGAGGTCGAGGCGCGCTGCCCGACGCTGAGCCTTGCCTCACCGCGCGATGCAAACATTCGCGGCTCTCAGGTGTCCTTCGCCTTTGAGCACGGCTATCCCGCGATGCAGGCGTTGATTGAACGTGGCGTGATCGGAGATTTTCGCGCGCCCAACATCATGCGATTTGGCTTTACGCCGCTTTATCTGGAAGAGGCCGAGATCATCCGGGCCGCGGAGATTGTCGAAGAGGTGATCAACACCGAAGTCTGGCGCGAGCCAAAGTATCAGGTGAAGTCGCGCGTCACGTGAGAACAATACAAACTGGCGGGCAGGGCGCGGCACACTATTCCATATTCGTGTGGCGCGCTCTGGTCGCTTCGGCTGAAGTGCCCAGGATCGATTTTGTGTCTGCAACGATCCATTCACACAAAAAGAACAACGCGCCCTCGTAAGCTGACCCCATGGGCAGAATGTCATCTTCTGCTGTTTGGCCGTCATTTGCCATGGTTTGCGCTTGCAACGTGAGAACAAGGTCAACTTCATGCGCACCTGACGTGTCGCTTTGTGCGGTGAGCAGAACAACGGATGCGCCTGCTGATTTGGCTGTCTTGATGTGGGCATTCACCGTCGCCAAACCACCCGGACCAGACGAGACAATCAAAAGTCCGCCGTGCGTAAGAGCAGGCATCGTTGTTTCGCCAACATAGCCAACGTTGAGACCGAGGTGAAACAGACGCATGGCAAGCCCGCGCATCTGATATCCTTCGCGACCGCACCCATAGACGCCAATCGTACTGGCGGCTGCAATCATGCGACATGCTGCGTCCACGGAAGCCCGGTCCACAGAGCCAAGCACGGTTTCAACATTCTTCAGGGCGAAGGACAGTCGCTCATTCATTTTGGTTTCCTGTTGTTGTGGTGCTTGCTGAAACACTCAACCGTGTCTTAGCAGATTTTGCACGCAAACCTTTGCTTGAGGATGCGCCGCTGTGAACGCTGTTGTGGATAGCGATAGGGCGTTCAATGCGCGTTGACGCGCAGAGAGACGCTTTGGTGTCCTGACGCCCTGCCAGAGTGTATCCTTAAAACTTATAATCCACATTATGTGAGTTTTTGAAATGGGTCGCGCACCATAGCGGACAGTCAATTAGCGGGTGCTGGCACAGAGCTTAAGCGAAAGCGCACACAACATCTCTGCCCCTTGGGACAAGTTTGAGCATGCCGTATTGGCTTCTTCAAACATCGCTGCGTTTTGCTTGGGTGCTGCACAGGCTTATGCCACGGAAGCATCCGTGGATTACATGTCCTGCGGTACCTTTTGATATCGTTGCCAATTCTTAACTGATGTTTGCCATGGCTGACTCTATGGTTCCCAGTTCGGTTACCGTGTCGGGTTTTCTCATCGAACCTGCATCAACGCAGCGCTTGGCGGTTTTCAACATGCGCGACGAACAAACAGCATGCTGCGCCTTACTCATTGCTCAAGCGACAGTGATGGCACCTGGACAGGCGGCGTTTGTTATGAACCTTAGGTAAGGCGGAATAGGCTGTCACCACCTTGATGATGGATATCATGAAGGCAAAATGTAATTATAACAGTGTATTATGTGGCAAGGTGAATGTGTCTGTGGCGCGCCCTACCCCAATGCATACCCGGCACCACGCACCGTCCGCACGGGATTGCCGCCACCATGTTGTGTCAACGCTTTTCGCAGTCGGCCGATATGCACATCGACTGTCCTCGTGTCGACGTAAATGTCGCGGCCCCATACCCGGTCCAGCAATTGTTCGCGGCTCCAGACCCGGCCCGGTTTTTCCATGAACGTGCTGAGCAAGCGGAATTCGGTTGGGCCAAGCTTTAACTCATCCGGCCCGCGCGTGACCTTGTGGGTTTCTGCATCCAAAATTATGTCATCAAATTCAAGTCTTTGGCCCATAGTAGACGGGCGGACTCGGCGCAGCTGGCTGCGCACACGAGCCATCAACTCGAGGACTGAATAGGGTTTGACCACATAGTCATCTGCGCCTGTTTCCAGCCCCCGTACCCTGTCCACCTCTTCTGCACGTGCCGAGAGCATGATGACGGGTATAGAGCGCGTCTCAGGCTTGATTTTGATGCGGCGGCAGATTTCGATGCCGGACAGGTTTGGCATCATCCAGTCCAAAACAATGATGTCTGGTGCGTCCTCGTCGATCAGCAACAGCGCCTCTTCCCCGTTTTGTGCTTGGCTTACGGCAAAGCCTTCGGCCTCTAGGTTATAGGCCAGCACTTCGCGCTGTGCCGGTTCATCCTCTACGATCAGGACACGGGGTTGAGCAGCGGACATGTGCTAAGTCTCCTTAGGCCCGCAAGGACGTCTTGTCGCCCTTGCTGCGCGCTTCGTCAGGGATCGCTCCGGTAACGAGGTAGACAACCTGTTCGGCGATCGAGGTCACGTGATCGCCCATGCGTTCGATATTCTTCGCAATGAAATGCAGGTGCATGCATGCGGTGATGTTGCGCGGGTCTTCCATCATGAAGGTGAGGAATTCGCGGAATAGCGCGTTATACATCTGGTCCACGTCGATGTCGCGGTCGATCACGTCTTGCGCCAATTCAGCGTCGCGGGACACATAGGCGTCCAGTGCGTCCTTGAGCATCCGCTCAACCTCTTTGGCCATGCGACGCAAGGCGCTTGCGCTGTCGTCAACCGGTGCGAGTTGCGACAAGACGCTGGTGCGCTTGGCGAGGTTTTTTGCATAATCCCCAATGCGTTCAAGGTTGGCGCTCACCTTGATGACTGACAGCACAAGACGCAAATCAATCGCAGTGGGCGCGCGCAGTGCGATCACGCGAGCTGCTTCTTCATTAATACCTTCCTCGAGGGCGTCGATAGCCTTGTCGGCCCGGCGCACGGCCTCTGCGCGCTCTTCGTCGCGGGTTTCAAGGCTGATCGCAGCCTCCAGAATAGCGTTTTCGACAAGCCCGCCCATTTTCATGATCTGGGCCTGAATCGCTTCAAGATCGCGGTCAAAGGCCGATGCGATATGTTGATCGTTCATTTGGAACTCCTTAGCCGATGCGGCCAGTGATGTAGCTTTCAGTGCGTGGATCGACGGGATTGGTAAAAATGGTACCGGTCTCGCCGTATTCGACCAGATGGCCGAGATGGAAGAACGCTGTCTTTTGGCTGACCCGCGCGGCCTGCTGCATCGAGTGCGTGACGATGACGACCGAGTAGTTCTTGCGCAATTCGTCAATCAATTCCTCGACTTGCGCAGTGGCGATTGGGTCAAGAGCCGAGCAAGGTTCGTCCATCAGCAGAACTTCGGGTTCTGTGGCGACAGCCCGCGCGATGCACAGGCGTTGCTGTTGCCCGCCAGACAAACCTGTGCCGGGGGCATGCAGGCGGTCTTTGACCTCATCCCAGATTGCTCCGCGACGCAGCGACTTTTCAACGATGTCGTCCAGATCAGCCTTGGACCTGGCAAGGCCGTGAATGCGAGGGCCATAGGCGACGTTGTCGTAGATGGATTTGGGGAACGGGTTCGGCTTTTGAAACACCATGCCCACTTTGGCGCGCAACTGTACCGGGTCGACCTTGGGATCATAGATGTCTTCGGAGTCGATCCGAATGTCGCCCTTGACTCGACACACATCAATTGTGTCGTTCATCCGATTGATACAACGCAGAAAAGTTGATTTTCCGCAACCAGACGGACCAATGAAGGCCGTGACAGTCTTGTCGTCGATGTCGACGCTGACATCCTTGATCGCGTGGTTGTCGCCGTAAAAGACCTGTACGTCCCTGGCCGCGATTTTGACCTCGTTTGTGTCCACGTCTCTCTCCACAATTCTCATGTCGTTCATGTCTTTGCCCCTACCAGCGGCGTTCAAAACGGCGTCGCAAGATCACGGCAATTGCATTCATCGTAATCAGGAATAGCAGGAGGATGATGATACCGCCCCATGCTTTCTCGTAAAATCCGGGATCCGCGCGGCTCGCCCAAGTGTAAATTTGGGCGGGCATGGCCGAGTTGGCGTCGGTAAAGCCCGACAGGAACCCTTCGGGGTATTCGCGCGCCACAAAGCCGACCATGCCAATCAGCAGCAGCGGGGCCGTTTCACCGAGCGCCTGTGCAAGTCCGATGATTGTCCCGGTCAGGATACCCGGCATCGCCAAGGGCAGCACATGGTGGAACACCGATTGCATCTTGGAGGCCCCTACCCCCAAAGCCGCATCGCGGATCGATGGCGGCACAGCGGCCAGCGAGGCGCGTGTTGAGATGATGATTGTGGGCAGCGTCATTAGTGTCAGCACAAGGCCACCGACCAGTGGTGCGGACTGAGGCAAGCCCGCGAACTGGATAAAGACGGCCAGACCAAGGATACCAAACACGATAGAAGGCACCGCCGCGAGGTTGGAAATGTTCACCTCTATAAGGTCAGTCCAGCGGTTCTTGGGTGCAAATTCCTCAAGGTATATCGATGCCGCAACCCCAATGGGCAGCGACAGGAACAGCACCACCAGCATCATAAAGAAGGACCCGATCACTGACGCGCCAAGGCCGGCACCGCCGGGGTTGTCCACGCCAGAATCCGTGCCAGTGATAAAGTTCCAGTTGAAGGCGCCGTGGATGATCCCGGCTTCTTCCAGCGCATCCACCAGATCAAGGTCAGAGGCCATCAGAAACCGGCTGTCCACGATATTTTCCCGCGTCACGCGGCCGTTGAAATAGCCGTCCACGCGAGACGATGCGGCCAGTTCGAAGGAAACCGGCGTGCCGACTCGATCCGGGTTTTCAAGGAAATAGCTGCGGATTGTACCACCCGGCTTGCCCACGATCCGTTCGATGGCCTTGTTGTCAAAGGCGACTTCAAGCCCGCTTTCTTCAAGTTGGCTTTGCAGCGCATTCACAAAAATCTTTTGATACTCGCCCGTCTTGAGCATCTTGCTCTCGGCTTCTTCGAACTGCTCTTGGGTGAGCACGAATTCGATATCCATCACCGTCTGTGTAAAGGCGGGAATGCCCGAGCGCAGGATCGAGGCGAACAAGAACACCAGAAACAGCAGGCCCACGGCAATGGCCGCAACACCGTACATCCGAAACCGCGTTTCGGCAGCGTTGCGCTTGCGGGTGCGTGCATCCAGAACGGACAGGCTCGATCTCTTGGGCTTGGCTGGGGCGGGTGTCATACTTGCGTCAGTCATCAGTCGTACTGCTCCCGGTATTTGCGCACGATATAAAGGGCAAAGACGTTGAGCCCGAGCGTCAGGACAAAGAGGGTCATGCCAAGCGCGAAGGCCACCAGCGCCTCTGGAGAGGCAAAGTCGGCGTCGCCAGTCAGCTGGCTCACGATCTTGGCGGTGATGGTTGTCATCGCTTCAAACGGGTTCAGCGACAGGCGGGCCGCGGCCCCTGCCCCCAGCACAACGATCATCGTCTCGCCAATGGCGCGGCTGGCCGCCAGCAGGATCGCACCCACGATGCCCGGCAGGGCCGCGGGTAAGATCACCTGACGGATCGTCTCGGATTGTGTGGCACCGAGCCCATAAGACCCATCGCGCATGGCTTGGGGCACCGCGTTGATGATGTCGTCAGACAGCGAAGACACAAAAGGGATCAGCATAATCCCCATCACAAGGCCCGCCGTCATCACCGCCGTGCCGCCCTGCATCCAGCCGACAGTGTCCTTGCCGAACATCGACACCAAAAGTGGACCAACAGTGAGCAGAGCAAACAGCCCGTAAACAATTGTCGGGATGCCGGCGAGGATTTCGATCAGTGGCTTGGCGATGCCACGCACGCGCGGGCTTGCATATTCAGAGAGATAAATGGCTGAGAACAGGCCGATGGGCACGGCCACCAGCAGCGCAATGATGGAGATATAGAACGTGCCCCACAAAAGCGGCAGCACCCCAAGGTCAGACGCCCCGCCCCTTCCAGAAAAACTGGGCGCCCATTTCGTGCCAAAGAAAAAGTCGGCAGCCGGATACAGTCGGAAGAACTCGATCGTATTAAACAGCAAAGCAAACAGGATGCCGATGGTTGTCAGGACCGCGATTGAAGCGGCGCAAATCAACAACGCCAAAATTCCGCGTTCCACTGTGTTGCGTGCCCTGAAATTCGCGTCGGAACGGGATACGGCCCATCCTGCGCCACCCAGGGCGATAACCAGCACAACGACCGTCATAATCAAAGACCCGGTCGCGTTCAGAGTACGGTAAAGCTGCGCGCCGCCCAACACCTCGGCGCTGACGTCTGATCCAAGGGCGACGCCGACTTGGCCAAGGCTTTCACGCACATCAGTTGTTTTACTGCTGATCGCTGCGGCCTCGTCACGTGTCATTGCCCCTTGGGCCACAGCGACGTCCAGACCGCCCGCCACGCGGCGCACATCGCTCATCACAAGGCCGATGGAACTGCCCTCAGTTACGACACCGTCGGGCAATGTCGCCAGAACCCGGGAATTGACAAAAAATGGCTGCGCCAAAAGCCAGACGATCAGAACGGCCGCCGCTGGCACGACGGCCCACATCGCAACGTGAGATCCGTAGTAGATTGGCAGGGAATGGAGATCACGGCTGTCACCGCCTGCGCTTTGTAGTGCGCGGCTGCGCCCTGTGACAAAGCCAACGGCAGCAATGGCGAGAATGATCAAGACGAGCCATGTAAACGGCATGTCGGCTCCAATCGTCGTAGTCAGGTGGCAGAGTGCCCGGCAGATGGGCGGGGTGTTTGTTGTGATAGGGGGCGGCGCAAAACGCCGCCCCCGTTTCTGTTACGGTCAGGTTGGCTTAGCTGCCGCCGCCCATTGGTGTTTCGGCAGCAACTGTCGCTTGGGTCGCCGACAGCTCTGGGTCAGCAACAAGACCGTAGGCCGCCAGTGGGCCGTCAGGTCCGGCAAGCTCGTCGGCAACGAAGAATGAAGCGAACTCTTTGAGACCGGGGATCACGCCGATGTGCGCTTTCTTTACGTAGAAGAACAGTGGGCGCGACACAGGATATTCACCGGTAGAGATGGTTTCAGTGGAAGGTGCAACACCGCCCATTGTCGCCACTTTCAGCTTGTCTGTGTTGTTTTCGTAGAATGCCAGACCGAACACGCCGATGCCGTTAGGGTTGGCGTCGATGCGGGCCAGTGTTTCTGTGTAGTCACCGTCGATGTCGACTGAACCACCGTCCTGACGGACGTCGATGCAGGCATCTTCTGCGTCATCTTCGGACATGCCGGATGTGATCATCGCTTCCATTGCGCCAGTGGCTTCACAGCCTTCCAGCAGCACTTTGTCTTCGAACACTTCGCGCGTGCCGTGCTTGGTGCCGGGGATGAAGGCGACGATGTCTGACGCTGGCAGGTCGCTGTTAAAGTCGGCCCACTGTTGATGAGGGTTGTCGACGATGGCACCGTCCACAAGAACCTTGGCACCAAGAGCATTGAAAATGTCAGCAGGTTGGAAAGCGGTGTAGGCCGGGCCGTTGATTTGGCTCGCGAACACGATGCCGTCATAGCCAATGCGCACTTCGATGATGTCGGTCACACCGGCTTCTGCGCAGGCTTTGATTTCTTTTTCGCGGATTTTGCGGGATGCATTCGCGATGTCGATCGTGTTTTCGCCAACACCTTCGCAGAACCGCTTGAGGCCTGAGCTTGAGCCGCCGGATTCAACAACTGGAGTTGGGAAGTCGAAGTTTTCGCCAAAAGCTTCGGCGACGATCGACGCGTAAGGCAGGACCGTGGAAGATCCGGCAACCTGAACCTGATCACGTGCCGTAGCCGTTGTTGCGGCCATCGCCGAGAGTGTCAGCGCGGAAGCTGCAAGTTTCACAAAGGACATGAATGTCTCCTGTTTGAACATTTGTTGGTGATCCCCCCCATGGGAATCTTGCGGCCCGTCTATGGACCCCGCGCAATGCTTTTGTGACACTTGCGTAACAGTTTTATGACAGAGCCAAAATTACCCTGACGTCACTCAAACATTTTCCTGAACCGGCAAGATGACGGTAAAGGTCGCCCCCTCACCAAGTTCGCTTTCGACGCGTAATCTGCCGCGGTGGCGGTTGATGATATGCTTGACGATGGCAAGCCCCAGACCCGTTCCACCAAGGGCGCGGCTGCGGTGATCGTCTGCGCGATAGAACCGTTCAGTCAGGCGCGGAAGGTGCACAGGATCGATCCCCGGGCCATAGTCGATGACCTGCACCCGCGCTCCGGGCGCGCGCAGGGCAGCTTCACGTGGGCTTGTGGTCATCTTAACGGTGATCCGCCCCCCGGATCCGCCATACTTGATCGCGTTTTCGGTCAGGTTGGTGAAAACCTGTTTCAGTTGATCACTGTCCCCAATCATGTGCACGGGCGTGTCTGGCATTTGGATGTCAAAGGTCACGCCCGCCTCGCTTGCCAGCGGACGTAAGGTGCGCAGGGTCGATTCAAGCACATCATTGAGGACCACGCTTTGCGTTGGCCGCACCCGTTCGTCGCCTTCCACCCTGTTAAGAGACATCAGGTCGCCGACCAGCCGGTTCATCCGCTCTGCCTCATCCTGCATAATGTTCAGAAACCGTGTCGATGCCGCTGCATCATCGCGCGCGGGGCCGCGCAAGGTTTCGATAAACCCCATGAGCGCTGTCAGCGGCGTACGCAGTTCGTGGCTGACATTCGCCACAAAGTCGCGCCGCATCTGGCCGGCTTGCTCGACATGGCTGACGTCTTCAAACGAGAGCAGCACGGCCCCTGCCCCGTCCTGCCCAACATCGCGCACGGGCCTGCAACTGACCCGAAGGGTGGTGTCCTGTGCACCATCGTTGCTGAGGTATCTGGTCGTGCGTGGCGTGCGATCCGTCAACGTTGCCTCGATGGCGTCGAGCAGCGCGGGCTGGCGCAGGATGGTGACGTAGTTGCGCCCCTTGGCCTGTTGACCAATTAGGGTCAGGGCCTCGGTGTTGGCTGCAATGATCCGTTCGGTGCTGTCGATCGCAAGGCTGGGCAGCGGAAACGCGGCCAACAGGGCGTCAAGGATGTCATCGCCCATCTCGCACCTCGTCTACGTCGTTGCGGCCTGTACGGCGCTTGTAAACACGTCACACAGGGCGTCCGGGTCTTCAAGACCAACAGAAACGCGAAAGAACCCTTCGGACATGCCGAGTTCTGCCCGTTTTTCCGCTGTCAGTGCGCGGTGCGAGGAAGACGCGGGGTGCGACAGCGTGGTGCCCACATCCCCAAGCGTGGGGGCAAAGCTAAGGCCCTCAGCGCCACGTGCCAGCGCATTGGCTGCCGCCCGCGTGCCTTCGATCTCAAAGCTGACCATGTTGCAGTACTGACCCTTAAGCAGTGCCTCGGCCCGTAAGTGATCGGGGTGGTCCCGCCGTGCAGGGTAAATCACGCGCTTGACGCCTTCGAGGGTGCCAAGGTGTTTGGCCAGTTTTGCGGCTGTGGACTGTGCCCGATCAAAGCGCAATTCAAAAGACAGCATGCCCCGCTCTGCTAGCCAGCAATCAAAGGGGCTGGGCGACATGCCCGCGGTCACGGCGAACACCCGCAATCGGTCATTGAGCGCCTTGTCCCTGGCTGAGACATAGCCAAGCATAACGTCCGAATGTCCCGCCAACAGCTTGGTCACGGAATGGATGACGATGTCGGCACCGTGGTCGTATGCCTTAAAACTGCGCGGCGTTGTAAAGGTATTGTCCACCACGAGCAGAATGCCGGTTTCCTTGGCCAGCGCCGACAAGCCGAGGATGTCGGCCACACGCAACGTTGGGTTCGACACAACCTCAACGAGGATCATCTTTGTTTCGGGACGGATGGCAGCGCGCACCGCTTCGACGTCACCGGGATCGACCATTGAGGTGGCAATCCCGAGGCGCGGCAAATCCTCGGCCATCATCCGCAAAGACCGGCCATAAAGCTGATTGCCCCCGATCACGTGATCTTCGGCTTTGGTCAGCCCCAAAAGAACCGCAGAGACAGCCGCCATCCCGGAGGACACGACGACGCCCATATGCGGTGCCCCTTCCATCGCATCGATGGTGCGCGCGACCACATCTGCGTTTGGATGGCCCTCGCGACTATATGTGTAACCGTGCAGATCCCCTTCGTACTGTGCATCCAACATGTCCGGCGTGTCCGAAGCATAAACCACAGAGGGCGACAGTGGCGTGGCCACAGGGCGTGACGCACTTTCTGGCAGCGGTACGGGACGAATAAGAGACCCGCGGTCGTTCTTGGTCATTCCAGAAACTCCGTGTGGTAGTTTGGCGTGCTAAAGGTGATGTCGATGCTCATCCAGCAGGGGCGTGGCAGAAATTTGGAAATGGCGGCGACCACATCGCGCTGCAGGGCGGCCACGAACTGCGCGTCGCGGTGCGGTTTTGACAGCAGCGACAGCGTGGCCTTGAAGTTTGTGTGGTGGAACTGGGCTGCGGGATAGGCCCGCCCCTTGGTATCGCCCGCTTCGGAGTCATGGGCCAGAATGATTGCCTCGACCTTTGCCAGAATTGCGGGCACGTCGATGTCCAGATCATCGGAGTAGTGCAATTCGCAATGCGGCATTAGCCCGTAACCTCTGTCATGGTGTCGCGAAAGCGGCGCATGTTGTCCTGATAATGTAACGCCGAGGCGCGCAGGCCTTGAATGGCCGCTTCGTCGAGTTCCCGGACGACCTTGCCCGGCATCCCCATAACCAAAGAGCCATCAGGAATTTCCTTGCCTTCGGTGATCAGCGCCCCTGCCCCGATCAGGCAGTTCTTGCCGATGCGCGCGCCGTTCAAAACGGTCGCACCCATTCCGATCAGCGTGTTATCTCCGATCGTACAGCCGTGCAGCATGACCTTGTGCCCGATTGTGCAACCCGCACCGATTGTAAGCGGAAAGCCTGCGTCGATATGCATGACACAGTTTTCCTGAACGTTAGAGCCTTCACCAATCCGAATCTCTTCGTGATCGGCGCGAATTGTGCAGCCAAACCAGATGCTTGCAGCGCGTTCTAAAACCACTTTTCCAATGACGTTCGCATCAGGCGCGACCCACGTATCCTCATGGATTTCGGGACTGTCTGTACCAAGGGCATAAAGGGTCATTTTAGCTCCTCAAACTGGGTTTGCAGGTCGCGCACGTGATCCGTCAGGTCAGGTTGCTGCAATCGGCGAAGGCGCGTCGCCTGAATGATCGTTTTCAGCTGCGCTTCGGTGTGATCGAGGGTGTCGTTGACCAGCACGAAATCATAGGAATCCCACCGGCTGATTTCATCCCAGCTTTTGCGCATGCGCTTTTCGATGACGTCTTCGCTGTCTTGATTGCGTGCCACCAGACGGCGGTGCAATTCGGTGATGGAGGGGGGCAGCAAAAAGATCGACAGCGTGTGCATGCCAAGGTCTGAGTTGCGGATTTGCTGTGCACCCTGCCAATCGATGTCAAAGAGCACGTCGCGCCCTTGCTCAATCGCCTCGGACACCGGGCCTTTGGGGGAGCCATAAAAATTGCCGAATACGTGAGCGTGTTCGAGCATCTCGGATCGCTTTACCGATGCTTTAAAATCATCGACCGACACAAAATGGTAATGCTCCCCATCCTCTTCACCCGGGCGCGCGTCCCGAGTGGTGGAGGACACCGAGAAAACAATGTCATTGTCCCAGGCGCGCAAGCGGTGCGCCAAGGTGCTTTTCCCGGCTCCCGATGGCGAAGACAGGATGATCAGCAGCCCACGGCGTTTCGTCTGGTCGGTCGTCATAGGGCTATTCCACGTTCTGTACTTGCTCGCGCATCTGGTCGATCAGCGCCTTAAGCGCCAATCCGACGCGTGTGAGGTCTGCGTTTTGCGCCTTGGAACACAAGGTGTTGGCCTCGCGATTGAACTCTTGCATCAGAAAGTCGAGTTTGCGGCCCACGCTGCCACCCTCATCCAGCAAGACACGGGCCGCGCCTACATGGGTGTAGAGACGATCGATCTCTTCGGTGACATCGGCCTTGACGGCAAGCAGTGCCAATTCCTGAGCGACGCGGTCCGGATCGGCCCCGTCGGTATTGTCCAGAACGCGGGCGAGGTTCTCTTTCAATGTGGTCGCGACCTCGTCCTTGCGTGCCTCGGCCAATGTTGCGGCCTCTTTCGTCAGCGTCGCCACCTCGTCTAATTGAGCGACCAATACAGCGCGCAAAGCACTCCCTTCGCTTTGGCGCATGGCATCGAATGCCTCCAAAATCTCGGGCAACTCGGCCACAAGCGCGGCGCGCAATGGGGCCGGATCGTCCTGGCCCACGCTTTGCTCCAAAACACCGCGCATCACCGCAATATCGCTGGCGCGTGACGGAGCAAGGGACAGCCCCTGCTCCATCGCCTCGGCCTCGATATCAAGCAGGGATTGCACGGTGGCTTTCATTTGGGTGGTGTTCAGGGTCACGGATGCGACCGCATCATCACGCGACAGGCGCAAGGACAATGTCACGTTACCCCGTGCCGCACGGGCCAGAACCAAGGGGCGCAACGCCGCTTCAAGCCCGTCGATCCAGTCGGGGACCCGCAGGCGCACGTCCAACCCCTTGCCGTTTACAGATCGGACATCCCAAGACCAGCGGAACGGTTCAAGTGCGCCGTTTGCTGCAGCAAATCCGGTCATGGAACGGATGACATGTTTTTGTGTTTTTGCGCCCCCATCGGCGCCGGGCGATACCTTGGTCATACCCAAGCGTTTAGGGTCTGTGTCCAGAGGGGGCAAGCCAAAGCCTGCTGCTTTGTGGCGCGGGGCAGATTAACCAGTTGTTATGTTTTGACCTACGTTCGACGCGAATTTGATACATATTGGTATCAACACGGACATGAACACAGCATGCTTCACCCTTGAATTAGACTGCGACACTCAGAAGATGGACAAATCAGATTACAGCCCGCACAATATCGCCGTTATGACAGAATTTCGCGCAGAAGTTGGATATTCCGCTATTTCCCAGGTTGAGGCCTATTGGGAAGGTTTGCGTGGTGCACGCCTTATGCCGAAACGGTCCGAGATTGATCCTCGGGGTATCGAATCCGCACTGGAGTATACGTTCGTTTTGGAGCGCATTGCGCCCGGAATGGCCCGTATCCGTATCGCAGGTAGCCACTTAAGCGACCTGATGGGAATGGAAGTGCGCGGGATGCCGCTTACTTCGCTGATCACGCCGCCCTGCCGACGTCAGATCAACGATTTGCTTGAAGACGTATGTCAGCGCCCAGCGGTGTGCGAGATGCGCCTGAACGCAGAGACCAGCGTGACCAAACCTCAGTTGGAAGGCCGTTTACTGTTGCTGCCACTCAAAAGCGATCTGGGCGATGTCAGCCGCATTCTGGGCTGCCTCGTAGCGCAGGGCGAAATCGGGCACACCCCGCGCCGCTTTGATGTGGTTGGGGCCAAGATTCGGTCGATTACCGCACCCTCCACATTACCGGTAGCACAAGCGCCTGCGCCCAACGTGACCGAAGCACCTCAGCCCGCTGATGGGTTCGCTGAGCCTGCGCGTGCCTTCAAGTCTCATACGCCCCGAGCGGACGTGCCGTATCTGCGTGTGGTAAAATCAGACAACTGACCAGCAGACTGAGCAAGAAAAAAAAGCGCGAGAGGTGATGACCTCTCGCGCTTTTTTCATCTTTGATTGAGGTTTAGCTGGCTGCGCGTGCCCCGCCCCGCGCACGGCGCAGGTTCGAGAGTTCTTCGGCGACCAAGAACGCCAGTTCCAGTGATTGCGAGGCGTTCAGGCGCGGATCGCAGGCTGTGTGATAACGATCAGACAGGTCCTCATCCGTCACTGCACGCACACCGCCCGTGCATTCGGTCACGTCCTGCCCTGTCATCTCAAAATGAACACCGCCTGGGATCGTCCCTTCGGATGCGTGCACCCCAAAGAATTCGCGCACTTCGCGCAAGACCGACTCGAAGGGCCGCGTCTTGTACCCTGTCGAGGACTTGATCGTGTTGCCGTGCATCGGATCGCAGACCCAAGTGACGTTTGCGCCTTCTTCCCGCACTGTATTGATCAGGCGCGGCAGGTTTTCACCGACGGCTCCTGCCCCAAAGCGTGCGATCAGGGTCAAACGTCCCTCTTCATTGTTCGGGTTCAGTTTTGCCATCAGCGCCTTGAGGTCTTCGGACGTCATCGTTGGGCCGCATTTGAGGCCAATCGGGTTCTGGACGCCGCTTGCGAAATGCACATGTGCTCCGTCAGGTTGACGGGTACGGTCCCCGATCCAGATCATGTGCCCGGACCCGGCCAGCCACTTGCCAGAGGTTGAGTCAACGCGGGTCAGCGCCTCTTCGTATTCTAACAACAGCGACTCGTGGCTGGTGTAGAATTCCACCGATGAAAATTCGTGCGTGGTGTCCGCGTCGATTCCAGCGGCCGCCATGAAATCGATGGTATCCTGAATGCGCGTGGCAATCTCACGGTACTTTTCGGCCTCAGCGCCTTCCGCAAACCCAAGGGTCCACGAATGCACCATGTTCATGTCTGCATAGCCACCAGTCGAGAAGGCCCGCAGCAAATTCAGCGTGGCCGCTGCCTGTGTGTAGGCCTGCAACATCTTCTTTGGATCAGGAATGCGTGCCTCGGGGGTGAAGTCCAGACCGTTGATGATGTCACCGCGGTAGCTGGGCAGTTCCACGCCATCGATTGTTTCGGTCGGGGCCGAGCGTGGCTTGGCAAATTGACCGGCCATGCGGCCCAGTTTGATCACCGGCACCTTGGCGCCATAGGTCAGCACCATCGACATTTGCAGCATCACCTTGAACGTGTCGCGGATGCCGTCTGCGCTGAACTGATCAAAGGCTTCTGCGCAATCGCCCCCTTGGAGCAGGAACGCATCCCCGCGCCCGGCATCAGCCAGGTGTTTGGTCAGCCTGCGTGCTTCGCCTGCAAAAACAAGCGGTGGATACTTGGAAAGCTGCGCCTCAACCGCGTTCAGGGCCGCAGCGTCGGTATAATCGGGCATCTGTATCCGGGGCAGTGTGCGCCAGTCAGATTTTGTCCAATTGCTCATCGTCTCTCTCCGCAAAAAAATGTTGGCGTTAACGCCAGCGATCCCCCCTATACAAAAGGTGCGCGCACGTGACCATATCATAATTGCGACCACTTGACCTAGGGTTTGGCCCATGCTCAAGGTGCGCGTCACCAATAACGAGCGGGCCCGGTCGACCTGATACCCCCGCCAGCTTAGGAAGCCGCCGCGATGTCGATCACGCGCCACGCCACCCGGACCCATCCCCAAGGGGATCAGCCCAAGCGGTTTGTGTTCGTGCTGCTGAACAACTTCACCTTGCTGTGTTTCTCTGCTGCGCTGGAAAGTCTGCGTATTGCCAACCGAATGGCGGAAAAAGAACGGTATACTTGGCGTATCGTCGGCGAAGGCGGTGATGTGGCCTATTGCTCGGCGGGCACCGGTTTCAAGCTGGACGGGGATCTGGACGAGGTTGGCCGGGATGACACGATCATGATCTGCGGCGGCATTGACGTCCAAGCGGCGACAACCAAACGTCTATTGGGGTGGTTGCGCCGTGAAGCGCGCAAAGGGCCCGCTGTGGCCGGGCTTTGCACCGCCGCCTATTCGCTGGCCAAGGCGGGTTTGCTTGATGGCAAGCGCGCGACGATTCACTGGGAAAACCAGGATAGTTTCACCGAGGAATTCCCAGAGGTTGAGTTGACCAAATCTGTCTTTGTGGTTGATGACAAACGGTTAACGACCGCTGGCGGGACGTCTTCTATTGATCTGATGTTGAAGCTGATCGCGGATGACAATGACGAACAACTGGCCAATGCAGTTGCCGATCAACTGATCTATTCGTCGATCCGCACGGATCAGGACACGCAGCGTTTGTCTGTACCCACCCGCATCGGTGTGCGTCATCCTAAGCTGAGCCAAGTCATCCAGATCATGGAGCAAAACATCGAGGAACCGATCAGCCCTTCGATTCTGGCAAATGATGTAGGGATGTCCACGCGCCAGCTTGAACGTCTGTTCCGGCGATATCTGAACCGCTCACCCAAGCGGTACTACATGGAACTACGGTTGCAAAAAGCCCGTAACCTGCTGATGCAAACCGATATGAGCGTGATCAATGTGGCGCTGGCCTGCGGGTTTGCCTCACCCTCACATTTCTCCAAGTGCTACCGTGCTCACTATGACACCACGCCATACCGTGAACGCGGCACGCACGCAGCGCGTCTGTCGATCTAAGGCGAAGCGTCCGAAATTCACCACATTAAGTCCCTTTGCCCGCCCAAATAGGCGGTTAGGCAAAGGCCATGTTGTCGTCAGATCCAGAAAATCCGCGCCACATGCGCCTGTTCGAGTTGATGCGTCAGCGCGATGTGGCGCTTGATCGCGCGTCCGACGCCCAAGAGTTGCGCACCAGACGTCTCGAACCAGATGAGCTTGAGCGCGTCCAGCAGATCGCTCTGCGCTCGTTTTCTGACGCGGCTATTCGTCCAACGCGCCCTTAAATCCCGTCGCTACGACAAATTTTTCTGAACTGTCCGCGCGTGAGGCCGGTGGTTTTACATTGGCGACCTTGGTGAACCGGCGCTTGAGCAGTTGTTGCAGGCTGCCCTCGGCGCCCCCTGCGAGGGTCTTGGCCACAAATGTCCCGCCTTCTTCCAGAACATCAAAAGCAAAGTAAGCTGCCGCTTCGCACAGGGCGATGATACGCAAATGGTCAGTTTGTTTGTGTCCAGAGGACGAGGCCGCCATGTCTGACAGCACCACATCCGCCTTACCACCAAGCCACTCTTTGACCTTGAGGTCGGCGTCGTCTTCCATGAAATCGAGCTGGTAGAGTTCACAACCTGCAATCGGTTCCATTTCCTGTAAATCGATGCCCAGAATAGTGCCTTGGGATTTGCCAGACTTTTCACCAAGCACGTTGCAGCGTTTCACAGCAACCTGACACCACCCACCCGGAGCACAGCCCAGATCGACAATCCGCGCACCGGGAACGAGAAAGCGAAATTTGTCATCCAGTTCGAGAATCTTGTAGGCCGCGCGCCCGCGATAGCCTTCGGCCTGCGCCCGTTTGACGTAGGGGTCGTTCAACTGACGCTGCAACCAGCGGGTTGAGGACAGCTTGCGACCGCGGGCTGACTTGACCTTGACCTTCAGATCACGCTGCCCGCGCCCGGATGTGTTTTTTCCTGTGGGGGTCTTGGCCACGTCACTCACCTTTGTTTGCTGGCCTCAGCCGATACAGTGCGCCCGCACCCACATCAAGCCGACTGATCGTCCAGCACGCCATCCGCGCTCATTTGCGCATAAAGCAACCCCTCGCGCAGGCCCCTGTCGGCCACCGACAGGCGGTCCGTGGGCCAGCAGCGCATCAGCGCCTGCAATATCGCTGCCCCCGACATGATCAACGCGTGCCGGTCTGAACCAATACGCGGGTCCGCCCGGCGCCCGCCCGGGCCCATCTGCAGGTAGGACCTGATGACGGTATCGATCTGTTCTGTGGACATGCGCAACCCGTCCACCTTTGCGCGGTCATAGCGCTTCAACCCCAGATGCGAGGCTGCAACGGTCGTAACTGTGCCCGAGGTGCCAACGATCTGGAAGCGTTCGGTCGGTTCGGTCGCGTGGTACGGAGAGAAGCTCGACAGGTTTTCCTCGAAAAACCAGCTCATCAGCGCGAAACGTGCTGCATCATCATCCACATCGTTGAATTGCTCGCGCAACGTGGCAACGCCCAGTGGTACACTGATCCAATCAACCACGCGGGCTTCGGGCACGTCGCTGATCGCCTTTTTGAACCCCGAATGAAGGCGCATGATCGCTTGCGGGCGGTCCGGCCTTGGCACTTTGGATAGGTCGATCCAGACCAGTTCGGTTGATCCGCCTCCGATGTCCACCACCAAGAGATTTTCGGTCTTTGGACTGACCAGTGGGGCGCAGGACACCACTGCCAGACGTGCCTCTTCCTCGGGCTCGATGATGTCCAGACGCAGTCCGGTTTCGCGGTGCACACGATCAATGAACTCAGTCGCATTAAACGCTCGCCGACAGGCTTCTGTTGCCACCAGACGCATGCGGTTCACATTGTGACGCTTCAGCTTTTGCTGGCAAATGCGCAGCGCCTGTACGGTGCGTGCCATCGATCCACGCGACAGTTTGCCTGAGCGTTCAAGCCCCAAGCCCAGCTGTACGGATTTAGAAAAGCTGTCGACAACATGAAAGCCCGCGCCTCGCGGCTCGGCAATCAACATGCGACAACTGTTCGTGCCCAGATCAAGCGCGGCATAAAGCTCAGGCGATCCAGGGGCACACGGCACGGGCTTGGCCCTCTGATCGGAGGGCCGGTGGTCTATCGCGCCCGCACCTTCGGGACGCTTTGGCGCCATCTTTCGCGCCTTTCAAATCGAGTTATCCCAACGATAGGTCGCGGATTGCAATCACGCAAGTGGCTTACGGTGGACCTCACTTGCTTCATGAAGAACATGAGACATCCGAAGTTTACCGGGGTGCATATTTACGCCTAGACAGGGGGCGGCTGAGCTATGCAGGCCTGCCAAGTCGCAACAGCCGCCGCATTTGTCGAAAATGAGCCGCGCCCGGCCCGCGCTGTGCCCTATCACGGGTCAACTGGAACGGAGGAATCAGATGCCTGATGTCACAATCGTCTATTGGCGCGATATCCCGGCGCAAGTCATTGTCGGCAAGGGGCGTCGCGGTTCCAAACGGCAATTGGCCGAACGTTTTGAGCAGGCGATAGATCGCGCTGCAATGAAGGTGAACGCCAAGGATGCCGATGCCTATCTGGCTGAATGGCGCAAGGCTGATCCCTACCCCATGGACGGCGATCCCGGCGAATTGGCCGAGGCCGAAGCTTTCCGTCTGGAAACAGAATACGACACCGCTCGCATTAAAGCGCTGATCGACAATGAGGGTTGGGCCTGAGGCCCGCATGTAGGAGACGGACAAATGGCATTGTTGAACTTCAAAAAAGACGATGGGCCCGTTGCGGGGACGCTAAGCCCCGAGGTGGAGACGTTCCTGCAAGGCTATTCCATCGAGGTCATGCCGCGCACTGCCGAAAAGGTCGCAGATTTCCGTGCCATTCTGCCCAAAGGCACCCGCGTCTACATCGCCCATATCGAAGGCACCCCGATCGAAGACATGGTGGCGACTGCCAAACGGCTGAACGCCGATGGCTTTCCTGTCATGCCGCACTTTCCCGCGCGTATCATCAAGGATGCCGCCACCCTGAAGGATTGGGTCGCACGCTATCAAGGCGAGGCGAATGTGGATCAGGCGCTGTTGCTCGCCGGTGGTGTCGACAAACCATACGGTGATTTCCATTCTTCGATGCAGCTCTTGGAGTCCGGGGCTTTTGATGCCGCTGGATTCAAGCGGTTGCATGTGGCGGGTCATCCTGAGGGGAATAAAGACATCGATCCTGATGGTAACATGAAGAACGTCGAAGAAGCGCTTCATTGGAAACAGAAATTCTCTGAAACCACGGACGCACAAATGGCCTTGGCCACACAATTCGCCTTTGAAGCAGGCCCCATCATCGCGTGGGCAGACAGCCTTAAAGCCGCAGGCATCGACCTGCCCGTCCATATCGGCATTGCAGGCCCTGCCAAGTTGCAAACCATGATCAAGTTCGCAATCGCCTGTGGTGTTGGCCCCTCGTTGCGCGTCTTGCAACGCCGCGCCAAGGACGTCACCAAACTGCTGATGCCGTTCGAGCCCACTGATGTGATCTCGCAGCTGGCCGCCCACAAGGCTGCAAATCCCGACTTCAACATCGCTCAAGTGCATTTCTTCCCCCTTGGTGGGATCAAGACCAATGCCAATTGGGCGATTCAAAACGGGGGCCGCTCGGCTGTCCCCGCCAACCAATAACTCGACCGCCCCGGTCGACCATTAACGCGATCGTTCCGGTCGACGCCTACAAAAGGACACAAGACCCGCATGGTACGCACCATTGTCGAATCCAAGACCAAGACAGCCATAATAGGCTTTGACCAGCCATTCAGCGTCATTGGCGAGCGCATCAACCCCACAGGCCGCAAAGTCCTGAATGAAGAGTTGGAACGCGGTGATTTTTCCCGTGTCGAGGCGGATGCGCGCGCGCAAGTGGCCGCTGGTGCCACGATCCTTGATATCAATTCGGGTGCTGTGTTCTCCAACAAGATGGCCGAAGATCCACGTTATGCCGACAACAACTTTGTCGAGCCGACGCTGATGAGGCAGCTGGTGGAGTGCGTGCAGGCGGTGACGGATTGCCCTCTCTGCATCGATAGTTCCGTGCCCGGTGCGCTCGAAAATGGCCTTGCGGCTGCTGAAGGGCGCCCCCTTTTGAACTCTGTGACCGGTGAGGAAGAACGCCTCGAGCTCGTTCTGCCGCTGGTCAAGAAATACAACGTCCCGGTGGTTGCCATTTCCAACGACGACACGGGCATTTCCGAAGATCCCGACGTGCGCTTTGCTGTGGCTAAGAAGATTGTGGAGCGGGCTGCAGATTTCGGTATTCCAGCTCATGATATTGTTGTGGACCCGCTGGTCATGCCGATCGGCGCTATGGGCACAGCTGGATTGCAAGTGTTCACTCTGGTGCGCCGTTTGCGCGAAGAACTGGGTGTAAATACGACCTGCGGGGCCTCCAATATCTCCTTTGGGTTGCCCAATCGCCATGGGGTTAACAATGCGTTTTTGCCAATGGCCATGGGCGCTGGCATGACGTCTGCGATCATGAACCCTGTCGCCCTGCCCGTCGGGCCAACAAAGATCGCCGAAAAACGCGCCGAAGTCGCCGCCGCAGGTATCGTGCTGCCCGAAGGCATGGATGATGAAGCGTTTGTGCAGATGTTTGGACTTGGGTCCACCCTGCCCCGCGCTGGCAAGGAAATGGAGGCGATCCGGGCCGCCAACTTCCTGACCAATAACGACGAAGGCGGTGGCAACTGGATCAAGTTCAACCGGGTTGCACCCAAGGCCGGACAAGAGGGCCGTGGGCGCGCGGGACGCACCGGTGGACGTCGCCGGGCCTGACACCAGCCCTATGACGACATTGAAACCCGCGCCCTTACCCGGCGCGGGTTTTTTTGTTGGGCGTAGCTTGGTTGTTTTTAGCGCCGGATGTCGTGCCCGGTAACGCCGTCTTAAGAGAGCGTTCGTTACACAAACCTCGAGTTGAGCAGCCCCGAGGTCCATCATGACACGACAACCCGTTGATATCTGCCTGGGTGCGCAATGACTGAACAGATTCTGTTGCCATCGCGCCTTGATGCAAAAGAACTCAGTGCGTTTGCTCCCCGGCTGACGCGAGCCTGTAGCGGGGGGCAAGTGCATCTTGATGCCAGCAATGTGACGCATATGGGCGCGCTCGCCGCCCAGCTGATAATCGCGGCTGCCCGGGCACAACATGCGCAGGGCGGCACGTTGGAGATTTCAGCGATCAGTGACCGCGCCGGTCGTCAGTTGGCGATGATGGGCCTTGCGCCAGAACACCTATCGGAAGGTGCGCCATGAGCCTCGAAGTCCTCGTCGTAGATGATAGCAGTACAATGCGAGACATGATCCGCTTTGCCTTAGAACCCGCTGGGTTTACGGTTCACACAGCCGATAACGGAGTGCACGGGACCGAGGTGCTTTCTGGAATCAAACCAGACGTCATTATTACCGACATCAACATGCCTCGCTTGGACGGTTTCGACTTTATCGGTGCTGTACGTGATTTCGATGCCTATCGGTCCACCCCGATCCTTGTGCTGACAACCGAAGCAGCACCAGAGTTGAAACAAAGAGCTCGTAAGGCCGGTGCCACCGGTTGGATCGTCAAACCCTTTGACCCGGTCAAGTTAGTTAAAGCGTTGCAAATGGTTGCTGGCTAGGACCGCAGGATGAGCACACCCGATCCGATGGAAGACATCCGCGTGTCGTTTTTCGTCGAATGCGATGAGCTGCTAGAGGCGGCGCAGGACGGCCTACAGCACCTGGAAGACGGCTGAGCAGACGGAGAAATTATCAACGTGGTGTTTCGCGCGGTTTGGCATTCTGTCTGGGATGATGCCACGGATAGCGCACTGGAGCTTACGCTAGCGTGCATCTTATCACCGAAACATCGCGGGCCGCACCTAAGAGCCTTGATTTTTATGCGTTGTCGCAACATCTATCAGAGTAAGTTATTCGTCCCCCAAGTCTTCGATAGATGCGAAACTGGAGTCCTAAAAATGAGAGTGTTTGCTGTACTTCTGATCTGTTTGCCGACTTTGGCCACGGCGAAAGTTATCGCTGAACAAGAAACGACATTCAGCTATAACGGCAAATCTGTGCCCGCGACAATTAAGACAATCCAACGCGGAAATCGGACATTCGAAAAGATGTATATACGTGTTGGATCGTCGACCGTCTCTTGCGAGCCAAACGATCAAAAGGACTGTGAAGCTGCGATCAGGGACAGCAGAAGAGGTGGCGATCGCTGAGGGCGATTGCGGCGGGCTGATCAACCGCTGCGTGGGTCAAAAGGCATTCAACGACCTTACAAGTTGGAGGGCGCGAGCATGTCCAACATCTTGTCTCGCATGATAAATTTTTGCGGCTTCCCTGTGACCGTCATCGGGATTTCCGAGACGACCCTGACGTGTGACGGTACTTTGTGCCGCGCAATCTGCCCCTCGCAATAGTCCAGAACGTCTTCGGGGCTCAGTTCTGTCCCTGGCGTCTGCACCACCCATGCGCACACGATTTCACCAAACTTTTCGTCAGGAATGCCAAAGATCTGTGCCTGACTCACTTTGGGATGCGTGAACAGAAACTCTTCGATTTCACGGGGATAAATGTTTTCGCCGCCCCGAATGATCATATCCTTGACGCGTCCCGTGATCCGGCAAAACCCGTTCTCGTCAAGTGTCGCAAGGTCTCCGGTTTGCATCCACCCATCTTGGATGCAATCAGCGGTCTGAACCTCGTCTTCCCAATACCCTTTCATGACGGAATAGCCCCGCGTACACAACTCGCCCTGCGCCCCTATGGGAACAATTGCGCCGGTCTCGTCGACGATTTTCACCTCCAGATGCGGATGAACCCGCCCAACAGTTTCACAGCGCAGTTGAAGTGGGTCGTCTACAAAACTTTGAAAGGACACAGGCGACGTTTCGGTCATGCCGTAACAGATTGTCACCTCGGTCATGTTCATTTCTGAACCCACGCGTTGCATGACTTCGACCGGGCATGGCGCACCAGCCATGATGCCGGTGCGCAGCGATGTAAGGGGGCGTGGCCTATCCTTCAGGGACTCGAGCATTGTGACAAACATAGTCGGCACCCCGTAGAGGGCGGCGCATTTCTCGTGTTCGAGGCAATCCAGCGTCAAGGCGGTGTCAAAGCCGTCATTCGGTAGCAGTATCGCGGCGCCTTTTGAGAGCGCGCCAAGCACCCCCATGACCATCCCAAAACAATGGTAAAGTGGCACAGGAATACACAGCTTGTCTGTCGGTCCAAGGGCGATCCGATCGGTGACAAAGCGGGCGTTGTTAACGATGTTGAAATGCGTCAACGTGGCCCCTTTCGGAGCACCGGTGGTTCCGGACGTGAATTGAATGTTGATCGCATCATCGCAGGACAATGTGTTTGCGATGTCGTCAACCCGCCGCTCATGATCGGGCGTCCCCGCCTTTTGTACATCGCTAAAGCGCAAAACCCCGTTCATGGCGTTCGGTGTGATTGCGATCACCTGTCGCAGGTAAGGCAGCTTTTCTGACTGCAACGCGGCTGGGTCAGACCTGTCCAACTCTGGTGCAAGCGCACGTATCATGTCGATGTAGTGCGACGTCTTGAAGTGCTCGGCGGCAACCAAGGCTTTGCACCCCGATTTGTTGAGCGCGTATTGCACTTCGGCCGTCCGGTAGGCTGGGTTTATGTTGACCAGAATTACGCCAATGCGCGCCGTTGCCAGTTGGGTCAGAATCCATTCATAGCAATTGGGCGCCCAGATACTCACGCGATCCCCTTTTTCCAGACCAAGAGACAAAAAGCCTGCGGCCAGTTTCAGAACGTCACGGTCCAGTTCGTTATAGCTGCGCCGGATGCCTTGGTGAGAGGACACAACGGCAAGGTTTTCACCGTACTCCGCAACTGTATTTTGCATCATCTGTGGGATGGTGATTGGCAACAATCCCGGAGCTGTCGGTCCTACAACGTGAGAGCGTCCATCACGTGGTGTCAGCGATGCACCATGCTGGGCTTGTTCTCCTGTCAGAGCCTGCGCCCCTACCCGGTCTGAAGATGTGTTTTCGATACTCAAGGCATGCTCTCCATTTCACGTTTGCAATCACGTCTTGCGTTTGGACCGGCCCGACGGATCAGCGATACACGTAAATCGGACTTGTCCATGCCCGCGTTCCGTCCTCTTGCGTCAGTCGAATATAGATCGGATTGTCACCGGTTGCGGACAGGTCGACGGCCACAGAAAAGCGGTGTGATGTGCAGGTCAAGGTATCGGGCAATCGGAATACCCTGATAAACCGTGGCAACCGCCCAGTTTCGTCGAACAAAAGATCGTCTTGGCCGATGTCGCCAATCGGTATTTCAAACTCGACCAGCGGAGTATTTATGGCCAACTGGCCCGAGCGAGCATCTGCAAGCTGGATATCAACGCCGCCGAAATTGCCCGTTGTCAGCGCCTCCCATGACAAAGTGTTGCCGTCACGTTCTAAAGTCTTGTCGTGGTTGAGAAAATTCACAGGTTGGGCCGCAAGCACCTGATTGCCCGTGATCTGCGCTGTGCCATCCCAAATCACCTGACGAAAACGCCCCCGGTACTCTGCGCCTTCCCAAAGAACTCGAATGCGGCTCCCAAGTTCAGATGGCGAAAACGGTCGAACCGTATGTATCAGCCGCTCACCATTGAACACCTCGATACGTTCAATCGCAGACGTGGTCTCTACCGATCCGGACAGGTGCATTTCACCGTTGGGCAGATGAACAATGTCGCCCATTTTGGCTGTCGTGGCTTGGGTGCCTTTTGCGTTCTCAAAAAGGTTTGGATCATCTGAATACACGGTCGCTGCGGCGTCGAATTTTGCACTCAGATCAATGATCATCCGACCATTTACGCCACCTGTCGTGCCGTAGTGTCGGCGGCTCCTCATGCAATCCAGCAGGTTCTCGCGCGTCAGGTTTTCCATTTCAAAGCAAGTCAGTCCACCAATGGCGCCAAACTTGCCAGCCCCCGGATAACTTGCCCCCGGACGCCCCTTGTGTCCGTCAGAGTTGGCGACAACGCCAACACGGTATCCTAACCGAAACGCATCATACAAAAGCCATTCAAACGTCCCCCAAGACGAATGAACCTCGACAGATCGTTCAAAGCGGCCATCATGGGCCACCTCGATGTCGGCATACCGCCCGCCGCAATGGGCATACGTCACGACATCCCACTCACCGGCTTCCGCCAGATCCTCAAAGAGTTTGCCGGCCGTCAATGCATCAGTCCCTGCGGCGTCGCCACCTTCAATCAAAGCATGAGATGAGCGACGTATAATCCTGTTTTCGTTCGGAAAATATACGTTTCTATCTCCACCCAATGCCGTATTCCCCGACCACTCATAACCGGGCAGCGCCAGGAACGTGCCGGGCACATCAAACGTCGCCGTAATGCGGTTGAGTTCGCCCCAAAAGGCATCGGTGATCTGAAAATCATTTCCCTGATGTCCGCAGGCATCAACGAAGGCGAGATCACGGGAAAAAGTGAAATATTGTTCTGCGCTTCCGGTACCGATTGTTTCTTCGGATTGGCCGTGAAGGTCACCCCAGAACTGAACCAGTTCAGTGTCTTCGATCATCAAGGGGTTGGAACGCGCAACTGTTGTCCCACTCTCATCTTGCAGAGAGATCGAAACGCGGCCCGTCATGGGCACACTCAGGCCGTCAAACACGAAAGCACGTGCGCCCGGAGTCAACGTGATCGTGTCAGGCAGGCCCGCAATGTCGCCTTCTGCGATCACCTTGAGTACATTGTCACAGCGATCAGAGGGGTTTCCCCAACGATCCTCACCTTTGACCTTGAGTGAAAAGGTTTCTCCGGGCCTGCGTTTGGTCGGTAGCACCGCCAGAAAACGCTCGGGCACGCCTGGGCCGATTTCAATCATGGGCTGCTCAGGCAGCGGTTGGAAGTTAAAGGTTGCGATGGGGTCGCTAAGCACGCGGAATTCAAAGGTGTCTTCGCAAAACGTCTGCAATCGCATGCCCGGACCGCCGTCGTCGGTCACACCAAATCTGATCGTGATTGTGTCGCCTTCTGCCAAGTATCCTTTGACCACTTTGATCCACAACGTTTTGTCCCATGGCCGGACGTTCCCCTTGGGGTCCCAGCGCAGTTGCAAAACTGCGCCGTTGGATGCTTCTACTGTGCAGAAGTTCGCCCCTTTTGGATCCTCGAACTGAGGATTGGATTGATCCGAAGCGAACCGAAAGCACACACGCAGGCTGCCAGAGTCATCGATCCCGTAAGGACCCGCAGTGTAGACCAAATCAAAACTGGCATAGCTACCTGCATCAAACCGTCCTGTCGGTGTAATCTTTGCCGTTCCGAGGTCTTGGGGTGCGACGGCGTGCAAGATAACGCCTGAATCTGTATTCTCCCATGGCCGTGGTGTTTCGTGATTTGGCATGGAAGTTCCTTTCCAAGAGTTGTCCGGAGCGCAGCACAAGGCGCCCCGGGATCGTTCCAAGCATAGTGAGTTATATGCTGGTTCGCATTACCATGATTTTTTGACACATCTGATCCGTTACACAAGGTTCATGGGTCATATTTCTATCGAAGGATTAACCGTGCCTGTGGCATCATCGAACCGGTTCAAGACGTATGTGTAAAGTTACACATCAATCGTCGACGCAGATTGGCATTGAAATGCGATATCAGGATCCAAGGTGAGCGTGTTTGCAAATCGTGCTCTTTGCATGTCTTTAGCACTGCCGACACCCAGACCGAGCAAACCGGGCGCGAGAACGGGCTCTTACAGATAACCAAACTCGACAAAGTCCAAACTGATGTACAGAACAGCTGCTCAATCTGGTCAGGAGCGATCAATCGGGACATACTGTCCACGAGATAACCCATGACAACAACACAGATCATATCAGAAGTTGATTTTGAGGCCGAAGGCAAACAGTCGGGCTATTTGCGCGTGCCACACTCCGTTGACCGTTCGGCCTATGGGTGGCTGCCCGTACCGATAACGGTGATCCGCAATGGGGACGGCCCCACCTTGGTGATCTCTGCCGGGGTGCACGGCGATGAATACGAAGGCCAGATTTCTGTTTCCCAGCTTGCCAATGATCTATCAGCACAAGATGTCGTTGGGCGGTTAATCTTGCTTCCAATGCTAAACTTTCCCGCAGCGCAGGCCGGTCGCCGGTTGTCCCCGATCGATGATGGCAACATGAACCGCCTTTACCCCGGTGATCCTAGAGGCACGCCCTCAGAAATGATTGCGCATTTCCATGAAAATGTGATCCTGCCTCTCGCCGATTATGCCGTTGATTTGCACTCTGGCGGATCATCACTGTTATATCCGGCAACCGTTTTGCGGGGGCCGGGCCACACGCCAGAGGAATGGGCAGGGTTAAAGACACTCACAGAGGCATTTGATCTGCCATACACATGGGTTTTTAAGGACGGTGGTGGCAAAGGGAGCACGGCAAGAACTGCGATGGGGGCGGCCAATCGCAAAGGGGTCATCAATGTTATGGCCGAGCTTGGCGGTGGCAATACACTGACTCCGGAAATTCTTGCGCTGACGCAACGTGGCCTGCGGCGCATTCTAAGTACCCTTGGCATGCTGCCCGGATATTCTCCCGACGCGCCACAGGGCACGCGCGCGCTGCATGTTCAGGGTTCAGTTTACGCATATGACGCAGGCGTGTTTGAACCTTGCAAGGGCATTGGTGATGCTGTCAAAAATGGCGAGACGATCGCGCTGATCCACTACCCGGAGACACCGGGCCGCCTTCCCGATCGGGTCATTTCTCCCTTTGGCGGGATCGTCTTGGCAATGCGGGCCATGGCGCAGGTGGCCCGTGGCGACGCACTTTATCAGATCGCGGATGATGCGGATTGCCAGTTAGCCTGACACCAGTTGGTGGGGGTGGCGGACAGACAGGGATTCGAACCCTGGAGACGGTCTCCCGCCTACACACTTTCCAGGCGTGCGCCTTCGACCACTCGGCCACCTGTCCGTGCGGGCGGTCTACCCAATTCTGCCACCCGAACGCAAGCGGGTTGGTGAAAGAATATTTGCGTCGCGCTTTTTTGTTCATTGCAGATAGCAGCATTGAAAAAGGTCATACCCGCGAGATGCGCCCGATCTCATTGTCTTCATAGGACATCCCGTGCACAGCTCCGCGTTCCTGAGCACTTCAGGGCATGCCAAGATCATCTCAAGGTCGGCACCCTGCCCTTACGATTAGCTGTCCAGATGCAGATAGATCCGGCGGTTCATCCGCCCTTTCTTTTCGATCTTGCCGATGCGCAGCGTGCCGATTTCGCCTGTGCTGGCGACGTGTGTGCCGCCGCACGGTTGCAGGTCGATGGTGTCGGTGCTGTCGCCGATGCGTACCAGCCGGATTTGTCCGGCGCCGCGTGGGGGCTGCACCGACAGTGTTTTGACCATACCGGGATTGGCGTCGAGCTCGGCAGAGGTGATCCATTCCTCGCTGATGTTCATGTCGGCGCGAACATGCGCATTCAGCGTCGCCTCAAGGGCGGCGCGGTCTTCTGGTGCGTCTGCCATATCGAAATCCAGTCGGCTGCGCTCTGCCCCGATTGAACCACCTGTGACCCCGAACGGGACCACAACCGACAACAGATGAAGTGCGGTGTGCATCCGCATGTGTCCATAACGACGCTTCCAGTCGACTGCTTGCTCGACCACTGAGCCAACTTGGGGCAATGCGCGCGGTTCGGCGGGTACAAGGATGATGGTCTCGCCCTCACCCTTGATTGCCGTGGCTATTGCCATGCTCTCGTCATCCCAGTGCAGCACCCCATTGTCGCCCGGTTGGCCGCCACCGGTTGGGTAAAAAATGCTTTGATCCAGCACGATGCCACCTTCGGACGTATGCGCCAGCACCTCGGCCTCGGCACGTCGCAGATAGGCGTCTTCACGAAAAAGGGGTTTCGTCATCTCCCTTCTCCATCGCCGTCAGCGTCAACATCTGGGTCAATCTCGGGCACTGGAGTGGCCGCTGGCGGTTCCTGAGCGGCAGGCTCAGAGGGCGTACTCTTGGTGTCCGGTTGCAACGCCTCTGGGTTGCGCAGCCATACGTCCCTTTGAGCAAAGGGAATTTCGATCCCTTCTTCGGTAAACCGCGCTGCAATCTGGTGATTGACCTCGCTCTTCACGACGAGCATCCAGTTCACGTCTCGCAGGATCATACGGATTTCGAAATCAAGACTGTCCGCCCCGAACCCTGCAAAGACAATCGCGGGGGGCGGGTTCATCAGTGCCATTGGGTGTGCTTCGGCGATTTCGCGCAAGATGGCTTCGACACGGCGGGTATCTGTGCCGTAGGCCACACCCACAGGTATGATAACGCGGCCCACGGTGTTGCCGCGCGTAAAGTTGGTCACTGTTCCCGAAATCAGATCAGCATTCGGGACAATCACATCGGTGCGGTCAAAGGTTTCAATCCGGGTTGAACGCACCGAAATCGAGCGGACATAACCCATCTGTCCCCCCACTTCGATCCAGTCGCCTTCGGAGATAGGGCGTTCGATCAGCAGGATGATCCCAGAAACAAAGTTGCTGACGATGGTCTGCAAACCAAAGCCGATGCCGACGGAAAGGGCACCAGCCACAATCGCGAGGTTTGACAGGTCCATACCAGCAGAAGTGATGGCCACAAGACCGGCAAGGAATATCCCAACATATCCCAGCCCCGAGACAATCGCGACTTGTCCGCCCGGATCAATCCGAGTCTTGGGCAGCACGGCCACCTTAAGCGCATTTTGCGTCGCTCTTGTGATCGCGTAGCCCAAGCCAAAGACGATGATCAAAGTGAAAAAGCTGGCTGGGGAAATGGTTATGCCGCCAACGGTCAGTCCGCCACGCACCCTCGTCCACATTTCGGACATGTCCGTCACCCGAGCGCCCCAGATCAGCGGCAAAACAAGCAAGGCGGCAAGCACAAGGACAAAGCTGCTGAGTGTCGGGATCAGGCTGTCATCGATGCTATCTTTTCCGGTGACGGCCCTGTAAATGTCATAGACAAGAACCTGCAACAGGCGGACTGTTCCGAAGAGGTACAATGTCACGATGGTGGGATAGATCAGGTACTCGGCCGCGTTTCCATATCCAAAAGTTGCCAAGGCCGGGGCGACAACCCCTACAACAATCAGGACCTGTCCAAGCCACACGACAAACCGCAGGTACAAATCTCGATCTGCGGCGATATCTTCTTCGCCGATGTTGCGGCGCGCTTGACGCATGATCCAGCCCATCCGCATCAACAGCAGGCTTGCCACTAAAGTCAGTGGGTAGTGCAGGACGGCATCAGTCGCTCGGCTATAGCGATCGAACTGTGACAGCTCCAAAAGCAGGACGTAAAACGCGAGCATTCCGCCCATTGCCAGCACATAAAGCCTTGCCTCGGCGCGCCGTCTGGGCGTCAGACCGCCCGGCCCGCTGCGATGTACATCGTCACGCGGAAACACCCGGCCCACCAGCCAAAGCGTGAAGAAGAGTACAAAGCCAACGGCCTCTAATGTATCCAGTAGCGATTGGCCCCGCGCCGCAAATAAGCCCGTCGCACCTGCACCACGTACAATCGCCCACAAGCCCAACATCGGCAGAACGATCTGGCCAAGGGAGACGACAAAATCCGCGATTTGCGCGGTTGCGCGGTTGTCATCGCGCAGCAACCGCTGTGCCAGCCATTCCGACCAACGACGTGCCCGAGCCAGAAGAATGGCTCCAAGCGTTACCAAAAAGAGCACGAGTGGCAGGTTATCGCGGGCTTGTTCCCGCCGTGATGGGGTGCCCCATGACTGCTGCGCGCCCGCCACCGCCGCAAGTGCGCTGTGGCGCAGCTGGCGAATGGCATCTGCCCAGTGTGCCGGATTGATCGGCCATGGGCCTGCATCCAGCAGGGCGTTGGCCTGACGGTCACGGATAATCTGGTCGATTTCAGAAATTATTCCATTGGTGCGACTAAACGCTTCTTCGGCGATGCGACGCGGCGTGGTGAGCCGTTCAATTTGGGCGTTCAGTTCTGCGCGCCGGTTCGCGATCTCTTCGGCCTCGGTCTCGCCCTCTTCCGGGGCTGGACCCAACGCTTCGACCTGTTCCTGCAAAGTGGCGATGCGGCTGTCATTGCTGTTTAGCTGGCCTTGGAACTCTTGGCGCCACTCCACGATTTCAGCGCGTAGAGTCTCCAACACCGGATTTGAAGCTTCGGCGTTCTCAACAGCTTCTTCTGCGCGCTCGGCAACGGACTGCCAAGCGGCGTAATCTGGCGCCGTGTCTTGTGCAGCGCCGATGCCGACCCAAATCAGAAAAGCGAACGCAGCAACCGCTGCGCGCACCGCGCTCCGTGTCATCATACGTCCTCAAACACACCGGGGATGCTGGCAGGTGCACGATCCAGCCAGTCCGGCACGGGCAGTCCCTTTTCCTTAAGGAATTCGGGGTTGAACAGTTTCGACTGATAACGTGTGCCATAGTCACACAGGATCGTCACAATGGTGTGTCCGGGTCCCAGATCCCGTGCAAGACGCATTGCACCTGCCACGTTCACCCCTGTTGATGCTCCCATGACCAACCCTTCGTGTTGCAGTAGATCAAACACGATTGGCAGCGCTTCGGCGTCCGAAACATTGTAACAGAAATCTGGTTTGAACCCTTCAAGGTTCTTGGTGATGCGCACCTGCCCAATCCCTTCGGCGATTGAACCACCCTGCATCGCGATCTCTCCGGTGGTGTAGTAGCTATACAAGCCCGCACCGTCCGGATCGGCCAGTCCGATTTTTACACCCTTTGGTTGGAGCACCTCGGCAACGCCCGCAAGCGTACCACCCGACCCGCAGGCACAGATGAAACCGTCGACTTTTCCGTCTGTTTGTTCCCATACTTCGGGTGCCGTGCTGTCGATGTGCGCTTGCTTGTTGGCCACATTGTCAAACTGGTTTGCCCAGATCGCTCCATTTGGTTCTGTTTTGGCAAGTTCGGCCGCCAAACGTCCGGAATAACGCACAAAATTATTCGGGTTGCGATAGGGTGCTGCTGGCACCTGGATCAGTTCCGCACCCGCAAGGCGCAACATATCCTTCTTTTCCTGACTTTGAGTTTCAGGGATAACGATCACCGTCTTGAACCCCATTGAGGCCCCGACCACGGCCAAGCCAATCCCGGTGTTGCCCGCCGTGCCTTCGACGATGGTCCCTCCGGGGCGCAGCTCTCCGCTTGCGACAGCATTTTTGATAATCGACAGCGCAGCACGGTCTTTGACCGACTGGCCCGGGTTCATGAATTCGGCCTTGCCCAGAATGGTGCAGCCGGTCAATTCGCTGGCCTTGCGCAGTTTGATTAGAGGGGTGTTTCCAACGGCGGCGGCCAGATCAGGGGCAAAGCGCATGGGCGGCGATCCTTTCGGGTGGTGTTGCTTTAATTGTGTAGCGGGCGCGCCCAGTGACCTCAACCCGCAGCGTGCGCACGCAGGCGGTCGCGATGCCGCGCCAGCCAGTAGGCAAGCAGGGTCAGCGGGACATTGCCTGTACGCCCATCTTCGGCCATGTCCAACAGCGACTGAAACGGCATAACGTGGGCGCGGATGTTTTCGCCCTCGTCCGCCTCGCCGCCGATCCGAGGCTCTGTACTGGGCAAATCACACAAGCCTACGAACATGTAAAAATACTCGGTCGTGGCACCCGGGGATGCATAATAGCCCCCCACGTCTTCCAGGTGCTGCAACTCCAACCCGGCCTCTTCGCGTGCCTCGCGCCGGGCGGTTTCGCGGGGCATTTCACCGGGATCAATGAGCCCCGCGACCGGTTCCATCTGCCATGCCACAGGGTCATGGCGCCCTATCGGGCCCATGCGCACCTGTTCGACCAGCAGAACGCGATCCCGCACCGGGTCGTATGGCAACACCAGTGCCGCGTCGCTCGAGATAAACACTGAGCGGTCAAGCACGTCAGACATTTCACCGTCAAATGTCTCATGTTGCAGTCTCAATTCGTCGAAACCAAAGAAACCAGTATAGGCACGCCACCGTTTGATCATATCGACGCGGCCGTTCAGCACCCCTGCCCCATGGCACCCGGACTGGGCCAAAACACGGCTCCACGCTCGTTTTCGAATCTGCGGAAACCGCGCGGCGATCACCTCCGGGGACAAGGTGCCAAACCCGTCCATGACTTCCTCGGCCGCGGCGACACTCATAGCGGCCCACTGCTGCGCCCAGGCGTCAAAGTCCCAAGGGGTGTCTGTGGCACGCACATCCGGGGTTGGCATATAGACATCGGCGCGGCTGCCGTCGGCCAGCGCGCAGTCTTTTATGTCGTAATCAAACCCTGCCTCATAAAAATTAAGGCGCGCGATGTCCGGCTCTGTCAGTCCCGTGACTTTGAGGCCGTGCACCCCGTCTCCGTCCGATTTGATCAGCACGGGGAACGGGCCGTCTTGCGCTGCCAATACGGTGTGGTCGGGCAACACTCCTTCGGCATAGTCCAGATGTTCAGACCCGCGTCCTAATACGCACTCCAAGAGCGGCAGATGGCGCATCGTGCCGTAAAAGAACAGGGTTTTCATGGGCCTATCGCCAGGTCCGCCAAGCGTATTCGGTCATCAGCCCGACGATCATCCCGCCGATCAAAAGCGTGGACCAGATGGGGATTGTCGTCATCTCAATCGCCCAATCCGCTCCTATTTCGAAAATATCGACAAGGGCTTCGAAAGCGTTGTCATACCGGTTCTTCATCGCAATACGGATCATTTCGTTGCATGACTGGATGAAGAGACACCAGAACACTAACACCACGGGCGCGGTCAGGCCCACATTGATTGCCGAAACGGTTCCACGCCCCGCGCGACTCCCGAGGACTGTCCAACCCACGATGAGGCCTACTGCGACGTTGACGTGCACGAACCAGCCAAAGTTCGTATCTTCTTCGAACAGCGGCAGCGCCATAACGATGAAAGACACGATAAAGGCCAATACCGCCATGCCAAAGGCTGCCATCAATTTGGCTGCGTTAGGCATCGTACATTTCCTTCATATTTCTACCCGGGTCGTTTGATCGTGATCTGTGTTACGTCACAGTTGGCACTTTCGAAGGTCGCAGCACAAGACGTCAGATAAAAATTCCACATTCGGCGGAACCGGTCGTCAAAGCCCATTTCGGCAATCTGGTCCCATTTTTCGTTGAACGTCTCATGCCATCGGCGCAACGTGATGTTGTAGCTTTCACCAAATTCCACAGAGCGTTCGATGCCCAAACCCGCCTTTGAAATCTGTGCGCGCAAGGCCTTCGGGCTGGGCAACATCCCTCCGGGGAATATGTACTTCTGGATAAAGTCTACACCCCGCTGGTAGACGTGCCACCGACTGTCCTGAACTGTGATGATCTGCAAAGTGGCGTTTTTGCCGGGTTTCAAACGCTCGCGCACTGTGTCGAAATAGACGGGCCAATACTTCTGGCCTACAGCTTCGAACATTTCGATGCTCGCGATCCCGTCATAGAGCCCCACTTCATCTCGGTAGTCTTGCAGCTTGAATTCAACCAAGTCCGAAAGCCCAGCCTTTTCAATGCGATCCTGCGCGTACTTAAACTGTTCTTCGCTGATTGTGAGGCCTGTCACCTTCAATCCACGCTCTCGAGCGGCGTATTCTGCAAACCCGCCCCAGCCACATCCAATCTCAAGGATATGATCACCGGGTTGTGCGCCCATCTGATCCACCATGCTGGCGTATTTGGCGATTTGGGCGGCTTCGTGGTTTTCCTGACCTGTTTTGAACAGAGCGCTGGAATAGGTCATCGTATCGTCCAGCCATAATCCGTAAAAGTCATTGCCCAGATCATAATGATAGCTGATGTTTTTGCGCGCCTGATCGCGGTGATTGCGTTGCAGCCAAAACCGAAACTTTTCGAACTGGCGCACAAGGCCAAGGCCCGGAAACCCATCATAGATCGCTTCATTGTCCGCGTGGACCCAATCCATAAAGGCTTGGAGGTCGGGTGTTGACCACCATTCATCAAGGTAGGCGTCGCAGAACCCCAGATCCCCTTCGCGGATCAGGCGCGCAAAGAGATCATTGTTATGGATATGCACCTCGGCCACATGTCCCGGCTTGTGCCCTTCGGCACGAAAGCGGCGTCCGTCTGGCAGCACGAAATCGATGCGGCCCGTATTCAGATCCTTTAGCATCGCAAAAGCGCGGGCAAAGTAGCGTGGCAGGTTTTGCTCGCCGTCAGTGGTGGTCTTGATCATGCGCTCTCCCGTTCGCAATTATTGCACGCTAGCCAGCCAGAATGTTTCGCGCAACTGATTGATGGTTCATATTGCATAAAGGTACGTGTTTGTAGGTGATTAACTGGTCCGGTTGCCTGCGTGTCAGGCGCGTTTTGCTGGATCAGCCGCGAGACGTGCGGTGGGTACGCAGTCACCTCAGAACCCTCTGTTCTCATAAGCGCCAAGCGCGCGCTTACGCCCTTCGTCTGCTGGCACAATCGGATTGGGATAAATGTCGCTGGCCGACATGCCCCAACTGAGCGGTATTGCGTCGAAATAGCTGAGTGCATCTTTGTGCGGCTTGCTGCGCCCTTCGGCGATCCATCGCGAGACGTAAGCGCGGTTCTTGTCGAACTTGTCGAGTTGTGTGACCGGGTTGAACACGCGGAAATAGGGAGTCGCGTCCGGCCCCGAACCTGCCGACCATTGCCAACCCATCGCATTGCTTGCCGGGTCCCAGTCGATCAGGCAGTCCTCGAACCACTTTTGACCTATTTTCCAATGGGTAAGCAGGTGTTTGGTCAGGTAGCTCGCCACGATCATGCGGCCTCGGTTGTGCATCCGGCCCGTCACGTACATTTCACGCAAGGACGCATCAACAAACTGGATACCTGTGCGCCCGCGCGTCCATGCCGTCACTTCGGCGCTGTGCGCATCCGTGTTCCAAGGAAAAGCGTCCCAGTCCTGTTTCCAATTCTGATCCAGAATGCGGGGTGTGTGATGCATCAGATGATAGGCAAATTCGCGCCAGACCAATTCCTTCAGAAACGTCTCTGCTCCGGCTTTGCCCTCATGCAGCGCACGCAAGCCTGAATGCCAGCATTGGTGCGGGCTGATCTCTCCCAAGGCGAGGTTTTCGGACAATCCAGACGTGCCGTCTGTAGCGGGTAAATCGCGACCCTGATCATAACGCGCAACCTTTTCGTCGATAAACGTGCCCAGACGGGATTGCGCAGCACCTTCGCCAAGACGGACATGAGGGCGCACGATATCTGCCCCGCGCTGCATCTGTGCCCCCAACGCCCATTCGTCGATGATATCGCTGTGCGGCCAAGTGTCAGGAGCCGGAATATGTGCTGGCGTAGGCAGTGGCACGTCCACGTCGCGATCTTTTACCGATCTCCACATCGGGGTGTAGACTTTGTAATATCCGCCGGTTTTGGTCTCGACCGTCCAGGGTTCGAACATCAGATGCCCGCCAAAGCTGCGCGCGTCGATCCCCTGTTGTTTGACGGTCGTCTTTACCTCTGTGTCGCGCGTTACCGCGTACGGATCATAGAGGCGCGACCAAAACACGGATTTTGCGCCCGTCTCTTTGATCAGCTCTTGCAAGACATCTTTTGCGTGGCCGGTCCGCAGGATCAAACGACTGCCCTGCCCGGCCAGCGTTTCGGCCAGATGCGCAACCCCAAGACCCCAGCGCCATTTTGGCGCAGCACCCAGTTCGGTCACGGACCCATCGCGGATCACAACCGGGATGACTGGCGCGCCGGCGGCACACGCCGCCGTCAATGCCGCATGATCGCTGATGCGCAAATCGCGGCGAAACCACATGATAATGGGGGGCGTGCTCACTGCCTGTTATCCTTTTGTTTACAGGACTTACGTAGCGCGTCGTGGCCTGGATCAACCAGCGGTGCAGAAAGTCGCCTCACAAAACCGTTTCGAGAGCGCCCAGCAACTGATCTACCTCTTGATCATTGGTGTAATGGGTAAAGCTGAGGCGCAACACGCCTCTGGTCGGGTCCACTCCCATCGCCTCTAGCGCGCGACCCGCATAGAAATCCCCGCCCCCTGCCATGATCCCATGATCCGCCAGTTGGGCGGCCACAGCGACCGGATCGCGGCCTAGATCCAATGCAACGGTGGGTGCACGCAGCGCTGCATCTGTCGGGCCAAGGACGCGCAGATCGTTGCGCTCTTTCAATGCATCCAAAACGCGGGCCAATGCTGTGACTTCGCGCGCGCGCATCAAATCGTGCACGACCTGTCCGCGGGTGCCCGCGTCGCCTGCCCCGTCCGGCACATGATGGGCATAAAGCGCATCGACATAGTCGGCCATCCCGGCGCAAGCCGCGACTTGCGCATGGTCAGGGCCTGCGGGGGTAAACCTTTTGTAAAGGCTGTCAGCGTTGAAATGGTGGCCCTGATTGGGGAGCAGTTCGCCAAGCGTTTTTCGGATAACCATCAAGCCCTGATGCGGTCCGTATGTCTTGTAAGCGGAAAACAGATAGATGTCCGGTCCCAGCGCCCCCACATCAGGAAATCCGTGCGGGGCATAGGATACACCGTCAACACAAACAAACGCACCGGCGGCATGGGCCAGTGCTGTGATCTCGGTAACTGGGTTGATCTCGCCCGCCACGTTGGAACAGTGAGGAAAACAGACAAGACGTACCGACTCGTCCAGTAATTGCTCGAGCGCGCCCGGATCCAGATGGCCTGTGGCAGGGTCGACTTTCCATTCGCGTACTTCGATGCCACGCTCGGCCAAACGACGCCATGGACCTGTGTTGGCCTCGTGATCCTGGTTGGTGACAACAATCGCCTCGCCGGGACGCAACATTTGTCCGAACGCCTGCGCAAGGACGTAAGTGTTTTGGGTTGTTGATGGACCAAAGCTTAACTCATCCCCTTCGACCCCGAGGATGGCTGACATCCGTGTGCGGGCTTCGTCCATCTCTTGGCCACCAAGGCGCGAGGCGGGGTAATCTGAATAGGGCTGCACTTTGCGTTGGGTATAAAAGCGCGACAGTCGGTCGATGACCTGTGAGCACGCATAGCTGCCCCCGGCATTTTCAAAGAAAGCCTGACCCTGCAAAGAAGGTTCCGCGAACGCCGGAAACTGCGCGCGCACAAAGTCGAGATCGAGTGACATGAAACACCAGCCTTTACCTGAGATAGGCCGAGACTAGGGAAACGCGCGCGATCCGCAAGATGTTGTGGGCATACTTGTGCGCGGAAACGTTACGTCGTCGATAAATCAAACGCCGTTGGGGCGAGATCGAGGCACCTGCCACCAATGGCAGGAAAAGTGGTATGGCCCCTTGGGCCAAAACCAGGGCGCCCCCTGACGGGAGCGCTTGGTTCATAAGTGCGTCGACTTAGCGGAAGACACCGACAAGATATTCAGGTTCGACTGCAATGCTGGCGGTCCGAGTGAAAGTCAGGCTTGAAGCCTCGGCACGCGACACGAAAGTCGGCTGAGTATAGACTTGAAAGGCGCAGGATGCTGCAGGGCCGGTGCTGGCATAGATCAGCGCCCAAGTGTTTGCTGTGCCCGCCGGGCTGGGTGTGTAGACGCAACCGTTGCTGAGGGTCATGTTGGAATTGCCGTCCAGATAGTTTGGACCGGCGTTGGCCGCCGATGCAGCGATGCAGAGGCTTGCTGTGATCATAAGTGAGCGCATTTTGCGTCTCCCATTCAGTGGTTGAACTGTTGTATTGCGGTCAAGCTAGCCACGGACTTGGGTTACATGTTGGCCCAATTGCGATAACTCTGGGGCAGTTCAAATTTATAGCAATTTGAATGAATTAGATGATTTTTCTACGTTTGCGGGTATGTTTGGACTTCCCGTTTTACGTGTTAAATCAGACGCTGCCGTATTCTGAACACTATCGATGGGACACAACCTTTGCATGCAGCACCCTCCGACCTGCATTCACCTTGAAGCCCTGTCTTTCGAACGAAAAAGGGCCCCAACCGCGACGGTCGGGACCCTTTTCTTTTACTTACGCCGTGAGGGCGCGGTTTGGTGTTACTCTGCCGGGGACAGCCCGTTGCCGGTTGCCCCTTCAATCTCAGAGTGGACCGAAGGTACGCCAGCCGCTTCGCGGCGACTGTCGTTGAACACCGCCTTGATCAGCGAGATGCACATCAAGACCATCACCACCGAGAACGGCAGCGCCCCGATAACCATTGCTGTCTGAATGGCACTCGTGCCCCCCGAGATCAGCAAGCCGGCCACAACCAGACCCAGTGCGGCGCCCCAGAACAGGATATGTGGGCGCGCCTTTGGTCCTTCGTCGCCAGCTGCATTGATCGTGTTCACGATCAGAACAGCCGAGTCCGCCGAAGTCACAAGGAAGGTCATCAGCAGGATCACAATCAGCATCGCCATCCCCCACGCCAGAGCCTGCGCGATTGGTGCCAGCATGAACTCGGTCATGGCAAAGATCTTGTCGCCATTGCCCGCATCAAAGATCACGCCGTTGGCGCCACCGTTGAGTTCCAGGTCGATCGCTGTGCCACCGGCCCATGCGAACCAGACAAAGCACATGATCGATGGCACGATCATCGCGCCCAGCACAAATTCCCGGATGGTCCGACCGCGCGAGATGCGCGCAAGGAACAGGCCCACGAACGGTGCGAATGCGATCCACCATGCCCAGTAGAACACAGGCCACCAACCTTGCCATTGTGTCAGCAGGAAGGACTCAGACCCTTCAACCCCGTCCGAAGACCAGACGTTAAAGCTCATCTGTGGCAGAGCGATCAGGTAATCCCAAATGCCCACAACAAACGCCGTCGCACCAAAGAAAGTTGCGCCGAAGATGATAAAGAAGCCAAGCAGAACAATGGACAACACCATGTTGATGTTGGACAGCCACTTGATGCCTTTGCCCACACCAGACAGAGCCGAAATGGTCGAGGCCCCCATGATGACCACCAAAGCCACAATAATGCCGGTCATGTTGGCGTTGTTTTCAGCGTCCACAAGACCGCCAATGCCGATCCGTGTCAGACCCGCGACGAACTGATCCACGCCAAAACCCAGCGTTTGCGCCACCCCTAGGATGGTCGCAACAACGGCAACGATATCGATGATGTGACCCAGAACGCCCGATAATGATTTGCCGAACAGAGGCGTCATCGCCGACCGGATGGTCAGCGGCAGGCCGCGACGGTAGCTGAAGAAGGCCAAGGACAGCCCCGCAACGGCGTAGCACGCCCAAGCCCCCAGACCCCAATGCAGGAAGGACCACTTGTAGGCCATGCGCACGTTGTCCGCAGCACCCCCTGTCGTGATGCCTTGGATGGTTTCAGGGTTTGACCCAAAGTGCGCAACCGGTTCAGCCACGGCCCATGTCAGCATGCCGACACCGATCCCAGCGCCAAACATCATCGAAAACCATGAGAAATTCGAAAATTCAGGCCCCTCTCCCGGTTGGCCCAGATTGAGCTTGCCCGCCGCTGGCCATAGCGCAAGGCCAAAGCACACGATGATAAAGCAGGCGACGACCCAGATGTACCATGCGGCAAAGTTCGACAGGATCACACTGTTCAACCCACCCAGCACCTTGCCCGATTGAGTGGGCCAAAAGATGCACCACACCACGAGGATGCTGATGATGATTTTACTGATGACTGTAACGTTTACGCTAAAGCCACGATAAAATCCGACATCCGCGGTTTTGATCGGTAGCTCCGTTAGCGGAGGCTTAATTGCCATGTTTCTCTCTCCCTGTATGTCAATTCTATGACGGCAGTACATCACGGCACTCGGAATTCGCGAAACGTTAATGCGTTCCAAACGGGTCGCTACAGGCTCCAAATCGGCGTTTTTCGACCGATACTGAAAATTGGTCCAAAATCTTCAGTTTTTGGGTCTTCATCCGAATTTCTTGCTCCGAAGACCATGGACTGGGAAATCTTCATCCTTCGATCTGCAAGTGTCGTTTCGTGACAAATCTGAGTGAATGCGTCAACAAAACAAATGTGTCGCGCGTCGGTGATGCACAGCCTGATGTACGCTAACGATACTGTGGAATGATGGTGGTGTTAAATGTTCGACGGCCATTCATCGCCCCGCCGACATTTTTGCAGGGCGCAAAGATCATCGGCGCCCTGCCCGATCGGAGTGGTGTCGACCATGGTCTGGCTGACCAAGGCGGTGTTCAACGATTGCTGTCATGCCCATTGGGCGTCAATAAAGATGAACCTACCGCGTCATGACAACACGCCCAAGACACTGATTGGACGCCCCAGAGGCGCCCTGTTCATGTCTTCACAACTGAGCGCTGATCCGTTCAGCGTGGCCCTTGATCGCATCCATATCGCCCATTTGTCCGGCGGGGCGCATCGGCACGCCTGAATGGCGCGGATGGATGTGGAAATGCAGGTGGAACACCTCTTGCCCACCTGCGGCTTCATTGAACTGCTGCAAGGAGATCCCTTCCGCGTCAAATGCAGCCTTGGCGGCATTGGACACCTTTTTAACTGTCGCCATGACGGCGGCCAGTTGTGCGTCACTCGCATCCAGCACATTGCGACACGGCGTCTTGGGGATCACAAGGCAGTGTCCGTCGGTGCGCGGCATGATGTCCATGAAGCACATCGTGTCATCATCCTCGTAAACTTTGAAAGACGGGATTTCGCCACGCAGGATTTTGGCAAAAATGTTCTGGTCGTCATAGGCGGTCATGGCGGGCTCCTGTTCCAGTCGCATTGCCATGCTCTTAACGCGCCACATCACGCACGCGCAACACATCGCATCGATGGGTCGATCACAAACCCCTTGCAAATATGCCGGAACACGCCAAGTTGGCGCCATTCATTTAGGTAGGAGTATTTATGGACTCGTTTGAAAGCATTGTGCAGACCCTCAAGAAAAACGCCGGCGCGTCTTATGGCTTTGCGGCTTATGATGGGTCCGGCTCACCGGTCGGGATTATCGCCGACAAAAAGAAAAAGGGCGCCGCCCTGAAAGGCAAGGCCGAAAAAAAGGGCAAGCTGACGGCCTTCGGCTCTGTGTCTATCTCGGAAGATGGAAAAACCTGTACGTTTAGCTGTGACAAGATCACGTCCAGCTTCAAGGACGCGGCCCTCAAACCCTATTTCTCGAAGTTGACGGTTGCGCCTTCTGTGATCAAGTCATCCGCAGCCCCGCAAGACGGCCTTGATGACAACGAGGCTGTCGAGGATGACGCAGAGGAGGCGGAAAACCTTGACGACACGTTGGTCACCCTCTGGAGCAAGTCATTTGCAACGTCGCTGATATCAGCCGGTGTCAATGAACAGATTGTGGGGCAATATAACGGCCTTGCGACTCCGGTTGAACTCAAATTGCCGAAATTCTTCATCAGCGCACTCAAGACACATAACGCCGAGGCCTTTGCCGCCCGGATGACCGACGCGGCCAACACGCTGTTTGATGCAGAACTGACCAACATGCGAAAGCGCATCACCACCGCGCAGGAAAATCCAGAATTGACGGTCGACCTCAACCAGTTCGTCGTCGCCTTTGGAGCCAAGGCGGAAAAGGTCGTAGAGGTCGCGTGGGACAAGTTCATCAACCGCTACGAAGTCACCAAAGGGTTCAAGAAGAAAAAGTTTCGCGCGATTGCCGTTCCCGTGATCGGCGGCGCAGCCGCTGTGGTCGGAACCGGCACCTCCATCGCGTCGGGCAACGTGGCGGGCGCAGTGGCCGGAACGATTGCGGCCCTGCGCGCCACCGCAGCACTGGTCACCGTCTGGAAGCAGTATTACCGGGACCTCGAAAAAGTCCTCAAAAGCATGGAAGGCGCGATCAAACGGCTGGCGGACACCTATAACGACCACGAACCCACAATCCGAGAACATGCCCGCGAAGGCACCCTTGTCACGTTGAATGCGATTTCAGGTGGCGGGCTGGCCAAGACATTCTCGTCCGTGAAGGACGTCATTGATGTGTTCAAGCCACGCCTTGCGCTTGCCGAACGCAAGCTGGATGAGTTGATGAAACAGGCCAACACCCTGATCGCAGTCAACACCAAGGAAATCGCCAGTGTTATCACCTACAAAAAAGCGGTGCAGCAGAATTCAGTGATCAATGCAGGCGACAAGCGCACTATTCTGGCCGAGGTCGACAAGTTGATCGCAAACAGTGACAGCGCCGGACAGGTGGTGACCCAACTGCTCGACAAGATCGCCGATGGCAACAAGCGTTATCAGGATATGGGCACACGGGTCGGAAAGCTGGAACAGACCATTGCGCTTTTGAACAAAGGCACCGCGATGACCATGGAGCAGATCGAAAAAGTCATGGCCTTTGTTGCGAATTTCGTGTCAACCGCAGCCAACCTGACTGTCGGCATCTCAACAGCCAGTGCAGCACTTGATGTGGTGCTGACGACGATCGGCGGCCTCGCCGACACCCACGACTATATCGGGTCCGAGATTGACGCACTCGAAGCCAATCTGCTTTGACACTCCGGAACGGCCCTGCCCGACGCACGTAGCGCAGCAGGGCCACGCGGGATCAGGCGTTAACGTCGACGACCACGCGGCCCTTGACCTGTCCCTTTAGGATGTCGGAACCCAGTTGCGGCAAGTCCGATAGTGTAGCGGGCTGGATCATCGCCTCAAGTTTGTCCATCGGCAGATCCGTGGCGACACGCTCCCATGCCCGCACCCGGTTGTCGTAGGGTTGCATCACCGAGTCGATCCCAAGCAAGTTCACACCGCGCAGCAGGAACGGAATGACTGTCGCAGGCAGCCCCGCGCCACCTGCAAGGCCAACCGCTGCGACGCTTGCGCTATATTCCATCTGTCCCAAGACACGGGCCAGCATTGCGCCGCCGACGGCGTCGACGCATCCACCCCACGTCTCGCCTTCCAGCGGACGCTTGACGGTCTCGTTGATCTCTTCGCGGGCCACGATCTGCGTGGCGCCGAGCGAGGTCAGATAATCCGCCGTCTCCGGACGTCCCGTCACACCAGCCACTTTGTAGCCGAGGTTGGCAAGGATCGCTGTTGCGACCGATCCGACACCACCAGCCGCACCTGTGACCAAAACAGGGCCCGCCTTGATCCCGTGATCTTCCAACGCCATGACCGCCAGCATGGCCGTGAACCCGGCCGTGCCCACTGCCATGGCTTGCCGTGTGTCCAAACCACTTGGCAGTGGAACCAACCAATCGGCCTTGACCCGCGCCTTTTGTGAATATCCACCCCAATGGGCCTCACCCACACGCCAACCGGTCAGCACAACCTTGTCACCGGGGGCATAGCGGTCGTCGTCGGAAGCCTCCACGGTGCCGGCAAAGTCGATGCCCGGCACATGCGGATACTTGCGCACCAGACCGCCACCGGGGCCGATGCACAGCCCGTCCTTGTAGTTGACGGTGGAGTACTCGACCGAAACTGTCACCTCACCGGCGGGCAGATCATCCAGACCCAACTGCGCGACCGAAGCGGATGTCTTTCCGCTTTCTTCGTCCTTGTTCACCACCAGTGCATTAAACATATCGTTCTCCATGTGCGTGCGGACCTGCGGTCCGAGCTTCTTTTGACTAAAAATACCATGGGGTTTGGGGCAACGCCCCAATCCCGCAGATCACAACCAGAATGACTCCTGAACCATCGCGGGGCGCATACCATCCGGGGTTTCAACTTCCAACGGGGCGCCGGGATCCCAGTGGGTCATGCGGACCATGCCGATAGACACATTTGTGCTGAAATCCGGCGACCAGGCGGCACTTGTCACCTGCCCCACCCGGCGGCCACCGGCAAAGATGGGCCAGGGACGATCGCATGGACCAACAGCGTCTCCGTCGATCGAGATTGGCCGGATTTCCTGTACCGGACCTTCCTTGGTCACGCGCAGCAGCGCATCGCGCCCAATACAGCCAATGGCCGTCTGGGTGTCGCAAAACCGGCCCAACCCACATTCATGTGGCGTGTTGTCGTCAGTCATGTCGTTGCCATAAGACAAAAGGCCCGCCTCGATGCGCTCGATCCCGTTGGGGCACCCAGCGCGCACGTTCAGGTCTTCGCCCGCGTCAAACAGGGCATTCCACAGCGGCATGCCTATCTCGGCACCATCTACGTAAATCTCGAACCCGCCCTGTTTGGAGTAACCAGAGCGCGCGATGGCGAGGTCTTTGTCCATGAACTGGAACATGTCGAACTTGAAGAACCGGATGTCGCGGATGCGGTCCCCAAAGACGCGCGCCATCAAATCGTCGGCCTTGGGCCCCTGAATAGCGAGCGGAGAGATATCGGGTTCGTCCACAAGCACGTCGAGGCGATAGCCATTGGCGATCCCCTTGACCCAGAGCAACAGGTCAGAATCCGCAATTGATATCCACCAGCGGTCTTCACTGAGTTTGACGGCAACCGGATCGTTCAGCATGCCCCCCGTCTCATCCACGATGGGCACATAGTAGCACTGGCCCGGCAACATGCGGCGCAGATCGCGCGGAGTTAGCATCTGCATCAGGCGACCCGCATCCGGGCCGCGCAACTCGACTTGGCGCTCGACAGCCACATCCCAGACCTGCACGTGATCTTTCAGGTGACGATAGTCGGCCTCGACGCTCTCAAAAACCGAGGGCAAGAGCATGCGATTGTAAACGGTGTAGGCTTTGACACCGGCGGCTTCGACGCCGTCAGAAAACGGAGTGCGGCGCAGGCGGCGCGATGGGGATAGGACGGCCATTATTCATCCTCTGGCATAAAGACTATGTCACTAACCGGGGCCTTGAACCCGGCGGCGGTCATCATCGCGTGCACTTGGCCGCGATGGTGGGTTTGGTGGTTGAACATATGCGTTACACAAACTTCAAGTGGCTGCTTCATATCTTTCTCTAACGTGCCGGAATACCACGATAAACGGCGTTTTAAATCCAACGTACGCAGCGTGTCGGCCCACAAGCGGATGGCGCCATCGATGCGAAATCGATCTGCGGTCCAGACAGCAAACGTTGGCGTATATTCCAAATGGGACGGGCCATTCGGATCGGGTGCGGGAATACGGTCGTGAAACCGGCTCATCCAGATGGTATCGGCCCACAGGATATGGTTGAGCGTCGCCATGATCGATCCGAAAAACGCACCCCGATCAGCGCGAAGTGTGTCGTCATCCATGTCCGCCAGGACTGTTGTCAACTGACGGTTCTGCCACGCATTGTAGCGGGCCATGGTCCGGACATACTCCGCCTCGATCAAGGTCTGGGGCCTTTCCAATCAACCGGGATGATATCCCCAGACTTGCCTTCGAAATCCCAGACTCGGCCGTAGTCACGCACTTTGGATTTCAAACCGACGGCAGGATAGATGACAGGGCCCATCCAGTACTGGGTGTTCTGCATCGAAACTGGAACTTCAGTGTCTTTACCGGGAATCATTTCGATCTCGCCTTGGATCTTACGCCCGACAATGATGCGGCGACGGCGGCCATCCTTTTCGATGACTACCTTTTCCCGCTCAGCGCCCAGAATTTCTGACACAAGAAAATTGAATACTCCGGTGCTGCCACCTGCTTGTCCGGAGAGAATTTTCAAAAGACCGTTGTAAGCCTTGTTGGTCGCCTGATCGTCGACATAAGCGGCTACTTTCCAGTTCCCTTCACACATGCGACCCGGAATATCGATCAGCAAAGCAACGTTCAGCCCAGCAAGGCTTTCGCCTTCGAAATGCCCATCGTCGATTTGCATGGCAAACCACGTCTGACAATAGCCATAGGTCGGCGGGTGCTTGCCCAGAGAAATGCCGCAGGGACACACCACCTCGCAAGAGCAGTTCATGAACAACTCGCCCTTGATTGCCCAATCGGTCGGAGTCATCTGCCGACGTCCAGGGTTGGGCATGCGACTGTCGATCCGCTGACTTATTGGCAGTTTGTCGGCGTCAGGTCGTTTCTTTACGGCCATCTTATAGTCCTCCGATATAAGGCCAGGCCAACACGGCCAGACCGGCGACGACCAAGATCGCCCCCATAGGTTTTGTTACAGCGTGCCCGATTTGGGGAAGTTTTTCGAGTACCATGAAAAGGGTGGCGAGCCCCATCCACGCAAGGCTCATAACGCCACCAACAAAGCCGAGCGCCATAAATCCCCAACAGCAGCCCACGCAAAACGCGCCTAGGCCAAGGCCCATCCTGAGCCCCCCGAACAGCCCTGTTTTCCAGTGGCCAAGGAAATACGAAATCGGACTGTGGCACACGCCATGGCAGATTTCCTTGGCGCGGCTGAATTGAAATGTGCCAACGGCCAAAAGCAGCAGCCCTGCAAACACGTTGGTTTTCGCGATGCCAAGCATGTCGATTACGCCGCCAAAGAGCAGACCCAATTGGACACTGGTAATCACTGCGGCAAAGCCGACCCAAACTATGAAGTAGCCTAAAATCACACCCAACCACCCTGCCCGCGTGCCATCTGCGGACACCATCAAGTCTTCATAGCAGCGCAGGGTTGGGACAAGTGTTGGCAACATCATCGCCGCCATCATGATTGCCCACATCCAGAACAATGGGCCAAAATTCGCCATAGGCATATACATCGGCATGCGCGGGTCCATCGCGGCCATCCGCGCGCCCATCTCACCGGGGCGGCCCAGCAGATCGAGGTCCATGTCCATCGACATGGAATACATCACCCACCATGACGCAAGAATTGCGCCGAAAAAGCCCAGCCACAGTGTTGAGCGAACAAGATGCGACATTTGCCCTCCCTGACATTGGTCGACTCAGTCCATGACAGTTTAAATGTCAGACATTAATTTGTGTGGCAAGTGATGGGGTTTCAGCCTGACGCTTTTTTGCCCGCGAGATCGCTGCGGGTTAATTCGACCCTCAAACGGCGTCGCAGTCTAGAGCTAGCCATTTTGCCCAGCCGGCCATTGATCTGCATATCTGCTTGGGCCACAGCGGCGTAAAGATACTGGTCCTTCTTTGCATTTATTTTTCTGGACAAATTTGGGCCTAAGTTTCGCCACTTATAGTTGCGATCACTTTTGCAACACGTGCTGGTTCGCAGACTTTTGGGTTGCGGTCTGCCTGTTGACAGAAGGTTTAACAATCGAGGCCGCTGCCATGACACACCTGAACAAGATTCTGGAGCGTATAAGCTTCGATATTAGTACGAGCCAAAAGTTAAAGGCAGGTACTTTTCTATGTCTTTTAGGCATTATGGCGGCCTTCCAGCCGACTGAGACAAAAGCGTCTACAAACGACTTTCTTAAAGTAAAGCTGGCCATGAATGCCCCTACCGGTGCCAAGGGAATTTGCAACAAATACGATTGGGTCTGCTCCTCTTCACGGGCAAACAAAAGCGTAACCCAAAGTGACTTGCGGCTCATCGGCAACATCAATCGCAAGGTGAACCGTCAAATCCGAGATGTCGCGGATAAAGTACAATACCGACGCGAAGATTATTGGACCCTTCCGACATCAGGAGGTGGGGACTGCGAGGATTTTGCTCTTCTTAAAAAACTGGAACTTGTGCGTGCCGGTATAGCTCCGCAAAGACTGCTTCTCGCGACCGTTCTTGATCATAAGCGGCGGTCGCATGCAGTGTTGGTACTTCGGACCGACAAAGGGGACTTCATTCTTGATAACCTCTCAGATCAAATCAAGCTTTGGCGGAAGACAAATTACACGTTCCTGCGCATGCAAAATCCTGACCAGCCTGAAAAATGGGTGGGTTTGGTGATAAACGGCTGAGCAGAACATTTAGCCGGGCTCCACCTCCGTTTCTCAATTGCAGACATTTGTGGCGTTTAGTGCGCAGCGCTGGCCACCTGATCCGCCAAGAAGACGTATTGCAACTGTCTAGGCGAAGGCCCCAGAATCGCGCGCTTGTTGCTTAGAAGCAAACAATCATCCGACGTACGGTGCCAATGTTCTACACTCCCTCTATTGCTCTGACACTGCACCAGCGATGTTGATTTGCCGGCACAAACTTGGCCGCTACAATTCCAGCGATCAGTAGTTTTCTGTCAAAGCGAAGTGGGTAAACACCTTAGCTGCGTAACTATTTTACATTTACTATCAATATACTCCGGCATTTTGATCGCCGCCGCTTATGATGAATGACAGTCTTGCTGTTCCTGTGGCCACCATTCGCTACTGGGGTATTCCTTTGTGAGCAAAGCGGCATTTCGGACACACTTAAGACGACATTGTGTTGCGAATGTTGCAAAACTGTGGCACCCAACCTACGTAAGTTCGCAGCGACCGATTTCGGCCCAAACGCCGCGCAGCGTTAGTAATGATTATGAATTAGGTTGACAAAAATGTACCTCAAAAAACTCCTCGCAACAGCATGCATTGCTGCTTTGCCCAGCTTCGCCAGCGGTACGACAGTGCCTGTGACAAAGGTTATCGAAGCAAATTCGGACTGGAACGAATTCAGATTTTCAAAAGATCACCAAGAAGGCGGTTTTCTGGACACCCGCGAGCTGGGGGAGAGACCAAATGGTGTTCAGGAAAGCGCTGAAGACTTGGGAGTGTTAACTTTCAGTTTTTCACTTACCGGGCGTTCAGCGTTGAGGGTCACTGATGGATGGCTTGATGGTGACCGGTTTGAACTTTATTTGAGAGACACTTCGGTAGATAACAGCGTTTTCACTTTGTTAGGTCAGACTTCCAAGTTTGACTATGAAGCGGTGGGTAAAGGCGCTGGAGGTGATAACATTGAAAATGAATGGGAAGCTGCTTTCCATAATGATCTTTGGAGTTCAGGAAAATGGTATCTAGAGGCGGGTCACTACGAGCTAACTGGTAAGGTGATTGAACAGCCCGTAACCTTGGGTCGCGGGGCCGTAAGCCTCTCTGCTGTGCCGTTGCCTGCGTCCTTTATGTTCATGTTGAGTGCATTTGGCGGTTGCTTCGCATTTTCGCGGTACCGCAATAAAAAAGTAAGCGAGGTCGCATGATGCTGGTTCGCACATCTTTTTCGACCGGAACTGTTCTGGCTTCATTGGCATTGTTCACACCGCAACCAGTTATGGCAGCGGAAACGTCCGCAGTTTGCAATGCAAAATCTGCTCGTTTGTCTTTGGCTGCCGATGATTTTGCTGCGATTTGCGCGTGCCAAGAGATCACCGTCTCATTCATCTCGCGGATCCAGAGGGATAAGGACTTCGGCGAAGTTTTGAACTACGCCTACGATGCTTGCCCGCTTCTGGCCGGTTTGTTGACGGATACGGCTACGGCGTCTTTAGAAGAGGACGAACACGAAAGAGGCGGCGATCCAGAAGAACCTCCTCAGGAAGAACCTCCTCAGGAAGAGCCCCCACAGGAAGAACCCCCTGAAGAAGAGCCTGAGCCCGAAAGCGAACCGCCGTACAACGGTTTTTAGTTTGACAAACTCGTTAGACGAGACCCGCTCTTTGTGGGTTCGGGACGAATGAGCCTCCTGCCTTTAGGCGCTGTCAAGGGGACCTTGCTTTTTGACGTGCCGTCAGCTTGGTAGTGCGGGCCAACCCGGATAATTAGGCAAACCAATCAAAGCCTTCGCCCTTCTTGGCGGAGGCTTTTTCATTTGTTTTCTGATGTTTATGCGCGAGGTCAAATTGCTTTTGCCCAGGGTAGCACAAAAATATTCCCGTTCCGGTGGTGCGGATCGGCAGATATCAGAGAATGCTGACCCTAGGCGCATAATGTGATCGGGTGGATATTGAATCCTCGCATCGAAAGCCCTTTGCAAGTTAAACCTTGTATTTTCATTTGCCCAAAAAACCTTTAAACGTATGACAAATGAAAATTGATCCTAATTCATCCAAAGACCTATCCGCCCAGATCGCCACAGCCATCCGCGACGCCATAGTTGCGGGGGATTTGATCGTAGATCAGCGCCTTCCGTCTGAAGCTGAACTGGCCGATCAGTTTGAAGTGTCTCGTCCCACTGTGCGGGAAGCATTGAAGCGTCTGGCGGCTCAATCCTTGATCCGCACCCAGCGTGGAGCAACCGGCGGTGCTTTCGTCAATCGCCTGCGCTACGCCGAGGCGTATACACAACAGGTCACAACCTCGACCCTTCTGTTGTCGATGAACGCGGTCAGCTTTGATGTGGCCTGTGAGGCCCGTTATGCGTTGGAGCGCGCCTGCGCCCCAATGTCCGCGCAGCGCCGCACGCCGGATCAATTGGCCACGATGCGCGCTGAAATCCACCGCCAGTCGCAGCCCGATCTGTCGGACGAGGCGTTTTGCGCCTCAGATGTCACCTTTCACCGCGCTTTGGTCGATGGGGCTGGCAACAAGGTGCTCAGCTATCAACTTGCTGGCGCGGTCGAGGCGATGCAGCCCCTGATGAACATGATCACGTTTTCGGCCCGTTCGCGCGAAGCCATCGTGGCTCTGCACACTGAACTGGCTGACGCGCTGACGGACAAAGACGCCGCGCGCACAGATCAAACACTTGTCAAACTAGAAGCCTATACACGGGAACTGGCGCAAAACGTCGCCGATGCCCGCGCCAGAAAGGCGGCAGAAAAGGAGAGTACCACCGCCTGATATCCCCGATGCGTCGTTAAGAACGCCAAAGGGGCCGAGGCAAAGAAAACCCACCATAACGTCAGGGAGGACGATATGAATTTGAGACCAGATCCAACATTTTACCCCTCACCCAAAATGGCCATGGAGGCCCCGGTCGAAAAGCTCGGCTTTACACTGATGCTGAGCCCGGATTTTTCCAAGCCTGATGGTGTCGCTGTCGTGGACTTGGACCCGACCTCCGACACGTACGGCGAGATTGTGAATTCTCTCTATGTTCCGAACCTGGGCGATGAATTCCACCACTTTGGCTGGAACGCCTGTTCATCTTCTTTGTCACCTCTGACCGGTCATGCGTTTTTGGAACGCCGCTATCTGATCATCCCGGGCATTCGGTCGTCGCGCATCTATATTATTGATGTCAAAGACCCGATGGACATGAAAATCCACAAGACCATCGAACCTGAAGAGTTAATGGCCAAGACGGGCTATTCCCGCCCCCACACCATCCACTGCGGACCCGAAGGCATCTATGTCTCGACCCTAGGTGGCGGTGGCAAGGACGGCACGGATGGCCCTCCAGGCATCTTTATCATGGATTGCCAGACCTTCGAGATCCAAGGCCGGTACGAGATGGATCGTGGCATTCAGGACAAGCACTATGATTTCTGGTGGAACCTGCCGCGCGACTACATGGTCAGCTCTGAATGGGGCCTGCCGCCGCAGTTCGAAAACGGCATCGTTGCCGAGGATCTGCTGTCCAACAAGTATGGCCATACGATCCACTTCTGGGATCTGCGCGCGCGCAAAGTGGCCAAGTCCATTGATCTGGGCGAAAACCACCAGATGGCCTTGGAAATCCGCCCTGCCCATGACCCGGTCAAGGAATACGGGTTCTGCGGCGTGGTGGTCGACACCACCAACCTGCAAGGCGCAATCTTCACATGGTGGAAGGATGACAACGGCGAATGGCAGGCGAAAAAGACCATAACCATTGATCCTGTCCCTGCGGATGCAGACGATCTGCCTGAGTTGTTGAAAGGCTTTGGCGCGTGCCCGCCGCTGGTCACCGACATCGACCTGAGCATGGACGACAAGTACCTGTATGTCGCCTGCTGGGGCTTGGGTGAAATGCACCAGTATGACGTGTCTGATCCGATGAACCCTGTCCTTGCGGGCAAGGTTGATGTCGGCGGCATCGTCAAAAAGACCAAGCACCCCAACGGCAAGCCTTTTGTCTACGGGCCGCAAATGGTCGAGATCAGCCGTGATGGCAAACGGGTCTACTGGACAAACTCACTGTATTCGACATGGGATGATCAATTCTACCCGGATGACGAAGGTGGGCAGATGGTTATGGCGCATGTGGGCGAAAATGGTGGTCTGACATTGGCCGAGGATTTCTATGTCGATTTCCCAGAAGGTTATCGCAGCCACCAGATCCGGCTTGAGGGTGGCGACTGTTCGACGGACAGTTTCTGCTATCCTTCGGTCTAAATGGACCTGACAACCGCGGCGGGCCTCTGGCTCGCCGTGATCCTTTCTGGCCTTTATCACGGCCTTAACCCAGGCATGGGCTGGCCGCTGGCTGTGTCGTCTGCACTGTTTGAGCGTCGGCGCAGCGCGCTGTGGCCGGCCCTTGGCGCGCTGTCAGTGGGTCATTTCGCAGCGATGCTGGGCATTCTGCTCCCCTTTTCCATGATGACCCTTCTGATTGATTATCAGCGCGAAATTCGCATCGGTGCCGGGATCGTTGTGATTGTAATGGGCCTTTACCTTGCGATCACGCGCAGCCACCCCCGCTTTTTGGCCCGCATCCCGCCGCATCGGCTGGCTTTGTGGTCCTTTCTGGTGGCCCTTGCGCATGGGGCCGCCTTGATGCTGGTGCCGATTTATCTGGGCCTTTGCGCGCTGGACGAATTGGATGCAGGCCACCGCGCTGCCTCCGCGCTTATGGCCACAACGGCCCTGGCACTTGGGGTCGCGATTTTGCACACCATTGCGATGATCGGTTCGGGAGGAGCGATGGCCTATGCTGTGCACCGCTGGTTGGGGCTGCAATTCGTGTCGCGCAGCTGGTTCGATCTCGATCTGATCTGGGCGCTAAGTTTGATCGTCGTGGGCGTTGTCGGCGTTTGGACGGCACTCTAGGTGCGCGAATAAGGGCAGTCGATGTCGAGGCTTTCCTTTAGGCGCGCCCACGTCACCTCTTCAAAGCTTTCAGGCCACTCCACACCCAACGCCCCTGCCCTGTTCCTTGCCCTTGGCAGGAACGCAGCCGCATAGGCAAGATGCGCCGCAATCATGCCCTCGCGTTCCGGTTTTGGGGCAGGCATCGCCATCAAAACCCGCTTTTGGTCGTCCGTGATCAGCCGGTTGAGGTGCAGAATACCACCGCGATTTGGAGCAGCCGTCTCTTCGATCATCAATTCGACCAGAGCTGCGCGCAGATGGAACACCCCAAGCACGCCATTAATGTATTCCTCGCGCCCCACGGCCAGATGCAAAAGGCCAAGGATGCGAACGAATTCTTCAATCTGATATCGGAATTTCTTGAGGTTGGGTTGCCCGGCGGCTGGGGACTTGGCCAGAGTGGCGTGCAGCCCTTTATGATCAAACAACGGCTTCAACCCTGCCTGTGTGTGGTGACCCATCTGCTCCGGTTTCAGAATGACAACATCGGTGCGTGTCCAATCAGCGGTTATCGCGTTGATAAGAACAGGCACCGTGGTGCGATCCCACCACAACACAATTTCACCCGTCTGGGCGACGGCGTCACGCCAAAGGGCTGACACGACGTCTGTCGCACCGTCCGCTGCCACCATCACAAAATCGATATCGCTATAAACGTCCGCCAGCCCGGTTGCGTGGCTACCGCTTAGAAACAGCGCCTCGATGCCGGGTGTGTCGCCAACTGCGGTTGATATCGTGTCGATAATACTCTGGTGATCCATATCAACCACTCCTTGGCGTCCGCGTTGGTGAGGTCACGAATTGGCGGCATCCCAAAGGCGTTGATCCACATCAAGGCACCCATCGCGGCCCTTCTTTAGGGTTGTACACCAATCGAAGCAGAGGAGGAACGGAGATGTTTAAGACAATCGTTGTGGGCCTTGATGGATCGGAACCTGCGCAACATGCGTTGCGTCTGGCGTGTGACATCGCGGGAAAATATGACGCTGCTCTGCACATTGTGCACACGCCCCAACCCCAGACCGTCGCCTTTGCGATGGGCGCAGTGGCGGGGTACCACACTGCGACCACCATGCCGTCCCCAGATGAGGTGCGGGCAGCGGGAGAAAAGGTCCTTGCCGAAGGCATTCAGATCGCCGCGGATGCAGGTCAAAGCGTGGCCGGATCCCTCCAGAAGTTAGGCGACGCTGCGGATGTGATGATCGAATATGCAAATGAGTGTGGTGCCGACCTGATCGTAACCGGCCGCCGCGGAATTGGCTCAATCGGTTCTTTGGTGCAGGGCAGTACAACACAACGCGTGAACCACCTTGCAAAGTGCGCGTGTCTTTCAGTGGTCTGACGGCCTCTCTGGTCGCGCACCCAAGGCGCGACCAAATTACTCCAGATGATGTCAAAGCCGAGGCTTGAGGGCTCTAGCGGTGGATACGCTTGGAGCAGCTTGTGGGTTCAGGTGAGGTATGTCTCGAAATGAGCCAGTGTCCGCTCCCACGCGAGCGCTGCGGCGTCCGGGTCGTACCGCGGCGTCGTGTCATTGTGGAACCCGTGCGGGGCGTCCGCGTAGATATGCGCATCATAGGTTTTGCCCCCGGCCTTTAATGCCGCCTCAAACGCGGGCCAGCCAGCATTGATGCGTTCGTCCAACTCTCCGTAGTGCAAGAGCAACGGTGCCTGAATGCTTGGCACATCCTCAGCTGCTGCTTGACGGCCGTAAAAGGGTACAGATGCCGCCATGTCAGGATAGGCGACCGCCAGCGCATTGCACACGCCACCGCCGTAACAGAAGCCCACGGCGCCCACCTTCCCTGTCGATCCTTCATGGGTGGTCAGGAACTCATATGCGGCAAAAAAATCCTGAAGCAGCTTGGTGCGATCCAATGAGCGCTGCATCTCGCGCCCTTCATCGTCCGTGCCAGGATATCCACCCAAGGGCGACAGTCCGTCCGGACCAAAGGCGAGATATCCGGCCTTGGCTGTGCGGCGCACGACGTCTTCGATGTAAGGGTTCAAGCCACGATTTTCGTGGATCACAAGGACGGCAGGCAACTTTCCTGTGGCGCCAGCGGGTTTGGCCATCAAACCTTCAATTGCGCCGTGCCCGTCGGGGCTGTCGTATGTCACCCGCATCGTTTCGATGCTGGGGTCATCCGGGGATACCTGTTCGGCCAGTGCATAGTTAGGCTGCAAGCTTTCCAGAACGGCCGTTGCGGTGACGCCCGCGGCAAGATATTTGCCCGCACCGCGCAAAAAATCGCGCTTGCTCATATCGCCGTGTACGTAGCCGTCAAACAATTTGAGGATATTGGGGTCGAAGTCTTTGGCAGTCTTGCGTGTCATCGCGTTCTCTCCAAAAGGTTGTGTACCCTAACACCTAGATCAGAGATCATCGTTGGCCAAGTTCGCTTGCCTGAATGGGTTGGGCGCGCTAGCTGATCTTGCATGATTGATGTTGTGAATGTGATTGCCGCTTTCTTGACCATAGGCTTTGGGCTGTTTGGGTTCCTCGCGCCACGCTACACCGCGTCGGCTCTGGATCTCGCCCCCACTGACAGCACCATGGGTTTGAGCGAAATGCGGGCCAGTGTGGGCGGTCTGTTCGTGGTTGCGGGCGGTGCTGCGATTTGGTTGGGCCAACCGTTGGGGTACGCGATGATTGGCTTTGCTTTTTCAGGCGCTGCGTTGGGTCGCATTCTGTCGTTGATTTTTGACAAGCCACCGATAGCGAAGGTTCTGGTCTTTGGCGGTATCGAAGTGGCGCTGGCAGTTTGGTTTCTGTGGGCCAATCTGTAAAATCACGGCTTCGGGAAATGATGTCGCGTCAACAGGTGGGGTTATTTTTCTGGCGGTAATGATTTTGGTTTTATAACCAATTCAATATACTATGCCGCATACCTGATGTTGTTCCAGGTCTTCTCTGTTTCGAAAATCTTCACCGAAGGCTGCTGCAGATTGCATCACGCCCAACAACCTCCTATATATTCTGTGTCCTTCGGGACTATGGACATAAACGCGCTCGTAATAAGCGGATCGGACCCGGGGGCGGTACCCGGCGACTCCACCAAACATCCTTTCATTTGGGATCATGGGGTCGAAATAGGATCGACGGACGTCTAAAGGGGTTTGCTTTGTCTCGGCTGTCTGCCACCGTTACCGGCGAAAACTGTACAATTGCAAATGACAATCGTGCTCCGATGGCAGTAGCAGCGTAAGCTGTTCCTAATATCGAAAATTAAGTCCTTACGCTTTGCAGCTTAAGGCGGGGTTCGCAGGCACCTGGCAACAGAAGCCTGCACTTTCAAAACAACATGGATACTTGGCGGTTTACCCCCGCAAAGCTTTGACGGCCTTGAACATTTCTTAAGCACCTGCCGCTACTCTGCCTCTTGGAACTATAAACATGGTCAGGGCTGATGCCGCACAAGTTCAAGACGCTCGAAACCTATTTTCAGGAACTGTGGGTTAAGGGAAATCTTGACGCTTTGGATGACGTGTTCGCGCCCGGCGCCCGGACCCGAGGGATCATGGGGGACACCGAGTTTGATGCGGACGAGTTGAAAGAGCTGGTCGCCATGGTGCGCGCTCTCATGGGGCCGATCACTGTTACGATGCCCAAGATTATGGAACAGGACGACTGGCTTTCTGCCCTCGTCGAGATCAACAGCCATGCGATCGACAACAACAACCCGATCCACGTGTTCAATCAAGTCATGGCGCGGTTTGACGGTGAGCGCATGATCGAAATTCACAGCAATCTTGATTCGATCACCTTTTTCGAGCAGTTGGGTCTTTTGCCGGACAATGCCATGGCGGTGATGTTGGGTGGAACCCGTTTGCGATGACAGGTGTGCACCCCACAAACAGGTCGAAGTGGCCGCCGAAAACACATAGTTGGGCTTCAATCTAATGGAACCGACGTCCGTCATCCTGCGCCGGTTTTACACCGAGGTCTGGGAGAATCTGCGTTACAACAGCATTGCAGATTACTTTCAGCCTGATCTGACCGGCAATATCCTGATCCAGGAGCGCGCCGTCGATCCGAAGGAAGTCCGCGAGTGGATGCAGATACTTGATGCGCTTGTCCGCGACAAGAAAGTGACCTTCTTACACAGCATCGACGATGGAATGTGGTGTTCGGCGTTCCTGAGAATCTCCTGCGTCTCTCGGGCGACCGACAAACCTGTGACGGCGTACCAGCAGATCCTGTGCCGTCAGAAAGACGGGTTTATCAGTGAAAGCTACCCCCAGTTTGATCTGTTGCGGTTTTTCGAACAACTGGATCAGTTGCCGGAAGATATTGACGCCCTGTTGATGAGCGGCACGATCCTGCGGTAAATCTCGGCGTCATTCTTTTGGCGGCACACTGCCCCACCGGAGGGCCAAGTCACATAAACCAGAAACACAATCGGCAACCTGAATTGCATCACCTTTCACGGAGCCGTTGCCATGGCCGCACGGTGCTCTGCATCGATCTAGTTCACCTTGCATGGCATGGGTTGACGAGGCGATATGCACGCAGGCAATATGCGGTCATGGGGTAAACGCGAACACCCCGTGAGGCGCCAAGCCCAACGTTCGCATGTCTCCACATCCAAGGATGCATGCTCATGGCTGCCCCAAACGAAATCACTCCACCTCAACTCCTGCGCCTCATCGGAACACCAGATGCACCGGTGATCGTCGATATTTCGATTGACCCTGATTTTGACGATGATCCGTTTCTGATCCCCGGATCAATCCGACATCCCCATACCGACCTACAGGGGCTCAAAGAGCTCTTAGGGAATGCGCCTTGTGTGATCAGCTGTCAGCGCGGCATCAAGCTTTCTCAGGGACTAACAGCACGCCTGCGCGCCGACGGGCACAGGGCTGAATACCTCAAAGGCGGTATGTTCGCGTGGCGCGACATGAAGTACACGATCCGCTTGCCAGCAAGCGCCCTGCCCGCGCCTGTTGACGGTGCGACCCTTTGGGTCACACGTCATCGCCCCAAGATTGACCGGATCGCTTGCCCATGGCTGATCCGCCGCTTTGTGGATCGTAATGCGCGTTTTCTGTTTGTCTCGCCGGGTGAAGTGATGGGCGTCGCTGATCGCTATGGCGCAACTCCGTTTGACGTTGAAGACGTGTTCTGGAGCCATAGGGGCGATGCGTGCACCTTTGACACCATGTTGGACGAATTCGCGCTTCATTCCCCGGCCCTTGACCGGCTGGCACGGGTGATCCGCGCCGCGGATACCAATCGCCACGATCTGGCGCCAGAGGCGGCCGGTCTTTTGGCCATGTCCGTTGGCTTGTCGCGCCAGTACCGGGATGATCAGGATCAACTCAAGGCGGGCCTTGGTCTTTACGATGCCCTTTATCGTTGGGCACGCGACGGTGCTGATGAGGGCCACGACTGGCCGGGCGTGCGCGGGCAATGAACGCGCCTTCGTTCGCGTCGCTGTTCTCGGTATTTGGGCGTATTGGGTTGTTGTCCTTTGGCGGTCCTGCAGCGCAAATCGCTTTGATGCACGACGCCTTGGTCACTCGCCAAAAATGGCTAAGCGAAGATCAGTATCTGCGCGCCTTATCCTTGTGCATGTTGTTGCCCGGCCCAGAGGCCATGCAACTGGCGACTTATGCGGGCTGGCGCCTACGAGGCGTCGCAGGCGGCCTGTTGGCAGGTCTGTTGTTCGTTGTGCCAGGGGCCATGATCATTCTGGCTCTTGCGCTGCTTTATGTGCAGTTCGGCGATGTACCTCTGGTTCAGGCGGCGTTTCTGGGCATCAAGGCCACTGTCATCGTGGTTGTCTTGCAGGCGCTGCTACGCCTTGGACAAAAAGCGCTGGGTGATCAGACGGCTTGGATACTGGCGGGGCTTGCGTTTGCGGCCCTGTTTGTCTTTGGCCTGCCATTTCCGGCCATTGTGATCGCCGCTGGTCTTTTTGGCTATGTTACTGCTGATTTGACCTCGGCGCAGGCCCCTCCTCCGCCTGTCCGCGTGCGCACGGTGCAAACAGTTCTGATTTGGGGCAGTTTGTGGGCCGCGCCATTGGTCTTAGTGTGGCTGACGGCGCAAGAATTCCTGCTTCAAATCGGTCTCTTCTTTTCCAAGCTGGCCATCGTCACTTTTGGCGGGGCCTATGCGGTTCTGGCGTACATGACCCAAGCGGTGGTGCAGGACTACGGCTGGATTACCACGCCCCAGATGATTGATGCGCTTGGATTGGCCGAGACCACGCCGGGGCCACTGATTCTGGTGACCGAGTTTGTGGCCCTGCTCGCCGGTTACGCCCAAGGCGGGTTGGGGCTGGCACTGGCGGCAGGTGCGCTGACGCTCTGGGTGACCTTTACGCCGTGTTTTCTATGGATTTTTGCGGCTGGGCCCTATCTCGATCACATCTCCGCCCGACCCCGCCTTGCTGCCGCGCTTGGGCGAATTACGGCCGCCGTTGTAGGGGTTATCCTAAATTTGTCTGTTTGGTTTGCTTTGCACGTGTTTTTTGCGCAAGTCGGCACCGTTCCAAACCTTGCCCTGCCCGTTCCGGATCTCGCCACGCTTAATATATGGGCACTTATCCTCTCGGGTTTGGCCATGGTGTTGATGCTGGTGGCGCGTGTGAAATTATTGCCGACACTGGGGCTTATGGCATTGGCGGGATGCGGTCTTTCGCTCATTGGTTTCACTTAAATCATGCTTTGTGGTTGCCACCTCTTTTCACCGCGCCGGAAAGGGGTATGCTGATCACGTAACCTGCGAGGACATCCATGGGCCGCAGCATTGATTATGGCAACCTGATGCACGAGGCCATGCGTGGCCTCATCCGCAAAGTTTTGGACGATGTGGCAGAACGCGGCTTGCCCGGGTCACACCACTTTTTCATCACCTTTGATACAAGTCACCCCGACGCCGAACTCGCTGATTGGTTAAGCGACCGGTATCCCGGTGAAATGACGGTTGTTATGCAGCACTGGTATGACAAGCTGGAGGTTGGTGACGACGGGTTTGCGGTGACTTTGAACTTTGGTGATATGCCAGAGCCGCTTTACGTTCCCTACGACGCCATCAAGACGTTTGTAGATCCATCAGTGGAATTCGGCCTGCGTTTTGAAACACAAGATGACGAAAATGGCGCTGCGGTGCCGGGTGCAACGGCGGACATTTTTCCCAGCTCACCAGCCACCAAGCCCAAGCCTGTCGCTGACGAAGGTACAGAAGACAATGACGGCAAGGACGCCGAGATCGTGTCACTGGATAGTTTCAGAAAGTAGCCGCCAATTAGTCGCGCGCCAGAAACGTTTCGACTGCGCGCTGGATTTGGCCGTCCCGGATGGTTTGGAACCGCAAATTCAGGCCGCCATCAGCAAGTGTCCGGTCGTATTGCTGTAAGCTGTACCCACCATCCGCTCCGACAAACAGTGAATAGACGGTAAGGGTTTGCTCAACGATACGCGCCCAGACATAGGGTTCACCTTTCATCGGATCGAGTTGAACCACATGCCCAAATACGTTCTTGCGTTGTGCGGCTGCAAAAACCGCGTCCCGATCACTGTCGACAAAGTCGATTTCGTAGGACTTTTCACGCACTGACCCGTCAACGCGATAGGTCACCGACGTCCATTGGACGCGAAACCCATCCTTGGTCTCGGAAATCTCGACGCTCATGTCCCGCGGAATCAGGCTACCATCCAGAGCGACCACTTCGGCCGACCCACTGTAACTCCCCACGAATGCAGAGGCATCCGCGCGCGCCTGAAGGCAAAACAGGGCTAACCCTGCAACCAGAGTACAAAAGGCAAGGACGGTATGATGCAGAACGGGACGAACGGCCGTGCGGCTAGCTGGCATTGATCAAAACTCCGTTAAAATACACGCGCCTTCTTTATATAGCGCGCCACCACGCAAGATTCATCACCCATTCTCCGAATTCACCGTGACCCAGCGCCGCGTGCTTGTCTGCCCGGCCCCTGCCCGATAAACGACATGCCAAGAAACGAGATAAATTGATAGGAGCCTCTTTATGGCCGACACCCGCACAGAATCCGACAGCTTCGGCCCTCTTGAAGTTCCGTCTGACAAATACTGGGGCGCACAAACCCAACGTTCGATTATTAATTTTCCGATTGGCTGGGAAAAACAACCCATCGCAATCGTGCGAGCACTGGGTGTGATCAAGCAGGCTTGCGCCATGCAGAACAAGGTGCAGGGTGATCTGGATCCCGCACTGGCGGATGCGATCATTGCGGCGGCGTCCGAGGTTGTGGCGGGTAAGTTCGACGACAATTTTCCGCTGGTGGTCTGGCAGACCGGGTCCGGCACACAATCCAACATGAACGCCAATGAAGTGATTGCAAACCGCGCCATCGAAATGCTTGGCGGCGTTATTGGGTCAAAAGACCCGGTGCACCCCAACGATCATTGCAACATGGGTCAGTCCAGTAACGACACCTTCCCGACGGCAATGCATATTTCTGCCGCCATGACAGCACATCAGGTGCTGTTGCCGGGTTTGGAAAAACTGCACGCCGCTCTGGTCGCAAAGGTTGAAGCCTTTGATGGCATCATCAAGATAGGCCGCACTCATACGCAAGATGCGACCCCTCTGACGCTCTCTCAGGAATTTGGTGGGTATGCCCACCAGGTCGCCATGGGGATTGAGCGGGTGAAGGACGCGCTCGGGCGCATCTATGAACTTGCGCAGGGCGGAACAGCCGTGGGTACGGGCCTCAATACCAAAACAGGCTGGGCCGAAGCTGTGGCTGCGCACATGGCCAAGATCACAGGTCTGCCCTTTATCACCGCACCCAACAAGTTCGAAGCACTTGCGGCCCATGATGCGATGGTCGAGATGTCAGGCGCGCTCAAGACAGTGTCTGCGTCGCTCTTCAAAATCGCCAACGACATTCGCTTGCTGGGATCTGGCCCGCGCTGCGGTCTGGGCGAGTTGGTACTGCCCGAGAATGAACCTGGATCATCCATTATGCCCGGCAAAGTGAACCCCACCCAGTGTGAGGCACTGACACAGGTCTGTGCGCATGTGATGGGCAATGACGCGGCCGTCGGCTTTGCCGGGTCTCAGGGGCATTTCGAGTTGAACGTCTACAAGCCTATGATGGCCTATAATGTGCTTCAATCCATGCAACTGCTTGGCGATGCGGCCAGCACATTTACCGACAATCTTGTTGTCGGTCTGGATGCAGACCGGGTGCGGATCGACAAGCTGATGCGCGAATCCCTTATGCTGGTGACAGCGCTTGCACCCGAAATCGGCTATGACAACGCCACCAAAGTGGCCAAGACGGCCCACAAGAATGGCACCACTTTGCTGGAAGAAGCGATTGCCCTCGGCTTTGTAGATAAAGAGACCTTCGACCGTGTGGTGCGCCCGGAAAACATGATCGGCCCCAAGTGAGCGAAACGCCCATCAACCTGAACAAAGTGCGTAAAGCACGAGCGCGCGCGGCTGCTAAGGCGCGCGCGGATACCAATGTGGTGGTTCATGGGCGCAGTAAGGTGCAAAAAGAAGCAGACGGGCTTGAACGTGCGCGTCTGAGGCGAGACCTTGATGGAAAGGCCCTGAAATCGCCCGATGATGTCACTGGTCAGGGCGGCAAAAAGCCATAATGCCATGTGATAGACGCACCCGTAAAAAGTGAAGTGTGTGTAAATGATTATCCAGTTCGTCCCTAGCAGAGCGCCAAGCGGGTGTAGGCCATGAGTGCCGGACCGCAGAAACACTCTCTGACCCTCAAAGGGCATCGCACCAGCGTGTCCCTCGAGGCAGAGTTCTGGCGCGCCTTTCGCGACATCGCCGAGACAGATGGCAAGCCGATCAATGCGTTGGCCAGTGAAATTGATGCTGAACGTGCGCCCGGAGTGGGGCTGGCATCGGCCATCCGCGTGTTTGTGCTGAAGCGTTTGACGGATCGTTAAGCAAGCCTGCGGCGACCTTTCGGGTCTGACTTGCAGCCTGCACGATGACGCACCCTGCCCTGATCTTCTGAACCCATCCGCGTATTGATATGAAATCGGACTTCGATGCGGTTTTCGGCCGTTGTCTGACCGAAACTAGCGCCACAAATTGCTTAGCCAAAAGTAGCCAAAACCGGGAACTGCTCAAGCAACCAGAACGAAAAGCGTGTGAAAAGCCCAAACAGCATCGCCGCACCCACAAGCAAGAGCAGCCCACCCATCACCTTTTCAATCAGCCCCATATGCGGCTTGATCCGGTTCATGAACCCCATCGCACGGCTCATGAACATTGCGGCCAACAGGAACGGAATGCCGAGGCCTGCCGCATAGACACCCAAAAGAAACGTGCCCCGCGTCACAGACGCCTCAGAGGCGGCAAGTGTCAGGATCGCGCCCAGTTGCGGCCCGATGCATGGTGTCCAGCCAAAGGCGAAGGCAAGCCCCAGCACATAGGCCCCAAAGGAAGAGCCACCCTGATCGCCTGCATCCATGCGTGCTTCTTGATCGAGGAATGGGATGCGGAACACGCCCAGGAAATGCAGCCCAAATATCATGATGACTACCCCAGATACCTGCGAGAAAAGCACCTGGTTGGACAGGAAAAACGCACCAAATGCCGATGCTGCAAAGCCAAGGAACAAAAACACAGTACTAAGGCCGAGGACAAAGAACAGGGCCGTGATGGTGGCGCGGTTGCGCTCTGATCGCCCGTCTGACATCTCTGACACGCTCATGCCCGACATGTAGGCCAGATAAGGCGGCACGATTGGCAGAACACATGGGCTGAGAAAGCTGATAATGCCGGCCAGCAAGGCCACGCTCATAGCCGGAAGCAGGCTCGCGTCGATGATGTCAATTCCAAACATGCTCCACCCCTATCCCGGCACGTTGCCTACGTCACGCCCTTGGGCAGTCACATGTCTGTGGACAGTCTGAAACATCGCGCCTAAGTGAAAGGCATGAGCGACACCGATCACAGTTTAGATGCCACTGGCCTTCTTTGCCCCCTCCCAGTCCTGAAGGCTCGCAAACGCTTGCAGGCGCTTAAGGCTGGCGAGACATTGACCGTGCAGGCTGATGATCCGGCGGCCATCGTTGATGTCCCACACTTTTGTGCCGAAGCGGGTCATACGCTGATCTCAAGCGAACTGCACGGCCCCATCCAGACCTATGTGATCCGCAAAAGCTGACCCGGCACTGCACAAAGAAAAAGGGCGCACCTGAAGTGCGCCCCTGATCTTATTTGCCCAGCGACCACCAGCCGCGCTTTTTCGGCTTTGGTGGTGCGTCATCGACCACGGTTTCAGCCGCGACTGGCTCAGGCTCTGCTGGCGGGACAGCGACGGGCGCAGGAGCAGGCTCCGGTACCGCTTCTTGTGCCGGCGCTTCTTGCACCACCACTTCGGTCTCAGGAGCAGGTTTGGGTGCTTTGGCCCGTGACCGTCTTGGCTTGGGAGCGGGTTTGGCTTCGGGCTCCGCCGCGGTTGTCTCGCCTTCGGACGCGGCATCAACGGTTTCAGACGCGGCATCAACGGCTTCGGGCGTCGTGCTTTCGGCAACGGGTTCTGCGGACGTGGCCTTGTCCTTTGCCTTTTCGCCAGATTTCGACCGGCGCGTACGCGTCGGCTTCTTCTTGGGTGCAGGTGCATCCTCTTCTGTGGCCTCTTCAGGCACAGTTTCCGAGCTTACTGCATCCTCTGTGGTTTCGACCGAAGGGGTGTCTTCGGACGACGCATTTTCGTCGGACGCAGCGTTGTCTTGCCCAGTCCCTTTGCCACGACCGCGGCGCCGACGACGGCGGCGGCGTTTTGACTTTTGTTCGCCGTCATCTTGCGTTGTCTCTGACGCGGGTGCGGGCCCTGTGGCGGCAGGTGCTTCGTCTTCGATCACCTCGCTGTCATCTTCGTCCACCTGATCCATCAGGGACGTGTCCACAGACACCACAGCCGTCTCTACCGCCTTCACAACACGCGTTGCGGTCTTGAACTTTTCGATTGAGAAGTCCGGGCTGATCAGATGCGGTTCGCCTTCGATGCGCACGGACAGACCATAGCGCCCTTCGATTTGGGCGATGTGCTCGCGCTTCTGGTTCATCAGGAAATTGGCGATGCCAACGGGGCATTTCACCAGAACTTCGCGTGAACGGCGGCGTGTGCCTTCTTCTTCGATCTGGCGCAGGATCGACAGGGCCAGATTGTCATCCGAGCGGATCAAACCAGTTCCGTGGCATGCACTACATGGCTGCGTCGTGGCCTCGATCATACCGGGGCGCAGGCGCTGGCGGGACATCTCCATCAGACCGAAGCCCGAGATGCGACCCACCTGAATGCGTGCGCGATCTGTCTTCAGCTTGTCCTTCATCCGCTTTTCGACAGCTGTGTTGTTCTTGCGCTCGTCCATGTCGATAAAGTCGATGACGATCAGACCTGCAAGGTCACGCAGACGCAACTGGCGTGCGACTTCCTCGGCCGCCTCAAGGTTGGTTTTGAGGGCCGTGTCTTCGATCGACCCTTCCTTGGTGGAGCGACCTGAGTTTACGTCGATGGCCACAAGCGCTTCGGTGATACCGATCACGATGTAACCACCGGATTTCAGCTGCACAGTCGGGTTGAACATACCACCAAGGTACGTCTCGACCTGATAGCGCGCGAAGAGCGGCAGACTTTCAGTATAGAGTTTCACGTTCTTGGCGTGGGACGGCATGATCATCTTCATGAAGTCCTTGGCGGTGCGGTAGCCGCGCTCGCCTTCGACAAACACTTCGTCGATATCGCGGTTGTACAGGTCGCGGATCGAACGTTTGATCAGGTCGCCTTCTTCGTAGATCTTGGCGGGCGCGATGGATTTCAGCGTCAGCTCGCGGATCTGTTCCCACAGGCGTTGGAGGTACTCATAGTCCCGCTTGATCTCGGCCTTGGTGCGCTGGCTACCTGCCGTGCGCACGATCAGTCCTGCGCCTTGGGGCACGTCGATCTCGTTGGCGATTTCTTTCAGCTTCTTGCGGTCGGCGGCGTTGGTGATCTTGCGGGAAATCCCGCCACCACGGGCCGTGTTTGGCATCAGCACACAGTAACGCCCGGCAAGGGACAGATACGTGGTCAAAGCTGCGCCCTTATTGCCGCGTTCTTCTTTGACGACTTGCACCAACAGGATCTGACGAACCTTGACGACTTCTTGAATCTTGTACCGCTTGGGGCGCGGTTTGCGCGCAGGGCGGATGTCTTCCTGATCATCTTCGTCGGCGACGGATTCGATGCTGTCGTCCTTGGCGGCTGCGTTAGAGCCTTTGGGCGTGTCATCTTCGTCGTCATCACCGTCTGCTTCGGCAACGGCCTGATCGTCGTCGCCAACTGTTTCGGCGGCCGGTTGATCATCCTCAGGTGCGTCCGTGTCTGCGGTCGCTTCTTCAGCGGTCTCATCTGATGCAGGCGTTTCCACAGGCGTTTCTGCCACGGTTTCCATGGGCGAAGCCGCCTCATCCGCAGGCACCTCAGCCTCGACGTCTGCATCTGCGTCAAGGTCAATGGTTTCCATGCCATCAATCTCTTGTGTCGCCTTGGGATCTTTGTCCTTGGCGGCGGCGGCACGTGAGCGAGAGCGTCTTTTGGGCTTGGGTTTCTCGTCTGCTTCGTCGCGGGCCTTTTGGGCTTCGACGTAAGCGCGTTCTTCCTCCATCAGCGCCTGACGGTCGGCGACTGGGATCTGGTAGTAATCCGGGTGGATTTCCGAGAACGCAAGGAAACCATGGCGATTGCCGCCATAGTCCACAAACGCCGCCTGAAGCGACGGTTCAACCCGTGTTACTCTTGCAAGATAGATGTTGCCAGCAAGCTGGCGTTTGTTTTCGGATTCAAAGTCAAATTCCTCGACCTTGTTTCCGTCAACCACCACAACGCGGGTCTCTTCCGCGTGGGTGGCATCGATAAGCATTTTCTTAGCCATTTAAGTCCATTGCGCGCGTCAGGCCGCACCGCCCCTGGGGGGGCGGGCCGTCGTGATGCGTGTCTTGTCTGGGCGATATGCGGCACGCGGCAGGCTTGACCCGGGGGGCCTTCTGCTGGAACTCTCAATGTCCTTGCGCGTGTCATCGCGGTTCTTCTCCGACGCAAATTACCCCTCAGGGCGCTGCATCCGTTCATTAGCTGCGCAAGACATGTGCCTGCGTCAGCATCTCGTGGCCTCGTGAGAGGCCCAATCGGTCTGTCGCCATGTCCGGGGGCTGGCCCGCCAAAACAAAGTAGACAGCGAAACTCGTATCCGGGGCGACGCGAAACAGCGTCGCAATCCCGTACTGTTAGATAAGGTGAACAGGTGGAGAAAGACAATGGTCAATTACAGGTTAGCTTTGGGTCAGCGAACTTTCTGAGCCTTTGAGCACCCCAAGACCCTCAAGAGCGGCCCAAAGGTTGGGTGCGACGCGTTGCCCAAGATCTGGCAAAGCTTGCCCGATTGGGCGCAGGTCGGGGATTTGGGTGGTGTGGCATCCCGCCGTCACTGCAGATGTCGTGCCCGGGTCGCTGTCTTCGAAGGCGGCGCAGTGACGCGGGTCCATTCCGAAGAATTCCGCCGCCTGAAGATAAGGCGCAGGATCTGGTTTGTTGGCGCGCACTTCGTCGCCGGCAACCACAAATTCGAAGTGATCAAGCAAACCGGAATGGGCCAGATGACGGCGAGCATTGGCACCGTGCGTAGAGGTCACAACGGCCATACGCGCACCCTGCCCGGCCAATGCAGCAAGAGCTTCACGCACCATCGGACGCAATGGAACATGGGCTTCAAGCGCGGCCTTCACCCCGGCATGCATAGCATCGTTAAAGGCGACAGCACGTTCCCGTGATCCGGCAAACGCGGCGATCCGGCGCAATCCTTTTGGCCCGGAATTGCCCACAAGGGTCATAAAATGCGCCTCTGCTTGCGCATGGTCGAACCCCATGGGTCGCATTAATTCGATAGCCACGTCGCGGTAGACCCGCTCGCTGTCCAGCAGCAAACCGTCCATATCAAAAAGAAATGCCTCTGGCCGCTCCATGCCCTGACCTGCCCACTGTAGATTTTTTTGGAAGTTAATGCCATGCGGCTGGGAAAATGGAAATGTCCCGACGGCAGTATGCCGCCGGGCACTTCAGGTCAGTTGTCGATTTCGCACAGTCCTGCCGAAAGGCACGTCGCGACAAAGTAACATGAGGTCGCGAACCCGTCCAAAGTACAACCGCAAGCCATAAAGGGATTGGGCCAGCACGTACGTTCAAGTCCACCGATGGCGATTAAGGTCAGTTCCTTCATCTGACTGTCCCCGCGCATTTCTTCGCGCATTTTGTCGGTCAGTCGGAATTTTGCCTGCCCTAGAGAACGTTGAATGCCGATGGATGTACGGTCCAAAGCTGTGCTGTCCTGAGCGCTAACGAATGCAGGGCTGACAGCAAAAGAGAATATGGCCAAGGCCATGGAAAAACGTCGCATCATAAATCTCCAATAAAAAATGTAGTCTTATAAAGTGAAATAAGTGGACGCGTTCAAAGACCGCTCGTCAACCCTGACGTGTACATCCATGCCAAGATCGGCGGCATCTGGCGCACGCGGCATCGCCTCATGAATGAAAAGACAGCGCGCAAATTTTGTACATTTGCGCGCTTTGAATCAGAGGTAGTCTGACCGTTGCAGGCCGTACTTGGCCATCTTCTCGTTCAGTGTCCGGCGTGGCAGGCACAACTCATCCATCACAGACGCGATCGAGCCCTTGTGGCGGCGCATTGTGTTGTCGATCAGCATCCGCTCGAACGCCTCAACGTATTCTTTGAGCGGCTTGCCTTCCGTCGTCATCACGGGCTGCATTTCTTCGTGATCGTTCATCAGCAGCGATGCGATGGACCCGGTGCCTCGACGTGCCTGCAAAACGGCCCTTTCGGCGATGTTGATCAACTGGCGCACGTTGCCCGGCCAAGGGGCCTGCAACAGTTGTGCCGCCTCTTGCGCCGATACTTTGGGCGCATCACAGCCATACTCATCCGCAAATTGATCGCTAAGCCGCGTGAACAGGGTCAGGATGTCTTCGCCCCTTTGCCGCAAAGGTGGGACGGTGATCTTGAGTGCCGCAAGGCGGTAATAAAGATCGGGGCGCAGCGCGTCTTCGCAGGTGCGCCCGGCCTCTTGCAAATTGGAGATGCCCACAATGCGCGTCTCAGCTGGCGTGCCCTGTTCGTTGATGACGCTCAGCAGACGAGCCTGCAAGGTCTCGCTGAGGGCTTCGATATCCTCAAGGACTAGCGTGCCGCCTCGCGCCTCTTCGATCGCGGGCAATTGTGCGTCCTCAGGGTTCATGGGGCCAAACAGTCGCTTGGCCAGCGCGTCTTCTTCCCAGGCCGAACAGCTGATCAGAACAAAACGTTTGCCTGCACGTGATCCAACGGCGTGCAGCGCATGGGCGACCAAAGTCTTTCCTGTGCCGGTTTCACCGTCGATTAAAACGTGGCCATCGGCCTGACCGAGGTCGAGAATATCCTCACGCAGCCGCTCCATGACCGGAGACTGACCAATGAGCTTTTTCATCAATTGCCCGCCGTCGCTCAATTCGCGGCGAAGGGCCCGGTTATCCATGACCAGCCTGCGCTGCCCGGTTGCCTTCTTGGCCAGCTGGGACATTCGATCAGGATTGAACGGCTTTTCGAGAAAATCAAACGCGCCAACGCGCATCGCCTCGACCGCCATCGGCACATCGCCGTGGCCGGTGATCATGATCACCGGCAGCGCACTGTCATTGCCCATCAGCTTTTTCAGGAATTGCATCCCGTCCATGCCAGGCATCCGGATGTCAGAAATGACAATGCCGGGGTAATCAGGCCCAAGCACTTTCAGCGCGTCCTCGGCACTGGCGAATGTCTCAGTGTCGTAGCCCGAAAGGGCCAGCCATTGGCTGATTGACTGGCGCATATCCTGTTCATCATCAACAATGGCGATCTTCATGGCTTGGGTCATGTCAAACTTACTCCGCCGCTTTAATTTTTCTGTCGCCGTTATCGGCCTCAGAACCCATTATGGGCAATTGCATCTCGAACACGGCGCCGTCAGACGTACTGTTGCGCGCCGTGAGCCGTCCACCCAGATCGTTGACAATGCCGGATGAGATGGCAAGCCCCAAGCCAACGCCGTCGCCGGGCTGCTTGGTGGTATAAAACGGTTCGAACAGGGCATCGAGATCCTCGATTCCGGGACCGTTGTCGCGCACGGTCAACGTGGCGGTTTCCCCTGCTGACAACATGATGTCGATCTGCGGCGCGCGCACCGTTTTTGTGGCGTCGATGGCGTTGCGCAACAGGTTGACCATCACCTGTTCGATACGCAAACGATCCCCCATCACTTCCACTGGCTCACTCGGCAATACTCGGTTGATCTGAACCCGCCTCTGGCGCAACTGAGGTTCCATCATCGACAAGGATGAGGCGAGCGCATCGCCCATGTTTACTGGGCTGAGCGCGTCTTGGCCCTTGCGGGCATAGGACTTGAGCTGGCGGGTGATGGCGCCCATTCGTTCGATCAGGTCATCGATGCGCCCAAAGCTGACGACCGCCTCATCCGGGCGATTGCGACGCAGCAAAAGGCGTGCACCGGCCAGATAGGTTTTCATCGCCGCGAGTGGCTGGTTCAACTCATGACTGACAGCCGCAGACATTTCACCCAAAGCGGCAAGTTTTGATGATTGTTCAAGGGTTTGCTCGGCCACGGCGAGGTCTTCCTGCACGCGTTGGCGCTCGGCGACTTCTTGCTGTAGCTGGATGTTGAGATGGCGAAGCTCTGCCGACTCGCGCGTGGACAATGCCAGACGCAGCGCCGAGCGGCGGTTGAGCGCATAAAATGCCAGCGCCAGCAGCAGCGCGAATCCCATGATTTCGAGGGCCAATACCCCATTCACACGCTCGCGCACCGACTCGTACGTCGTGAAAGAGGTCATGCGCCAGCCGCGAAAGGGTATGCGGCTTTCCAACCGCATGACCGCCTCGCCCTGAATGTAGGCGTCCGCAGGCAAGGCCGTCCAATCGGCGGTGGCACGAATGGCACGCTCGATTGCGCTCTGCGGAGTTTGCTGGGCCAGGGCGGCTTCTTCTGTGCGCCCACGCCAGCGGGGTTCAGTTGCAAGGACGATCTGCCCTTCGCTGTCGGTGACGAACACGGCCGCCGAAATCCCGGCCCATGCCTGTTCGAATTTCTGCAGGTCTACCTCGACCGCGATCACGCCCAAAACGTCACTGCCTGCCGTGATTTTGCGCGAATAAGTGAATGAAAAACCGCCCGCCTCGCGCGGGGTAACCGTGAAGGACGTGCCATTGGTGCGCAACGCATCGAGAAAGAAAGGATCAGTGCGGTGATTGGTGCCCAGACGATTGCGGTCGGTCGCGGCCACAGCCCGCCCGTCGTTGTCCATCAACATCAGGTTTGCGGCGCCCGTCTCTTCGACAAATGAAATCAGGCGTTGCGTGGATTGCTGATAGTCTGCCGAATTCAACGCGCCAATCAGTGCAGGGTCGCGGGCCAGTAGTTGCGCCACAATCGCACTCTGACTGAGCTCGCTTTGCAGGTTGCCCGAATAAAGCGCCAGACGCAGTTCCGCTCGATTTCGTGTGGTTTCAGTGAACTGGTTCGTCAGCAGCCGATTGGTGAAAAACACCGTCGCGATGGCAGCCCATACAAGAATAATAAGCGCGAGACGCACACGCCATCCAACGCTGCGTTGGGTTTGGTCGGTCTCTGAACTTTGCGATGCCGGCTCCATAGCCAACACTCTAGGCGTCCACACGGGGCCGCTCAAGTCATGCAGTGGTCAATTGAGATGCCACTGCGCGGAACAACGCCTGCCCATCTGTGCCGCCATGGCCCGAATCCGCTGCCCGTTCGGGATGCGGCATCATGCCAAGCACACGACGGTTGTCGGACAGGATGCCGGCAATATCGCCAAGCGAACCATTGGGGTTGTTTGTGTAAGTGAAGGCAATGCGATCCTCGCCCTTGAGGCGTTCAATCGTTGCATCATCAGCAAAATAGTTGCCGTCGTGATGCGCGATGGGAATGTCTACAACATCGCCCGCATTGTAGCCTTCGGTATAGATGGACTGCGAAGTTTCAACCTTAAGACCAATCGTTTTGCAGATGTATTTCAGGTCAGCGTTGCGCAACAACGCACCGGGCAGCATGCCGGTCTCGGTCAGCACCTGAAAGCCGTTGCAGATGCCCAGAACATAGCCGCCCCGGTCTGCATGTGCCTTGACCGTCCGGCAAATGGGTGAATTCGCCGCAATCGCGCCGCAACGCAGATAATCGCCAAAGGAAAAGCCACCCGGAACGCCGATGATGTCGACGCCGCTTGGCAGGTCCGTGTCCTTATGCCAGACCATCTCGACATCGGCCCCTGCCGCGCGAAACGCGACAGCCAGATCACGATCACAGTTTGATCCCGGAAAGACGACGACGGCCGCCTTCATGTCATGTCCACCCGGTAGGATTCGATGACTGTGTTGGCGAGCAGTTTTTCACACATCGCAGTCACATCTGCCTCTGAGGTGCCATCAGCCAGATCCAATTCGATCACCTTGCCCTGACGCACGCCCTGCACCCCGTCAAACCCGAGGGCCCCAAGAGCATGGCGCACTGCTTCTCCTTGCGGGTCCAGCACTCCGGTCTTGAGCATGACATGTACTGTGGCTTTCATACTGCGGTCCTCATTCCGTCTTAGTTGATCAACGTCGGTTTGGTGATCGGCGAAGACGTCTTGGGCATCACACCCAAACGTCGCGCCACTTCTGTGTAGGCATCTGTCAGATTGCCCAGATCGCGGCGAAACACGTCTTTGTCGAGCTTTTGACCCGTTTCAATGTCCCACAGGCGACAGCTGTCTGGGCTGATCTCATCTGCGACGATCAAACGCATGAAATCACCGTCATAGACGCGTCCGATTTCAATTTTGAAATCGACCAAACGAATGCCAACGGCCATCATTACACCACTGAGAAAGTCATTTACGCGCAGCGCGAGGCTCAGGATGTCGTCCATGTCCTGTTGGCTGGCCCATCCAAAGGCGGCAATGTGCTCTTCGGTGACCAGCGGATCGCCGAGGTCATCGTCCTTGTAGCAGTATTCCACAATCGGTCGTGGCAGTTGTGTGCCCTCTTCGATCCCAAGCCGCTTGGACATTGTACCTGCGGCATAATTGCGCACGATGACTTCCAGCGGGACGATTTCGACCTGGCGCACCAACTGCTCCCGCATGTTCAGGCGCTTGATAAAGTGGGTCGGCACGCCGATCTGGGCCAATCCGGTCATGAAGAACTCGCTCAGGCGGTTGTTTAGAACGCCCTTGCCGTCGATCACTTCTTTTTTCTGTGCGTTAAAGGCTGTGGCGTCGTCCTTGAAATACTGAACGATTGTGCCCGGTTCCGGGCCTTCGTACAGGATCTTGGCCTTGCCTTCGTATATTTTTTTGCGTCGCGCCATGGGCGTCCTTTCGCTTGGGCGCGGTCACTGAGTCTGCCCCGCCTCGCGCCCTCATAAGCAATCAGTTGTGGTGTCGCAAGCAAAGGGGTTGCAAGCCGCGTGCGGCCTGCGCATATCTTGATGAAACAATAGACACTACGGAGATGCCCCATGAGCACTTTTGATGACCGCGAACACGCATTTGAGAACAAATATGCCCATGATGCAGAAATGCAGTTCAAAGCAGAGGCCCGCCGCAACAAGCTGTTGGGTCTGTGGGCCGCTGGTTTGATGGGCAAGGCAGGCGACGCCGCAGACGACTATGCGCGCGAAGTGGTCGCGTCCGACTTTGAAGAGGCAGGCGACGAGGACGTCTACCGCAAAGTGTCCGGCGATCTGGGCGATCTGGCAGACGAAGCGACGATCCGCACCCAAATGGTACAGCTGATGGCAGAGGCCAAGTCACAGGTTATGACCGAAGTCGATAAATAACAGTCTGGTACAGGCCGTACTTCACGTATTTTTAGGCGCACAGCTGACAGGCTGTGCGCCTTTTTTCGTGTCTGCGCCGGGTAAGCTGTGGGGTTTGCATCGGCTTAAAATCATACACAACTCATAAACTACATGAATATTATGAACTGGTTTCAATCACGCATGCGTGAAAGGACGAACGGAGTACGCGCGCGCGAGGAGCAGACCATGACCAACCCATTCAGCGATCTTTTGGCCGAAAAAGGCACTTTGCTGGCCGATGGTGCCACGGGCACCAACCTGTTTGAAATGGGGTTGATGGCCGGGGACGCACCCGAATTGTGGAATGAAACTGCGCCGGAAAAGATCACGACCCTTTACAAAGGGGCTGTGGATGCGGGCAGCGATGTGTTTCTGACCAATTCTTTTGGTGCTAACGCCTCACGGCTGAAATTGCATGATGCAGGGCACCGTGCCTTTGAATTGAGCAAAATGGCCGCCGAAATCGCGCGCAACGTCGCAGATCAAGCGGGTCGCACCGTGATCGTGGCGGGCTCGGTCGGGCCAACCGGTGACATTATGGAACCCGTGGGCACGCTCAGCCACGCTGACGCGGTTGAGATGTTCAACGAAACCGCCGCAGGCCTAAAGGCTGGCGGGGCCGACATCGGCTGGCTGGAAACCATTTCGGCGCCCGAAGAATACACCGCCGCGGCCGAAGGTTTCGCGTTGGCTGACATGCCCTGGGTCGGAACGATGAGCTTTGATACAGCTGGGCGCACAATGATGGGTGTGACCAGCACGGACCTCGCCTTGCTGGTTTCGGGGCTTCCCAATCCACCACTGGCCTTCGGTGCAAACTGCGGTACTGGTGCCTCGGACCTGCTGCGCACGATTCTTGGTTTTGCCGCAACTGGCAGCCCCATCCCCCTGATCGCAAAGGGAAATGCCGGTATCCCCAAATACCATGACGGGCACATCCACTATGATGGAACGCCTGAATTGATGGCCGACTATGCTGTGCTGGCGCGCGACTGCGGGGCCTCAATCATTGGCGGATGCTGTGGCACCACACCTGCGCACTTGCGCCAGATGCGCAACGCACTCGACACGCGGCCCAAAGGGACTGCGCCTACCCTCGACCAGATCGTTGATGCGCTTGGCGCGTTTTCATCGGCCAATGACGGCACCGGCGAAAACACGGCACCGACGCGCAAGCGGCGCGGCAATCGTCGCGTTGCTTGAGCTAAAACAGGCTCAGCTGTGCGGATTCAGGAGCCGGGCGCTGGAACAGGTCGGTGCGCATGGAAGGCGCCGTTTCCTTTAATCCCAACCGCTTGATCGCCACCGCAAAGCGGGCGGCCACCATCTCGGCATAGGCACCCTCGCCTTTCATTCTGTGCGCCCAACGCGCATCGTATTCCTTGCCCCCGTGCATTTCGCGCAACCGCGCCATAATCCGCCCCGCTCGGTCGGGGTAATGGGCCGCCAGCCAGTCTTGCCACAGAGCCGACACTTCACGCGGCAAACGCAACATGATCCAACTCGCCGTTCGCGCACCAGCCTCCTTGCCGCGCTTCAAAATCTCTTCCAACTCGGGGTCGGTCAACGCAGGCACCATCGGTGAGGCCATGATCCGCACTGGAACCCCTGCCCCGCTCATGCGTCGGATCATGAGCAATCGACGCTCAGGTGCCGGAGCGCGCGGTTCCATCAACCGTGACAACACACGATCGAGGGTCGTTACCGATATTCCAACGCGGACAAGCCCACGCCGCGCCATTCGTCCGAGAATATCAAGGTCTCGTTCGATCAAAGCGCCCTTTGTGACAATGGCGACTGGATGGCCGCAATCCTCCAGCACCTCAAGGCAGGCCCGCATGATTCCATGCTCTTTTTCAATTGGCTGGTAAGGGTCGGTGTTGGTGCCAATTGCTATTGGTGCGACAGCATACGTCCGTTTGGCCAGTTCAGCTCGCAAAACATCCGGCGCATCCGGGCGCGCGATCAGCCTTGTTTCGAAATCCAACCCGGGAGAGAGACCCAGATACGCGTGGCTTGGCCGGGCAAAACAATAGACGCACCCGTGTTCGCAACCGCGATATGGATTGATTGAGCGATCAAAGGGCAAATCAGGAGAACGGTTATAGGTGATGATCGAGCGTGGGTGCTCAATACCGACCTCGGTGCGCAGCGTCGGCAACTCCTCATCCTTGGCCCATCCGTCATCGACAGAATGACGCGTGATGGGCTCAAATCGCCCAACCACATTGCTAAGCGCCGCGCGTCCCCTGGGACTTCTTGTTTGCAGGTCTTTACTCATCCAAAAATACTAGAACATAATGTGAACATACGCCAGAAAACAGTTCCAAATCAGACACAGCAAGGGCAAAATGCAACGGCGCTATGTGCCTCAGGTCGCGGCTGATCCGAACCATGTCGTAATTCGGACAGTCCATCTGCGGCAATCTGACAAATTGGCGATTAAATTGGCACGGCGCTTGCGCGCCCGAACTTCAAGGAACGGCCATGTCTGAAGAAGACGAAATCATCCTGTCGGAACTCGACGACGAAGAGCTTGTCCAACAGATGTTTGACGACCTCTATGACGGTCTGCGCGAAGAGATCGAAGAAGGCGTGAACATCCTGATCGAGCGGGGCTGGGTCCCCTATGACGTGCTGACCAAGGCACTTGTCGGTGGCATGACCATCGTCGGGGCTGATTTCCGCGATGGTATCCTGTTTGTACCTGAAGTGCTGCTGGCAGCCAACGCCATGAAAGGCGGCATGGCCATCCTCAAACCCCTGCTTGCCGAAACCGGTGCGCCGCGTGTGGGCAAGATGGTGATCGGGACGGTCAAAGGCGATATCCACGACATCGGCAAAAACCTCGTGTCCATGATGATGGAAGGTGCGGGTTTCGAAGTTGTCGATCTGGGGATCAACAACCCTGTCGAAAACTACCTGGAAGCCATTGAAAACGAAGGCCCGGATATCCTTGGTATGTCCGCCCTGCTGACCACCACGATGCCCTACATGAAGGTCGTGATCGACACGATGGTCGAAAAAGGCATCCGCGATGATTATATCGTTTTGGTCGGCGGTGCGCCCCTGAACGAAGAGTTCGGCAAGGCGATTGGGGCCGATGCCTATTGCCGCGACGCCGCTGTCGCCGTTGAAACGGCCAAGGAATTTGTTGCGCGCAAACACAACCAACTGGCGGCCGGCTAAACTCGGCCCCTCGCAAGGTGCGAAAGGACGGCCATGCTGACAGGACCCCCTGTATGTGACTTTGGTTGGGCCGCACCTGCGTTCGAATTGCCGGATGCAAGCGGGACAGTGCATCACTTTGATCAGCTGCTCGGTCCCAACGGGTTGCTGATCGCATTCATCTGCAATCATTGCCCCTACGTGATCGCCATTGCTGACCGCCTAGCACAGGATGCGCGGGCGCTGATGGACGACGGTATCGGCGTTCTGGCCATTATGTCCAACGACTATCAAAGCTATCCGGCAGATGCGCCGGAGCGGATGATAGAATTCGCCAACAAATACAGCTTTCCTTTCCCTTATCTCGTGGACACGGATCAAGTTGTTGCACGGGCCTATGATGCCAAATGTACCCCTGATTTTTTCGGGCTAAACGCAGATGGTCTTTTGCAATATCGCGGACGCTTGGATGACGCGCGGATGGGCGATGCGGCGGGACGTACCCCGGAACTGGTCAACGCCATGCGCTTGATCGCGCAGACCGGTGCAGGTCCGCAGAATCAAACGGCCAGCATGGGCTGTTCAATCAAATGGCGCTGAACGATTCACACCTCACCGAACACGGGCTGGAGATCAAAGGCAGCGGTCGGATTCTGCTGATCGCCTGTGGCGCGCTGGCGCGTGAAATCCTTGATCTCAAGGCGCTGAATGGATGGGACCACATGGACCTGACCTGCCTGCCCGCGAAACTGCACCTCTACCCCGAAAAGATCACAGAGGAGGTGTCAAAAGCGGTTACAAAGCACCGTAGCTCCTATTCTACCATCTTCGTCGTCTACGCCGACTGCGGGACAGGCGGGTTGCTTGAGGTAGCTTGCAAGGAGCTTGGCGTCGAAATGATTTCAGGTCCACATTGCTACAGCTTTTTTGAGGGAAATGAACGCTTTGCATCCCACAGTGAAAGTGAAATTACTGCCTTTTACCTCACGGATTTTCTAGTCCGGCAGTTTGAGGCATTCATCCTCAAGCCCATGGGGTTAGACCGCCACCCAGAACTGCGCGACATGTATTTCGGAAACTATGAAAAGCTCGTCTACCAAGCGCAAACCGACGACCCGGCCCTGACAGAAAAAGCAAAAGCCGCGGCCAATACCTTGGGGCTGGCGTTTGAACGCCGTTTCACCGGCTATGGCGATCTCAAGACCACGCTCGCTGAACTCTGACTTTCGCTGAACTCAAAGAGTCTTCAAGGAGCGCAGCAACGCCACGCGTCCAAATCTCTGCTCCAAGCACAGCTTTCCCTAACAAAAAATCGGTTACGTCGCGGCCACGCTGCGCACGCGTTCGATCATCGCGCGTAATCCATTAGAACGCTGTGCAGACAGATGGTCGTTTAGCCCAAGCCGCGCCATCTCTGCGCGTGCATCCACGGCTAATACAGCTTTGGGCTCCAATCCGTTGTAAAGACGTCGTAAAACCGCAATCAGACCCTTAACAATCATCGCGTCGCTGTCGCCATCAAAATACAACTGTCCGTCCTCGACGACCGCGTGCAACCACACCTGCGATGCACAGCCGTCTACTTTGGTCGCGGGAACTTTGAGCGCATCGTCCAACGGGGCCATCGCCTTGCCCTGCTCGATCACATAGCGATAGCGGTCCTCCCAATCCTCAAGGAACTCAAAGTCTTCCACGATCTCTTCGAATGCTGCCGTTGCCATGTCACCCTCACGTCCGTCTGTCTGCCCGGTGACCTAGGCGCTGTCCCGCCAAAGGTCCAGTGCACCAATGGACGCTTTTCAAGCGGTGCGACATCCGTTACCAACATGCCAAGCAAAAACACGAGCAGCCAATGCGCCTTTTGACTACATCAGTTCTGATCGCGACGCTTGGTCTGAGCGCCTGCGGAGAAAGCCGTCTGAACCCCGTGAATTGGTTTGGGAACGGTCGCTCCCAGCCCCCAGCGAAGATTACACCTGTAGAGACCAACCCGCTCATCCCAACCGAGGAACGTGGAAATCTGTTCAGTACCTTCGGTCGTCGGGAGGTCGTTTACACTGGCACTCCGGTGGATCAGGTCACAGAATTGGTGGTCGAAAAGGTGCCCGGCGGCGCGATTGTGCGCGCGTCAGGCTTGTCCGCCTATGATGGCCCATTTGGCGTGCAACTGACCCCAATCAACGAAGATGCAGAGCCTGTCGACGGTGTTCTGACCTACCGGCTCGAGGCCGAGCGGCCACGCAATGCCGGGCGTACCACTGCATCCCAAGTGCGTGTCGTCAACGTAGCGATAAAGCTGACCGATCGTGAACTTGCAGGCGTAAGAACGATCCGTGTCGAAGGGGTGCGCAACGCGCAAACATCTGCCCGACGATAGGTATGCGTTAGTCGAGCGCGATAATTCGCACATCCGCCCCATCAGCTGTCAACGCCACACGCCCTTCGCACAGACGTATCGCATCCTCGCCAAACACTTCTGATCGCCATCCTTGCAGCGCGGATACATCTCGTATTCCAGCCGCGAGCGCATCCAGATCTGAAGCGGTTGCGATCAGTTTTGCGGCCACGCCCGCGCTTTCGGTCTTGGCTTTCAACAGCACCCGCAACAAATCGGCGAGCGCCGGGTTCACCTGTAGCTTTTCGCGGCTGCGATCCGGTTTGGGTTGAACCTCGGGCGGCATCGCCACGCCGCGCGACACGGCCGACAAAATGCCATCGGCAATATCGCCCTTGCGGGCCTCCCGCAAAAGCAGCCGCGAGCGTCCCAGATCCTCAAGGCTTTTGGGTTTGTTGCTGGCCAGTTCAACCAGAGCATCGTCCTTAAATACACGGTTGCGCGGGATGTTGCGGTTTTGCGCATGGCTTTCTCGGAATGCGGCCAGTTCCTGCACGACAGCGAGGAATTTTGATGACGAGGTCCGCGTCTTGACCCGCTTCCAGGCGTTCTGTGGGTCGATGATGTAAGTCTCGGGGCTCAGCAGAATTTGCAATTCTTCGCTGACCCAGCGCGCCCGTCCGCTTTCCGCCAATTTGGCGGCAAGAAACTCGTAGATTTGGCGCAAGTGTGTGACGTCGGCCAGTGCATAGGTCTTTTGCGCGTCCGTCAATGGGCGGCGCGACCAGTCCGTAAACCGTGATGTTTTGTCGAGTGGCTGGCGCGCGATCTTGCGTACGAGCGTTTCGTAACCGACCTGCTCACCAAAGCCGCAGACCATGGCTGCAACTTGCGTGTCAAACAGTGGCTCGGGAAAGACCTGCGCGTCGACATAGAATATCTCTAGGTCCTGCCGCGCGGCGTGAAACACCTTTACCACGGATGTGTCGCGGAACAGGTCGTAAAGTGGTTCGAGCGACAAACCATTGGCCAATGGATCAACAAGAACCGCGCCGCTGTCATCGGTGCCGGGCATTGCCAGTTGCACAAGGCAGAGTTTGGAATAGTAGGTGCGTTCCCGCAGAAACTCCGTATCGACCGTCACATAATCATGTTGCGCTGCCTCTGTGCAGAATGCGGCGAGGTCTTCGGTCGTGGTGATCGTTTTCATACAAGAGCTTCTATGCTGCGCGGTGGTCATCACCGACTGGTTAAAATGAGGCTATAGCAAAGCCAGAGGGGTTGCTAGAGCGTGATGGGAGACGTGTCCCCGGCGGCAAAGCGGCGCAAAACGGCCGGATAAAGAACGTGTTCCTTGGCCAGCACCCGAGCGGCAAGGCTGTCAGGGGTGTCGTCTGGATCGACCGGGATCCGCGCCTGCCCCAGAATGGGGCCATCATCCAGCGCAGGCGTAACCAGATGAACGCTACACCCGTGTTCGGTGTCCCCGGCTTCTAACGCACGGGCATGGGTGCGCAGGCCCTTATACTTGGGCAACAACGAGGGATGGATGTTAAGCATCCGGCCCTGCCACGGGGTCACAAACCCCGCCGTCAGCACCCGCATGAACCCTGCCAGACAAATTATGTCCAGCTCGTACGGCTCAAGCGCGTTGTTGATCGCAGATTCGAATGCGGTGCGGTCTTCGCCGAATGGGCGGTGGTCGATGGCTTCGGTTGCAATGCCTTGCGAGCGCGCCCACGCAATCCCACCCGCATTCTCGTTGTTGGACACGATCACAACAGCGCGCGCCGGGTGGTCATCCACCATGTCTTCGACCAGCGCGCGCATGTTCGACCCGCCGCCCGAGACAAAGATCCCGACCCGTTTGTTCACCAAAGAGTACCCGAGTAGGTGACGCCCTGCCCCGCCGTGACAGACCCAAGTGGGACGACGGTTTGGCCTGCATCGCTCAGTGCGTTTGTCACGTCTGCAACAGCATCTGGTGCAACCACAACAACCATCCCAATGCCTGCGTTAAAAGTTTTGAGCATTTCTGCTGGATCCATCCCGCCGCCCTGGGCCAGCCATTTGAACACTGGCGGCAAGTCCCATGCATCCAGATCCACTTGGGCGCCCAGACCGTCAGGCAAGACGCGCGGCAGGTTCTCGGTCAGGCCTCCGCCCGTAATATGGGCAAAACCGTGCACCCCGCCCGCCTCAATAGCGGCCAAAGCAGCGCGCACATAAAGCCGTGTGGGCGTCAAAAGGGCTGCACCCAATCTCCCTTCTCCCCACGGACACGGATCTTCCCATGCCAGCCCCGAGGCCTCGACAATCCGGCGCACCAGTGAGTAACCGTTCGAATGCACTCCGTCCGAGGCAAGGCCCAGCAGAACGTCACCTTCAGTGACCCCCGCAGGCAGCGCCGTTCCACGCTCCATCGCGCCGACGGAAAAGCCGGCCAGATCAAAGTCACCTTCCGGGTACATCCCCGGCATTTCAGCCGTTTCTCCACCGATCAGAGCGCACCCGGATTCGGCACAGCCTTTGGCAATGCCTTCAATGATCTGCGCGGCCTGATCCAGCTCCAACTTTCCAGTGGCGAAATAGTCGAGGAAAAATAGGGGTTCCGCACCTTGGCAGACCAGATCGTTCACGCACATCGCGACCAGATCAACGCCCACGCCGTCCACGTTGCCTGTATCAATGGCAATGCGCAGCTTGGTCCCGACACCGTCCGTGGCTGCGACCAGAACAGGGTCGGTGAACCCTGCCGCCTTCAGATCAAAGAGGCCGCCGAATCCGCCCAGCCCCGAAGCAACACCGGGTCGCTTGGTTGCTGCTGCCGCAGGCTTGATCCGTTCCACCAGCGCGTTTCCCGCATCAATGTCCACACCCGCTTGGGCATAGGTCATTCCATTCTTCTTTGGGTCGGTCATCGCGCGCTCCGGTAGTGGCCGTTTGGGTTCCCCTACCAAGGGCTTTGCCTGTGGTAAATGGGCTTGGGTGCGCGATGTGCCTTTTCAAGCGCTTGACCTTTGTTGATCGGCTGGCTAGCCAAGCATCCATGGCGGGCCTGTAGCTCAATTGGTTAGAGCAGAGCGCTCATAACGCTTTGGTTGCGGGTTCAAGTCCTGCCGGGCCTACCACATACCTTGGATTTTATTGATAAAACCCGCAATCCGTCCGCCCGTTATCCGTTTTGTTATACGTTTTCGTCATGCGGGCGTTCTGCTATGATTGGTCCAAGTTTGAGGCCGATCGCGCCCTGACCTCAATTCACCCGCCGCTGAAGCCGAGAATCATAAAAGGCCGAGAGTGCCCCCTCCTCGGCCTTTTTCATGAATGTCTGTCTCAGCAGTCTTTGTAGTCTTTAGCCACGCATTCCCGCGCAAGTCTTTGGGCTTTGGAAATGTCTTCGGCGGTCATTCTACCGGCAACGACATTTCTAGCGTTAGCCGCGAATTCATTTCCCGATTGGTCGGCAATGTTGAACCACATGAGAGCGTAGAGGTTGTCTTTCCCGACGCCTTGGCCATTGTCGTACAGAGTACCCAGATAGAACTGCGCGTCTGCGTCCCCTTGCTCTGCCGCCAATCGATACCATTTGGCCGCATCGGCGTAGTCCTGTGGGACACCCCTGCCGTTGTCGTACATCCAGCCCAGATTGGCCTGAGCGTCAGCGTTCCCTTGTTCGGCCGCCAAACGATACCATTTGGCCGCCTCAGAATAGTCCTGCGGGACGCCTCGACCAATGCCGTACATCATGCCCAAGCTGGTCTGTGCGTTAGAATTTCCCTGATCTGCTGCTAACCGATACCACTTGGCCGCCTCCACATTGTCCTGCGAGACGCCTCGGCCAGTGCGATACATCCAGCCCAGCATGACCTGCGCGCTTGCACTTCCCTGATCCGCCAGTGGTTGCCACTCGCGTAGAGCTGTTTCAAAATCGCCAACTTGTGCAGCTTCAAGCCCTTTGCCGAAATCCTGTGCAGACACGGTTTGCCCGCCGAAAATCAAAAGCACCGCCAGCGCACTAGCACCAAAAACCTGTTTCAAAACGTCCGCCTCCGCTACTCAAGCACAGGTTATGTACATCAGTTTGGAAACGCCAGTTGCACCTTGTGCCACCAAAGGGGACGCAGCTCACGGTGCACATAGGACGCACCACGACTCATCTGTTGATGCACAAGCGTCGGAGACCTCCTTCGCATCCAAATCCGGCTCGACCTCATCCTCGCTTAGGGCAAAAACGGAACTGCCGCAGGCGGACAGAATGTACGCCCTTCATGACAGCGAAGGTCCCCCTGAATCTCGACAGCGTTGGCATCAAAGACAACAGCAGCGCAAAAACGGCGCTCCGTCGGTCATAACAGTCAGGCCAGTGCACAAAGACACCGTGCCGTATTACGCGTCATCAATGGCGCCCTACTTTGCGCCTTTCACATGCCAATCAACCTGCATACTGGCAACGGTTTCGCCCGCCTCATCACGGATGTCGACAACGACAGAAAAGGTGACTTTTCCAACTTCTTTTAACGTGTCCAGCAATTCTGACCCCGGCGCACTGGTTTGTGCGGTGGCCGTCAGTCGACCTTTGGCGATCTTTACGTAAGAAATCTGCGCGCCGGATGCGACCGGGCGCACCTCGAGCAATACGGGTGCCAGCGCGCCGCCCAAAGCAGCCCCAGAGGCCGCCTCGCCCAGTGTGAACATAGCACCAGCGTGCTGGGTCTGGATGTGGTTAGACGTCTCTCGGCGTTGATCAAGTGCTGCCGTCGCGGTTCCGTCCCCAATCTCTATCAATTCGACACCGACATGTGCGGCAAAAGGGATGGCTTGGGTCATGTGAGCCTTGATCATGTCGTAGGGGGTCATTTTGTGCTTTCTCAATACCAAGGATGCCTTTGGATAAGGAGCTCATTGCCAACAAATCAAGTGTGCCGTGACGGCGCGAAACGCGTCAGCGTGCGATCACGATGTCAGCGCGCAGCCCCCCTAACGTCTCGCTGCGCCCCAGACGCAACACGCCGCCATGGGCGCGAGCAATATCTGTCGCGATGGCCAACCCGAGGCCAACACCGGAACCACGATCCTGATTGCGTGACTGGTCCAAACGCACAAAGGGGCGTTGGGCGTCTCCATACATGTCCTCGGGAATGCCTGGGCCGGCATCCTCAACCCGAAACCGCAAGGATTTGTCGCTCAGCCGCACCGACACCTCGGCGCGCTGCCCGTACCGCACAGCGTTGGTGATAAGATTGTCGAGCGCACGTTTCATGGCGGCAACGCGCAGGGTGACGGTTCCTGTCCCATCAACCTCGGCCATGGTTACGGCTTGACCGCCGCGCTGTGCATTGGCCACCAGATCAGTTGCCAGTGCAATCGGATCGGTCTCTTCGGGTTCGGCTTCGCTTTCACCTTTGGCAAAACTGAGGAAGGCATCAATCATCCCCTGCATGTCATCGACATCGCGCTCCAACGGGATGCGGTCCTCATCCTCAAGCATCGATAGCGCAAGGCGCATTCGTGTGAGAGGCGTGCGCAAATCGTGGCTCACCCCGGACAACATGAGAGTGCGGGTTTCGATCTGGCGTTCGATCCGTGTGCGCATGTCGACAAAGGCGGTGCCCGCAGCCCTTACTTCCGTCGCGCCCGAGGGCGTGTAGGGAATTACATTGCCACGCCCAAAGGCGTCGGCGGCATTGGCCAACCGCTTGATCGGGCGCAGTTGGTTGCGCATGTAGAAAAAGGCGACGATCGTGATCAACACCCCAAAGAATACCATGTTGACCAGCAATTGGTGGGGAGCGGATGCTGACACGCGACGCCGGTCGAACAGCAATTCGACCCAGCCTGCCTCAGTGTTAAGGATCAACCGGACCACGCGGTCATTTGACAGGTCGACTGCGGTGACTTCGGGCACCTGAATGTGCATCCGTTCCTTTATGGTGATGCCCGTAAAGTCGTACCAGAACTTCTGGTCTGTTTCTTCGGATGCGCCCGGCCCAGCCCGTCTGACAGTCATTGCCAAAGGGCCGATCACAGGCGCAGCGAGGGTTTCAAGATCGGTGGCCTCGTCTGCGTTCGCGATCACCGAAAGAACCAAACGCACTTCGCGCGACGCAGTGATGGTCATCTGCCTTGTGACATCCTCGTAGTGTTCCTTTACAAAAACGAAGGACACGACGGCTTGCACAACGACAACTGGCAGGACCATGATCAAGGCTGCGCGGGCATAAATGCCCCGAGGCAAATAATTTGTGAGCCATTGGAACGACATGGAGATACCCTATCGGGTGCGGTTCGTGACTTAAAGGAACAAGGCAAGGCGTACTGTAAAGATGAACGATTTCGATCCCCCGATTGGCGTGGCGGTGCCTCTTGAACCGGGTTTGCGACGGATCGTAGCCCCCAATCCTTCGCCTATGACCTTTCGTGGCACGAACACCTACCTTCTCGGCACCGAAGGCTTGGCGGTTATTGACCCCGGCCCCGACAACCCGGCCCATTTGGAGGCAATCCTAGACGCTGTCGGGCCGGACGAGCGGATCACCCACATCATCGTTACCCACAGCCACCTTGATCACTCTCCCCTCGCCCGTCCACTGGCGCAGGTCACAGGCGCGCCGGTGTTTGCCTTTGGCGGCGCCGAAGCCGGGCGCAGCTCGGCTATGGACACCCTCGTGAAATCGGGGATGGCTGGGGGTGGTGAAGGTATTGATCATGCCTTTTCTCCTGACGCAGTCCTTGCGGACGAGGCAGTGATACGTGGTGACGGCTGGACGCTGAAGGTGATCCATACACCCGGTCATTTGGGCAACCATATCTCGCTGGCATGGAACGATTCTTGTCTGACGGGGGATCATGTTATGGGTTGGGCCAGTTCTCTCGTCTCACCACCTGACGGGGATCTGACGGACTTCATGGCCTCCTGTGCGCGGCTTGCGCGTCGGTCCTGGCGGGTATTTTACCCCGGGCACGGAGAGGTGATCACGGAACCGAACGCGCGGCTTGACTGGTTGATTGCGCACCGAACGGGTCGCGAAGCGGCAATCTTGGCTGCTTTGGATGAAGGCCCTGCCCGCTCTGATGAGATCGCTCGGATCGTTTACACAGATACGCCCGCCGCATTGCTGCCGGCGGCCACGCGCAACGTATTGGCACATCTCATTGACCTCACAGGAAAATCTAAGGTGCGTGCGGTGGACCCATTGACCAGCAATGCCCGGTTCGAGCGTATCCCGCGATCTTAAAATTTTTTGCTGCACGGGCGGGAAAAGCCTCTGGACGGGCTAAATCCGCCTTGCTATACGGCGCGAACCGTTCCGGCGTAGCTCAGCGGTAGAGCAGTTGACTGTTAATCAATTGGTCGTAGGTTCGATCCCTACCGCCGGAGCCAAAAATTCCCCTTAAAATCACCGGCTTACCTCGTGACTGAGGGGGGTGCCTTCGGGCATTTTGGTCTCAGGCACCTTTGTGCAGCACTCATGAGCTTCGCGCCACTTGCGCCGCTTTTCTCCAAAAGCGCATATATCCGTAGGACTTATGCCCGCAGCCGCGTCAGACGCGGTGCACCCTCCCCTTCAACAAGAAACTTTCTCTCTGCTAGCGTATTCCTCGCAAAACAAGTTTCTCGCTGACGGCCCCTTGGCGCCCGCTTTGGCCATGTCAATCGAAACACCAAAAGTAAGAATCAAAAAAAATGGCCATTTGAACTCTGAAACCGAACATCAAAACTAGGCTCTGGACCTATTAACGGAGCGCGGTCTCAACGGCAGCTTTGACCCAAAGCAGACGCTGGCCAAAATTGCAGCTATGACTGGTTTGCGGACGACGCGGACATTGGCTGCGGTTTGCCTGAACGACCACTGTGCGGATGTAGTGGACCTTCGTCGCTAACGTTTGGCCAAAATATGCACCAAAAAAATCAGGCCGATCCAAATCGGTAAAAGAGTCGGCCAACCGATCAGCGCGAGAGGAAGTACCAACGCCCCGGCGCTAACTGCGAGGATGTCAGGCGTCTGAAATCCGTCAGACACAAGGTCTGGCAAAAGCCCGATGGCGCTGCCGAGTAGGCCTGCAAACGTTGCCACCAGAATGCCACCCATCGCCGCAAGAACCCATCCAAGTAGGCCACTTCGGCCAAATAAGTTCGACAAGGCGTAACCGGCGACAGCGCCCCCAACGCCCATCGCCACAAAATAGCGGACAATCAATCCCATTGGCTGTTCTGACCAATCTGTTTGTCTGAGCTGGTCAAAGTCTTCAAAGACCAGAGCCAAAAATAGCAGCGCGCTGGCAGCAGCGAGAAGTAAGCTCTCAGCCAATACTGGCGACCGGGTACTTGTTCTTGGTTTGGGGTTTTCCGACATTTAAGTTCGGAGCGTAAGTTATGCGGTCCCTTATTTCAACTTTTGATATCCCGCGCTGTCAGACCGCTTGTCTCTTCAATCGAGGCCAAAACGCCTGCGCCAAGCGCCAAAATGTGTACCTATTTGCCTGCCGGAGAGATAGCGTATACACGCATTGGTTGTTGCGTGCCTTAATCGCTCAGTGCGGTGTGTTTCTGCGATTGCTAACTTTCGGATGGTACGAACTTCGACGACACTCACTGAAACCTGTACAGACCTGAGTTTTAAGGCCCGGTAACTCGAATATGCCGTTCCCGTGTCCTTGTGTTAGTCCGCTGTTCGATAGGACCAAGCCTGATACGCAGTTTGATCTTCAGAACATTGTCTGACGTCAGCGCTTATGGGTCCAAATAGGGCAAATTGCTAAGAGAGTGTTCTTGGCTCATCGTAACCACCGAGGAGTGGAAGATGAGACAGACCAATGGAACACGCAAAAGCTCAGGCGAGAAGATCGTCAAAGACATCAAACGAGCGACCCGCAAGCATTACTCGTCCGAAGAGAAGATCAGGATCGTCCTGGACGGTCTGAGGGGCGAGGACAGCATAGCTG
>NZ_FRFA01000009.1 GCF_900143535.1 Tateyamaria sp. Alg231-49 | reverse complement strand
GCTCTGCGCAACCGGTCATTCTCCTTCTGAAGACGTTTGAGCTCTTTCAGTTGGTCCGTCCCCATGCCTCCGTATTGCTTGCGCCAACGATAGAATGTCTGTTCGGTTATCTGCACCTGACGGATTGCATCGATGCGCGGCATTCCCTGACCGCACAATACCTCAACCTGCCGCAACTTCGTGACAATCTCTTCCGGCTTGTGACGTTTGATTCCCATGTTTGATCCTCCGTTTCCTAACTATAGGGGCGGACCGATTCAAAGGGGGAGGATCACAGTGTTCGCGTGCTCTCCCTCTTTCCAATTTTAGGAACTTTGGAAACGAACAGCACGAAAGCAATAACTTGGAAGGCAACAAAAAAGTGAAACTAAAAACAAAAACTCTATTGAGCGCAGCTATTGCTGCGACATCGATGATACCTGGCATGGCGGCGGCGCAGGATACTTACAACTGGACCGGATGGTCTGGTGGTATCAGCCTTTCAAGTATTTCGGGTGACGGAGCACAGGCTCCAGCTATTGCAACCCTTGGGGGAATACCTGACCAGAGCCCGGATGGCTTCGCGCTTGGCGGGCAGATCGCCTATGACAATCAGTTCAGCAACAATATGGTGCTTGGTGTGGTTGCTGACGTCAGCTTTGCCAATGCAGACGGTAGTGTGGCAGACGGAAACTTTCTAAGGCAGACCAGTGAAATAAACAGCCTCGGTGGTTTAAAGGCTCGTATCGGCTATGCATCTGGTAAATGAATGACGTACGCGACCCTTGGTTTGGGATTTGCCAATGTGGGTTACGGCCAATCATGCCCTGCAGGAGCAGGGTTCGGGACTTGCGCCACTTCAGGTGCGTACAGTGCGTCAGGAGACAGTTTCCAAACTGGCGTCTCGGCGGGCTTTGGTGTGAGATACGGGTATTCGGAGAAACTGATTTTGGGCCTCGATTACTCCTACACTGACTTGGGCGGAGATTTCTACAGCTTCCAGGTCCCCGGCAACGTTCTGCCGTCCACAAGGTATTTTGATACTGAGATTCAGGTGTTGAAATTCACCATGGACTGGCGGTTCTGATAGAGACAACGGTCGGGTTCCGGGTGCTATGAGACATCCGGGGCTCGACCTCTTCCTTCACCGGTTCGTTGGCTTGCCAGATCAGCCGCGTTGTTCGGGGAAAAGGCTCTCGGTGGAGGCCAAAAGCGACCAGAACAGGGTTTCGTCTTCGACATGTTTGTGACCAGCGCTGACGAGCACAAGCGCGCGGCCATGGATAGCCCAGGCCAACTACTTTGACAGTCCAGCAAGTAAGCCCGTCGTGGGGGAAGACAGTTTTGATCCCCCATGGCCGTACATCCCCTTGAGAGGATTATCGGTGGCCCAACTTGCAAAATCACCCTTTGTTTACGGGACGACGGGGCATTATCCGACAGCCCCGCTTAGACCGTATCAGCGGATGCGCTGCCCGTTGGCCAGAACATGGCCTTCTGGATTCACTTCGATGCGCGAATTCAGCGTATCGGGCGCGTCACCGGGAACCGCGAACAGTCCCATCATCATACGGGCGCCCATCGCCTGATCCTCGGGCACAAGGCCCATGCCGACAAGCTTGTCGAGAAGGCCGTTCCCACCCACAAGGTTCAGGTCGATTCCACCCAAGGGGCGGGGCATACCGTCAAAGGTCACCAGATCGCTGTTGTCGAAGGTAAAGGCGCCTTCGCCGGTCAGCTTGGCCCCGGCGGCTTCCAGTTCCAGTGCGTTCAACGTCAACGCATTCAATTCGCCAGGTGTGGCTCCGGTCTGTTCCAGAATTGCAGCTTGTGTCGGGTCAAGGAAGTTGAACAGGACCTTCGCCTGCCCGCTCAAATCCACCAGCAACGAGGCTGGGTCCCGCGGCAATTGGCCGGCGGGGTCAAACAGGCCCCAGATCATGTCCGACATTGTGAAATCGCTTAGCAGTACCTCAATGCCGAAATCCTGCGGATCCGAAGATTTTTGCAAAGGCATCATGAGGGACGTGCCAATCTTGGCTGCGGAAATGGATAGGGGCAGGGGGAATTCCGTGATCAGCATGTTGAAGTCGACATTGCGCTGTTGAACGCCGTAATTCAGGCCGCCCGTGTCCATCGCAATGCTGATCTCACCGCCTTCGGAGGTGCTGTTGGCCGTGCCACTGCCTTCGGGGCCATTAAAGGTCAGTTCATAATTGCCGCCGTTGGAGGTAAAGGTACCGTCAAAATCGAGGCCCGCACTCAGCATCGCGTTCATGTCCTGCGGGTCGCTGTCCAGCGGCAACACTCCGCTACCATCCATGGCGATACCCTGCATCGCGCCAACCAGCTTAAATTTGCCTTCGCCTGCGGGATCGGTAAAGGCCACGTCATAATTCACGCCGGCGACGCTCATGTCCTGTTTCAAAGTGCGCAAGTCACCCACGGTGGTTTGCACTGTGTAGGCAAGGTCAGACAACGCAAAATTGACCTTTGCGATGTCCTCGGGTACGCGCACGCCGTCTATCGTCAGGCCCGACATCGCCATGGCCGCGGCAGAGGCGCTGTATTCGTAAGTCAGATCACCGGGTTCGCCCGTTGCGTTCATCACCGGGTCTGTCTGATCAAAGTTGATACTGAAGGTCGCGGAGTCGCCTGCTTCTGGTGTCATGATCACGTCGACCGAAGTCTGGGCAGGCAATTCAATGGATACGGACCCATCCCCCTGCTCGACAAAGCGTAGGGCTTCCATGGCAATGCTCGCGGCGCCCTCGGCTTCGTCCTCTGCGAACTGAATCGACATGTTCAGGTCTGTGACCGTCAGTGTCCCGCCGCTGGTCGCTTCGTTGGCGCTGACTTGGTATCCGGCGCTGGTCATGTAAGCTTTCCAGTCCAACCACACATCGGCGCTGGTGAGGTCTGCAAGTGCGGCGGTGCCGGGCAAGCAGAGCGCCATCGCAGTGCTGCGGGTCAAGATGGAAAAACGAGCCATGATAGAATCCTTCAGGTCAGAATAGGGCTGTATCGTCCGGTAGCGCTGGTCGCGCGTCAAGGTCTTGTACTGGACCTCTACGTATCCGGGATTTACGACAGTGCAAGGTAGATCATACGGAAAGGTAGGCAAAATGCAGGACATGTCAGGACAAACAGTGCTGATCACAGGCGCAAGCCGTGGGATAGGCGCCGATACTGCCCGTACTTTTGCTGCGGCTGGGGCCAATGTGGCATTGGTGGCGCGGAGTGGCGATGCCATCACTGCCCTCGCAAATGAGATCGGCGCGCAGGCGATCGCAATTCCTTGTGATGTGAGCGATTACGACGCGGTTGCGGGAGCTGTGGATCAGACGGTTGCCAAGTTTGGCGGCCTTGATGTGCTGATCGGCAACGCAGGTGTGATCGAACCCATTTCGCATCTCGCCACCGCTGACCCTGCTGAGTGGGGCCAGGTGATCGACATCAATCTCAAAGGTATCTTTTACGGCATGCGCGCGGCTTTGCCCGTGATGCTCGCCGCAGGCAAAGGCACAATTCTTACCATCAGTTCGGGCGCGGCCCATGGCCCTGTCGAGGCGTGGTCACATTATTGCGCGTCCAAGGCTGCTGCGGCCATGCTCACGCGCTGTGTGGACAAGGAAAACGGGGCCGCAGGCATTCGTGCCATGGGCCTTAGCCCCGGGACAGTGGCCACCCAAATGCAGCGCGAAATCAAGGCAAGCGGGATCAACCCGGTCAGCCAGCTTGACTGGTCTGATCACATTCCGGCGGACTGGCCTGCGCGTGCGTTGTTGTGGATGTGTTCGGATGCAGCCGACGCATGGTTGGGGCAGGAGATTTCGCTACGTGACCCAGACATCCGTGCGGCGGTTGGTCTCGTATGATCCACTCGACGACGGATGGCAGGATCACAACCCTGAAACTGGATCGCCCCGACAAAGCCAACGCGCTGACCGAAGCGATGTTGCGGGATCTGATCGAGGCGGTGCGGGGTGCCAAAGACTCTGCCGCCCTGATCCTGACGGGCAAGGGCCGGGTGTTCAGTGCAGGCGCTGATCTTGAAGCAGCACGCGCAGGCCTTGCCACCTCGCCGCTTTGGGAGGAACTGTCCGGTGCCATCGCGGCCTATCCGGGCCTCAGCATCGCGGCACTGAACGGCACTGTGGCCGGTGGGGCGAATGGTATGGTTCTGGCCTGCGACCTGCGCATCGCCGTGCCGGGGGCAAAATTCTTCTATCCGGTGATGAAGCTTGGATTTCTGCCCCAGCCCAGTGATCCTGTGCGCATGACCGCACTGATTGGGGCGGCGCGCACCAAATTGATGCTGATGGCCGGGGAAAAGATCGACACGAACGACGCCTTTGCCTTTGGGCTGGTTGACCGGATCGTGCCGGCTGAGAACTTGATGGAACGGGCCCAGGCGCTTTGCGCAGACTGTGTTGCGGCCGATCCAAAGACCGCACGCGCGATCAAGGCCTTGTGTCAGCAGGAAACGCGCCGATAGAATTTCGGAGAATCGTCAATGCGCGCTAGGGTTGTGCACTCCATGGTGCGCGACAATTTCATCATTCAACCTGATCGTCCGGTGTGTGGACCCAAGCCTGCGTCATAGGTTCTGACTCGCCAAGAGCGGGTTTCTTTGCTTGTCCAAAGTGTACTGCCGGACGTGCGCGACGCTTTGGACACGCGCCCCGTTGCGCCGTCTTCCAAACGCAAGCTCTAGCGCGCCCGTCGCTTGCCGGGAATTTTCGAGGCAAACCCGGGCGGGCGCTTGGCCACCCACTTGGCGAATTTCGCAAGGCGTGGGTGGGCGCGCAGCGCTTCGGGCGTGTTGAACTCCCGGGCCAGTTCCGCTTCGCTTAGTGACGCATGCACTTCGCGGTGGCAAATGTGATGCATCAACACTGTTGGCCCGCCCTTACCCCCTTTTAGCTTTGGGATCAGGTGGTGCAGGCTGGAGGGTGCATCGTCCGGGATCGGACGGTCACACAGCGGGCAAATCGGGTCGGACATTCTGCGTGCTCCCTTGCACAACACGTCACGACCATGACAATTGACCTGCATTGTATTCAGGGCAAGGGTGACCAGTGGAATTTGATCTCGAAAGCCAGCCGGAGATTGTGCAAACAATCGCGGGCTATGCGGTTCAGGGTTACGAACTTGCGCTCAGCTGGTTGTTAAGCCCGGCGGCGTGGTCTCAGTTTGGGTTGCTGATCGTGGCTTACGTGGCCGCCGTTCTGGTCACGCGGCGGATGCGCCCGGCGCTTGCTCGGCTGCTCGATCCGGGCGCAAGCGACAGTATCATCGCCCAGTCTCGCCGTTTTGTGGCGCAGTTCCTGCCGCTTTTGCTTCCGCTGATGGCCTATGCGTTCACGGGCATTGGGGAAACTGTGGTGCGCTCGATCTTTGACAGTGGCGCGGTGATTGCCTTTGGCAAACGCGTTTTCTTGTTTCTGGCCGCGCGTGCCCTTGTGCGGGACATCATCAAGGATCCATTCCTGAAGCTGCTGGGGCGCGTTGTTCTGGTGCCCGTTGCGGCCATCTATGCGCTGGGACTGCTCGATACTGTTTCGGAGTTGTTGAGCGAAACAGTTGTCGGCTTGGGCAACATCCAGTTTTCCCTGATGAGCATCGTGCGCGGGCTGATTGCAGGATCTATCCTGTTCTGGCTGGGCCAGTGGTCAAACAAACAGTCCGCGACCCTGATCGAACAACAGGATCAGATGCGCCCGTCGATCCGGCAACTGTTGCTGAAGGCGGTCGAATTCTCGATTTTTGGCGTCGCCTTCCTGCTGCTGATGAACATCATGGGCGTCAATCTGTCTGCCCTTGCGGTGATCGGGGGCGCGATTGGTGTTGGGCTTGGTTTTGGCCTGCAAAAGATCGCGTCAAACTTCATCTCTGGTGTGATCCTGCTGATCGAGGGTCAGGCGACTGTAGGGGATTATGTGGAGCTGGACGGGGGAGAGGCGGGGATCATCGTTAAGATGACCGCGCGCGCTGCGATTCTTGAAACTTACGATGGCCGCTGGATTGTTGTCCCAAATGAGGATTTCATAACCACCCGTGTGGTGAACTACTCCGACTCCGGGTCAGCCAATCGCTACGAGGCACCGTTTTCGGTAAGCTATGACACAGACATCAACACGATTCCGGACATCATTGAAGCGGCTGTGGCCAAGCATCCCGAAGTGCTGAATGAACCCTACCCTCCTGATTGCGAGTTGCGTGGGTTTGGCGACAGCGGCATCGACTTTGCCGTCGAGTTCTGGGTGAATGGGGTCGATGACGGGCCGAACAAGTACACTTCGGACGTGCTGTTCCTGATCTGGAACGCGCTCAAGGACAACGACATCACCATCCCATATCCGCACCGCACGATCGAAGTGTCGGGCGAATTACGAACGCGCTCTGAATGAAACAGGTTGCTGTAATTGGCGCAGGCCCGGCTGGGCTGGCAGCCGCCGAGGTTATGGCCGCGGCAGGATTGGGCGTCACGGTTTACGAGGCCAAACCGTCGCTGGGCCGCAAATTTCTGATGGCGGGTAAGTCGGGTCTGAACCTGACCAACGCGGCCCCCATGGATCAGGTGATCGCGCAGTATCAGGAAGCGGCCCCGTGGCTGTCACCAGCCCTTGAGAGCTTTGACAATGAAGCCATCGCGGCATGGGCCAAAGATCTGGGTCAGGACATGTTCGTTGGTACAACCAACCGCGTCTTTCCGCGCGCCATGAAAGCCTCTCCGCTCTTGCGCGCATGGCTCGCCCGGCTGGATGGGATGGGCGTTGCGCGCCGTACACGCTGGCGTTGGACAGGATGGGAAGGCGAGGCTTTGACGTTTGACACCCCGGATGGACCTCAAGTTGTGCAGTGCGACGCTGTCGTTCTCGGGTTGGGCGGGGCCAGTTGGGCACGGTTGGGATCGGACGGCGCATGGGCGGATGTACTGGGCGCACAGGGCGTCGATCTTGCACCGTTTGCGCCGGCCAATGCAGGGCTATCGGTGGACTGGTCCGAACACATGTTCCGCCTGCTTGGCCAGCCTTTGAAAGGCGTGGCATGGCGGGCAGGAGATTTTCGTTCCAGAGGCGAGGCAGTGTTGTCGCGCCGGGGGCTGGAAGGCGGCGGCATCTACTCCGTCTCGCGTGGGGTGCGGGAGGGCGCGCCTCTTTATGTTGATTTGCTGCCGGACCTGAGCGTGGATGAGGTGGCGAACCGGCTTGCGCGGCCCCGAGGCAAAAACAGTTTTGCCAACCATCTGCGCAAGGTCTTGAAACTCGACCCATTGCGCATCGCGCTGGCGCAGGAATGGGGACGGCCATGGCCCGATGATCACAAGGCAGTCGCGCGGCGGCTGAAAAAGCTGGTCGTGCGTCACGACGGGGTGCGCCCAATGGACGAAGCGATTTCAACAGCCGGAGGCGTGCCTGCGGCGGCCCTTGATGCGCGTCTGATGCTAAACGCAAAACCCGGCGTGTTTTGTGCAGGCGAGATGCTGGACTGGGAGGCGCCAACCGGGGGCTATTTGCTGACGGCCTGCCTTGCGACAGGGCGTCATGCGGGGCAAGGCGTTGTGGACTGGCTGACCGGATAATCCCGGCCCTGCCGATTAGTGATCCTGTGCGGCACGGAACTGCGGGCGGGCACGCAGTCGCTTTGTATAGGCCTTGAGTGGTTCCGGAATTGCGGGGAATTGTGCCCCAAAAGCCCATTGAAAACAGTGGACCGCCAAAAGGTCGGGTAGGGTGATCTGATCACCCATGATGAACTCTCCTCCTGCCGCTTCCAACATCCCCGCAAAGGTGTCGGCATTGCGCGAGAACTCCTTGTGCAGCGTCGGCGTCAGGCCGGGCACGCGCAGTTTTTCTGGCAAGGCAAATGTGTGCTTGGTGTTGACCCAAAGCGCGGCATCTAACTCATCAATCAGCCACAGTGTCATGGCATCCTGTCGCGCGCGCGCAGGCGTGCCGGCAGGGGCGGTGAGGTCATTATGTTTGTCCGCCAGATAGGTCATGATCGCGACGCTGTCGGTCATGACCTCATCGCCATCGACCAAAGCGGGGATCTTACCCAGAGGATTGTATTGGCGCGCCTCATCCGAGCGGGGGCCAGCCGCGACAACCTCATAAGGTTGGCCCAGTTCTTCGAGCATCCACATGACGCGAAACGCGCGGCTTTTGACGGTTCCAATGACGCGGTACATGGCCTCTCCTGCTTTTGTTGAGTGGCAAGAATTGCAGTGGACCTAAGGGGGCGCAATGGCAAATGCACATGCTGCCAGAAAGTGGCAGTGGAGTTTTGGTACTATGAACAGGACGTAGCAACCGGAGAGCCATCACATGTCACACAGCGGAGCCTGCCTTTGCGGCGCAGTTTCATATGAGATCACATCCGAAGTGAAAGAAACCGGGGCCTGTCATTGCGCCATGTGCCGCAAGTGGTCAGGGGGCGTGTACCTGGCCGTGGCCGTGCCAAAGGATGGCATGAAGATCACCGGCAAAGACCAGATTGGCATCTATACCTCGTCGCCGTGGGCAGAGCGGGCATTTTGCAAGACTTGCGGCAGCAGTCTGTTTTATAGGGTGACCGCTGAGGGGCCTATGCACGGTGAGATGCATGTGGGATTTGGAACGCTGAGTGACGTATCCAACATCCCGTTCACGGGCGAGCTATACATCGACCTCAAGCCCGAGGCCTACAGCTTTGCCGGGGAAGGGCGCCACCAGATGACAGACGCCGAAGTGACTGCGATGTTTGCGGGCGGGGCGTGATGATGTGGGCGCCTTGTGGCGTCGCCATGTTTCTGGGGTATCTCCGTCCCTCGGACTCCCCCACCATACTTGGGTCAGAGAAGACCTGCGATTCTTAGCGTTGCGCGAGCATGGCCAGTCGGATGAACGTGCGTTCGACCAGCGCCAGCGCGGGGGCGTGTTGGCCTGCGGAGCGCAATTGCAGGTCTGTGTCGGTGAGCTCGGTGAGCGCCTGTTCCAGTTTGACCGGACCCCACTTGCGTGCCTGTGCCACCATTTTGTCCCGGTTCGGCCCCCAAATCTGTGGGCGCCCGGTGGTGTCAACGGCGGCGCGGTGCAGCGTTCGAAAATGGCGCATGGCCCCGATGCATAGTGTGACCGCGTTCACACCCTGTGCCGAAAGGCGTTGCATAACCGGACCGATTTCAGCGGCCTGTCCGTCACCCACCACCAGCAAAACGTCATCCACTGCCGCTTCGATCGACGCAGGGGCGCACGCGCTTATGTCGTCTGCACTCAGCGGATCAGAGACGCCCCGTTTGTAGAGCCCGATTTTCGTCAGAGTCTGGCGAAAGTCGCCCGGCTCCAGATCACGCGCGAGGGTCAGCAGCATCTGCATTGCCTCTTGCGGAGGTTGGTCAATACCGGCGGCCTTGAGGTCGCGTTCGATCTCGTCCCGTGTTGGGGGTGTATCGTAGATCCCGGCGGCATAGGCCTGCCCATGCGTCTCAAACGCCTTACGCATTTTTGAGGTGGGTTTGAGCGCACCGGCGGTCACGATGATCTGAGCATCGCCGGGATTCCAGGCGCCAAGCGCCTCGATCACGGTTGGCCCGACATTTTCGTTTGCGTCTTCGATCAAGGCCACGCGGGCACCCGGAAAAAAGCCCATGGCCTTGACTGCATCCAGTGCCAGCGCAGGTTCGCGGCGCAGGTCGGCCGCTGCAATCCGGGTCAGGCGCATTTCTTCTTCGCCCGCGGGGCCGATCAGGGCGGCGACAATTTGCTGGCGTTTGTGGGCGATGCGCATGGCGTCAGCACCGTAGATCAACACGCCAGCGGCGTCCTTGTCGGGGTTCGTGAAATAGGTGCCCGTTTGCGCAGACGTAAGTTTCACAGGTCGCTGCCTTGCAGTTGCAAAACGATCTGGTCAGCGAGGATGGTCATCAGTCTTTCCTGAGCGTCACGGCGCGCCGCCAAAGTTGCGACTGTGGTGCCAGTGGCGGAATAGCCGACAAAGTTTTCGACAGTGTCGGTTTGCACCACGACGTCTGTCCCCGCCTCAAGCAACGTGTATTCCGCTGTCCCGATCAGATGGAACCGCCGAATGTCGCCGTCCGGGTCAATGGCACGATTTTCTGCCCGCATGGCCAGATCGACGGCCAGACGGAAGGCTGGGTCGCTGGAACGGCCCAGCCGTTCTTCGAGCCTTTGGACCAGAAGGAACCCGGTGCGGTCGTCTGGTTTGTCGACCAGCACCCGGTTTTGCAGCACTGTGCCCGCCCCGTTCGGCCCGTAGACCGGAGTAAACCCGCAGGCACCCAGGGCAAGGATCACGAGGAAAGCAATGACACGCATCAGATCACCACGTTCACAATGCGGCCCGGCACCACGATCACCTTTTTGGGTGTACCGCCGGCCAGCGCCTTTTGCACCGGTTCGCTGGCAAGGCTCAGGGTTTCGACCTCTGCCTTGTCCATGTCTGCGGGCACAGTGATCTCGCCCCGGCGCTTGCCGTTGATCTGGATGGGGAGGGTGACAGTGTCAGAGACCAGCATCGCCTCATCCGCCACTGGCCAAGGCGCCGTCGCAATCAATCCTTCGCCGCCCTGATGGGCCCAGATGTCTTCGGACAGGTGCGGAGTCATTGGGGCCATCAACTGCGCGAGTGTCATAACTGCCTCGCGCTGTGCGGCGTACCCGGCCTTGGACTTTTGCAGAGTGGCGGTAAAGCCATAGAGCTTGGCAATGGCTGCGTTAAAGCCAAATGATTCTACACCCATGGTCACATCATGGATGGTCTTGTGCATGGCGCGCAGCAGGTCGTCGTCACCCGATCCGCTCGCATCTTTGTCCATCGCAGCAATGCGATCACAGATCGTCCAGACACGACCAAGGTGTTTGTAGGCAGCCTCGGCACCGCTCGCGGTCCACTCCACATCCCGTTCGGGTGGGGAGTCAGATAGAACAAACCAGCGCGCCGTATCCGCGCCGTAAGCAGCAATGATGCCCAGCGGGTCGACAACGTTTTTTTTGGACTTTGACATCTTGGCCGAAGGGATGATTTCCACCTCGGTCCCGTCGGCCAGTTTGCCGTCTGTCACATCTTCGGGCAGGTGGTAGACCGGCCGTCCTTTGGCATCGCGCGTCTGATAGATCTCGTGTGTGACCATGCCTTGGGTAAAGAGGGCGTCAAACGGTTCAATCGCGCTTTCGGGAAGGTGCCCGGTGATATGCATCGCTCGGGCAAAGAAGCGAGAATAGAGCAGGTGCAGAATCGCGTGTTCAATCCCGCCGATATACTGATCGACGTTCATCCAGTATGCTGCGTCTTCGGCCACCGTGGGTGTGTTTGCGCGGGGCGCGGTGAAGCGGGCAAAGTACCACGACGAATCAACGAATGTGTCCATCGTGTCGGTTTCGCGTTTCGCAGGCGCGCCGCAAGACGGGCAGGGCACATCGCGCCACGTTGGATGCCGATCCAGTGGGTTGCCGGGGATGTCAAAACTGACATCATCGGGGAGCACAACGGGCAGGTTCTCTTTCTTCTCAGGGACCACGCCACAGGCATCACAATGCACAACCGGGATCGGACAACCCCAATAACGCTGACGGCTCAGCCCCCAATCGCGCAGGCGATACTGGGTCTGGCCCTTGCCCAGATCATTTGCCTCGAACCAGTCAATGGTGGCGTCGATGGCCTCTTGGCTGGACACAGTCCCGGCCCCGGCGAAATGGTCGATGAAGGCGACCTTTTCGGTCTTGGCGGGGACAAGCGCCTCGGTCCCAACTTCTGTTTCATCGCCGGGCATGTAAAACGCATTGCGCACCGGCAGGTCATATTTTCGTGCAAAATCAAGGTCACGTTGATCATGCGCAGGGCATCCAAAGACAGCACCCGTGCCATAATCCATCAACACAAAGTTGCCGATCCAGACGGGCAGTTCGACATCCGCATAAACCGGGTGCTTGACCCGCAGGCCGGTATCAATGCCCTTTTTCTCGGCCTTTTCCATGGCCGCCTCGGTTGTATCCATCTTGCGACATTCGTCGATGAAGGCGGCAAGATCAGGATTGTCTGCCTCAAGCGCCTTGGCTACAGGGTGATCAGGGGACACGGCAATAAAAGAGGCACCGCGCATGGTGTCGGGGCGTGTGGAGTAACACAGAATAGTTCCAGCCCCGTCCGTGCGGACAAAGGGAATGTCGATGCCGCGCGACTCACCGATCCAGTTGTCCTGCATCAGGCGTACTTTGGCAGGCCAGTTTTCAAGGTCATCGAGGGCTGATTTCAGCTCACCCGCCATATCCGAGATTTTGAAGAACCACTGCGTCAGCTCGCGACGCTCGACCTCGGCGCCCGAGCGCCAGCCCTTGCCGTCAATCACCTGCTCGTTGGCAAGCACGGTCATGTCGACCGGGTCCCAGTTCACCTGCGCCTCTTTGCGGTAGACAAGACCAGCCTCAAGGAAGTCGAGGAACAGGGCCTGCTGCTGTCCGTAATATTCAGGGTCGCAGGTGGCAAATTCGCGTGACCAGTCGATGGACAAACCCAGCGGTTTCATCTGAGACCGCATGTCCGCGATGTTGTCGTAGGTCCACGTCTTGGGGTGGCCACCAATGGCCATGGCCGCATTTTCCGCAGGCATTCCAAAGGCATCCCAGCCCATTGGGTGCAGCACATTGTGACCTGTGGCCATCTTGTAGCGGGCAATCACGTCACCCATCGTGTAGTTGCGCACGTGACCCATGTGGATGCGACCGCTTGGATAGGGGAACATCTCAAGCACATAGTATTTGGGCTTGCCCGCGGTACGTTTGGCGCGGAACAGATCGGCTTCATCCCAGGCGGCCTGCCAGCGGGCTTCGATATCGGAAGGGGAGTAGGTGGGCATGGGGCTGGGGCGATCCTGGTCTTGAACATGAAAACAGCGGGCCCAGAACTCAGCAAGTGAGGGCCCGACGCTTGTTTAGTAGGGAATGAGAGCGCCCGAAAGGGCTTTAGCGACGGTTGTCGGCAATGCGCAACTGGCGCGCACGGGTCAGAATGGCGTCTTCGACAGCACGCACGGTGGCCGCACTTGCGGACCCACCGTTGGTTTGCAAAGCAACATTCAGGGAGCGGGCGTCAAGAGCCGGGTCGCTGATCAGAACGGTGGCGCGATAGGACCGCCCTCCGCCGGGGGGCGTGCCAAAGCCAGTGACAATCACGCCAGTGAATGGATCAACCGATTGGATAGGTAGAAAATCAAGTACTTGCAGCGTGGCGATCCAGATATACCGGTTGACCTGAACAATCGATTCCTGATTGCGCCCTGCGCGCAGGGACTCGCTTAACGTGGTCCCACCAACGCCATCGCGGCTTTGCGCAATGTCACTGTCAACACTGGTCTCATTGGGCGCGCTTACGCCAACGCGTTGGCCGCAACCCGTCAGAGCAATTGCACAGCACATAACAAGTACAAGTGCCGTAAATCGCCCTAAAGACAAAGAAATGCTCATTTTGCCGTTCCATCAAGACCAACTTCACACTCCTGATAGACAAGTTGAATCCACCCCGCAAGGCGCTGGCTGCTGGGGCGAGTCACAGCTAGGCAAAAATCGAACTGTGGCAAAGCTGCACCAACCATGTCGGAATTGCGACCGTTTGGAAGGCTCGGCTTGAGTAGGCCGGGCAAATGAACGAAACAGCATTCATCCCCTCGCTGGATAAGCCAGTTAGGGTATGTGAATAGAAACCCGAGGGAAAACTCATGAAAAAAGTTCTCTTTGCTACAACCGCATTGGTCGCCACAGCTGGCATGGCCGCAGCGGAAGTATCATTTGGTGGATTTGGCCGTTTCGGCTTGTACTACCAAGAAAACGATAACGATGTCGGCGACTCAACACGCGTCGAGCAGCGTTTCCGCCTGACAGCAACCGGTGTCACAACATCAGACAACGGTCTTAAGTTCGAAGGCCGTATCCGGTTCCAGACAGACGAAAGCGGCGCCAACCCTCGTCAACCCGGCGGCGTCGGCACTGCCTATGAAGGCGGTGGTTTCGGATCATCCAACGTTGCTCAGCGTTCCGCAGCAGGTTTTGCTGTAACGTCTGGCGGTTTCCGTCTCGACGTAGGCCACGTGTCTGACGTGCTCGATTCCGGCGACGTACTCAACTACTACGGTTACGGCGTTGGTTTGACATCGTTCGTTGAACAGTCGTCCGGTTGGAGCCTTCCAAATTCTGGCTTTGGCGTATCTGGTGATGATGCGCGCGTCGACCCCACCATTAAACTGCGTTACGCAATGGGTGATTTTACAGCATCCGTATCATACACAGACGGCGCCAAGAATGTTGTGGGTGATACCTCACCCAACACATTCATCACAGAAGCTGAAGAGTGGCAAGTTGGCTTTGGCTACAACTTCGGTAACTACAACGCTGGCGTTGCATTCGGTAACCGGTCGGTGGACGTTACTGGTGAAGATGGTTTGGCTGTACCGACAAACGCCAATTTCTTCGACAACGATTTCTGGGCTTTGGGCTTCGGTGGCGACATCGGCGCGTTTGCCTTCTCGATTGTCGTTGGCGACTCGGACATCCAAGACGACACGTCGTATGGTTTCTCGGTCAAGTATGACATCAGCGCGACTACAGACATCCGCTTTGCGTTCTCCGACAACGGCATCGACGCTGCGGACGAAGCTTACGGCATTGGCTTCCGTCACAGCCTGGGCGGCGGTGTCTCCCTGCGCGGCGGTGTCGGCTCAAACATAGCCGGCAACTCCGTTGCTGACTTGGGTGTGGTCTTCAACTTCTAAGTTGAAAAACACCTGACAGAATTGGGGCGCGCCTTTTGGCGCGCCCCTTTTCATTTGGAACGACCTGTTGTCTTCTGCGCGCCACAGGTACAAAGGTTCGCGTTTATGTCCCTCACCGATATCACCCAACAGATCACCAAGGCCGAGGCCAAGGCGGGGCGTCCGGCCGGGTCCGTCAAGCTGATCGCAGTTAGCAAAGTGCAACCTAAGGAACGGGTCGCTGCCGTTTTGGATCAGGGCCACCGGCTTTTTGGTGAAAACCGGGTACAAGAGGCCAGCGACAAGTGGCCCGCATTTCGCGAAACCTATGGCGATATTGACGTCCACCTGATTGGCCCGCTCCAGACCAACAAGGCGCGGCAGGCCATGGCGTTGTTCGGCACCATCCACACGCTCGACCGCCCGAAACTCGCCAACACCATTGCGCGGCTTGCGCAGGAAACCGGAAACTGCCCCGGCCTGTTCATTCAGGTGAATACTGGGGAAGAGGCGCAAAAGGCTGGGGTCATGTCCACGGAAACAGACGACTTCGTTGAGACTTGCCGCGGGCTTGATTTGCCCGTGCTGGGTCTCATGTGCATCCCGCCGATTGACGAAGAACCCAGCTTGCACTTTGCGCTTCTGCAAAAACTGGCTGCGCGCAATGGGTTAACGGGCCTCTCGATGGGGATGAGCAGTGATTTTGCATCAGCCATCGCACTTGGGGCAACCCATGTGCGGGTGGGGTCTGCGATCTTCGGTGCGCGGGTTGCGGGATAACGCCCCGGACCTACTGAGGCACGATCAACCGAGTTGAAAATCGGATGCGTGGTGCGATCCAGTGTAAATCCGCAGGCCGCAGCCCGATACACCCTTCCGTTGGGTATCCGGGCCTGCGCCAGCGATGGATAAAGATCGCTGACCCGCGCCCCGGCACCGCATAGGGCCAGTTCCAATCCGTCAGGATCACTAGATCGTATAGCGGATCGGCACGCCGCAACACCTCGTGGCTGAACGGGTAAGGTGCGCGGACCATGGTGTTGTAATCGTCATCACGCGAATCGTCCGACCACAGGTCGCCCGGTCGGATCGGGATTGCCCAACCAGTGGGGCGGGCCATGCGGTCGGGGCGGTAAAGCATACCGACGATTCGGTGTACGCCCACCGGCGTCGCACCATCTCCTTCGCGTTTGCGAGCACTGATCCCGCCGCGCCCGATCGTACAGGGGAACATCCTGCCTGCGAATCGCAGACCGCGTGGGGTGAATACCAGATCAGTTGCCTTCATTTTCGCGGCGGCACCGATTCCTGAAACTGCGGCTTGTCTTCGGGTGCGAGATGGAAGGGTTGGCTGTCCTTCATAAAGATTGCCATATCTGGCCCACCGTAATCCCCCGCCGGATCGTCCAACGTGCCTACTTTGACCACGGTCAATCCGCGACCGGGAAGGATCGTGGTCAGATGGGTTCCACAATTGCCGCAAAACTGGCGCGTGCGTGGGTTTTCTATATCGCTTCGGGTGAACGTGTTTGGTGTGCCTTGCGTGATCGTGAATCCGGCATCCGGCACCAGCATGGCATAGTTGGGTCCACCGCCGCTGATGTATTGGCACTCACGGCAATGGCATTGCAGTTTGACAACCGGATCTTCGGTCACCTCATAGGTTATGTCTCCGCAGTAGCATCTGCCCTTCATGTGATTTCCTTTTGCTATAACAGGTGACCGGACTTCGCGGCCTTGGTCGCCAGATAATCGCGATTGAACTGAGTCTCGCCCACCACCAGTGGCACACGTTCCGGCACCGAAATCCCGCTGGCCTCCATCATCGCGACCTTGGCCGGGTTGTTGGTCATCAGGCGGACTGCCCCAAATCCCAACGACTTCAGTATGTCCGAGCCAAGACGAAAATCCCGTTCGTCATCCTCAAACCCAAGGCGGTGATTGGCCTCGACAGTGTCAAAACCCTGATCCTGTAAGCTGTAGGCACGCATCTTGTTGGCGAGTCCGATGCCCCGTCCCTCCTGGTTCAGATACAGAAGCACACCGGCCCCTTCCTGACCCATCTGAGCAAGGGCGGCCCGCAGTTGCGGCCCGCAATCACATTTCAAACTGCCCAGAACGTCGCCCGTGAAACAAGCCGAGTGCAGACGGGCCAACACAGGGGCGCTGCGATCCGGGCGTCCGATTTCAATGGCGTAATGCTCCTCACCCCCATCTTCGGGGCGATACACATGCACACGCCCGGCCTCGGAGGCGACCATGGGCAGACGCGCGGCCACGACAGGGTGCAACTGGCTGTTGGCGGTTAGAAACGGCGCGGCAAGGGCCATTGGCACTGCCGTCAACCCCTGTTTGGCCGCAAACCCTAACCCATCCTCGACATCCGCGCACAGTGCTGCTGGCAAAAGGCGGGCAGACTTGCACAACTGCACCGCTGCGCGGTGCGGGCTGGCATCACCATCCCGAACGGACGCCAATGGGCCCTTCATCGGGCTCGACAAATCGTCCGCCGGGTCGGCCAGCGCCTGCAACCAGCCCAAGGCAACCGCATCGGGCACGACGATCCGCGCGATATCCCCGTCATACGCCCGTGCTTTCAGGGTTTGCGCACGCCACCCAGTCAACGCCAGCACTGGCGCAGCACCCAAGGTGCGGATGGCGGCCAGCCGTTCTTCTGACACCGTTTCTACGGCCACTGCGATCACGGACGTTGCGCCAGTCAGCACAACCGGCACACCCATGCGCAGATCCGCGCGGGCCCGCGCCAGCGTTTCAACGATGTCCGGCCCAAGGCCCATGTTACAAAATCCCAAGCAAATGTTCGCCAGACATAAGCAAAACGGCTCGGAATTGAAACATTTGCCGCGTCACCCACACATGGGCGTGAGACAAAACGCACAAAACTTGCCGAAATCGTTGCTTGCCCACATCTATGCTTCAAGGAAACGGGAGATCACAGATGGCACAGCTCAAGAAAATCCTGCTTGTCGACGACGACGAAGACCTGCGTGAAGCGCTCAGCGAACAGTTGATCATGACCGAAGACTTCGACGTGTTCGAAGCCGGCAATGGCAGCGACGCGCTGATCAAGGCGAAGGAAGCGATTTATGACCTCGTCATCCTTGATGTTGGTTTGCCCGACACAGACGGGCGCGAGTTATGCCGGGTGATGCGCAAACAGGGAGTGAAATCACCAATCCTGATGCTGACCGGACACGACACAGACGCGGACACGATCCTCGGCCTTGATGCAGGCGCTAATGACTACGTCAGCAAGCCTTTTAAGTTCCCGGTCCTATTGGCCCGTATCCGCGCGCAGTTGCGCCAGCACGAACAGTCTGAAGATGCCGTTTTCACCCTTGGGCCCTACACGTTCAAACCGAGTGTTAAGATGCTGATCACCGAGGACGACAAAAAAATCCGGCTGACGGAAAAAGAGACGAACATCCTCAAATTCCTATACCGCTCGACCGACGGCGTTGTGGCGCGAGACGTGCTGCTGCACGAGGTCTGGGGGTACAATGCTGGGGTGACCACACACACGCTGGAAACCCACATCTACCGCCTGCGCCAGAAGATCGAACCCGATCCCTCTAACGCTCGGTTGTTGGTAACGGAATCCGGAGGCTACCGTCTGGTCGCCTGAGATTGACCCAGATCAAGGCAACACAGCGTGCCCTGATCTATCCAAAATACAGCTCCCGCACATGTCGGGGCCTTTCCAAGAGGCAAAACATGTTCCTCCCTGTTGGACTTGCCTGGGCCGCGCGCCCGGGTTTTTTTTGGCCCACGAGGTCGACAAAACCTATCGCGCGCAAACCTCCACCCGAGGCAAATGTGCGATTTAGATGTAGGTCGGCAAAAGACGGGGTTGAGCGTAAAACTCGGGATACTGCCTTCGACAAAAGTGGGCAGCAATGCTCAGGAAACATGCTCTGCAATGTCTTCTTGAATGCCCGCGGCTTTTTCAGACCGAAAATTAGGAGCGATCAACACGAGCAACTGCGTTCCAAACTCCGGGGTATCGGCACGTTGCTTTAGTCTCTAATCGCACCTGTATCTTCTGGGCGGCGTACAGTTGCCGCACCTATTCGTCGAAGGAAAACTCCTCGGGCTAACGATTTGGCTGGTCTTGGCGTCCTAAACGAGCGTTGTGATATTCCTCGATCAATGGCCACTCTGGGATATGCGTGTGATCGCGATCTCGCGGCTTTGAGTTCCCAAAGCGCTACGCGGACATTGTCAGAGCCGTTTGAAGATCGAGTTTTGGTCGTCCTTGGCCACAACTTTGCGGTTGTTATCCAGTGACTCTTGCCCGGCCCCGACAATAAATGTGCCGGGTTTCAGGGTTTCAATCAGCCGGTTCTCGAATGCTGTTTCGGCATCATCGTCTTGCAGAGGCCGGTAGAAGAAGACCACGTCGTAGCCCGAGTAATCAAAGGTCAGGCAGTCCTCTACAAACAGGTTGCTTCCCAGCCCGTACCGGGCTTGTCCGGCCTTGATCATCGGTTCTGAGATATCGAACCCGTGGATCTTGTCAAAGTTGAACCGGTCGGTGCAACTGAGCAGATGCACCAAACGCCCTCCCCCACATCCGACTTCAAGGAACGTGCAGGGACGGTGGCGCAGTTCGGGATGCCGGTAATCCACGTCGAGTGTCAGAGCCTGTTCCAGTGCGAAGATCTTTGCGAAGAACTCGCCAAGGTCGAGAGGTATGTAGCCAAAGGATTCTTCGGGGATTGTTCCCTCTTCCAGATTGAGCTTGGCAAAGTCGTTCACAGCTGCTTGCAGCAGCGTGATCTTTTCGAGGAGTTGGGGGATGGATGCGGCCAGTTCGTTGGCCTGCTCGGCGACTTCGCTGATGTAGAAGCTGTCGTGACTGTCGGCGAACCGTTCCATAATACCCACCTTTTTATCCTGTATTCATGGCTAATTGAGTATCTACCCTATTGCCAGAATTTCCTGTCGGGCGCCGCAAGCGTCGCGACGGGTTGGGGTCAGGCTGCCACTGGCCTTAACCCCAAAATCTCGCGCGCTTGCGTGGAAGTGGCGACGGGGCGGTCGTGTTTTTTACAGATTTCGACGGCCCGCGCCACAAGTGCTGCATTCGACGGGGCGAGTGTCTCCCGGTCCATCCGCACGTTGTCTTCGAGCCCAGTGCGCGCGTGCCCGCCTGCCGCAATCGCCCACTCGTTAAGCTCTAGCTGCGACCGACCGATGCCCGCCGCGCACCACGGTGCGTCTGTTCCAAACAACCTGTGCACCGTCTTGACGTAGAAATCGAAGACCTCGCGGTCGGCGGGCATGGAGTTTTTCACACCCATCACAAATTGGACGTAGGGTGTGCCGATGATGTCGCCTGCATCGGCCATCTTTTTGGACTGAAAGATGTGGCTGAGGTCAAAGGCTTCGACCTCGGGTTTGACGTCGTACTTGCGCATCTCGCCAGCAAGCCAGTCCACGAGGTCCGGCGAGTTTTCATAGACGCGGGTAGGAAAGTTAGTGGACCCCACAGAGATCGAGGCCATGTCAGGGCGCAGGGGCAGCATGCCGCCCCGCTCAAGACCTGCGCCCGAGCGTCCGCCTGTGGAGAGTTGAATGATCATGCCCGGGCAGTGTTTTTCCAGCCCCTCTTTGAGCAGGGCAAACCGGTCAGGATCGGAAGTTGGTTTGCCTTCATCATCGCGCACATGGCAGTGGGCGATGCTTGCGCCCGCCTCAAAGGCCTCGTGGGTGCTCTCGACCTGTTCGGTGACCGTGACCGGTAAGGCGGGGTTGTCTTTCTTGGTCGGCACGGACCCGGTGATGGCGACGCAGATAATGCAAGGTTTGGTCATAGGTTACGCTCATATATCAAAGAAGACGGTTTCGGCATCGCCCTGAAGGCAGATGTCGAAGTGATAGGTGGACCCATCCGGGCGTGCGATCAGGGTGTCGCGGCGGTGGACCTGCTCGATCAGGCCCAATACTGGGTCGGCGGCGTTTGCCTCAGTCTCATCCCCGAAATACATCCGCGTATTCAGCCCGACATTGATCCCCCGCGCCACAAGCCAGAGGTTAATGTGTGGGGCCATGGGCTTGCCATTGCTCGCGGCCACTGCGCCGGGTTTGATCGTCTCAAACGTAAACACGCCACTGTCGAAATCGGGGATCGCACGGCCAAAGCCGCGAAAACCGTCTTCGACGTGGCCTTCGCCGGGGTAAACGCCGTCAGCGTTGGCTTGCCAGACCTCGATAAGCACATCCTTGACTGGGGCGCCCGTGCCATCGCTGACCGTGCCTGTCACTGTGATCCGGTCGCCCTTGGCGGTGGGGCCGGTGATGTCGCGTCCCAATTCATTAGCGTAGATGTCAAAGCCTGCGGCACCCGGGGCCAATCCAATATGGACGTAAGGCCCAGCGGTTTGAGAGGCGGTCTCTTTGAGGTAATTCAACGATTGGACCATTCTCAGTTCCCCTCGGGACGGTTTTCGAAAAAGGTTGAGCGATGGCCGCGCAACACGATGTCGAACTTGTAGGCGATGCTGTCCAGCGGCACCGTTTCGTTGAGATCAAGGGCCGCGACCAATTGGTCGATGGCGCGCTGGTCGGGGATGGATTTGACGATGGGACATTTCGCGATCAGCGGGTCGCCTTCAAAATACATCTGTGTGATCAGGCGCTGCGCAAAAGCGGTGCCGAAGACGGAAAAGTGGATATGCGCTGGCCTCCAGTTGTTGACCCAGTTGCGCCACGGGTAAGCGCCGGGTTTGACGGTATGAAAGGCATAGCGCCCGTTTTCGTCCGTCAGGGTCCGCCCGCATCCACCGAAGTTCGGGTCAATTGGTGCAAGGTAGGTGTCTTTCTTGTGCCGATAACGCCCGCCTGCGTTTGCTTGCCAGATCTCGACAAGCGCATTGGGCACAGGGCGCGCGTTTTCGTCCAGTACACGGCCATGAACGATGATACGTTCGCCAATGGCGTCTCCGTCCTTGGCGTAGTTGCGGATCAGATTGTTATCGAGCGGGTCAATGTCGGAGTGTCCAAAGGTCGGCCCGCTGAGTTCGCTTTCGGAGTTGTCGAGGGACAGGAGCGCATAGCGCGGTGAGCGCGTCACACTGGATTTGTAGTCGTGGGCGTAGGCCGGCGGATGCCATTCGCGGTCACGCTGTATTAGGTCCTTGCGCGTCATTCAGGGTTTGCCTCCATCTCTGCATAGGTTTGTTTGGCAAGCTTGATGGCGTGGTTTGCCGCCGGAACCCCGGCATAGATCGCGACATGCTGAAACGCTTCGATGACGTCCTGCTTGGTTGCCCCGGTCTGGGCTGTGGCGCGGATATGCATTGGGATTTCGTCAAAGTTCTTGGTGGCTGCCAGAAGGGCGAGTGTGATCATGGAACGTTCACGCAGGCTGATCGCGTCAGAGGACCAAACGGTGCCCCATGCGCCTTCGGTGATCAGAGTTTGGAACGTAGTGTCAAAGTCGGTTTTGGACGCCTCGGCCCGATCCACATGAGCGTCTCCCAGAACGGCGCGCCGCGTTTTCATGCCGGTGTCGAATTTACTGTTGTCCATGGCGGGTGCCTTGCTGGAGATGATTGGCATCAGAGATATCAGAATGCCGTTACCTTGAGTATTTTTATGTTCTGGTAAACCGGGGTCATAGCCAACGCTCTCATTTCATCGGTTCAACCATTTGCATACGCTCACGTACGGCCAGCACAGACGAAAACGTCGATACGCCGAACGGGACGAGAAAGGTCAGCACGATCTTGAACCACGTTGACAGGGTCGCCGCACCAGAAACCAATGTATCCCCATGATTGATAACGGCGAGGATGAGCCCCACAACGGTTGCAATACGTGCGGCGCGCACCACCACGCTGCGTTGGGTGGCAATATGAAAGAAGCTGGTGTTTTGATCAGGCATGTATCGGCATCCTTGATTGCGCCTGCACCCTTACCACTTGCTGCTTGGGCTTTAAATCCTGTGGTTCATGCTTTGGGGGAGCGCATCTAGCTCGATCCGCAGGTTGAGAACACAAAATAGTTGTGCGCGCCAGCGTTGCCTTGGCAACGGCTGAGCCATCAGCCTTCGGCCCGTGCGCTGCCTTCGCTTATCGCGGTGCGCAGCTTTTTCTCAAGGCTCGCCTGTTTGTTTTCCGAGAAGTATTTCAGTCCAAACATGTCTTTGACATAAAAGGTGTCCACGACCTGTTCGCCGTAGGTCGCGATGACCGCGTTGGCGATATAGACATTGCTCGCCGCCAGCGTCCGCGTCAGGTCGTGCAGCAGGCCGGGGCGGTCGCGCGTGTCGACCTCGATGATCGTGTAGATGTCAGACCCGTCGTTGTCGAAGGTGATATGAGTGGGCACGCGGAACGCTTTTTCCCGCTTTTTAATTTTGTCGCGGTCTTTGATGGCGTCTCGTGTCACCACTTCACCCGCAAGGGTCCGTTCGATCATTTTGCGCAGACGTGGCAGGCGAGAAGGGTCAAAGGCATTGCCGTCCGCGTCCTGTACCCAGAACGCATCGGCTACAAATCCGTCCTTGGTCGTATAGCTGCGCGCATCGACAATATTGGCACCGACCAGTGCCAGCGCCCCGGTGAGCCGGGCAAAGATGCCGTGGTGGTCTGGCATGATAAAACAGACGCGCGTGGCATCCCGGTCTTCGTCTGGGTACAGGTCGATCAGAACCTTGGACCCGTCCGCGTTGCGCAGCATGTTTGCAAAAGCCACGTGGGCCGTGACGTGCAGACCTTGCCAGTAAGGTTCGTAGTGCCGTGTGGTTTCGGTTTGCAGGTCTTTGCGCGGCCAGTCTGACAGCGCCTCGCGCAGGGCGCGCTTGGCCTCTGTCCCGCGTCCCTCGCGGGTAAGGGCTTCCATCCCATCCTCAAGCGCCCGTTTGGTCTGCCGGTAAAGCGCGCGGATCAGAACGGCCTTCCAGTTGTTCCAAACGTCGGGACCGACGCCGCGGATGTCACAGACTGTCAGCACACACAGCAGGTCGAGCCGTTTGACGGTCTGCACTGCCTTGGCAAAGTCGCGCACGGTGCGAGGGTCGGCGATGTCGCGTTTCTGGGCCATGTCCGACATCAGGAGGTGGTATCGGATCAGCCATTCGACCGTGTCCACCTCGTCCTGTTTCAAACCCAGCCGTGGCCCAATCTTGCGTGCCATCTGAGCACCGAGAATGGCGTGGTCTTCGGGTTTGCCTTTGGCGATGTCATGCAGCAACAGCGCCACATAAAGTACCCGTCGGTTGACACCTCGTTTCAGGATCGAGGAGGCGACAGGCAGGTCTTCAACCAGCTCCTCCTTTTCGATCATGGCCAGCTGCGCGATGCACTGAATGATGTGTTCGTCCACTGTATAGGAGTGATACATATTGAACTGCATCATCGCGACGACATGTTCGAATTCGGGGATGAAAGCGGCCAGCACCCCAAGTTCGTTCATCCTTCGCAAGGCGCGTTCGGGGTTGCCGTGTTTCAGCATCAGATCGAGAAAAATCCGCTGCGCCTCGGGTGTGCGCCGCATTTCTTCGTCAATCAGATCAAGGTTGGATTTGATGAGCCGCATGGCATCCGGGTGGATCAGCATGCCCGTACGCAGCCCCTCCTCGAATAGGCGCAGCAGGTTCAGTTTGTCTTTCAGAAAGGCGGCGTCGTCCGCGATGGCTAACCGGTTGTGGATTACTTCGTAGCCGGGTTTAACCCGCCGCCGCCGTTTGAACAGACGGTCGAGCAACGGTTCGTCCTTGAGGTGGATCGCCTCCAGTTCAGTCAGGAAGATCCGGGTCAGGTCGCCCACCACGGTGGCTTGCCGAAAGAAGGCCTGCATAAAAATCTCAACACCGCGCCGCCCTGACTTGTCCTCGTATCCCATGGCGTCCGCAACAGCGGCCTGCATGTCAAAGGTCAATTGTTCCGTAGGCCGTCCGGTCAGCAAGTGCATGTGGCACCGCGTGGCCCACAAGAAATCCTCGGCCTTCACGAAGTCGTGGAATTCGTCTCGCGTGAACAACCCCAAAGGCACAAGTTCGGCGGCATCCTGCACCTTGTAGATATACTTGCCGATCCAGAACAGTGATTGCAGATCGCGCAAGCCCCCCTTGCCCTCTTTGACATTGGGTTCGACCACATAACGTTGCCCTTGCTTGCGGTGGCGCGTTTCGCGTTCGGCCAGTTTGGCACGGATGAAATCCCGCTCGGTGCCTTCAAAAAGGTCTGCGCGCAGTCGGCTGTCCAGTTCTGTCGCAAGGTCAGGATCACCCAGTAGGAACCTGTTTTCCAGCATGGCTGTGCGGATGGTGAAATCTTCGCCACCCAGTCGGATGCAATCGCGCACGGTTCGGCTGGAATGCCCCACTTTCAGTTTTAGATCCCAGAGCAGGTAGAGTGTGGCCTCGATCACGCTTTCTGCCCATGGCGTGATTTTGTAGGGCGTCAGGAACAGCAGATCGACGTCAGAAAACGGCGCCATTTCACCGCGCCCATAGCCCCCCACCGCAAGCACTGCGATCCGTTCGCCCTTGGTCGGAGTGGGGTTGGGATGCAACAGGTGTTGCGCCGTGCGAAAGGCCGCCCCGAAAAGGCAGTCGGTGAGGTAAGAATAGGCCCGCGTGGTAGGGCGAGAGCGGAAGGGATGCTTGCGAAAAGCATCTGCGATGCAGGCCCGACCGTCCACTTGCGCAGCTTTCAGGTGCTCAAGTAACGCCGTGCGGGCAGTTCTGTCGTTGTCCGCAATGGCTTTGTCCAACAGAGCATCGAATGCAGCGACATCAAACACGTCTGATGGATCGCAGATCAGCTCTGGCAGGACTTTTTCAGGGATTTTAAGGGTAAGATCGCTCACCGTGTGATCAGAACCCCGCCCCGCCAAAGCTGGTGGGTGCAGGGCTGATGATGGTGACCCGGTTCTCGCGCACAGTGGCGATGGCCAGCCCACGTTCACTGGTGCCGTCCCCGCGCAGTCGGAAGATGCCCGACGCCCCTTGGAAACCTGATCCTTGGGTCAATGACGAACGCGACAAGGCGTTCGAGTCGCCCCGACTGGCCAGTGCTCCGATTGCTGCAATGCCATCGAACGCGAGGCCCGCCAGAGGGTGTGGCGCGCTGCCATAGGCCGTCAGGTACTGGTTGTTAAACGCAGCACTTCGGTTTGGATCGGGCAGGGCAAACCAGCCCCCCTGTACCCCAGGCAAATCCAGCGTTTGCGATGGGCTGTCCCAGCGGGCAAGGCCGATAAACTGGGTTGTTGTGGGCGCGACACCTGCTTCGGGCAGCAGTTGTGTCAGAAGGGGGAGTCCAGCAGAAGGCGTTGCCGTCAGGAACACTGAGTCTGCGCCCGCATTGTCCACCGTCGCTTTGATCTGCGGTACGGCGGCGATCAGGCCTTGTTGGGACAGCGGATACCCTACAGTGCCGGCGAGCGTGGCGCCGTTGCGCGCGATGGACTGGGTAATGGCGTCGCGACCAAGTTGGCCGGCTACGTCTTCGGCGTGCACCACCACGATATTGCGACGTCCCTGGCTCGTGGCGTAGCTGACCAGCCGGTCTGCGGAGTTGCCAAAGGTTGATCCCAACACAAAGACGTTGCCGCCAGCGATTGTCGTATTGTTAGAAAAGGCCAGTACGTTGACCCCTTCGGCGGCTGCGGCTACGCCAGCGGCATTGGCCGCTTCAGCATAGAGCGGGCCAAGGATGATTTGCGCACCGTCGTTGATGGCCGCTGCCGCTTGGGTAGCGGCGGTTTGGGCGTTTCCGGCAGTACTGTAGACCCGCAGATCGATTTCGACGCCGTTCAGGTCGCGCATCGCAAGGCGGGCCGCGTTTTCAAGGTTCTGTGCAAGTAGATCATCGCTGGATTGTCCCGATCCGCGCGGCACAAGCAGGGCGACCGGCACAGGCTTGGATGTATCAATGGCCGGGCCGCTGCCGATTGGGGCAGTGTCACAGGCCGCCAGACCAAGAGCGGCCACAGGAATGATGGCGCGGCGTGCGGCCTTGCGCAAAGACTTTAAAAACGCAAACATAAAAATTCTCTCTCCCAGCTGTCGCGGGCGGTGCGCGTCCTGCTCCGTCCCGTTTGAGGCAGATCATAAACGTACACAGAGGCGGGTCCAGCTTTGAATCATAATAAGGTCGTTCTGAGCGGCGGAGTGTGGTTTGTCGGCGTTCCCATCGGAACGGCGCGCGACATCACGCTCAGGGCGCTGGATGTGTTGGCGAGCGCCGATGTGCTGGTTGCCGAAGACACGCGGTCCTTGCGTAAACTGATGGACATCCACGGCGTGCCTTTGGCCGGGCGTAGGATCGAGGCGCTGCATGAGCATTCCAAAGAAGGCGTTGTGGCACGGTTGGTGACACGGGCAGCCGCTGGTGAAAGCGTGGCCTATGCCTCGGAAGCAGGGATGCCGTTGATCGCTGATCCGGGGTTTGAGCTGGCGCGCAGCGCGCGTGCCTCCGGGGTACCAGTGACCTGTGCGCCCGGACCATCGGCGGTTCTCACAGCGCTTGTAGTGGGGGGGCTGCCTACGGATGCTTTTCACTTTGCAGGTTTTTTGCCTGCAAGTCGGAGTGGGAGAAAGGCGGGGCTGGCGGAACTGGCCGGGGTGAAAGCCACACTGGTCATGTATGAATCACCAAAACGTCTGGGCGCCATGTTGAACGATGCTGCAGAGATTTTGGGCGCAGACCGCGCCTGTGTCGTGTGTCGGGAACTGACCAAGAAATTCGAGGAAAAACGCGACGGTACATTGGCGGAACTTGCCGAATACTATGCTTCAGCCAACGTGAAAGGCGAAATCGTCGTCCTGATCGGACGCTCAGAACGGGTGGACGTTAGGGAAATAGACATCGAATCGGCGCTAAGGTCAGCGTTGAAGGATATGTCTGTGAAGGATGCGGCGGCGTTTGTGGCCGAAACTTTGGATGTGCCCAAACGGCAAGTGTATCAGCGCGCCCTGTCCATTTCGCGCGACTGATGTACGTGATCAGAGGATAACGTGATGACATATGTGCCCGCACCCAATGGCTTTAAGGTTTCCAATGCTATTGTTTTAACGCGCAAAGACCGGGGGCGAATGGCATATTTGGCTGGGCTTTCTGCAGAAGACAGCGTGGCGGCCGATTACCGGGCGCGTGGGTATGTTCTTTTGGAGATGCGCTGGCGCGGTCAGCGAGGTGAGATTGATCTTATCTTTGGTGACGGCGATGGTGTTGTCATGGTCGAAGTGAAAAAGAGCCATAGTTTCGAGGCGGCTCTGTCTCACATCACGCCGCACCAGGTCCGCCGGTTATTTGCCACCGCTGAAGAGTATGTTGGCACGCGGCCCATGGGCAACCTGACAGACATCCGGTTTGATGTCGCGTTGATGGATCAGCATGGACAAGTCAGCGTGCTTGAAAACGCGCTCTGTGGGTGGATCTGATCCATTAGCACCCGATAGGTTGTTCTGCGTGCGTCTGCGCACAGTCCATTTTCATTGCGCCTCTCGTCTGGCTGCGCCATCAAAGGCGCGAAACATGCCGGAGATGTGCCATGAAGATTGCCTTTCAGATGGACCCGATTGGGGACGTGGATATCAATGCGGACAGCAGTTTTCGGCTGGCTGAAGAGGCGCAGGCGCGCGGGCATGAGTTGTTCTTCTATTCTCCGGATCAGCTTGCGTATCAAACCGGCCGAATTACGGCGCGTGGTCAGGATTTCACCGTTCAGCGGGTGCAGGGTGATCATGCGCAACTGTCCGAGATGCGAGAGGTTGATTTGGCCGACTTTGATGTCGTCTGGCTGCGTCAGGACCCTCCCTTTGACATGCACTACATTACCTCGACCCATCTGTTGGACCGGTTGAAGGGTGACGCGTTGGTTGTGAATGACCCTTTCTGGGTGCGAAATTTCCCTGAAAAGCTGCTCGTTCTCGATTTTCCTGACCTCACCCCGCCAACCACCATTGCCCGCGATCTGGACACCATCAAGGCGTTCAAGGCCGAGCATGGAGATGTGATCCTAAAACCTCTATACGGCAATGGGGGCGCTGGTGTGTTCCGTCTGGATGCCAATGACCGCAATCTGTCCTCGCTGCACGAGCTGTTCACCGGTTTCAGCCGGGAACCGCTGATCGTTCAGAAGTTCCTTCCCGACGTTAGCAATGGTGACAAGCGCGTGATTTTGGTCGATGGCGTACCCGTCGGAGCCATCAATCGTGTACCTGCCGCAGGCGAAACCCGGTCGAACATGCATGTCGGTGGCCGTCCGGAAAAGATTGGCCTGAGTGAACGGGATCTGGAAATCTGCGCGCGTATCGGCCCGTTGCTTAAAGAACGCGGTCAGGTCTTTGTCGGTATTGATGTGATTGGCGATTATCTGACCGAAATCAACGTTACCTCGCCCACTGGCATTCAAGAGCTTGAGCGATTTGACGGTGTGAACATTGCGGAAAAGATCTGGGTGGCCATTGAGAGCAAATTCGTGTGAGTCTGCGTTCGCGCATTCTCAATCCCTATCTGCGTCTGACCGAAAAACCGTTTCTGACACGGGCCAGCACCCCGGCGGCGCTGCGCCGCAGTCTGGAAATCAAGTCCCGGCTCTTCTTTCATGCCCCTCCTGGGGTGAACCGCGCGTGGCACGATCTGGCAGGCGCGCCTGCGCTTCATATCACGCCGCGTGAGACCAAGTGCGGGCGTACCCTGTTTTACATTCATGGCGGAGCGCATGTGTTTGGCAGTCCGTCGACCCATGCGGCAATGCTGTCGAATCTTGCCAAGCGTGCGGGCGCTCGCGCCGTTTTGCCGCGGTATCCTTTGGCGCCCGAGCATCCGTTTCCTGCCGCCCCCGATCACTGCCTTGCCGCCTATCGCGCGCTGTTGGCCAGCGGCGTTGATCCAGCTGATTTGATCATTGGTGGGGACAGCGCGGGCGGCAATCTGGTCATAGCCTTGCTTGCCGATCTCTGCGCGGCGGGGGGGCCGTTGCCCGCAGGGGCGTTTGCCCTGTCGCCACTTCTGGACCTTGCGTTCACCGGGGACAGCATTCGGACCAACGCTGCGCGGGATGTGGTGTTGCCTGCTGCGCGTTTGCAGGCGGCGGCGCGCGACTACTTGAATGGCCACAGCGCAGACGATCCGCGCGTCAGCCCTCTGTTTGCAGATTTCTCGGGCGCACCGCCGGTGTGGCTGGCCGTGGGGGGCACCGAAATCCTGCTGGATGACTCGGTGCGTTTGGCTGACCGATTGAAGGCCCAAAACGTCAAGGTTGACCTGTCCGTGGCCCGGGATTTGCCGCATGTCTGGCCCTTGTTTCACAACCTTATCCCAGAGGCGAAAACGACGCTGGATCAACTGGCGGGGTGGATCAAGACTCAAACCGGGGCGAGCGCGCCGATGCGGTAACTGACCGCTTCGGCGACGTGCGGTTTGCGCACATCTGTGCTCCCATCTAGGTCGGCGATCGTTCGTGCAACACGCAACACCCGATGATATCCCCGTGCCGAGAGCCCAAACCTATCAGCCACACGTGTCAACAAGGCACGCCCATCGGCGTCTGGGGCCGCTAAATCGTCCAGCGTTGCGCCGCTAAGGTCCGCATTGCAGCGATAGGACGTATCGGCAAAGCGAGTCAGTTGTAGTTGGCGGGCGTCAGAGACCCGTGCAGCCACGAGCGCCGAGCTTTCTCCGTTACTGGGCAGATCAAGATCGCTGAAGCTGACCGGAGGCACGTCCACGCGCAGGTCGAACCGATCCATCAACGGGCCGGATATCCGTCCCATATAGTCGTCTCCGCAGATTGGGGCGCGCCCACAGGCCCGTGCGGGTTCGGACAGATAGCCGCATCTGCAAGGGTTTGCGGCTGCCACCAGCATGAACCGGCAGGGGTATTTCACGTGGTTGTTGGCCCGTGCGATCATGACCTCGCCCGTCTCAATCGGTTGGCGCAGGGTTTCCAGCACGGTGCGTGGGAACTCGGGGAACTCGTCCATGAACAGCACGCCGTTGTGGGCCAGAGAAACCTCGCCCGGTTTGGCCCCCCGTCCTCCACCGATGATCGCTGCCATAGACGCGGTGTGGTGGGGTTCGCGGAACGGACGGTCCATCGAAATTCCACCTGCGTCGAGCAATCCGGCAAGCGAGTGGATCATGGAAGTTTCCAACGCCTCCATCGCGGAAAGCGGCGGCAGTATGCCCGGCAGACGCGCAGCGAGCATCGACTTGCCTGATCCGGGCGTGCCCACCATCAATAAGTGATGTCTGCCTGCTGCGGCGACCTCCAGCGCGCGCTTCGCCCGCTCCTGTCCTTTCACGTCCGCCAGATCAGGCAGGCCTGTGTCGCTGGCAATTTGTCCGGCCTTGGCCGGTTCCAGCGGGACTTGGCCGGTGTAGTGGCGCACGACGTCGCCCAGCGTCTTGGCTGCGGTGACGCGAGTTGCATCGACCCACGCCGCCTCAGATCCGGACCCGGCAGGGCAAAGCAGCCCGCGATCCTGTTCGGCGGCGGCCATCGCTGCTGGCAGTGCCCCCAAGACCGGGATCAGGTTGCCATCTAGGGACAACTCGCCCAAGGCGACTGTTCCCTCGACCGCGTCCGGGGGCAGGATCCCAAGGCTTGCCAGCAGGGACAGCGCAATGGGCAGATCAAAGTGCGACCCTTCCTTAGGCAGATCGGCAGGGGACAGGTTGATCGTGATCCGTTTGGAGGGCAGGGCGATGGACATCGCCGTAAGAGCGGCCCGCACCCGTTCGCGTGCTTCTGACACGGCCTTGTCCGGTAGCCCGACAATAGAGAAGCCCGGCAATCCGGGTGTCATGGCGCATTGCACTTCGACTTCGCGCGCCTCGACCCCCTGAAACGCCACTGTATAGGCCCGTGTCACCATGATCTCACCTTCACCAGATATGGTTAATGGCTAGCGGCGGGTGGTTTATGATTGGTTAACGCAGGGAAGTTGGACGGCTCGCACTCAAGTTGGTAGAATGCACCATGCTCGGTAGCCTGCAGAGATTGATTGAACGTCAGATCCAGAAGGCCCGTTTGCGGGGCCAGCTTGAGCGGTTGGAGGGTGAAGGTCAGCCTCTGCCCAAGCGTCCTGAGGAGGCCTTTGTCGATGTCGGTGAAGCGGTTGGGTTTCGTATGATGGCGCAGGCAGGTGTGGTTCCCGAGGAAATCCGGATCAAGAAAGAGTTGGATGCACACAAGGCGCGTTTGGCCACACTGATTGACCCCGAAGAGCGAAAGAAAGCGATGGCTGAATTCGCCCGCCTCGAATTGCGCTACAACATCGCGCGTGAATCGCGTCAGAAATTTCTTGGCTGACTAGGCGACGGGCCATTCCGCTGTCGGCACGCCCATGTCGTAGGGGAACGGGTCATAGATGACCTTGAGGCCTTCCGTTCTCCATGCCTTGAACGCGGGGTCTTGGAGGGTCGTTTCGCAATATGCACGCGAGGCGTCACTGACTGGCAGGTCATAGCCAACAATTCGGGCGCAGACCGGCGCATAGAACGCATCCGCGAGGCTATAGGCACCGAATAGCCATGGACCTTCCGTTTTGAATGTTCGGGCATGCGCCCACAGAGTTTCGACGCGGGCGATATCGCGCAGCACTGCCTCGGACGGGACGTAGCCCACGTTGACGTGTTGCAACTGCATCGCGCACTCGCCGCGCAGCGCACTGAAACCGCCGACCATTTCGGCGCACAGCATCCGCGCTGTGGCCCGTGCCGCACTGTCTGCCGGCCACATACCCGCTCCAGGGTTTTCCTCGGCGAGCGTTTCAGCCATAGCGAGGCTTTCGCCGACAACCGTCCCATCCGGACGCTTCATCGCCGGAACCAGCCGCACGGGGGCCAGATATGCCATCTCTGCGGCCATGGTTCCACCATAGAGACCAACAAGATGTGTACGGTAAGGGAGGTTGAATTTTTCCATCATCAGCCAGCCGCGCAGGGACCAGCTCGAAAAGGTGCGATCGCCGATATAGAGGTCATATGTCATGGCGTGGACGCTAGGCGAGTCGACCGCCAAAAGGCCAACGCAGATTTGTGGCCCCAGCCATCACGGAAGGTGATTGATATGCGTTGCGCTGCCGGATTTCGGGAGCAGAGTCGTGACCGACAGATTGTCGATCTTGTGTCCAAGCACTTCGGTCGCTGACACGCCCAGCACAGCCTGCACTTGGGTCAGGATCACTCCGAAATGCGCAACGGCGATAATGTGCGCGCCCGGGTGCGCGGCATTGATCCGGCGTACGACCGCCGCCACCCGCGCGGCGGAGACATTCCAGCTTTCCCCTCCCGGCGGTGTGTGATGTCCGGGCTCTTCCCAATACGCGCGGGACAGATCAGGATGCCAGTCCGACACCGTATCAAAGCCGACCCCGTCCCATGTACCAAAGTGGAATTCACGCAAGGATGGGTCGTGGGGCAGACGGGTGCGCGTGCCTTGGAGCGCATCCGCAGTGTCAACACATCGGATCAGGTCGGACGAGATCACCAGCGCATCGTCCGGCAAATGCGCATTGAGCCTGTCCAGCGCCGCACGGTCTGACAGGTCGGCAGGTACGTCACGCCAGCCCGTAAATGTCTTTTGATGGGTCGGGCCGTGGCGGACCCAGTGCCATGTGGTCATGTGCGGGTATCCTTGAGGCTGCGCGGCAGACCTGCCACCACGTGCAGCACGTGATCTGCCTGTTCTGCCAGCGCGATGTTTAACCGCCCTTGCGCCTCGCGGAACCGTCGGGCCAGAGCGTTTTCAGGCACAATCCCCTGACCAACTTCGTTGGATACGACCACGACAGGCGCGCGGCAGCGTGCGAGCGCTGCCAGCAGAGCAGTTTGTTCCTCGTCCAGATTGTGTTCATCCAGCATGATGTTTGTCAGCCACATGGTGGCGCAATCCATCAAGATGGCCTGACCCGGGGTCCCTAGATCAAAGATCTTTGCAAGCTCAACAGGGGCGTTGTGCGTCGTCCATTCCGGTCCTCGGCGGGCACGGTGCAATTTAACTTTGTCCTGAATTTCATCATCCCAGATCCGCGCTGTGGCGAGGTAAACGGGATTTAACCCGCTGTTAATCAATATGTTTTCAGCTATCCGAGATTTTCCAGACGCCGCGCCGCCTAAAACGAAGGTCAAGGAAGGCAACATTTTTTGACCTCGCGAGTGAACCAATGGGCGGCTCCGTCCGTAAACATCTCAAGCGCGCAAAACAAGCATAACATCCACAGGGGGATGAATGAATGCCATTGGATAACGCCCGAGAGTTTTCACTGTCGCGGACAGCTATGAAGGCTGAACTACTAGATGCCGAGACCGAATTGCGTCTGGCCTACGCTTGGCGGGATGAGCGGGACGAAGCCGCACTGCACCGACTGATCACAGCTTATATGCGCCTCGCCATTTCGATGGCGTCCAAGTTCAAACGCTATGGCGCGCCCATGAATGACCTGATTCAGGAAGCAGGTCTGGGGCTGATGAAAGCCGCTGATAAGTTCGACCCTGACCGTGGAGTTCGCTTTTCCACATATGCGGTCTGGTGGATCAAGGCGTCGATTCAGGATTACGTGATGCGCAACTGGTCGATGGTGCGCACAGGCTCCACATCTTCGCAAAAGTCCCTGTTTTTCAACATGCGCCGGGTTCAGGCCCGTCTGGAACGCGAAAGTGCCGCGGCGGGTGAAGTGCTGGACAGGCATCAGATGCGCCAGATGATCTCGACCGAGATCGGCGTGCCACTCCATGACGTCGAGATGATGGAAGGGCGCCTGTCGGGGTCCGACTATTCCCTGAACGCGACCCAATCCGCCGAAGATGAAGGGCGTGAGTGGATCGACGCTTTGGTCGATGAAAGCGCGCAGGCCGAACAAACAGTGGAGCACAGTCACGACACGGAGCAACTGCGCGAGTGGCTGTTATCGGCGCTCAATTCGCTGAACGAACGCGAGCGGTTTATCGTGCGTGAACGCAAGTTGCGCGACCAGCCCCGCACACTGGAAAGCCTTGGTGATGAATTGAACCTGTCCAAGGAACGCGTGCGCCAGCTTGAGGCGGCCGCATTTGGCAAGATGCGCAAAGCGCTTGAAAACCAAAGCCGTGAGGTCCACCACTTCTTGGCATGATCAGGTTGATTTACACTGGATTTCTAAGCGCGGGTGCAATGATTGTATCCGCGTTTGTCGTTTGTGCTTCAGTGGTGTGGTCGCAGTACGATGGGGACGTGTTGATCATTGGGGAGTTTCACGACAATCCTCGCCACCATCAGCGTCAGCAGAATGCCGTAAACGAGATTGCGCCAAAGGCCGTTGTCTTTGAAATGCTGACGCCCGAAGAGGCGAAGCTACTGGCGGATGTGCCACGCGACCCTGCTGCGATGGAGGCGGCGATCGCGGGCTTTCACTGGACCAATATCGCTGACTATGCCGGTGTTCTGTCGCGCAGTTCTGTGATCATCGGCGCAGCCGTGCCCCGTGCTGACATGCGTGCAGCGTTCAGTGAAGGGGCGGCATCCGTCTTTGGACGGGATGCGGCGCGATATGGCCTGACGAAGCCTTTGTCGGAGGAGCAGCAGACGGCGCGGGAAGCGTTGCAATATGAGGCCCATTGCGCGGCGATGCCGCTCGAGATGATGGGCGGTATGGTCGAGGCGCAACGCCTTCGCGACGCCGCCTTTGCCCGCGCCGTGATAGCCGCTGTCGAAACTTATGGCACGCCGGTGGTTCTGATCACTGGAAATGGTCATGCACGCATCGATTGGGGTGTGCCGGCCTATCTGGCCCGTGTGCGGCCAGACCTCAATGTAGGGGCCATCGGTCAGGGCGAAGGCGGGGTCTCACCCGCCGGTTTCTTTGATTTCGAGATCACGGACGCCCCGCGCCCCGACCGGGCAGACCCATGCGTGGCATTTCAATCGCAAGACTGACCTGTCCCTTTCTCTGATTTCAAAAAATCCCGGGGGAGTCCGCAGGACGGGGGCTGGCCCCCAATATTCCCGGGCTGGCCCTTGGCGCGACCTCGGCCTATGGTCACCCACGTTTCAATCCGCCGGAGTGACGGCCCATGCTGCAAGACAAACGCATTCTGCTGATCCTGACTGGGGGCATCGCGGCCTATAAGGGGCTCGATCTCATCCGCCGCCTGCGCGAACGCGGCGCAGCGGTGACCCCGGTGCTGACCCGCGCGGCAGAACAATTTGTGACGCCTTTGTCGGTGTCTGCTCTGGCTGGGGAAAAGGTGTATCGCGATCTGTTTGATCTGACGGACGAAGCCGAGATGGGCCATATTCAATTGTCCCGCTCTGCCGATCTGATCCTTGTGGCGCCTGCCACAGCAGACATCATGGCGAAAATGGCGCAAGGACGCGCGGATGATCTGGCGTCGACCCTTTTGCTGGCGACTGACACAGCCGTGATGGTGGCTCCGGCGATGAATGTGCGCATGTGGGATCATCCCGCAACCCAGCGCAATTTGGCGCAGATCAAGGGTGATGGCGTCACTGTCATTGGGCCAAACAAGGGCGATATGGCCTGTGGTGAACATGGCCCTGGGCGCATGTCCGAACCGATGGAGATCGTGGCCGCAGTCGAGGCGCATTTCGGCCCCCGTCCACTTGCAGGCAAGCGCGTTCTGGTGACGTCCGGCCCAACCCATGAACCCATTGATCCGGTGCGTTACATCGCCAACCGATCGTCGGGCGCTCAGGGCACAGCCCTCGGTCAGGCGCTGGCAGATCTGGGGGCAGAGGTGGTGTTTGTTACCGGCCCAGCAGACGTTGCGCCGCCGTCAGGGGTCGCAGTTGTTTCTGTCGAAACAGCCCACCAGATGCGAGAGGCCGTAAGTGCCGCCCTGCCGGTTGATGCCGCGGTCTTTGCCGCCGCTGTTGCCGATTGGCGAGTGGAAGATGCCAGTGTTCACAAGTTGAAAAAAGTGGCGGGCAACCTGCCTGCCCTTCAGTTTGCCGAGAACCCCGACATTCTGGCCGAGGTAGCGCAGATGGCTGATGGACGGCCCGGGCTTGTGGTTGGGTTTGCTGCCGAAACTGACGACGTTGTAGCCCACGCCACGGCCAAGAGGGCGCGAAAGGGGTGCGATTGGATCGTGGCCAATGATGTCTCTCCAGAAACCGGCATCATGGGGGGCAGCGAAAACGCGGTGATCCTGATCTCGGAGACGAGCGCAGAGACGTGGCCCCGCATGTCCAAAACCGATGTGGCTGCGCAATTGGCGCAGCGCATTGCAGATGCTCTGTCGTGATCGCCTCTGGTCTGGACGGTATTTGAGTTTAATTGACGAGATGACGATGGATCCTGTCACTTTGAAACTGATGCGGGTTGCGGGATCGGATGGTTCGATCGCCCTGCCTGCCTATGAAACCCCCGGTGCCGCGGGGGCCGATATGCGTGCGAACTTTGCCGATGGGATGGCGGTAACGCTGTCACCGGGTGCTCGGGCATTGATCCCGACAGGGATTGCCATGGCCGTGCCACCTGGGTTCGAGGTGCAAATCCGCCCACGCTCTGGCCTTGCTCTGAAACATGGGATCGCGTTGGTCAACAGCCCCGGTACCATCGACAGCGACTATCGTGGTGAGGTGGGAGTGATCATGCTCAACACATCTGATGCACCGTTTGAGGTAACGCATGGGATGCGCATCGCGCAAATGGTTTTGGCCCCCGTCGTGCAGGCCACCTTTGAGGAGACTAGTACATTGGATGAGACCACCCGTGGCGCGGGCGGTTTTGGATCGACAGGGCGCGGCTGATGGTGTTGGTCATCGCACTTGCGGCCATGCTTTGGGGTTTTGGCGCGCTTATGAAGGTGCCTCATCGCGCCCGGTGGACCATGATTGGCCTGCTTTATGTGTTTGTGCTGGCCCTACAGGTCGCCCTGCCAGATGATCACCCAGTTCGGCTCGCCACCGGGGAAAGCCCCGCCTTCTGGCTGATCCTTGGTGGATTTGCAGCCCTTGTGCTTGGATATCGCGCTGTGTTGCGTCGCCTGAGGGGACGCGCACAGCAAGAAGAGGCCAAAGCCGCGCCTGCGCAATCAGGCCCGTTTTCCGATACTGAACTGAATCGCTATGCTCGCCATATCGTGTTGCGCGAAGTGGGTGGGACTGGTCAGAAGGCATTGAAAGATGCCCGTGTTCTAGTCGTTGGTGCGGGAGGGCTGGGATCGCCCGTTCTACAATACCTCGCGGGCGCTGGTGTGGGGACCATCGGTGTGATTGACGATGATGTGGTCGAGAACACCAATCTGCAACGCCAGATCATCCACCACGACGCCCAGATTGGCACGCCCAAGGTTTTTTCCGCCCAAGCCGCCATGGAGGCCCAGAACCCGTTTGTAAGCGTGCGCCCCTATCACCGCCGCCTGAGTGCCGACATCGTTGATGACCTTCTGGGCGACTACGATCTGGTGATCGACGGGACGGACAACTTTGACACACGCTATCTGGTGAATGCCGCTGCTGTACGTGCAGGGATTCCGCTGATCTCGGGTGCGTTGACGCAGTGGGAGGGGCAGGTGAGTGTCTTTGATCCAGCCAATGACGCGCCCTGTTACGCTTGCGTTTTTCCGCAGGCGCCGGCAGCGGAATTGGCGCCCTCCTGTGCAGAAGCAGGCGTGATTGGCCCACTGCCGGGCGTTGTCGGGTCCATGATGGCTGTGGAGGCGGTCAAGATCATTACCGGTGCCGGCACGGTCCTGCGCGGTGAGATGGTCATTTATGACGCGCTTTATGGCGAAAGCCGAAAGATTTCGCTCAAACGACGCCCGGACTGCACAACCTGTGGATCGGCGGTAGCGGCGGGCTGACCCGCGCCCTACATAGAGGGCAAAGGAGATTGCCCCTATGACCAACGTGCTACTGCAGGACTGGGACACACCGTTCCAGATCGCCCCCTTTGATGCCATTTCGGACGAGGATTTCGCGCCCGCGCTGGACATAGCGCTTGCGCGTCACCGCGCTGAGATCGATGCGATTGCGGGGGCCGAAACGCCTGCGACCTTTGCCAATACGATCGAGGCATTGGAGGCGGTTGGACGCGATCTGGATAAGGTTCTGGGCACATTTTACACAGTGGCCGGGGCCGACAGCAATCCGGCGCGCGAGGCGTTGCAGCGCGATTTTTCCCCCAAGCTGGCGGCGCATTTTGCGGAGATATCGGGGAACAAGGCGTTGTTTGCACGTGTAGCCGACGTCTACGCTGCGCGTGATCAACTGGAGCTGACGGACGAGCAGGCGCGTGTTTTGATGCTGACCCATCGCGGCTTTGTCCGGTCGGGTGCCGCGCTTGAAGGTGCCGAAGAAGCACGCATGAAGGTCATCAAAGGGCGGCTGGCCGAGCTTGGGACATCCTTTACCCAGAACCTCCTGGCAGATGAGCGCGACTGGTTCATGGAACTGGGCGAAGATGATCTAGCGGGCCTGCCCGAATTTGTGGTGAACACGGCCCGCGCCGCTGGTGAGGAAAAGGGGACAGATGGCCCTGTTGTGACGCTGTCGCGCTCGCTTATCGTGCCGTTTTTGCAGTTTTCGACCCGCCGTGATCTGCGCGAGGTAGCGTACAAGGCGTGGACCGCGCGCGGGGCCAATGGCGGTGAGACGGACAACCGCGCCATTGCTGCTGAGATACTGGCTTTGCGTGAAGAGCGGGCCAAGCTGCTCGGTTACGAAAGCTTTGCGGCTTACAAGTTGGAAACCGAGATGGCCAAGACACCCGAGGCTGTCCGTGATCTGTTGATGGATGTGTGGAAGCCTGCACGTGCGCAAGCCAATGCAGACGCGCAAGCGCTGGAACAGATGATGATTGAGGACGGCGTAAACGGCCCCTTGGCCCCTTGGGACTGGCGGTTCTATTCGGAGCGTCGACGCAAGGAAATGCATGATCTGGATGAAGCAGAGGTCAAACCGTATTTCCAACTGGAACGTATGATCGAGGCGTCTTTTGCCTGTGCGAACCGATTGTTTGGGTTGGAGTTTCGCCCGCTGGATATCCCGCTTTATCATTCTGACTGTCGCGCATGGGAAGTCACCCGCCGTGGTGCCCATGTGGCCGTGTTTATCGGGGACTATTTTGCGCGTGGATCAAAGCGTTCGGGTGCATGGTGTTCGGCCATGCGTGCGCAGGCCAAGTACCCGGAGGTACAGGCCCCGGTGGTGATCAACGTCTGCAATTTTGCCAAAGGGGATCCGGCGCTCTTGTCCTATGACGATGCGCGCACCCTGTTTCACGAGTTTGGCCACGCCCTGCATCAGATGTTGTCGGATGTGACTTACGAGTCGGTCTCTGGCACCTCTGTGGCCCGGGACTTTGTGGAGCTGCCCAGCCAGCTTTATGAACACTGGCTGGAGGTGCCCGAGGTGCTGCGGGAATACGCGGTACACGCCGAGACCGGCGAGGCGATGCCTGCGGCGCTCTTGGAAAATGTGTTGGCCGCAGCAACCTACGATATGGGTTTCCAAACTGTCGAGTATGTCGCATCGGCGATGGTTGATCTGGCGTTTCACGACGGTGCCGCACCTGCTGATCCGATGGCCAAACAAGAGGAGGTTCTAGCCGATCTGGGTATGCCTGCCGCGATTTCGATGCGCCATGCGACCCCGCATTTTGCTCATGTGTTTGCGGGCGATGGCTATTCTTCGGGGTACTACAGTTACATGTGGTCCGAAGTAATGGATGCCGACGCCTTTGCCGCCTTTGAAGAGGCGGGCGGGCCGTTTGATGCCGAGCAGGCGCAGGCGCTTGAGGCGCATATCCTCAGCACAGGCGGGTCTGTGGATGCGGGAGAGTTGTACAAGGCGTTTCGCGGACGGTTGCCCGGCGTTGAGGCGTTGCTCAAAGGGCGGGGCCTTGCTGCGTGATCCTGATGAGGCTGCGCCACGACATTTTTTAGGGGCTTTGCCCCGTCCTTCGGACTCCCTAGGATTTTTTTGAATCAGAGAAGTTGGGGGGCGTCAGTACCCGGCGCGTCTGTCCACGAGGTGCAGGAAGGGTTCGCCTGCCTTTCCGCGCCGGATGTTTTCGGCGATAGTTTTGGCGGAGTAGGCGGCGCGGGTTTCTGCCGCGACATGGGGTGTGACGGTCACCTTTGGATGCGCCCAGAAGGGGTGGTCCTTTGGCAGCGGTTCGATCCGGAACACATCCAGTGTGGCGTGCCCAATCTGGCCTGTATCGAGTGCTGCGAGCAGGGCGTCATCGTCGATCAATGGCCCGCGTCCGGGGTTCAGGATACACGCCCCTTTGGGCATCAGCGCAAGGGTGCGGGCATTCAGTGTGTTTTCGGTCTGGGCCGTGCTGGGCAGCAGCAGGACGCAGAAATCTGATCGTTCCAGCGCAGCCTCGAGCCCGTCAGGGCCGGAAAAACAGGTGATGCCGTCGATCTCTTTTGGCGTTCGGCTCCACCCTGCTACGTCAAAACCGAAGGTGGCGAGGGCAGTGGCGCAGGCCGCCCCCAGTTCGCCCAAGCCCAGAATGGTCACACGGGTATCAAATGCCAAAGGCGGCGGCACAGGCTCCCACGTGCCGGGGGCCGCTGTGATATGCGCGTCCATTCCAAGATGCAGGCGCAGGATATGCCCTGTGACCCATTCGATCATCCCTTGGGTCAGAGCGGGGTCGACCATGCGCGCCAGCGGTAGGTGTAGAGTGGGATTGCCCACGATGGCCTCGACCCCTGCCCAGAGGTTCAGCACGGCCTTGGCGCGGGTGTAGGGCGCAAAATCCTGAAGGTCAGAATTGGGCGCATAGACGATGTAGTCTACTTGGTGGGCCGGGATATCAGTATCGAGGTGCGCTTTGATCCCAACTGCTGCGATCTCGCGTCTCAGCGGAGCTTCATATTCTGGCCAGGCATCCGATTGGGCGGCGAACAGGACATTGACGCTCACGTTGCAAAGGCTCCGTCCAAGCTGGCCATGCCTTTGATCTCGACCGGGTTGCCTGCGGGGTCAGTGAAGAACATGGTGCTTTGTTCACCCGGTTCCCCTTCGAAGCGGATTTGCGGGGCGAGGATAAAATCGACGCCTTGTGCAGTCAGCCTGTCGGCAAGCGCACGCCAGTCCGACATCGGCAGGACAGCGCCAAAGTGGGGCATAGGCACGTCGTGTTCGCCCACTTTGCCTGTGGGGGCGGAGGCAAAGGGCGTGCCCAAATGGCAGGACAACTGGTGCCCAAAAAAGTCGAAGTCCACCCAAGTGTCGGTGCTGCGCCCCTCGGCACAGCCCAGTAGATCGCCATAGAATGCGCGGGTGTCGTCTAGGTCAACGACGTTGAAAGCAAGGTGAAAGAGGGCCATGGCAGTTCCTTTAGCGGGGGCGGTGGACATGTGCGCTTTGGGCCAGACCAAAGGCTAGCATCAGGACCAGCATGGCTGATCCACCATAGCTGACCAGTGGCAAGGGGACGCCAACCACGGGCGCAAGACCCATGACCATCGACATGTTGACCGCAAAAAAGAGGAAAAAGTTGAGCGCGATGCCGAGCGTCAGCAGTGACGAAAACCTATCCTTATTCGCCAGCGCCGAGACCACGCAGAACACGATGATGAGTGCGTAGAGGGCGAGCAAGGAGAACGCACCTACAAAGCCGAACTCTTCGGCAAGCGTCGTAAAGATGAAGTCGGTGTGTTTCTCGGGCAGGAAGTTTAGCCGGGACTGGGTGCCCTGCATGAACCCGCGCCCCGTCCAACCGCCGGATCCCAAAGCGATCTTGGACTGTGTGATGTGATAGCCCGCGCCGAGCGGGTCAGAGCTTGGGTCAAGAAACGTATCGATCCGTCGGAACTGGTAATCCTGAAGCAACTGCCACGGCGTGCCGCGCGATTGCAGCACTGTGGTGATCAGGCCCACACCTGCTGCAATCACGGCTGCGAAATAGGCCCAATGGACACCGGCCAGAAACATCAACCCGCCGCCTGCGGCCATCAACAGGATTGATGTACCAAGATCGGGTTGGCGCAGCACCATCGCCGTCGGGATCAGGATCAGGATGACGGGTAGAAGCACCCAGATCGGTCGCGACTTTTTGGCTGAGGGCAGCCAGTCATAGTAGGCGGCTAGCATCAGGACCAACGTGACTTTCATCAATTCGGATGGCTGTAGCCGGATAAACCCCAGATCAATCCAGCGCTGTGCGCCCATACCGACCGAGCCAAAGAATTCGACAGCCAAAAGGAGCATAAGTGAACCGAGATAGGCCACGGATGCCATGTTGCGCCAGAACCACGCAGGCACCATCGCCACCATGATCATCAACACAAATCCGACCGCAAAGCGTTTCATCTGCGGCTCTGCCCATGGCGTATAGGACCCACCGGCCACCGAATACAGCATCAGGAAACCGACACCGGCCACCGCCGCCAGCAGCAGCGCAAGCGGCCAGTTCAGGTACAGGATCTTGCGCGGCCCGGTGGGGACGTATTTGGCATTATACTCAAGATAACTCATGCCTGATCCTTGCCGGTGATATTTGCCAGCGGTTGAATGGCACGTAACTTCTCTTGTTGTTCGCGGATGCGCTCGCGGTCCTTGGTTGGGTAGGCCTCAAGTGGAGGATCACCACCTGCCAAGGCTTGCAAAGTTACATCGCGCGCGATCGGGGCGGCCGCCCGTGACCCGCCGCCGCCATGTTCGACAACCACGGCCACGGCGTATTTCGGATTGTCGTAGGGTGCATAGTTCACGAACAGTGCGTGGTCGCGCCGTTCCCAAGGAAGATCTGCGTTGCGGGTGACACCGCGCGCGCGTTCCGCGGCGGTGATGTTGCGCACTTGTGATGTGCCCGTCTTGCCCGCCATGCGCATGGTATCGTCAATGATCCGGCTGCCATAGGCTGTGCCGCGCCGGTCGTTGACCGTATCAAACATCGCCCGCCGCATCTTGCGCAGGTTGTTTTCGTTCAAGCCAAGGCTTTCGCCGCCAAGTTCGGGCTGTTCGATTCCGTCTACAGATTTGATCAACCTTGGTTTGACCTCGTTCCCGCTGGCCAGCCGCGCAGCCATCACCGCCAGTTGCAGAGGAGAGGCCAGCATGTATCCCTGCCCGATAGAGGCGTTGACCGTATCGCCGACGCGCCAGTCATCCCCGTGGGTGCGCAGTTTCCAGTCCTTGGTCGGGGTCAGGCCTGCCGCCACTGCGGACATTGGCACATCATGGCGGATACCAAGACCAAAGCGGTTGGCCATAGCCGAAATCTTTTCGATCCCGACCTTTACGGCGAGATCGTAGTAATAGACGTCACATGACTGTTTCAGCGAGTTTTGCAGATTGACCGAACCGTGTCCTGCGCGTTTCCAGCAGTGAAAACGGCGCCCGGATACCTCAAGGTGACCGGGGCAATAGACGGTGTCGTCCGGCCCGATCAATCCCTCTTCGAGCGCGGCCATGGCCGTGATCATCTTAAAGGTCGAACCGGGTGGGTAGATGCCCTGCACAGTTTTAGAGGCCAGTGGTCTGTATTTGTTTTCGGTCAGTGAGGCATAGTCACGGGTCGAGATCCCCCGCACGAAAAGGTTGGGATCGTATGTGGGCGCAGAGGAGATGGCGAGAAGATCGCCGTTGGTACAGTCCATCACAACGGTGCTTGCGCTTTCCCCGCTCAGGCGCGCTTGCACATAGCTTTGTAGTTTGGAGTCGATGGTCAGTTGCAGATCGGATCCTGCCGTGCCTTCGCGGCGATCCAACTCGCGCATCACCCGGCCCGTCGCGTTGACCTCAACCCGTTTGGCACCGCCTTTGCCACGCAGCAAGTCTTCAGCTTTGGCTTCGACCCCAACCTTGCCGATCTGGAACCGTGGTATGCGCAGCAGTTGGTCTGGATCATCCAGCCGTTCCAAATCGTAGTCGCTGACCGGGCCTACGTAGCCCAGTACGTGGGCATAGTCAGAGCCAAAGGGATAGACCCGGCTGAGGCCAACTTCGGGTGTGACACCGGGCAGGGCGGGGGCGTTGACGCTGACGCGGCTGAGGTCTTCCCAAGTTACCTCATCCGCAACTGTTACCGGCAAAAATGGCGCGGAACGCTTCATCTCGGCCATGGCGCGGTCGACCTCTTCGGGATCCAGCGCGACCACTTTGCCCAGCCGTTCCAGCACGTCAGCCACGTCGCCTGCATCCTCGCGTACCACCACGATGCGGTAGCTGGGCGCGTTGCGCGCCAGCGGTACGCCATTGCGGTCAAACACTTCACCGCGTGACGGTGGTATGATGCGCATGTTGATCCGGTTTTCTTCGGCCAACAGGCGGAACTGGTCGGCCTGATCGACCTGCAGAAACTGCATGCGCGCGGCCAGCGCGCCGACAAAGGCCAGTTGTACACCACCAAGGATCGCCGCCCGCCGCGTGATCAGACGGTGGCTTGCTTCGATATCAACGCGGGGTCGTTTCACGAGCGCACCCCCTTGCTGCCCATCTCGTTCGGGGCGGCCTTACGCACGCCCAAGAGACCATGGGTGATCGCAACGGCCAGCGGATAGGCCAGAACCGTGACGACAATCTGGATCAGAGCAGGGACAAGCGGCGCACGTTCAACCAGCAGCAATGCCAGAATGAGTTGATAGGCGATCCCGATCCCGATGATCCAGACAGCGACGGACGCAAATTCGCTGGCAAGTGACGCATCCCGCAGGCTGCGCGACTGCGACTTCATTTGTTCGCACGCGATCAGGGCTAGCACAGCCCACAGCCCCGGTGGCCGTTGGAGCAGCAGGTCGGCCATCAAAAACACCACTGCCAGAAGGACGGCGGGCACATATTCAGGGCGGCGCACAGACCACGCCAGCCCGAAACACAGCACGAAATTCGGCCAGATCAGACCGCCAGCGGCAGTTTGCAAAGGCAACAGGTGCAGGAACAGGATGGCCAGTACCAGCAGCCCGAAACTGAGCCGCATAGTCCAAAGGCGAGAGGAGACCTGCTCGTTCATTCGGCCACCTCCGTCAGTTCTTCGGCCTCGTCTTCGGAGGTGGCGCCGCCATCCAGAACGTCTGTTGTATCGGATACGGGTTCATTGCCGTAGTGGCGCAACACACGCAGGAATTCGAGCCGTTCGTAATCGGCGGCCAACCGCACGCGAAGCCGTCCACCGGGATCAGCAGCAACCTGCCCCATGAGCAATCCGGCAGGAAAGACACCGCCATCCCCGCTCGTTACCACACGATCGCCGGGGCGTACGAGGTCGGGGTTTTCCAGAAAGTCGATGGGCGGAGCGGCCGAGTTGTCGCCTGCCACAATCGCGCGCTGGCCGGAAGGTTGGATAACGGCCGGAATGCGGCTGGAGGCGTCGGTGACCATGATCACACGGCTGGTGTTCTGGGCCACTCCCGAGATGCGCCCGACAAGCCCGATGCCATCCATGGTTGCCCATCCCTCAACGATGCCATCTCGCGCGCCAACGTTGAGCAGAACGGACTGGCGGAACGGAGAGCCAGAGTCTGCCAGTACCACGCCGGTGATATAAGTGAGGCGCGGATCGAGGCGCACGTTGTTGAGATCAAGCAGCCGCGCGTTTTCCTGTTCGAGTTGAAGCGCGGCTTCCTTCCAGCTTTGCATCTGACGCAGTTCGCGGCGCAGTTCCGAATTCTGCTCAACAATCCGGCGGTAGCTTTGGAAATCGCGAACAAGATTGATGGTGCCGGTGACTGGGGCCATAGCCCAATCAAGGTTGGGTACGATCTGGTCGGTGACCTGGGCGCGGAACCGTTCGACCCTGGGGCTGTCGATCCTCCAAAGCAGGAAAATACCCGTCAGGATCAAAACCAGCACAGCCAAAACCAGCCGCCGCAGCGGGCCGGCATAGTCCACATTTGTGCTGTCCTTGGCCAAGATACCTCACCTCGGTTGGGAGATTGGTCTGATGGTCTGCTATTTGCCCCTTTGGGGCAAGAAAACTGTTTGTTGGCGTCTGCCTGTCAGCTTAGCTGTCGTAGTCGATGGCGTGACGCAATTGGGACTCATACTCCAACGCCTTGCCCGTGCCCAAGGCGACGCAGTTCAAACTTTCGTCAGCGATGGATACGGCCAGTCCGGTCTGTTCGCGCAAGGCCAGATCAAGATCGCCCAATAGCGCGCCACCGCCGGTGAGCATGACGCCCCGGTCCACGATGTCAGCGGCCAGATCAGGCGGCGTGGTTTCAAGAGCAGTCATAACCGCTTCACAAATCTGTTGAACGGGTTCGGCGAGCGCCTCGGCGATCTGGGCCTGAGTCACTTCGATCTCCTTGGGAACACCATTCAGCAGGTCACGGCCTCGGATCTGCATCGAGGTGCCGCGCCCGTCGTCGGGCATGCGGGCCGTGCCGATGGAAGTCTTGATCCGCTCAGCCGTTGTCTCACCCACCAGCAAGTTTTGCTGGCGGCGCAGGTAGGAAATGATTGCCTCGTCCATGCGGTCGCCACCGACCCGCACAGATCGGGCATAAACGATATCGCCAAGGGACAGAACGGCCACCTCGGTTGTCCCGCCGCCAATATCCACAACCATGTTGCCGGTGGGGTCAGTGATGGGCATGCCTGCGCCGATTGCCGCTGCGATGGGTTCTGCGATCAGGCCTGCGCGACGTGCCCCTGCGGACAAAACTGACTGGCGGATGGCGCGTTTTTCGACAGGCGTGGCGCCGTGAGGCACGCAGACAATGATTTTCGGTTTCGAGAAGGTCGAGCGTTTGTGGACCTTGCGGATGAAGTGTTTGATCATCTCTTCGGCGGTGTCAAAGTCGGCGATGACCCCTTCGCGCATTGGCCGGATCGCTTCGATGCTGCCGGGGGTGCGCCCTAGCATCAGTTTGGCGTCTTCGCCCACGGCGAGGACTTTTTTAACGCCGTCCTTGATGTGATAGGCCACAACAGATGGCTCGGACAGCACCACACCCTTGCCTTTGACGTAGACCAGCGTGTTTGCGGTGCCGAGATCGATCGCCATGTCTGACGAGAACAAGCCACCAAGATTTCCGAATATCGACATCTGCTGCGCACCTCGAATGCTTATGGGCACCCCGACTCGGGAGTGCGTGCAATTCGTGGTCTTATAGGGAGGGCTTTGACCGGGTTAAAGGACGTTTTCAGCATATAACAAGCGCTATCGCGCCGATCGCAGTGGCCGGATGGGTTGCCCCTTCGTTATCTCAATCGCGGGGAACATCCAGCCGGTCACTTTGCATCCTGCCGCTCTCGTGTGGTGAGGTTGGCCAAGAAGTAGGTGTTGAACATGTTTAGCGTGTTGATGAAAACTTCTACAGAATAGCCAAAGACGAAACTGAGTAGATAAATCAATGGCCTGTTCAATTCGACACCCGCCGTAAGTATGTTGGAGGGAACCAGCAGCATCGACAGTGTCATCGCCGCGAGGCCAGCGAAAATCGTGCGCATAAAGGAATAGAAAAAGCCAAGCGGGGCTACGCTGGGGTTTAGTACACGCCACATGCAATACACGATGGAGCCAAGCATGCCGTAAAGGATCGGCAAAGCCCAAAGGTGAATGGTGTTCAACCATTCGCGTAGGTCTTTGATGCGCACACCCATCGCATCGAGCGTGTCTTGGTAGATATTGAGGGCCGTGCGATTGGCAGTCTTCATGGTCTCTACCTGTGCGTTTTTGACCGCCGTGAACCGGTTGTCAAAAACACTTGCGACTTTGATTGCCTGCATGGTTTCCGCATCGGTAGCCGAATCTTGAACCTCGGCATTGCCAGCCGCGATCAGCGCGGCCTCCTCCGCTGCTTCTGCTGCCGCCTTCGCATCCGCTTCCTCTTTGGCTTTTTTTAGTTCCTCTTCTCTTTGTGCTGCTTTAGAAACTGCAGCTGCCCGGGCGGCCTCCTTCTCGGAACACCTGAAAATGGGGTCAAGGGTCGCCTTGATCACCACCGTGTTTGCCGCTCTTGCGCAGGACCAGTTGCTCACAAATTGACCCGGGGCTCTGTAGACTTGCGCTTCTGACCACAAGCCCTGAATGCGCTCGATTAACTCTCTTTCGCGCGAATAGTGCTGCTGTAAATTGGAGATACCTTCGAGGTACATCAATTGCGGTTCAAGATTATCCGAGCCTTCCTCAGATACGACCTTGTCAAAAAGTATTTTCATTTCAACGAGCTGAGCAATTTCGTTGGAATGATCAAATGCCAGAAATTCTTGTGCATCGGCCATCGCGACAGTGGCCCGGTTCGACCAGTAGGTGAAATTGAACACGGACGTCACCAACAACAGGCCTGCCAGACATAGCAGCAAGCTGGTCAGGATCGGAGTTCCCCGTTCCACCGGAGACTTGCCGATCATAACCTCACCAATCGTGTAGGAGTCGATGCGCAGGCACAATCTGTCATAGGCCTTCTGGAACGCTTTGCGCAGGTGAAGAATATCGTCATCCGAGATGGCGGAAAAGTCGTCGCTGCGATCAAACACGCTCAGGGCATGGGCCAATTCTGCGCTGTCTTCGCCCTGCACATGCATAAGATAGTCGCGTAGGTTCGAGGCCTTGTACACCAGTGTGGAAAGTCGTTGTTCTTGATCCATAATGCGATCCTTTCAATGACTTTGAGAGACATGCCGGCTTTATTGAATGAATCCTGTCACAAGCCCGTTTGGTGTGTTGCACTGGCATGGCGCGCCTGATGGCCCAGGACTGAGCGGCCAACACCAACCACCCGGGACCACGCACGATCCAGACGGCGCGTTCTGCGCCGCGGACATGGTGGCCGCGCTTGCGGCGATGCAAGTGATAACAAAGAGAGCGGTTGCGGTGCGCTTACGCATGTTGTGCATGGCAAAACCTCAATAATTTTGGCGTTAATCCTTCAACCTTGGGTTACACACCGTTTCGAGTCAATAAAATTTGACTCGAGTTTCAAGGCGTTGCGCGCGCATTGGGTACGATTTTAGGTTGAGCTTCAATGGGGTCTGCGGTGCTTGCACACCTGCGCAAGTGGATGCGTCCGACACCAATGGGCCGTCCTGTTTTGTCGCGATTGTGGGGACCGGAGTAGGCAACACTGCCAACGGTGTGTGCGGTACAGCCCGTCGGTATCAGTGTAGCAAACCCGGGCACAAATGCCCGGGCCAGTGATATCAAATCTGTGCCTGTTTAGGGCAACGTCGGGGACAAAAGGTACATCGCTTCAAGCGCAAAACCCGGAGTTGCGCCTATGTTGTTGCCAAAAGCGTCAGAAACACCTCCTTCTGCGAACAAGGTCGACAGACCTGTATCAACAAGCAGCCTGAAATCAGAATCCCCACGGCGCATGGCCAGCCCGTGTTTTTCGACGGTCAAAAGATTCTCAAAGACATTGTACGCATCTGCGTTGCCACCGGACTGCACCATTTGCATCAGAATGGATTGGTCTGCAAAGTATGCGGAAATAGCATCGGATTCGAGCGCTGCCATGCCGGCGGCATGATCATCGAATTCGACGACTTCTGCGTCCATATTCATCGATCCCAATGTTGTGTTGAGCGCTTCAAGCGTTGTTGTGGCGCTTCGGACACCAATTTTTTTGCCAGCCAATTCTTCGAATGAGCCCGGTCCGCCGTTCTTTAGGGCAACCGTGGTGCCATCGACGTAGGTGGGTGTCGAAAAATCGACCAGTGCCCGCCGGGACAAGGTGATAGTTGCCGCACCGCAGAGCAAGTCAATCTCGCCGTTTGCGACTTTTTCGAACCGGTTTTCAGTTGTAACGGGTTCGAAGACCACATCCATGGTCTCAAGAGCGAGTGAGTCCGCAATTTTTTGGGCCAAACGCGCGCAAAGTTCGACGGAATACCCTTGCGGGCCATTATCACCGAGGACCGACAACGGGGATGCGTCTGTGCGAAACCCAATGACGAGCTCGCCGGTATCTTTGATTTTGTCGATTGTCTGGGCAGACGCGACTGTCGTCAGAAGCAGAGTTGCCGCGATTGCAGCAGATAAAAGGCGCATGACACTATCCTGTTTTTGGTTTGGTGGGTTGCTTATGGGTGAAACTGGCGAACAACAAAAGAGATGCCGCACATTCATGCGGCATCTCAGGCGCTTCTTTAAGCGGGTTGTTTGCGCCGGATGCGCAATCAGCTGACGTCTTTGTAGCTGACTTCGCGCTTGTCAGAGCCTGTTTTCTCACGTCGCACCAGCAGACGGTTGAGCGCGTGAATGTAGGCCCGCGTGCTGGCCACGACAGTGTCTGTGTCCGCGGATTGGCCGGTCACGATGCGCCCGTCTTCTTCCATCCGCACGGACACTGTCGCCTGCGCATCAGTACCTTCGGTCACAGCGTGGACCTGATACAGCTGCAGGCGGGCGGTGTGTTCCACCAGCGCTTTGATGCAGTTGAAAGACGCGTCTACTGGGCCGTCACCGGTTTGCGTCGTTTTGTGTTCGGTCCCATCGATGTCGAGCACCATGTCTGCCTGCTGAGGGCCATCGGTGCCACACACAACGCGCATTGAGACCAGCTTGATCCGGTCTTCTTCCGGATCAGTGGCGGTGCGCATCAGCGCGATCAGGTCATCTTCGTAGATTTCCTTTTTGCGGTCGGCCAGCGCTTTGAATCGCACGAAGACGTCCTTGAGTTGGTTGTCGCCCAGTTCAAAGCCAAGTTCTTCGAGCTTGGAGCGCAGGGCAGCGCGGCCAGAGTGTTTGCCCATCACGAGGTTGGTCGCCGACAGCCCCACGTCTTCGGGCCGCATGATTTCGAACGTCTCGGCGTTTTTCAACATGCCGTCCTGATGGATGCCAGATTCATGTGCAAAGGCATTCTTGCCCACGATGGCCTTGTTGAACTGCACCGGGAAGCCGCTGACCGTGGCAACGCGACGCGAGATGTTCATGATCTTGGTTGAATCGATGCCGGTGCGGAACGGCATGATGTCGTTGCGCACTTTAAGGGCCATCACCACTTCTTCCAGAGCAGTATTGCCGGCGCGTTCGCCCAGACCGTTGATCGTGCACTCGATCTGGCGTGCCCCTGCCTCGACAGCGGCAAGAGAGTTGGCTGTCGCCATGCCAAGGTCGTTGTGGCAGTGCGTAGCAAAGATCACCTCGTCGGCGCCGGGCACATTTTCGATCAGTTTGGAGATCAGGTCTGCGCTTTCACGAGGGGCAGTGTAGCCGACAGTGTCGGGGATGTTGATCGTTGTCGCACCCGCTTTGATCGCGATTTCGACAACGCGGTAGAGGTAGTCGATTTCCGTACGCGTCGCGTCCATCGGTGACCACTGCACGTTGTCACACAGATTGCGGGCGTGGGTGACGGTCTGTTCAATCCGCTCGGCCATCTCGTCCTTGGTGAGGTTTGGAATGGCGCGGTGCAGGGGCGAGGTCCCGATGAAGGTGTGGATACGCGGTTGGCTTGCGTGCTTGACGGCCTCCCAACAGCGGTCGATGTCGCCAAACTGCGCGCGGGCAAGGCCGCAAATCACCGAGTTTTGCGCGTTCTTGGCGATTTCGGTAACGGCGTTAAAGTCGCCTTCGGAGGCGATGGGAAATCCGGCCTCGATGATGTCGACGCCCATGTCGTCCAGCAGCCCTGCAATTTCGAGCTTTTCCGCGTGGGTCATGGTGGCGCCCGGAGATTGTTCGCCGTCGCGCAGCGTGGTGTCGAAGATGACAACGCGGTCCTGGGTTTTGTCAGTATCGGTCATTTTGGTATCTCTTTGAGTTCTGTTCCTGAAGCCTTTGGCGCGCGGGCGATCCTCTGAGCGGGCGCGCCAACCGGCTGCGCTCAGAGGCGAATTAGGAGCAGGAGGCCATGGCCGAGCACGCCCGAAAGGCGTGTGCAAGGGATATGTGTGGCGAATGTCATGGGCGCATTTATACCGCGCCTTTTGCAAATGGAAAGACTGGAATTGCGGACCGTAACCCCGTTGCGCATTCCGAAACCTTCAAAGGGGGTATTTTTCGTCAGAAGAAGTTGATGCGCACGCCTTGCCTGCTAGGTCGGGGATCATGGATAAGATTTTGATTATTGGGGCCTCTGGGGGCATCGGGTCTGCTTTGGTGGATGCATATGCAGCCAGTGGGGCAGAGGTGGACCGACTGTCGCGCTCGGGTGATGGGTTTGATGTGACGGATGCCGGATCGGTCGCCGACCATCTGACTGGGCGCGGCCCCTACGACCGGGTTGTTGTCGCGACTGGTGCGCTTGAGATTGCGGGCGCTGCCCCTGAAAAGACCATCAAGGGGTTGGACCCTGCCGTGATGGCGGGTCAGTTTGCATTGAACGCGATTGGCCCGGCCTTGATCCTGTCGCACGCGCATCATCTGTTGCCCCGTGATCGGCCCGCCGTTATGGCGGTGCTGTCTGCGCGCGTCGGGTCGATTGGGGATAATCGGATTGGTGGCTGGATCAGTTATCGTGCGGCCAAGGCTGCTGTAAACCAGATCGTTCATACGGCTGCGATTGAATTGGCGCGCACGCATGGACAGGCGACAGTTGTGGCGCTGCATCCCGGCACCGTGGCCACGGCCTTTACTGATAAGTATGTGGGCCGCCATCCTGCGGTGCCTCCGCAAGACGCGGCGACCAATCTGATGGAGGTTATGGATGGGTTGAGACCCGAGCAGACTGGGCAGTTCTTTGATTACTCCGGGGCTTCCGTTCCATGGTAGCGCGGTTGATCCTGATCCTTGGGGATCAGTTGAGCGAAAACGTGGCAGCGTTGTGCGCGGCGGACAAAGACCGCCACGTTGTTGTCATGGCCGAAGTCGGTGATGAAGGATCGTACGTTCCCCATCACCCCAAGAAGATTGCGCTGGTTCTGGCTGCGATGCGCAAGTTTGCGACCCAGTTACGCGAAGATGGTTGGCAGGTGGCCTATTCCGAGCTTGATGACACCGAAAACTCCCAATCCATTGCAGGCGAGTTGCTGCGCCGGGCAGATCAGTATGGGGTGAGCAAGGTTCTTGTTACCCGCCCGGGCGAGTACCGCCTGATTGAAGCCCTCGAGGATTGTCCGCTGGATGTGGAGATGCTGGAAGATGACAGGTACATCGCCTCCCATGCCGAGTTCGAGGCTTGGGCTGAGGGGCGCAAGGCGCTGCGGATGGAATATTTCTATCGCGATATGCGCCGCAAGACCGGCCTGTTGATGGATGGGGATCAACCGGCAGGCGGCAAGTGGAATTTCGATCACGACAATCGCAAACCTGCCCCCGGAGAGGTCACATTTTCCGGACCCATGCAGTTTGAACCAGATGACGTCGTGACCGAAGTTCTGGATTTGGTCGAGGCGCGCTTTGGCAATCATTTCGGGGATTTGCGCCCGTTCTGGTTTGCCACGGATCAGGCGCAGGCCAGACAGGCACTGGCGCATTTTGTCCGCTATGGTCTGGCCCGTTTTGGCGACTATCAGGACGCGATGCTGGCGGACAATCAGTTCCTCTACCATGCGCTGGTGTCGCCCTACCTCAACATCGGATTGCTCGACCCGCTTGAGGTCTGCCGGGCGGTCGAAGATGCGTGGAAGGCGGGCGATGTGCCCATCAACGCAGCCGAAGGGTTCATACGGCAGGTGATTGGCTGGCGCGAATATGTGCGCGGCATTTATTTTCATGAGGGTCCCGACTATCCGCATCGCAATGGGTTAGACCACCATCGCAAGCTGCCGGCGTTCTATTGGGGTGGTGAGACGCGGATGCGCTGTGTGTCAAAGGCCGTGGCGCAGACTGAAACCGAGGCCTATGCCCACCACATCCAGCGTTTGATGGTCACGGGCAACTTTGCCCTGCTCGCTGGGTTGAACCCGGCGGAAGTGTCCGAATGGTATCTGGCGGTCTACGCAGATGCCTTTGAATGGGTGGAGGCCCCGAATGTTGTGGGCATGTCGCAGTTCGCTGATGGGGGCGTCATTGCGTCCAAGCCTTATGTGTCATCGGGCGTGTACATCAACAGGATGTCGGATTACTGCAAAGGTTGCCACTACAAGGTCAACGTCAAAACGGGCGAGGGAGCCTGCCCGTTCAACCTGCTTTACTGGCATTTCCTAGACCGTCACCGGGATCGGTTTTCCAACAATGCCCGCATGGGGAACATGTACCGGACTTGGGATCGGATGGACGAAGAGCGCCGCGCTACTGTGTTGCGCGACGCTGAAGCGTTTCTGGACAAGATGTCTTCGGGCGAGACGGTTTAGTCGCTGATGGCACGCCTTAGTGCGCACCGCCCCCGGCCAGACCAACGCCAGAAACCAGCGAGCCCCACACTTTCAGTCGCAATCCAGCGGCCTTGATTATGCCTGTGGCAGCGATCACATGGCCAAACACACCGGGCAGATTGTTGGTGTAGGTCTGCACCAGACACCCCGTTCCGTTCAGCATGATGTCTTTATGCTCGGGGTGTACCAGATCGAAGTAAACCAGCAATGATCCGCGAGAGGTGGCATTGCTGGGCTCAAGCATTACGCCACTTGGCTGTACCTGACCGGTGGCAATCGCCGGTTGGATCGACGTCACATGCGCGGGCATGACCGTGTTCCTGAACGAGATGTTGATGTTGCTGTCACACGCGATTTCTGCAGGCATTCCTGCGTGCAGAGTTGCCCGGGCGACCTGGTCGAACCCTGCGATCACACCGATGGGGTGTTTTTCGTCCCGGTCGGGAATAATCACCATGGCCGGGCTGAGGACGAGGCGTGATGCCGGGCTTCCGACGGCAAGGGACAGTTGGGTCACGACGCCATCTGTAAAGGACCGAACTTCGGTCTTTGCCAGCTCCGTCTTGGCCGCTTCGAGTGCCGTTTCGGCCGTGCGGCGTTTGGCGGGGATGGTTTCTTCGATTTCGACACGTGCCAGATCGACTTGTGCGGTGGTGGCCGTTACGGCGGCCTCGGCCGAGTCAAATGCAGCCTGAAATCGGCGCACGTCGTCCTCGCGCCCGACATTTCGCTCGAACAGAGTCTGCGCGTTTTCCAGATCAACCGCATATTTGTCCCGTTCAGCTACGGCTTGGTCCACAGTCGATTGGGCCACGATCAGCTCATCCCGCGCTTTGTTTTCTTCGGCATCGATTTCGGCAAGTTGGGCCTCAGCCTGAGCGACGGCCGACCGCTGGCTGCTATCTTCGATCCGAAACAGCAGATCACCTTTGGCGACCCGATCCTCGTTCAGAACAGGGAGTTCCGTGACCGGTCCGCTGGTTTGTGCAACCACGGAAACGGTGCGGAAGGGCACGATCCCTGAATAGCTTTTGGGGTGGAAATAGAAGATCGTCAGGAAGAGTGCGAAGGCCATGCCCAACCACATCAGGACGGCGGCGCGCATATTCCAAACAGTCATCTCTTCGCCGCGCCGTTTGAGTTGGTAATAGCGGATGATGACCGGGAAGGACGTAAACATGAGCTCAAACATCTGCTTTTGGCTCCTCGTGCGGCTTGGCCTCATGTGCCGCGTGGCCTTTGGGGAAGTGCAGATGGAACCGTGACCAATCGGCCATCAGCGCAATCAGGATCGCGGCAACCGGCAGCAGAATGTTGAAATGGGCGAGGGGGAAGATCTCGTAAAGCAGCGCAATCGTGAGCATTGTCGGGATCGTCTTGGCCAGCGGAGTGCCGTGGGATTGATGTTCGGCCCAGCGATCAAAAGCAGCATAAAGCGACACCAGCCCATAAATCGCCAGCGCCAGCAGGATCAGAATAACCCAAGACATCTGGTCGAACGCATCCGGAGGTACAAACCAACCGGGATCGCCATGACCTTCTGCGCCTTCTGTAGCCATTTTGAGGGCCCCGCATTTGCTTTTCTACTTCGTCGTTCGTTACCGAGGTCAGGCTTCTTTGTCTATCTTTTCGGGCGGCGTTCCGCCGTCTATTGTCATTCGGCAGCGACACAGGTGTCGAAACCATCGATATCTCTGTCTTCACTGATTTTTGCGCTGCACGTCGACACTTTTTGCACGCATTCTACGTCCAACTTGGGGAACTGGCAGGCCGTCATCGCGGCCAACAACGCCTGGGCGGCTTCGTCTTCCCATTCGGATCCTGCCGGGACGCCGTTCATCGAGATGCCGAGAGCCTTGGCGATGGCGGTTTCAGCACCTTCCATCGACCATTCCGTTTGATCGGTGCCCCCGTTTTCAAACATCAAAGAAACGGCAAGGCTGGGGGCCTCAAGCAAGTCGTGGAAAGTGCCAAATGCTGGCGCTTGCCCTTCGCCATGCCAAAGCCTGTCGCGCAGGGCCCGCCCTGTGCTGATGGCGTATTCGACGACCCGTCCGCGTTCGCTTTGGGCTTCGACCTCTTTGGGTTCAAAACCCATAGGTGTAACCGTGGCCACAGGGCCAGTGCGAACCAGATCGGGGCTGCTGTCGGGCAGGGTGATCAGTGCATAGACCCGCCCGATCGGGTTGCGATAGAGGTGTAGACCATAGCCATCCGCGTTCGTCGTGCTGGCCGCACGTGTATCAAATCCCTGGATAGGATCGCTATATTTTTCGATGTATTGCCAATCTGCTGCTGCCGCATGAGCAAGAACAATCAGCGCAAGCGCTGGGATGAGGCGTAGCAGCCAAAAGCCGGGCATCAGCCGCCGTCGCTGGTGGCTTCGGTTTCTTCCGGCGTCTCCGCTTCGTTCAGTGCGCCACTGTCCCAATCACCCGTCGCTTCTTCGCCGCTGGAGTAGCGCATGGTGCCCGCTCCCTGCCGCTTGCCGTTCTTGAACGTCCCTTCGTAGATGTCGCCGTTGGCGTAGGTGGCAACGCCCTCTCCGTCGATTTCACCGCGCGTCCACTGGCCATCATATACAAAGCCTGAGGCCATAACGATTTTGCCGGTTCCGTGCCGCTGACCATCAAGGAAGTCACCGGTATAGACGGTGCCATCGGGATAGGTTGCGGTCCCTGTCCCGTGCCGCTGCCCGTTTTCCCAAGTGCCTTCATAGCGATAGCCATCGGCATAGGTCATCACACCCTGCCCGTGGTTGCGCGCGTTTTGAAACCCGCCTTCATAGACCACGCCGTTGGGGTAGGTCGCTTTGCCTGTTCCCTCGATCACGCCTGCCACCCATTCTCCTTCATAGGTGGAGCTATCGGTATAGGTAATTTTGCCAGTGCCATCGGCGAGGTCGTCCTTGAAGTCCCCTTCATAGACGGCCCCGTCGGGATAGGTGACCCGACCCTGACCTTCGATCTGCCCTTCGACCCATTGGCCGATATAGGTGTAGCCGTCATTGCCGATGAACGTGCCTTGCCCGTGGCGGCGGTCATCGGCGAACTGTCCTTCGTAGACGTCGCCGTTGGAGTAGGTGACACGGCCCTTGCCTTCTCGGCGGCCTGAGACGAGGTCGCCTTCGTAGACGTCCCCATTGGGTTGAGTGAGTGTGCCTGCACCATCGATTTGGCCGTTTTTCCACAAGCCAATATAGATAAGCCCGTCTGGCATCGTCAGCGTGCCTGTTCCCTGACGTACGCCGCTTTCGATCTGGCCGTCATACACGGCGCCATCAGGGTAAGTTATTACGCCCGTCCCCTGTTTTTCGCCGTCGACCCAGTCGCCTTTGTATTCGTATCCGCCGGGGGATTGCATGACCCCTTTGCCATGGTGTTTGGCGTTGCGGAACGACCCTTCGTAACGGACGCCGTTCGCGTAAAGAGCTACGCCAGTACCAACGATGGCACCGGTGGCCCAATCCCCTTCATAGGTGCCGCCATCAGCGAAGGTGATCTTGCCGAACCCGTCGGGTTTGCCTTTGGAAAAGCTGCCTTCGTAAACGGAGCCATTGGGAAAGCGGGCGGTGCCTTGCCCCTTGATCTCTCCGTCGACCCATTCGCCGGTATATTCGTATCCGTTAGGGAGCCGGTAAGAGCCTTGCCCATGTTGAAGGCCGCCGCGGAACGTCCCCTCGTAAATGCCGCCATCGTCATATTGCTTGGTCAGCACGGCGTTTGATTGCGCCAGCGCGGTGCCCGGCAAAAGGGCGATGCAGAACAACAAACTGCGCAAAGACATGGGGCAACCTCTTAGATTCGCGGACCCGCTGAAATTATGCGGGCAGGGGGAAGTTAGGACAGGGGCGAAGTGTGAGCAATGGCCTTGGCGGAAAGTTGAGGATTGCGCTGAATGCGCGGGCGCGGAGGGACCAGTTTTCCCTCGTTCGGAACGCCCGGGGGTTTTTGGGAAACAAAGAAGCAGCGTGAGAGGCGGGTGCAGACGTCGCCTGTGGGTTTCCTCGCCCGCGCTTTCTGCTACATCGCGTGGGAGATTGAAGGAGCGCGCCAATGGCCGACACATTCCGCATAACGCTGGGTCAGTTGAACCCAACGGTTGGTGATATTGCCGGGAACGCCGCCAAAGCGCGGGATGCCTGGGAGGCGGGTCGCGACGCGGGCGCCGATCTGGTGGCCCTGCCCGAGATGTTCATCGCTGGCTACAACGCGCAGGATCTGGTGATGAAGGCTGTCTTTCACGCCACTGCGATGGAAGCGGTTGAGGCTTTGGCGGTCGATTGTGCGGATGGCCCGGCGCTGGCCATTGGCTGTCCCTGGGCTGAGGGCGCGGAGTTGTTCAATGCCTACCTGATTTGCAAGGGCGGCAAGATTGCGAGCCGTGTTCTTAAGCATCATCTGCCCAACGAGACTGTGTTTGACGAGGTTCGGATTTTTGATGCCGGTCCTTTGGGTGGTCCTTACTCTGTCGGCAATACTCGCGTTGGTAGCCCAATCTGCGAAGATGCGTGGCATCCGGATGTCGCCGAGACTTTGGAGGAGACAGGGGCGGAGTTCCTGCTGGTTCCCAACGGGTCACCTTACTACCGAGGCAAGTTCGACACCCGCATCAATCACATGGTTGCCCGTGTGGTCGAAACCGGTTTGCCATTGATTTACCTCAACATGGTTGGGGGGCAGGACGATCAGGTGTTTGACGGGGGCAGTTTTGCGCTGAACCCCGGCGGGCAGTTGGCGGTGCAGTTGCCGATCTTTGATGAGGTAGTGGCCCATGTGGACCTTGAACGCGGTCCTGAGGGCTGGCGTGTGGTTGATGGCGAAAAGGCGCAACATCCTGATCCGTGGGAGCAGGACTACCGTGTCATGGTCACGTCTTTGCGCGACTATTGTGCGAAGACCGGGTTCAAGCAGGTCCTGCTCGGCATGTCCGGTGGCGTGGATTCTGCCCTAGTGGCCACCATTGCAGCGGACGCGCTGGGACCAGAGAATGTCCGCTGCGTGATGCTGCCGTCCGAATATACCTCGCCGCATTCGCTGGAAGACGCCGAAACTTGCGCCAAAGCGCTGGGCTGTCGCTATGACTACGTTCCGATTTCAGAGACACGCGCGGCTGTGACGAGCACCCTTGCCCCGCTGTTTGAGGGGTTGGATGCAGACCTGACAGAAGAAAACATTCAAAGCCGGATACGGGGGCTGCTGTTAATGGCGCTGTCTAACAAATTTGGCGAGATGCTGCTGACAACTGGCAACAAATCCGAAGTGGCGGTGGGCTATGCGACGATCTACGGCGACATGGCCGGTGGCTACAATCCGATCAAGGATCTTTACAAAACCCGCGTGTTTGAGACGTGCCGCTGGCGCAATGCCAATCATCGTGACTGGATGATGGGGAATGAAGGAGAGGTCATTCCGCAGCGGATCATAACAAAACCGCCCAGTGCCGAGTTGCGCGAAGATCAGAAGGACAGCGACAGCTTGCCGGACTATCCGGACCTTGATGCGATGCTTGAGATCCTTGTGGACCGCAATGGATCGATTGCTGACTGCGTAGCGGCAGGGTTTGAAGGCGATGTGGCGCGCAAGATCGAGCGTCTGATTTACCTGAGCGAATACAAGCGATTCCAGTCCGCGCCCGGAGCCCGCCTGACCAAAGGTGCGTTCTGGTTGGATCGCCGTTACCCCATCGTGAACGCATGGCGCGAGCCAACCTGAGCTGCGTTTACACGGTGATGTGACTTGTGCCGGGACCGCCGGCGGCTTCCATATATGCACGCGATTTTGATGCATATCATGAGGTTGTTTCCATGCGCTTTGCCCTGTCTTTGGCTTTGATGCTGCTGCCTTCGATCGCTGTGGCCTGCGGCCCGGACAGTGACTGCATGATTGGCGACCGGCACTACCGCATTGCGATGCCCGAGGGGCAGGCAGGTCCTGTCGGGGCAATCGTTTTTGCCCATGGCTATCGCGGATCAGCGCGGGGCGTGATGCGCAATGGCGGGCTGCGCCGCATGGTGTCCGAGATGGGACTGGCGCTGATTGCTCCTAAATCGGCGCGGGACGACTGGGATATTCCCGGTGCGCCCAGCGATATGGCATCCACGGGCGCGGCCGAAATCGCCTATTTTGAGGCGATGATTTCGGATGCTGTTGCGCGGTTCGGGATCGATCCTGATCGGGTCATGATGTCGGGCTTTTCTGCTGGCGGCATGGTGACATGGGAATTGGCGTGCCAGCGTCCAAACCTGTTTGCAGGTTTTGCGCCAGTATCGGGTACGTTCTGGGGAGGACCGCCTGCGGCTTGTGCCGCCCCGGCTTCGGTCATTCATATCCATGGGACAAAGGACCGCACAGTGCCGCTGGCGGGGCGACCCATTGGCCCGACAAAGCAGGGTGATGTTCTGGACGTTCTGGCAATGTATCGCGCGGTAGGCGGATTTGGCCCTGAGACAGTTGTGCAGATCGACGCAATGTCCTGCACCCGGCAGGGCAACGCGGCTGATGATCTGTTGGAGTTCTGCACCTTTGACGGCGGTCACAGTTTTTCGCGCAGCTACCTGAGCTATGCATGGGATCGCTTGCGCGCTGCGGGCAAGGTGTAAGGCGAACAACACGTCCGCCTTACTGTATTCATTCGCGGCCAGTTACAGCATCAACTGGTAGCTGTGTGCGGCATAGCGGTATCCGCCTTCACCGTTGCGTTCGACATACCCAATGCCGGGCCATGGCATGTGATAGCCGATGAACGCCGTGCGGTCTGTGGCCATCATGTCGAGCATGGTTTTGCGCGTTGCTGCGGCTGCGGCTTTGTCCATATCAAAACGGACTTCCCAATCGGGATGGGCCAGTGACCACACATAGTGGTTGGCAAAGTCCGCGCCAATCACCAGCTGCGTACCACCGTCTTCGACCATATAGGCCATGTGGCCCGGTGTATGGCCAAAGGCGGCCATGGCAGTGATCCCCGAAGCGGGCGAGCCGCCGTCATCCAGCATGGTGAACTGGTCGGCCAATGGGACAATCTTGCCGTCGAAGTTTTCGTTGCCTGTGCCGGACCAGCCGTCGAATTCAGTGGCGCCGGTAATGTAGGCGGCGTTTGCGAATGTCGGTGTGCCATCGGTTGAGATACCGCCGATATGGTCGCCGTGCATGTGCGTAATCACGACTTTGTCGACCTGATCAGCTGTATACCCGGCGGCTTCGATCGCCTGAACCGTCGCTGCACCAGAAAGCCCAGTATCAAACAGAACCAGTTCGGAACCGTTGTTTACAAGTGTCGGTGTAAAGAAGAACTGCGCAGCAGTGGTGGACAGGCCCGCGTCCGCAGAGACGGAATTGAACGTCTCTTCGTCCACGTTCAGACCAAAGATCTTGTGTGGGTTTTCCACGGGCCGCGTGCCCGCGAGCAGCGTCGTGACCTCAAAGCTGCCGACTTTGACACGGCGAAAGTTGGATTGTGTGACGCCGAGCATAGGCGCGGCGGCCCGGGTTGCGGTGGCTGTTGCTGCGGCCAATGGCAGCGCTGCGGCCCCCATCAGGGCAGAGCGGCGAGAGAGTTTGGGTGTGTTTGCCATGAATGTCATCCTTCTTGTCAGATAATGCTAACATAGCGCAAAATTGTCGATGTCACGGGCGATCACGTAAAAATTATCGATTTTTTTAATGCGGTATTGTGCAAGGTGCGGGACAAGAGGGATTAAGAACTGCCCGCGATGCGTGTGGTTCACGCCCGGCAGCATTCTCGATTATCTTGCCGTCAGGTCCCCTTTAGCACTGAAAGCTGGTGCAAAACTGGACAAGGCCGTGCCCCTATGACAAGGCAAGGCCAAGTTCCCGGAGAGCACCTCATGACCACCACCCGTTTCGCACCATCCCCCACTGGCTACATCCACGTTGGAAACCTGCGCACTGCGCTGATGAACTACCTTATCGCGCGCAAGGCGGGGGGGACCTTCATTCTGCGTATTGATGATACGGACCCGGAGCGGTCCAAGGAAGAGTATGTTGATGCAATCAAGGCTGATCTGGAATGGTTGGGCCTGCATTGGGACCGGGTTGAGCGTCAGTCAGAACGGCTGGACCGCTATGCTGCGGCCGCAGACACGCTGCGTGCCAACGGGCGGTTTTACGAGGCGTTTGAGACGCCAACTGAACTAGACCTGAAGCGCAAGAAGCAGCTCAATATGGGCAAACCGCCGGTTTATGACCGTGCGGCGCTTGATCTGAGCGAAGCTGAAAAGGACGCATTGCGCGCCGAACGCGGGCAAGGTGTGTGGCGGTTCAAGCTGGATCAAACCCGCATTGAATGGACCGACGGCATTCTGGGTGACATCAGCATTGATGCGGCTTCGGTCTCTGATCCCGTGCTGATCCGGCAGGACGGGCAGGTGCTTTATACGATTGCTTCGGTTGTCGATGACATGGAGATGGGTGTGACCGATGTTGTACGTGGATCGGACCACGTCACAAATACGGCGACGCAAATCCAGATTATTGAAGCCTTGGGCGGCACCGCCCCCCGCTTTGCCCACCATTCGCTGCTGACCGGCCCGCAAGGCGAGGCTTTGTCAAAACGACTGGGCACGTTGGCGTTGCGTGATTTGCGCGAACGCGGAGTGGAGCCAATGGCGCTGCTGTCGTTGATGGCCCGCCTTGGGGCGTCTGACCCGGTTGAATTGCGCAGCGAGATGGCAGAGTTGATTGAGGGCTTTGATGTGTCCCGCTTTGGCTCGGCCCCGACCAAATTCGACGAGGCGGATTTGTTCCCGCTGACCGGTCGGTATTTGCAGTCCCTGCCGCTTGACGCGGTGGTCGAGCGGATCGAGGCCATTGGCGTGTCCAGCGAACTTGCGCCTGCATTCTGGACTGTCATGCGCGATAATATCGAGACCTTGGGCGATCTTGAGGGGTGGTGGACCCTGTGCCGTGATGGCGCTGACCCGGTGATCGAAGATGAAGATCGTGAGTTTGTAGCGCAGGCCATCGCGATGTTGCCAGACGGGCCATTTACGCCCGACACATGGGGGGCTTGGACAGGTGCTGTCAAAGAGGCCACAGGTCGCAAGGGGCGTGGGCTGTTCATGCCTTTGCGCAAGGCGCTGACGGGGCAGGCGCATGGGCCTGATATGGCGGCGTTGATGCCGCTGCTGCAGGTGGTCAAGGCGCGCTGATGTCTGGACCCTTCGGCGCTGATGTTGATCGGCCCTCCGGGGGGGATTTTTTGAAATCAGAGAAGGGACGGGAAGTTGGCTGATGCACAGGCCAAATTCGTCTCGGGCTCGCTTTTGCGCCATGTGACAGTGATGTCGCTCACCTCGGCCCTTGGCATCACGGCGGTGTTTCTGGTCGATTTCATCGACATGATTTTCATCGCGATGCTGGGCAAGGCCGAACTGGCCGCAGCCGTGGGTTATGCCGGATCGATCCTTTTTTTCACCACGTCCTTTTCCATTGGCATGGCGATTGCGGTGGGTGCGCTTGTGGCCCGGTCATTGGGTGCCGGAGACCTTGAAGAAGCGCGAATGCGCAGCACTCATGGGCTGATTTACGGTATTGGGTTTGGCATCATCTTTGCCGCATTCGTCTGGATCAACGTGCCGCTTTTCGTGTCCTGGATTGGCGCCGAAGGCGAGACGGCCACGCTGGCTCAAGGGTATTTGCGTATCATTGTGCCATCGCTGCCATTTCTGGTGGTCGGTATGATGGGGGGTGGCATCCTGCGCGCCCACGGAGATGCCCGCCGCGCGATGATGGCCACGATTTATGGCGGGGTTGTGAATGCGGTATTGGACCCGATCCTGATTTTTGGTTTGGGCCTTGATCTGACTGGCGCGGCACTGGCCTCGGTTGCGGCGCGGGTGGTGATCGGGTTGACGGCGGTTTTGCCGATCCTACGCCACCACGGCGGGTTTCCGCGTCCCAGATTGCCGACCATGTTGAGAGACTTTGGCCCGCTGGTCAGTATCGGTTTTCCCGCAATTCTGACGCAACTGGCGACGCCGGTAGGTCAGGCCATCGTCACACGTTCCATGGCACAATACGGGTTAGAGGCTGTTGCGGGCATGGCCATTGTGGGCCGTTTGATGCCTGTGTCTTTTGCTGTGATCTTTGCCCTTTCGGGGGCGGTTGGGCCGATCTTGGGTCAGAATTTTGGCGCTCAGAACTATGATCGCGTTCGACGGGGGTTCAATGCTGCGCTGATCTTTGCTGCCGGTGTGGTCCTTGTCATCTCTGTGGTTCTATTTGCCTTACGCGGTCCGATTGCGGACTTGTTTACAGCCACTGGTATAACGCGCGATCTGGTGTACCTGTTTTGCGGGCCGCTGGCGCTCTTGTTCTTTTTCAACGGGGTTTTGTTCATCGCCAATGCGGCGTTCAACAACCTTGGACATCCGTTCTATTCAACGGGCATGAACTGGGGTCGCAATACGATCGCCATGATCCCCTTGGTGTGGTTGGGTGCGGCCTTGTTCGGCGCACCCGGCGTGTTGATCGGGCAAGCATTGGCGGGTGTGCTATTCGGCGGGATCGCATGGGTGCTGGCGTTGCGGGTGATCGCAGCGGGCGGGACGACACAAGTGCCGCGCGACCAATTCGCGCGTGAGGGACGGCTTTTGTCCCTACTGAACCTGCGCAAGTAGCCGGTCCGTCAAGGCACGTTCCTGCGCACTCAGATTCTGAGCGCGGGGGTAGAGCGGAGCAGCGCGGTCATCCAGAACCGGTGTGTCCCAACCGTCTGTTGTCGCAAAGAAGGCCTCGGCCCCTGCTTGGCCGAACTCGCGGGCAAACCCTTGCACGACCACGTCGAGGTAGCTGAGCAAGATGCGGTGATCTCCGCTGCTGCGCTGCTGTTCAGGCGGGACCTGATATGCGGCGATGTTGTTGGCCGGTGCTGCATGGTTGACGTGGTGTGTCGCGTCGATGCGGGCATAGCCGCTTTCGCGCTGGTCCAGCGCGGCCCAATCCGCGTTTGGCACACTTGCGATCAGGCCATCTATGCTGTGTCCGGGGGCGGGGTGGATTGACAGAAACACCACATCCCGCAACTCGGTCCGCACCCAGACCCGGCGCCATCCCGTCAGCGTCGCGGCTTGTGCTTGCGGGTAGCTGTGCGTGGCTCGGTTGACGAGGCTGCCGTAGCCAAAGAACCAGGGGGTCATGTGTCAGCCACAAGATCGGCAAAGTGGGTGGCCACCGCGTCCCAGACCGCATCAGATGAAGCGCTGAGCAGATAGCCAGAGGTCAAGCCCGCATTATAGGGCGTTCCGTCCAGCATGGCCGCTTTGCCGCCCGCTTGCTGACATAGCAATACGCCCGCCGCATGATCCCAGCAATTGAGGTGCCCGGACAAGACAAAGTCCGTCGCCCCGGTCGCCAGCAACCGGTATTCATGGGCCGAACAGCGCAAGGTGCCGACATAGGCAAGGACGCCGACTTTGGACCACATCAGCGCGCGATCCGCTGGCGGCATCAGGCGGATGTGCAAGTATCCGGCCAACTGGTCGAGCGGTTTTGCAGCGGCAGTAGTGATGGGCCGCTGTCGGCCCGTCCGGGTTTGCCAGACACTAGGGGACGTGTTGTCCGTCACGATCAGATCGTCGCCAACGGGGTCATAGATTAACCCCAGAACAGGCTGCCCAAATCGGCACACCGCGATGATCGTGCCGAAAAGGGGCATACCCTTGGCGAAGTTCCACGTGCCGTCGACAGGATCGATGATGAAACACAACTCGGCGTCACCGATCCCTTTGAGGAGGTCCGGGTTTTTGGATATCGCTTCTTCTCCGACCACAAGCGCGTGGGGGAACGCCATCTGCAAGCCCCGCGTGATCATCGCTTCGGCGGCAATGTCGGCGGCGGTGACCAGATCGTTTTCGTCTTTCTTTGTGTCGATCTCGCCCGCATCAAGGCTGCGAAACCGGGGCATGATCTCGGCCCGAGCCGCGCGGCGGATCAGGTTGATCAGTTGCGTCTTTTGAGCGGAAGAAAGAGGGGCGGTGACGGGCATGGGCAATTGGTCAGTCATGGGCCTGCGTCTTTTGTGGTTCAATGGCTAGGGACGGGTTTTGCACGGGCAGCGTGCTGTCGCAACTGCGCTTATTCGCGCCCCCTGAGCACTTGGGCGGGGCGTGCGGCCAGCGGACCCCACGCAAAGGCGAGACCGGCGACCAAAGTGGCTGTTACCCCGCCGATGATGATGGCCAGAGCAGAGGGCCAGATGACGCTGAAATCAGTGTCCATCACAAACGTACTGACCGCCCAGCCACCCGTGATCCCAGCCGCCAGAGCCACCGCACCTGCGGCCAGCCCCAAAAGGGCGGCGCGGGTGGCAAAGCTGATCAGGATGCGCCGTCGCGTGGCCCCGAGGGTCTTGAGCACTGCCGCCTCATAGGTGCGTGCCTGTGTGCCGGCCGCCGCTGCCCCGATCAGCACAAGAAAACCGGTCAGCAACGTCGCCCCCGCGCCGTAGGACGTCGCAGCGGCCAGCCCGGCGAGCACATCAGCGACCCGGTCGATCGCGTCGCGCACGCGGATGGCGGTGACGTTGGGATAGGCGTTTGCGATGTCGCGCAGGATTTGAGCTTCGGATTCTTCGGTCGCGTAGACGGTGGATATGAAGCTGTGCGGCGCGCCTTGCAGTGCGCTGGGGTTCATCGAAAGGATGAACCCGATGCCTGCGGTGGAAAAGTCTACTTCGCGCAGGGATGTGATCGTCCCGGTGATGTCGCGCCCGAGGATGTTGATGGTGAGGGTGTCGCCAAGTCCGATCCCCATTTCCTCAGCCTCTTCTGCGGCAAAGCTGATTTGCGGTGCGCCGGAGTAGCCTTCGGGCCACCACTCGCCAGCGGTGATGCGTGTATTTTCGCTTGGGGTTTCGGAGTATGTCAGCCCCCGGTCGCCCTGAATCACCCAGTGATCGCCCGCGACTTCGCTGGCTGGTGTTCCGTTTATCTGGGTGATGATGCCGCGCAACATCGGCGCGCTTTCGATGCGGCTGACGCTGTCGTCACTCTCCAACCGTTCCGTATAGCCATCAATCTGATCGCGCTGGATATCTACAAAGAAGTAGCTGGGGGCGATATCCGGCAGGTTGCCCGAAATGGCGTTGCGCAAGTTTCCATCGATCTGCCCCACGGCGGCAAGTACGGACAGGCCGAGGCCAAGGGACAAAACAACAGAGGCGGCCCCTTCGCGCGTCCCCGAGATCGCACCAAGCGCCCAGCGGAGTGCCGGTCTGCCTTTGGCCCTTGGTGCCAAGCGGCGCGACAACCAGCGGATGCCGGTGGCAGCGATGGCCAACAAAGCCAGAGCAAATGCGATGCCGCCCGAGGTCCAGAGTGTCAGCCACCATGTGCCTGAGAAAAGGCCCGCGAGCCCAATCAGTGTGGCAAGCCCAAGTGCGATCCACAGCAGGTAGCGTGGGGCGGGCAAGAGACGTGCGGTGCCAAGTGCGTCGCGAAACAGAGTGGCTGCGCGCACGTCTTCAGCCCGTGCCAGCGGCCAGAGCGTGAAGACAAAGGCGGTCAAAAGGCCGTAGATCGCGGATTCAAACAACGGGCCGGGGTAGATGGCAAAGCTGGCAGGGATTGGAAGCCGCGCCTCGATCACTGGTGCGAGGGCGAGGGGGATAAGCGCACCAAGAACCAACCCGATGGCAATGCCCAGCAGAGACAGCGTCCCGATCTGGATAAAATAGGTTTGAAAGATGGTGCTGCGTTCGGCACCGAGCGTGCGCAGGGTGGCGATCACGCTGGTCTTTTCCGAAAGGTAGGCGCGTACCGCCGCCGACACACCAACGCCGCCGACAGCAAGGCCTGACAGGCCGACAAGCACAAGGAAAGCACCTAAACGGTCCACGAATTCGGAAACACCTGGCGCCCCGTTGCGGGCATCTGTCCAGCGCAAGCCGCTGTTTTCAAAACGCGTGCGTGCCTCTGCCTCAAGCGTTTCGAGGTCTGTGCCGGGGGGCAGGGCAAGGCGGTACTTGGAATTGAACAGCGTGCCTGCCGCCAAGAGCTGTGCGTTTTCAAGGCTGGTGCGCAACACGATGGTGCGTGGGCCCAATGCAAAACCTCCAGCGGCGCTGTCAGGTTCGCGGCTGAGCTCTGCATTTAGGGTGAAGGTTTGGATGCCAAGGCGGAAGGTGTCGCCGACCCTGAGGCCAAGGCGATCGATCAGCGCGCGCTCCATCACGGCGCCGGGTATGCCGTTGTTGACAGCGAGTGCCTGATCGAGCGGCATATCAGGCGTGAGTTCAACAGCTCCGATCAAGGGGTAAAGGTCATCGACGGCCTTGATCTGGGTCAGGCCCCGTTCTGTCCCGTCGGGGCCATCGACGACGGCCATGGACCGGAAGTCCGCGATTTCTGACACTTCTGTGGCGACGCCGTTCATCCATTCCAATTCGCCCTCAGACGCGAACCGGTAGGTAAAGTCGAGCTCCGCATCACCGCCAAGCAGCGCAGCGCCCTCGCGTTCAAGACCGGCTTCGATGGCTGAGCGGACTGATCCGACAGCGGCAATGGCTGCAACGCCAAGAGCGAGGCAGGCCAGAAAAATGCGAAACCCGCGCAGGCCTCCGCGCAACTCGCGGGCCGCAAATCGAGCGGAGGTGGCGAGGCTCATTCGGCAGCGGCCTTGCGGTCGGGTTCCAAAGCGCCATCGGACAGCCGGATCACGCGGTCACACCGTGCCGCCAGTTCAGGCGCATGGGTTACAAGCACGAGGGTCGCCCCGTGCCGGTCGCGCAGATCAAAGAGCAAATCCATGATCGCACTGCCATTGGCCCCATCCAGATTTCCCGTGGGTTCGTCCGCCAGCAAGATCTCGGGCCGCGTGACCGAGGCGCGCGCAAGGGCCACGCGCTGTTGTTCGCCGCCCGACATCTGGCTTGGGTAATGGTTGGCGCGGCTGCTCAGGCCCACGGCGTCCAGTTCGGCCTCGGCCCGTTCAAACGCGTCCCGGACGCCCGCCAGTTCCAGCGGTGTGGCCACATTTTCGAGGGCGGTCATTGTCGGGATCAGGTGAAAAGACTGAAAGACCACACCCATATGCCCGCGTCGAAAACGGGCGAGCGCGTCTTCATTCATGGCTGTCAGGTCCTGACCCAAAGCATGGATCGTCCCACCCGTTGCCTGTTCCAGCCCACCCATGATCATCAGCAACGAGGATTTTCCGGATCCAGAGGGACCCACAAGCCCCACAGTCTCACCCCGTGCGATATCGAGTGTGATCCCATGCAGGATGTCGACCCGCCCGGCATTGCCATCAAGGCTGAGCGCTGCATTTTTGAGGGACAGGACTGGATCGGACATATGCGCGTGCCTTTATTGTCTGTTACGAGGTCATATGGAGGTTGGATTGATATGAGCAAGGCAGTGGGCGCGATTGTTCTGGTTTTTTGCGCATCTGTGGCGTGGTCAGAGGAGGTGACGATTGCCGCCCTCGGCGACAGTCTGACCCAAGGGTATGGCTTGCCCGCAGAACAGGGCTTTGTTCCGCAGCTGGAGCAGTGGCTGCAGGATCAGGGGCAGGACGCGACTGTGATAAACGCGGGCGTTTCTGGGGATACGACTGCTGGCGGGTTGTCCCGCGTGGACTGGACCCTGACTCCGGATGTGGATGCGCTGATCGTGACGTTGGGGGGGAACGATCTGCTGCGCGGGATCGACCCTGAGGTGAGCCGGGCCAATCTGGACGGAATTTTGAATGCTGCGTCCCGCGCAGGTGTCGAAGTGCTGTTGGTCGGTATGCAAGCGCCGGGCAACTACGGACCTGAATACAAGGCTGCGTTTGATTCCATGTATCCCGACCTGGCCGAGGCCTATGGCACTTTTTATGCCGAGAGCTTTTTTGAAGGGCTGGGAGGAGCGGGCACGGACCCGGCCACGCTTGGCGACTTTATGCAAGCCGACGGTATTCACCCAAATGCCAGTGGGGTGGCGCGGATTGTTGAAGGGTTGGGACCCTTTGTTCTGGACCTCGCCCGAAAGGCTGAGTGACATGCCTGGCCGTTTCTTTCTGACGGACCCTATGACTGCTTTGGCCGAGGTGCTGGGCGTTTCGGCGGATGTGGTTGGCAGCGAACCTGCGCGGCGCAACATCGCGCCCGGGCAGGACATCGTTGTGTTTGACGGGGAATTGTCGCGTATGCGTTGGGGCATTGTGCCGGTCGGCCGGGTTAACGCGCGAGGCCGCCCGGTGATGGAGCAGATTATCAACGCACGTAGCGAGACTGTCTTTGACAAATCCGCCTTTGATGGTGTGGGTCGGGCCGTGATCCCTGTAAACGGCTGGTATGAGTGGACGGGTGAAACACGCAAAAAGACCGCGTGGCGGATTGCACCCTGTGGCGGCGGTTTCTTGTACTTTGCGGCAATCACAGACGTATGGACCGCTCCGGGTGGGCTGCGCGTTCCACAGGTGGCGGCGGTGACCTGTGCCACCAACACCGACGTTGCCCCAATCCATCACCGTATGGGCGTACTATTGGCACGTGATGATTTGCCTGTCTGGATGGGGGATGATCTGGAGGCAGCCAAGGCGTTGATGGTGCCCTGGCCCGATGGTCGCCTGGAGATCGCAGAGGCGGGCGATGTCGATTGGGACGGTCCGTGATCCAAAGGACGCTTCGCGACACCATTTTATTGATAATCTTTGGGGGCTCTGCCCCGTCGCATACGCGACTCCCCGGGATTTTTTGAATCAGAGAAGGGTGCGGTGGGTCCGTCTTGCGTCAATTCAGGTGTTTTGGGCAAAAAAGGGCGGCGCATGGGAAATGCACCGCCCGTTTGATTCTCTTAGAACTCTTTGATCGTTAGACCAGCGCGATGTTCACAGCGCTTTCGCGACCATCACGTCCTGCTTCGAGGTCGTAGGTCACTTTCTGGTTGTCGGCCAGACCTGTGAGGCCTGATCGTTCCACTGCGGAAATGTGGACAAAAATATCTTTTCCGCCGCTTTCAGGCGCAATAAAGCCATAACCTTTGGTTGTGTTGAACCATTTGACGGTGCCAGTGGCCATCGTCGTAACTCCTAATTTGTCCTGCCCGCAACATGCGGCAGCTTGGCATTGTCATTTAGATCGAGTGACTGAGCCAGTAGGAGCAGTAGGTCGATAGATGATTTAGCACTTATAAAGATGGCTGATTTTCGCTCCAAATCAAGCTTTTCTCGTAACAATGCCTGTTTCTGGCATCTTGCCGCTTCTTTAGGCAGTTTGACCGATTGGTTGTGTATGACAAATTTTACCAGTTGATAAAAATATTCGTCTGTGAAAGCGTTTTGGTACGAAACAGTTGTCGCTTTGGAGCAGAAATGACGCAATCTCCTTTCACACCGGGTGTGGCTTCGGGTCGGTTGGCCGCGCCGGAGTATGACGCGAATTTTTCCGATCTGCATCCTGCGTTGGATGCGCATGAGGCGCTTGTGGCGGCCGATCGGTGCTATTTTTGCCATGATGCGCCCTGTATCACGGCCTGTCCGACGGACATTGATATCCCGCTTTTCATACGCCAGATCGCGACCGGAACCCCGGATGCTGCGGCCAAGACGATTTTGACGCAGAACATCATGGGCGGCATGTGTGCACGCGTTTGCCCGACCGAAACGCTGTGCGAAGAGGCGTGCGTGCGCGAGATCGCTGAAGGTAAGCCGGTCTTGATTGGTCAATTGCAGCGGTACGCCACCGACCATTTGCAGGAAAAAGGCGGACACCCTTTCACGCGCGCGCCGTCCACCGGCAAGTCGATTGCCGTTGTAGGCGCTGGCCCTTCCGGTTTGGCCTGTGCGCATCGGTTGGCCATGTTGGGGCACGATGTTGTTGTCATGGATGCGCGTGCCAAGCCCGGTGGTTTGAACGAGTACGGGATTGCCGCGTACAAGACGCCCGAGGGATTTGCGCAGGCTGAAGTGGACTGGTTGCTGGGCATCGGTGGCATCACGTTGCAGCATGGCAAGGCGCTGGGCACTGACGTTACGCTGGACAGATTGCGAGCTGATTATGATGCGGTGTTCTTGGGCATGGGCCTTGGTGGCGTGAACGGGTTGTCTGTTGAAGGTGGCGACAAGGCAGGTGTTTTGGACGCCGTCGATTTCATCTCTGATCTGCGGCAAGCGGGCGATTTGGCCGACCTGCCCGTGGGCCGTGACGTAGTTGTAATTGGTGGTGGCATGACCGCTGTCGATGCCGCCGTACAGGCCAAGTTACTGGGTGCGCTTAACGTCACGCTGGCGTATCGGCGGGGGCGAGATCGCATGAACGCCAGTGTGTTTGAACAGGACCTTGCGGCCTCGAAAGGGGTCCGGATCATGACTCATGTGGTGCCAAAGGCTATTCACGGAAATGGCGCGGTGCGTGAGATCGAATTTGAATACGTGAACCAGGACATGACTGGAACGGGCCAGACTGTGTGCGTCGCAGCAGATCAGGTCCTGCGCGCCATCGGGCAGACGCTTGAGAGCGATGGGTTGCCTGATCTGGAGAGCGGGAAAATTGCCGTAAGTGATGCTGGTCGCACCAGCGTTTCGGGGGTCTGGGCCGGGGGCGATTGCGCCAGTGGAGGCGACGACCTGACCGTAACGGCTGTGGCCGAAGGGCGCGACGCGGCGATGGATATTCATGACGTTTTAATGGGCGCCGCGGGATAAACCCCGCCTATAGGGAGGCTTGCATATGGCTGATCTGACAAGTGACTTCGTAGGGATCAAATCCCCCAACCCTTTCTGGCTGGCTTCGGCCCCTCCGACGGACAAGGAATACAATGTCCGCCGGGCTTTTGAAGCGGGGTGGGGCGGTGTCGTCTGGAAGACCCTTGGGTCCGAAGGTCCGCCAGTCGTCAATGTGAACGGGCCGCGATACGGGGCGATCTATGGCGCAGATCGTCGCTTGTTGGGTCTGAACAATATCGAGCTGATCACGGACCGCGACCTTTACACCAACCTTGAAGAAATCAAGCGCGTCAAAGCCGACTACCCTGACCGTGCGATGATCGTGTCGATCATGGTCCCCTGCGAGGAAGAGGCGTGGAAAGCCATCTTGCCGTTGGTTGAGGACACGGGCGCGGATGGGATCGAGCTAAACTTTGGCTGTCCTCATGGGATGAGCGAGCGCGGCATGGGGGCCGCCGTTGGTCAGGTGCCAGAATACATCGAAATGGTCACGCGCTGGTGCAAGCAGTACTATTCCAAGCCCGTCATTGTTAAACTGACTCCGAACATCACTGACATCCGCAAACCTGCAGCTGCCGCAAAGGCGGGTGGGGCAGATGCGGTCAGCCTGATCAACACGATCAACTCGATCACATCGGTCAATCTGGACACGTTGTCGCCAGAACCGTCGATCGACGGAAAGGGATCGCACGGGGGTTATTGCGGCCCGGCGGTCAAGCCGATTGCGATGTCGATGGTGTCAGAGATTGCACGTGGTGCCGACACGGCTGGTATCCCCATTTCAGGCATTGGCGGCATCACCACATGGCGCGATGCGGCGGAATACATCACTCTGGGCTGCGGCAACGTACAGGTCTGTACGGCGGCGATGACCTATGGGTTCAAGATTGTTCAGGAGATGATCAGCGGTCTGTCGGAATGGATGGACGAAAAAGGCCACACCAGCATTGAAGACTTCCGTGGCGCGGCGGTGCCCAATGTGACGGACTGGCAATATCTGAACCTGAATTATGTGGCCAAGGCGCAGATCAATCAGGATCTTTGTATCTCTTGCGGGCGTTGTTTTGCAGCCTGTGAAGACACATCGCATCAGGCCATTTCGATGAGCCCCGAGCGGGTGTTTGAAGTCATCGATGAAGAATGCGTTGCCTGCAATCTCTGTGTGAACGTCTGCCCGGTTGAGGACTGCATAACCATGGAGGCGATGGCCCCCGGCACGGTCGATCCGCGCACTGAAAAGGTGGTCGAGCCGGAATATGCCAATTGGACGACACACCCGAACAACCCGAGTGCTACGGCGGCGGAGTGACGCCTGACGCCGGTTAGGTTGGAGGCGTGCTTTGTACGTGTGGGAAGTCGCCGGTTGCGACGTATGCCTCTTCTTCGGGGGAGGATACGCGCCCGTAGATGGGATTGCGATGAGGATGGCGGCCGAAGCGTTCTATGATGCCTCGGACGCGCATGTTCTGCGCTATCAGCTTTTCTCCCAATCCTTCTAACGTAGAAGGTAAATCTGCGACGAGATCCTCGGTAAGGCTATCGATCAGATCCAGGCGTGCGAGATGGTCAGGTCCTTCGCAGTGGCCCAGGGCTATAAGGTAGAAAATGCGTTCCCATGGCTTAGCGGCCTTGCAATGACCGATCTCTGCCGCGTCCATGGCGAGCCGGGCTGCCTTGCAGTCTTGCGCGTAGGCTCCGGGGGTGTCCCGCCAAAGTGAGCGGGGGAATTGATCGAGCGCTATAAGCAGTGCCAGCCGTCCGCGTGAGGTGTCAGCCCAATGATCTAGCTGTCCCATCGCAGCAGCTTTGGTCAGGTCCGCGAACCTTTCGCAAATCGCGGCATCCATTCCACCGTACATGCGTTCGGAAATCCACTCGCCCAAGGCTTCCATACTGGTCCAATAGCTTGTGTCCGGAAACCAGAAGTCAAGAACGTCCTGAGGCTCAAACTGGTCTGCTGCGAGGGTCATAACGGAGTTACCTTAATCAAAATGCAAAAGTGTTGTGCGTGGTTTGGTATCTGTCTTTGGCCACCAGATTATTGGGTCTGAGAGGTGCTTGTTGGAATGCTGAGCATCCGCCGAAACAGAGTGTCAATGTAGCGCCGAGCGCCCTCCAACGGGTCATCGCTCGACAACACCTGAACCTGTGCATCGAAATCTGCGTAATGCTGCGTGGTCGACCAGATTGAAAAGATCAGGTGGTGGGGGTCGACTGGCGCGAGTTTGCCTTCCTCCACCCAACCCTGGATCACAGCACATTTTTCGTCAAACAGCGGTTTTAAGTCTGATACTAGGTGCGGGTGCATGCGTGGGGCGCCTTGCAGAATTTCACCGGCGAACAGGCGGCTTTCCCGAGGCAGGTCACGGGCCATGTCGAGTTTGCGATGCACATAAGCGAGCAGTTCCGTCATCGGATCGCCCATCGCATCCATTTCCACCAGCGGGTCGAGCCATGTTTCCATCAGCTGGTTCAGCAGGGTGACGTGGATCTCTTCTTTGCCGCTGAAGTAATAGAGGATGTTGGGTTTGGACAGACCAGCGGCCTCAGCGATCTGATCCAGCGTTGCACCGCGATAGCCATGGGCCGAGAACACATCGAGTGCCGCATCAAGAATAAGGTGCCGATTACGTTGTTGGATGCGGCTCGGCTTTTTCGGGGGGCCGTCGGGCATGGGCGGTCCTTTGACATCAGATGCTGCAAGTCTAGGCAGATGCGCCCTGTTTAGGCAATTCAGTCCAAAGCAGTTCTTGACACAAATGCGCGCCTTGGCAATCGTGTCTTTACCAATTGGTCAAAAAGTGGCCGAAACGATCGGGGGATAGCATGTCAGCACCGGGTGAGAACCTGCGCATCAACGGCGATCGACTGTGGGACAGTCTGATGGAAATGGCCAAGATCGGCCCGGGTGTGGCGGGCGGTAACAATCGTCAGACCCTGACAGATGAAGATGCCGAGGGCCGCGCCCTGTTTCAGTCGTGGTGTGAGGCGGCGGGTTGTACCATGGGCCTTGATCAGATGGGCAACATGTTCGCCCATCGCGCTGGTTCGGACCCCGAGGCGTTGCCTGTCTATGTGGGCTCTCACCTCGACACGCAGCCGACCGGGGGCAAATATGACGGGGTTCTGGGTGTGCTGGGTGGTTTGGAAATCATTCGGACCCTCAACGATCTGGATGTGAAGACCAAACATCCAATCGTTGTGACCAATTTTACCAACGAAGAGGGCACGCGCTATGCGCCTGCGATGCTGTCTTCGGGCGTGTTTGCGGGCATTCACACGCAGGATTGGGCCTATGATCGGGTGGATGCAGACGGAAAGAGCTTTGGCGATGAATTGAACCGGATCGGCTGGCGCGGTGACGAGGATGTGGGCGCACGCAAGATGCATGCGTTCTTTGAATTGCACATTGAACAGGGTCCCATTCTGGAGGCGGAAGCTAAGGATATTGGCGTTGTCACCCATGGGCAGGGGCTGTCATGGACTCAAGTGACCATAGTGGGCAAGGACAGTCATACCGGGTCGACCCCGATGCCGATGCGCAAGAATGCGGGGCTGGGCATGGCGCGGATTCTCGAGAAGGTGGACGAGATCGCGTGGTCTCATGCGCCCCACGCCGTAGGCGCAGCTGGTCACATTGATGTCTATCCGAACTCGCGCAACGTTATCCCGGGCAAGGTGGTGTTCACCGTAGATTTCCGTTCGCCCGAGTTGAGTGTGATCGAGGACATGGAAGCGCGTCTGAAGGTTGAAGGCAAGAAGGTAGCCGATGAGATGGGTCTAGAGATCGCGTTTGAGAAAGTGGGCGGGTTTGACCCGGTTGCCTTCGACGAGGCCTGCGTCGGGGCGGTACGCAGTGCGGCAGAGCGCCTTGGCTATACACACATGAACCTGATTTCGGGTGCGGGCCATGATGCGTGCTGGATCAACCGTGTGGCGCCGACTGCGATGGTCATGTGCCCTTGCGTCGATGGGTTGAGCCACAACGAGGCCGAGGAGATTTCAAAAGAATGGGCCATGGCCGGGACGGATGTGCTGATGCATGCGGTTGTAGAAACAGCAGAGATTGTCGGGTGAGGGTCCCGTTTTCAGACACGCGGGGGCCGTTGTGATTGACCCGGACCTCAGTGTGGCAGAGCGCATAGAGGCGATCATTGGCGAGGAAGTCGTGGAGGCCCCGATCGGCAGCCAGTCTGAGTGCAATACCCTCGTTGCCTTTCAGTCGGCACTGGTTGAACCGTTCGAAACGACGGTGCAGTTTTCAGGTGGCATGACACAACGCTGTTGGAGCGTGACGCGCACCGACGGGTGCTATCGCGTGGTGTACCTGCCGCTTGCGGGCTACTTTTCGCTCTGTGTTGAGAGCGATTTTGGCCCTTTGGACATTGGGGTGCATGGATCGGCGTTAGGGTGTTTTGCGAGCGTATGACTGGGGCTTTGCCCCAGACCCCAGGATTTTTTGAATCAGAGAAGATGGACTCCAGAGGAGAACTGACATGAGCAAGGTGATCAAAGGTGGCATGGTTTGTACGGCAGACCGGACATGGAAAGCCGACGTGCTGATCGAAGGTGAGGTGATCAAGCAGATTGGTGAGGATTTGGTGGGCGATGAGTACATCGATGCCGAGGGGGCCTATGTCATTCCCGGCGGTATCGATCCCCATACCCATCTTGAGATGCCGTTCATGGGCACCACCGCGGCCGAGACGTTTGAGTCCGGCACATGGGCCGCGGCCGTTGGCGGCACCACGATGGTTGTGGATTTCTGCCTGCCGGGTGCCGATGGGTCGATCAAGAACGCGATCAATGAATGGCACCGCAAATCTGCCCCGCAGATTTGTTCTGACGTGGGTTACCACATGGCCATCACCGGCTGGAACGAAAATGTGTTCAACGAAATGAAGGACGCCGTTGATATGGGCGTCAATTCCTTCAAGCACTTCATGGCCTACAAAGGTGCGTTGATGGTTGAGGATGACGAGATGTTCGCCTCGTTCCAGCGCTGTGCCGAGTTGGGCGCTTTGCCGATGGTGCATGCCGAGAACGGTGATCTGGTCGCTGCGTTGCAGGAAAAGTACTTTAACGAGGGGATCACGGGCCCCGAGGGTCATGCTTATTCCCGCCCTCCGGAGGTTGAAGGCGAGGCGGCGAACCGCGCCATCACTATCGCGGATGCGGCGGGTGTGCCGCTTTATATTGTGCACGTATCTTGCGAGCAGGCCCATGAGGCGATCCGCCGGGCGCGTCAGAAGGGCATGCGGGTATATGGCGAACCGCTGATCCAGTTCCTGACGCTGGATGAGTCCGAGTACTTCAACAAAGACTGGGATCATGCCGCACGCCGCGTGATGTCGCCACCGTTCCGCTCCAAGGACCATCAGGATTCGCTCTGGGCGGGTCTGCAAGCGGGGTCCTTGCAGGTGGTGGCCACGGATCACGCGGCTTTCAACACCGATCAAAAGCGTGCAGGCCGCGATGATTTCCGCATCATTCCCAACGGTTCGAACGGTCTGGAAGAACGCCTTGCCGTGCTCTGGACCGAAGGGGTCGAGACCGGGCGGTTGACCCCGAACGAGTTCGTCGCCGCAACCTCGTCCAACGTGGCCAAGATCCTGAATATCTATCCCAAGAAGGGCGCGATCGTGGAAGGTGCGGATGCGGACATCGTGGTGTGGGATCCGAAGATCACCAAGACGATATCGCCCGCAAACCACCACTCGGTGCTGGATTACAACGTGTTTGAAGGCTTCGAGGTCAAGGCGCAGTCTCGGTATACCTTGTCGCGGGGCGAGGTGATCTGGGCCTGGGGCCAGAATTCGCAGCCAAGTCCGGGTCGGGGCAAGTTCGTGCCGCGCCCTGCGTTCTCGTCGGCCTCGACGGCGTTGTCCAAGTGGAAAGCGCTGACCGCGCCGAAGATGATTCAGCGCGACCCGTTAAACATTCCGGCAGGTATTTAATGGCAACAGGCACCGCTGGCCCAGAGACAAGTTCTGCTGCGTCAAACACTTCGGTTATTTCCGCTGTCAATCTGGATCTGACGTTCCAGACCAACGACGGGCCAGTCCACGCCCTCAAGGATGTGTCGCTGGATATTGCGAAGGGTGACTTCGTGAGTTTTATCGGCCCGTCTGGCTGCGGAAAGACGACCTTTCTGCGTGTCATGGCCGATCTGGAGCAACCTACTGGCGGGACCATCACAGTTAACGGGGTCAGCCCCGAGGCGGCGCGGGAAGCCCGTGCCTATGGCTATGTTTTTCAGGCCGCCGGGCTGTATCCGTGGCGCACCATTGGCAAGAACATATCTCTGCCACTTGAGATCATGGGCTATTCCAAAGCCGATCAGGCGGAGCGTGTGACCCGCGTTTTGGAGTTGGTGGAGCTTGCCGGGTTCGAGAAGAAGTTTCCCTGGCAACTGTCCGGGGGCATGCAACAGCGTGCCTCAATCGCACGGGCGTTGGCGTTCGATGCAGACATCTTGCTGATGGACGAACCCTTTGGCGCGCTCGATGAGATAGTGCGTGATCACCTGAATGAACAGCTGTTGCAGCTTTGGGACCGGACCGGCAAGACGATCGCATTTGTCACGCATTCGATCCCTGAGGCAGTGTATCTGTCGACGAAGATCGTTGTAATGTCGCCGCGCCCGGGACGTATCACGGATGTGATTGACAGCCCTTTACCGCGGGAACGGCTATTGGATATTCGGGAAAGTCCGGAGTTTCTGGAAGTAGCCCATAGGGTCCGCGAAGGGTTGCGAGCGGGGCACGGCGATGTTTGATCGGCCCTCCGGGGGGGATTTTTTTAAATCAGAGACGCGGGGGACGTGCCCGTGATGCGCAACGTTGTGCCCGTGTTGACCGTTGTTGGTGCGATCTTTGTCCTTTGGTATCTCGCGGCTATCTGGCTCAATGCGCCGTGGGCCTATGACAAGGCGGAGCGCGCTGGTGTGAGTTTGAGCGCATCAGAGCTGGTTGCCGACACATGGGCGCAGGACAAGCCCAAGCTACCCGCTCCACATCAAGTTGCTGTAGAGATTTGGGAAACGACGGTTGAGAAAAAGATCACCTCGAAACGCTCGCTGATCTGGCATTCATGGGTGACCCTCAGCGCGACCCTGCTGGGCTTTGCCCTTGGGACGGGGTTGGGCATACTGCTGGCGGTCGGCATTGTTTATAACACGGTCATGGATCGATCGGTCATGCCGTGGGTCATCACCAGCCAGACTATTCCCATTCTGGCCCTTGCCCCGATGATCATCGTTGTGCTGAACGCGGTGGGCATATCGGGTTTGCTGCCCAAGGCGATGATTTCGATGTATCTGTCCTTTTTCCCGGTGGTCGTGGGCATGGTAAAGGGGTTGCGCAGCCCGGAGGTCATGCAGCTGGACCAGATGCGCACGTGGAATGCGAGCGCGGCTCAGACATTCTGGCGGCTGAGGTTGCCGGCCTCGATGCCGTATCTCTTTGCTTCGTTGAAGGTTGGAGTCGCTGCGAGCCTTGTGGGCGCCATCGTGGGTGAATTGCCGACGGGGGCGGTTGCAGGGCTGGGCGCGCGCCTGCTGGCTGGCAGTTATTACGGGCAAACGATCCAGATTTGGTCGGCCCTTATCATGGCGGCGGCTCTGGCGGCTGTGCTTGTGGCCATCATTGGGGTGATCCAGCGTGTGACGCTGAACCGGATGGGGATGGCCTGATGGGGTGGATCGTTTTCGCATTTCTTGCGTGGGTAATGGGATGGATGGCGAACGTCTGGATGTCGCGCCAGCCTGCCACGCCGGTTATCCGGCTTGCGATGCCCGTTGTCTTTGGCCTGACCCTGATTGCGATTTGGGAAGGGGTCGTACGCGGCTTTGACATCTCGGCCGTTTTGTTGCCCGCGCCATCTGCGATTGCTGTGCGCTTTGCCGCTTCGACAGACATCCTGTGGGAAGACTTTGTGCAAACGGTGATCAAGGGCGCACTGAGCGGGTACATCATCGGGTGTGGTGCCGCGGTCCTCACTGCGATCTTTATTGATCGGTTTTCGTTTTTGCGCCGGGGTTTGTTGCCAGTGGGCAATTTCGTGGCGGCCTTGCCAATTGTCGGCATGGCCCCGATCCTGGTGATGTGGTTCGGATTTGACTGGCAGTCGAAAGCCGCCGTGGTCGTCGTCATGGTGTTTTTTCCGATGCTCGTAAACACGGTCGAGGGGTTGCAAGCCAGCAACCAGATGCAACGGGATTTGATGAAGACCTACGCTGCACCCCCTTTGACCACCTTGATCAAACTGCGCCTGCCGCTGGCCATGCCCTTCATTTTCAACGGTCTCAAAATTGCCACCACGCTGGCCTTGATCGGGGCAATTGTTGCTGAATTTTTCGGCTCGCCCATCCGAGGCATGGGCTTTCGTATCTCGACATCTGTCGGGCAGCTTGCGCTTGACCTTGTCTGGGCCGAAATTGTCGTCGCCGCCATTGTTGGATCGGCCGCCTATGGGGGCGTTGCGCTCATCGAGCGTACTGTGACATTCTGGCATCCATCTCAGCGGGCCCGGTCATGAAGGTCCGAACCACAAACCAAAACCAACGAAGGAGTACCACATGAGAACGATAACAACCTTTGCCGCGAGCGCGGCAATCACCCTGAGCGCCTTTGCGGCCCAAGCCGCAGATGACGTTACCTTGCAGCTGAAGTGGGTCACGCAGGCCCAGTTCGCGGGTTACTATGTCGCCCTCGACAAAGGCTTCTACGAGGAAGAAGACCTGAACGTGACCATCAAACCCGGTGGCCCGGACATTGCGCCGACCCAAGTGCTGGCTGGTGGTGGCGCAGACGTCACCGTTGAATGGATGCCAGCCGCCTTGGCAGCCCGTGAAAAGGGACTGGCGATGGTGAACATCGCACAACCGTTCAAATCGTCGGGCATGATGCTGACGTGCCGCAAGGACGCAGGCGTCAGCAGCACGGATGACTTCCCGGGCAAGACGCTGGGGGTCTGGTTCTTTGGCAACGAATTCCCGTTCCTATCGTGGATGAGCCAACTGGGCATCCCAACTGATGGATCAGACGGCGGAGTCACCGTGCTGAAACAGGGGTTCAACGTGGATCCGATCCTGCAGGGGCAAGCAGCCTGCGTGTCGACCATGACCTACAACGAATACTGGCAGATCATTGATGCCGGTCTGACGCCTGAGGAATTGCAGGTGTTCAAGTATGAGGATCAGGGTGTTGCGACGCTCGAAGACGGTCTTTATGCGCTGGAAGAGAACCTTTCAGACCCCGCCTTTCAGGACAAGATGGTCCGCTTTGTGCGTGCCTCGATGAAGGGCTGGAAGTATGCCGAAGCGAACCCGGATGAGGCTGCCGAAATCGTTCTGGACAACGATGCCTCGGGTGCGCAGACCGAAGAGCATCAAAAACGGATGATGGGCGAGATTGCCAAGCTGACAGCGGGTAGCAACGGCGCGTTGGACCCGGCGGACTATGAGCGCACGGTGGCATCGTTGCTGTCGGGCGGGTCTGATCCTGTGATTTCCAAGGCACCGGAAGGGGCCTGGACGCACGCGATCACGGATGCTGCCCTGAACTGAGACAGTCACTATCCTGAAAACATCAAAGGCCAGCCTCCGGGCTGGCCTTTTTTGATGTCCCACGCTGGGACAGGGGCGCGGGTGTGGGAAATCAATGGGTTACAGAGGCGTATTTACATTCTGTTAGGACCTGACCCCGCCCGGATCGCCCGTTCAGCGGGCTATTTCGAGACCAGAACCTTGCCCTTTGTTTCCTTGGGCATCTTACTGCCGCCGCCTTGCTGCACCACATGTGTAAGTTCATGGGCCAGAAGCTTCATGTTTTTGGCGTCTCCGGCCTTGGCCACAAAGAGGTTGTTGCCTTGGGTAAACGCCTTGGCGCCAAGCTCCTTACAGATTTCGGGGGCATTGCCTCCGCTGTGGACTTTTACCTTGCTGAGATCGGCGCCGTGGGACTCTTGAAAACTTTTGGCGATTTTCTGATCGAGCTTAACGCTTTTGGTTTCTTCTGGATCTTTCTTGATCGACTTCAACTTGGCTTTCTTGCCTTTGAGTTTGTCCTTGATCTTTTTGAGCGGGTCGTCGGCCATGTGATGTTCTCCAAAAGAGTATGTTCAATGCGGTGATATATAGCACAAAATATGGGGATACGGATAGTCGGGTATTGCCGGTAAACGGCACAGGGCATCCACCCCAACCGCTGCGTGCAAAGCCCACACGGGCAATGCATCGCAACCTGTGCGGAGACCGTCTGTGGCTTACAGAACCGTCACAACCGTGCCAATGGGCACGCGGTTGTAGAGATCGGCAACATGTTCGTTCAGCATCCGGATACATCCGTTGGACACGGACGTTCCGATTGTGTTGGGCTGGGTCGTGCCATGAATGCGAAAATATGTGTCGACACCGTTCTGGAACAGGTAGAGCGCGCGCGCACCCAGAGGATTCCCTTCACCACCGGGCATGATGTAGTTGTTGTCGATGAACTTGGTATACAGATGCGGATCGCGTTCGATCATTTCCTGGGTGGGGCGCCAGGTTGGCCACTCTTTCTTGACGTCGATGGTGGCGCTGCCTGTGAATTCCAGCCCGGCACGACCGACGCCGACGCCGTAGCGGATCGCTTTGCGTTCTTCGGTCACCCAATAGAGGTAGTAGCTGCGGGGCAGGACGAGGATCTGGCCTGGCAAAAAGTCTTTCTTGATCCGCACCTCTTGGGGGGTGGGGTCAAAGGCAATGTTTGACTGTGCTTGAATGAGGGTCGGGGCAAGCGCGGCTGCGGCGCTGAGGCTGAGGAAATTGCGGCGGTCCATAATCTCTCCGAATGTAATGTGCCACGAGGATGCCCGTATGGCGCGCTGCGTCAAGAGTCTGTTGAATTGTAGGTGTCACAATCCGGTGGGGTTTGTAGGTGTGGAGCGGAAATGCCACGCGTTTTCGCCGCCTCAGCGTCCGCGCAGCGCGGGCGCGTCACCCGGCAGCATGTTTCGTAGAAACGTGCGAGAGGGCCCGATGAGAGGTGTTTGAATTGTTCCCAGCGGAAACGCACCGCGTTTTCGCCGCCCTCGACCGCCCCCATGGGCGGGGGCGACGTTGTCTTCCCCGGGGCTATCGCCCTCTGCGGCCTCAAAGGCTCCACTGGACAGTTTGCGAGACGGCCTTCGACCCGCGGTCGGGGCTTGGTCCTGTCTGAGTGTGCCGCGCTAACGTTTGTGAGCCGAATGCGAGCATAGAGGGTCGGTGACACCCATCGCACACTATTCTCATCTGAGTGCGAACGGGCAGGCTGACGCCTACCCTGCCTCGCACCCGTTGAATTTACTTCGTAAAGTTCAACGTGCGAATTTCTTGTGTTTCAATCGTTTGGGTTCAAGGGCATCCGGCCCCAACCGTCGCTTCTTGTCTTCTTCGTAGTCTTCAAAGTTCCCCTCGAACCACTCCACATGCGCATCGCCTTCAAAGGCGAGGATGTGTGTGCAAATCCGGTCGAGGAAGAAACGGTCGTGCGAAATCACCACCGCGCAGCCGCCGAAATCGACAAGGGCGTCTTCCAAAGCCCGCAGCGTTTCGACGTCGAGGTCGTTCGTCGGTTCATCAAGCAGCAGGACGTTGCCGCCGGATTTCAACAGCCGCGCCATGTGCACGCGGTTGCGCTCACCGCCTGACAGCAGGCCGACTTTTTTCTGCTGATCGCCGCCTTTGAAGTTGAACGACGAACAGTAGGCGCGCGAATTCACCTCGGCATCGCCAAGGGCGATCAGTTCGGCACCGCCAGAGATTGCTTCCCACACGTTGTCATCTGCGTTCAGGTCGTCGCGGGACTGATCGACATAAGACATCTGCACCGTGTCACCGATTTCGACGCTGCCCGCGTCAGGCGTTTCTTGCCCTGTGATCATCTTGAACAGCGTGGATTTACCCGCGCCGTTCGGACCGATCACGCCGACAATCGCGCCGGGGGGGATGGAGAATTCGAGGTTTTCCATCAACAGCTTGTCGCCCATGTGTTTGGACAGACCCGCCACGTCGATCACCTTGCCGCCCAATCGCTGGCCGTTGGGGATGACGATCTGGGCGTAGGACAAACGCTCGCGCTCGGACGTTTCCAGCATGTCGTTGTAGTTGTTGATCCGCGCCTTGGATTTCGCCTGACGGGCCTTGGCCCCCTGACGCATCCATTTGAGTTCGCGTTCCAGCGTTTTCTGGCGGGATTTGTCTTCGCGCGCTTCTTGTTCGAGGCGTTTGGCCTTTTGTTCGACCCACGAGGAATAGTTGCCTTCCCATGGCACGCCTTTGCCGCGATCCAGTTCAAGGATCCAGCCCGTGATACTGTCGAGGAAGTAGCGGTCGTGGGTCACGATCAGGATCGTGCCTTTGTAGTCAATGAGGTGCTGTTGCAGCCACGCGATGGTTTCCGCATCAAGGTGGTTGGTTGGTTCGTCCAGCAGCAGCATTTCGGGCGCTTCAAGCAGGAGGCGGCAGAGCGCGACGCGGCGTGCCTCACCACCTGACAGCGTTGTGACGTCCGCATCGTCAGGGGGGCAGCGCAGCGCCTCCATGCTGACGTCGATCTGGCTGTCGAGATCCCAGAGGTTTTCGGCGTCGATCTTGTCCTGCAACTCGGCCATCTCGTCCGCTGTTTCGTCGGAGTAGTTCATCGCCAGTTCGTTGTAGCGGTCGAGGATCGCCTTTTTCGGCGCGACGCCCAGCATGACGTTCTCGCGTACTGACAGTTCGGGGTCGAGTTTGGGTTCCTGTGGCAGGTAGCCGACCTTGGCCCCTTCGGCGACCCATGCTTCGCCGGTGAAATCCTTGTCCATCCCAGCCATGATTTTCATCAGCGTGGATTTACCCGCGCCGTTCACGCCGACCACGCCGATTTTCACGCCGGGTAGGAAGTTGAGGTGGATGTTCTCAAAGCATTTCTTGCCACCTGGATAGGTCTTGGAAACGCCGGACATGTGGTAGACGTATTGATAGGCGGCCATGGCAGGCTCCTTTGGAGAGAGGGGACGCGTTTGGGCGTTCAGATACAGGTGCGTTGGGCGGGGTGCAATGGTGGTTTGGGAGCGGTGCGTTGAGTGAGTTACATGCGATGATGGCGCGCTATGCGGTGCCCGGTCGGGTTGCGTGGATTGGGCTGCGCCCTATGCGTCGCGCCGATATGGTTGAGGTGGAGGCCGTGCGTGTGACCGGTGCAGGCCCTGAGGGCGATCATGGCCGCCCCGGCAAGCGCGCGTTGACCTTGATGCAGGCAGAGCATCTGGGGGCGATTGGTGCCTTTCTGGGCCGTGCCCCGGTGTTGCCTGCGCAGATGCGTCGCAATGTGGTGGTTGCGGGTTTGAATCTGGCCGCCTTGAAGGGGCGTGAGGTGGTGCTGGGTTCGGCAGTTGTCCGGCTGACCACCATTTGTGCGCCCTGTTCGCGCATGGAAGAGACCTTTGGTCATGGCGGATATGCGGCGGTGCGCGGTCACGGGGGGTGGTGTGCCGAGATCGTGCAGGAGGGTATGATCACGCGCGGTGATCTTGTGCGCCCTGTTGATTGACAAACGTGCCCATCTGCTGTCCGGTCCTGCGTCGCAGCCTTTGCGAGCCGAGGACCACGCCCTGATGCGCCACGCCTTTCCCCTTGCCCGACCGGGGCAGACCATCGGCCTGCTGGGTGGGTCGTTTGATCCGGCCCATGAGGGCCATGTGCACATCACCCGCGAGGCGATGAAGCGATTTGGCCTGTCCCATGTGTGGTGGCTGGTGAGCCCCGGCAACCCTTTGAAAACCCATGGCCCTGCGCCATTGGAGCAGCGGATGGCCCGCGCCCGCGCCGTTATGCAAGACCCGCGCGTCACTGTTACGGATATCGAGGCGCGTCTTGGCACCCGCTACACCGCTGAGACGCTGGAGGCCTTGAGGGCCTGCTATCCCGGTGTGCGCTTTGTCTGGCTGATGGGCGCGGACAATCTGGCGCAATTGCACCACTGGCAGGATTGGGAGTGGATCATGGAAAGCGTGCCTGTGGGAGTGCTGGCCCGCCCGGGAGACCGCATTTCTGCGCGGATGAGCCGGGCCGCGCGCGTCTATGCACAATACCGCATATCGGGGCGGGCCAGCCAAATTCTTGGCCGCGCAGACGCCCCGGCGTGGTGCTTTGTGAACGTTCCCATGTCAGCCCAATCGTCCAGCGCAATCCGGGCGGCGGGGGGTTGGGGAAAGCTTGAGCAAACGTGATGTTTTGAGCGCTTGTCTGCCCGCCAAAGCTGGGGTTAGATGCGCCCATGTTCAGATCGGTTTCCAGACGCGTTTTCCTTGGCTTTCTGGCCAGCAGTGCAGCCACGACAGCCCTTGCGGCCCCGCCCGCAGCATCCTTGCGCCCTGTGGCGCGCGCAGTGGGCCATTCCAAGAAAGCAGTAGCCGGCCCGGAGGCCATCATTAGCGCGGCCAAACTGGACGGGCAGGTTTCTTTTGCGGTGGCGGATGCGCGTACCGGCGCGCGGCTTGAGGTGGGCAACGCCAAGACGGGCACGCCCCCGGCGAGTGTCGCCAAGGCGGTCACGGCCCTTTATGCGCTGAACGTCCTTGGGCCTGCGCATCGGTTTTCAACACAAATCGTGGCAACGGGATCAGTGTCTGGCGGCGTGGTCTCGGGCGATCTGATCCTTGTGGGTGGCGGCGACCCGACTTTGGACACAAACGGGTTGGCCGCCCTCGTGTCGGCGCTCAAAGACAAAGGCATCCGCGAGGTGCGCGGCGCATTCAAAGTCGCTGAAGGGGCGTTGCCCTACGTCAAGACCATCGACTCAGAACAACCCGATCACGTCGGCTATAGCCCAGCGGTGAGCGGCGTGTCCCTGAACTACAACCGTGTGCATTTCGAATGGAAACGGTCGGGTGGGGCGTATGGCGTGACCATGGATGCGCGGTCGGACCGGTTCCGCCCTGCGGTTTACGTGACCAAGATGCAGATCGTCGACCGTCGTGTGCCTGTCTATACCTACAAAGATGGCGGGAGCAGCGACAACTGGACGGTCGCCAAAGCCGCGCTGGGCAACGGTGGGGCGCGGTGGCTGCCTGTCCGCAAGCCTGCGCTTTATGCAGGTGATGTGTTTCAAACACTGGCCCGCTCGCAAGGTATCGTGCTGAAGAACCCGAAGGTCGTGAAGAAGGCGCCGCGTGGCACTGTGCTTGCGTCACGCCAAAGCGATGATTTGCGTAAAATCCTGAAGGATATGCTGCGCTATTCCACCAACATCACGGCGGAAATGGTTGGCATGTCTGCGACGGTCAAACGCACGGGGCGGGTTCCGAACAACCTCAAGGCGTCGGCGGCGGAAATGAACCGTTGGGCCAACAGCACTCTTGGCACCTCTGCCATGAAGCTTGTCGATCATTCGGGCCTTGGCGGCAAAAGTAAGATGACGGCGGATGACATGGTGCAGGCGTTGGTCAAGGCACATTCCAGCGCGGTGTTGCGCCCGATCCTCAAACCGATCCCGATGCGGGACAACAAACGCCGTGTCCTTAAAAACCATCCGATTACTGTGGATGCCAAGACGGGTACGCTGAACTATGTATCCGGCCTTGCCGGCTACATGACGGCGCGGGATGGCCGGGTGATGGCCTTTGCCATCTTTGCTGCCGACGAAGCCACCCGGTCTCGCATTTCCAAAGCCAACCGCGAGTCCCCCCAAGGCGCGCGCAGTTGGAATGGGCGCGCCAAGGTCATGCAGCAAAAGCTGATTGACCGGTGGGGGCTGCTCTACGGGACCTGAGGAGGGCAGATCTTGACCCGCCCAACCCGTTAGGCTGCGTTTTTCATCCGCGTCGCGTCGATGCTGTCTGCCACACCTTGTGCTGTCGCCGCTGACAGTGTCCAACCCAGATGCCCGTGCCCGGTGTTGTAGAACACGCCCGGCTTTTTGCCCGGTCCGACCTTGGGCATCATTGAGGGCAACATAGGCCGCAGACCTGCCCACGGCACACAGTGTTCCGTCGAGACGGCTGGGAAGAACATCTCGCACCAGTCGCGCAGTGGTTTGATCCGGTCATCGCGGATGTCGAGGTTGTAGCCGTTGAATTCCGCCGTGCCCGCAATGCGCAACCGGTTCTTGCCGAGGCGCGAGGTGACCACTTTGGCCTCGTCATCCAGCAGGCTGACCCAAGGTGCGGCTTCCTGGCTGGCGGCATCATCAAGGTTGACGGTGATGGAATACCCTTTGACCGGGTAGATGTTGACCCGGTCGCCAAGCTGTTCAGCGATGGCTTTGCTGGCAACCCCTGCGCACACAACGATGCCATCAAAGACTTCGCTGTTTTTGGCGTTGCCTTCTTTCCAGTCCAGCCGGACGTCGGTGCCGGTGTGGTGGATTTCGCTGACCACGGATTTGTAGTGGAAGGCCACGCCCATGTCTTCGCAGGCTGCGCTGAGTTTGCGGGAAAAGCTGTGGATGTCGCCTGTGAAATCGCTTTCGGTGTAGAACCCGCCCAGCGTTTCGGTCTGAAGCGTTGGTTCGAGTTTTTGAACCTCTTCTGCCGACACCTCGCGCCGTTCCAGCCCCGCCTTTTCCAGCAGGACGTTGACCCGGCGGGCGTGATCGAATTCGGATTGCTTTTTGTAGATGTGCAGGATGCCGCGCTGTTCCATGTCAAAGTCCATGCCGACCTCGCTCGCGAAATCGAGCAGGTGTTCGCGTGCGGCAATGGCCATTTGGGCTGTGGCGATTGTGTTGGCCTCGTAATCAGGGATGTTGCCCATGAATTCCGCCATCCACGACAGTTTGTGCCAGCTGGGTTTTGGGTTCACCAGCAGCGGTGCGTCGGGGTTGAACATCCACTTGAGCCCCTTCATCACAGTGCCCCAGCGTGTCCAGACCTCGGCGTTGGAGGCCGAGAGTTGTCCGCCATTGGCAAAGGACGTTTCCATCGCCGCGTAGCGGTTTTTGTCGAACACGGACACTGCATAGCCACGGCTGGCCAATGCGTAGGCGGTGGTGATACCGGTGATGCCGGCGCCGATCACGGCGATATGGGTCATGGTGGGGGTCCCCCAGATGCGACGCAGTTGACAAAGGACGCCCCCGGCGGAATGCCGGATCACGTCCCCATCTGTTGCGTAACCTGAGAGTTTCACGCCGGTCTTCTGGCGCTTTCTCCGTCGGTGGGCTGGGGGCGTCTGCACCCAACCACTCTCCAGATCGTCGATTGCCCCAAAGTTGGGACGCGGCTGGCACGGTTCCTTGTGCCTGAGAGTTTGTCGGGGCGTTGCTCCTTCGGCGGCAGGCATCTGGCCTGCGCTCTCCCATGTCAGCCTTAGCGACTGAGAGGCATATAGGGGGTGTTCTGCCAATCGGTCAATGGATTCGATTGCACGTTTGAGTGCACCTGCGTGAGCGTGTTGACGGGGACACATGTGCCAAGATCGGGCCTGTGTGTTGAGGGGCGTAGCCATCGGGAAATGCTTGGGCTATCAAGGGCGGGTCTGCCCATGGCGGCCCCTGATCCTGCTGCTGGATTTCATCTGTATGACCACCCCGACGCTCGAGTTCGATCAGTCACAGGCCGCGCCCGTCCTGCGCGTGGCGGGGCGTTTGGTGATCGCACATCTTGAGGCGATAGCACCAAAGTTTCACGACCTGACGACCAGTGCCAAGCATCTGCAAATCGATCTGGACACGGTCGAAGCGCTGGACACCAGTGGCGCGTGGCTGATTGCCACCCTGATGGTGCGTCTTGAGGCCGAGGGCGTCACGGTTGAGATCATTGACGCATCGACCAACCGCAAGGCTTTGGTGGACACCGTGCGCGCAGCACTGCCCGACCAAGAGGGTGGCGAAGACCCGCCCCGCGGGTTTGTTCCGTGGCTGGCCAGTATTGGCGCGGCGATGGCGGGTGCGGGTGACGCGGTTGTGTCTTTGCTGAGCTTTGTTGGTGAGGTGTTGTCCCGGTTTGCCTATGGGCTGGTGCGCCCATGGCGTTGGCGTAGCGCGGCCCTTGTCAGTCAGATGCAAGAGGTCGGGTTCAACGCCATCCCCATCGTGGTTTTGATGAGTTTTCTGATTGGGGTTGTTCTGTCCTTTCAAGGGGCCTCGCAATTGCGTCAGTTCGGGGCCGAGGTGTTTGTCGTCGATCTGATCGCCATCTCGATCCTGCGCGAGCTTGGTATTCTGCTCACCTCCATCATCGTTGCAGGGCGGTCGGGGTCGGCCTTTACCGCCTCTATCGGGTCGATGAAGGTGCGCGAAGAACTGGATGCCATGCGCACTCTTGGCCTTGATCCTATTGAGGTACTGGTGCTGCCCCGGGTGATCGCGTTGATCATCATGTTGCCGATCCTTGGCTTTATCGCCAACATCGCGGGTCTGTTCGGGGGGGCGTTGATGAGTTGGATTGAACTGGGCGTCAGTCCCAGCATGTTCGTGACCCGTTTGCAGGAGAACACTGACGTCTGGCATCTGGCCATTGGCATGATCAAGGCACCGTTCTTTGCCGCCATCATCGGGATCGTGGCGTGCTGGCAGGCGTTGCAGGTCAAAGGCTCTGCCGAAAGCGTGGGGCGTCGGACGACAACCTCTGTGGTGCAGGCCATTTTCCTTGTCATTGTGGCCGACGCTGTATTTTCGATCTTTTTCGCGGAGTTGGGATTGTGAGCGACAGCCCGGCAACCCGAAACGACCGCGAGGCGGTGATCACTGTGCGGGGTCTGAGGACCCAATTTGGGCCGCAAGTGGTGCACGAAAATCTGGACCTTGATGTCTGGAAGGGTGAGGTGCTGGGCGTTGTCGGTGGATCGGGCACGGGCAAGTCGGTTTTGCTGCGCACCATTGTCGGGCTGAACACGCCTGCGGCCGGGTCGATCAATGTACTGGGCACAGACGTGCTGCATGGCAATCGCGAAGATCGTCTGAAGACCGAACAAAGCTGGGGCGTGGCCTTTCAGGATGGGGCGCTGTTTTCATCGCTTACGGTTTTGCAAAACGTCATGGCCCCGATGAGGGAACACCTGAACCTCAGCCCCGCGCTGATGAAAGAGCTCGGACAACTCAAGATCAGCATGGCAGGTCTGCCCGCCTTGGCCTGTGGCAAGCTGCCTTCGGAATTGTCCGGGGGTATGCGCAAACGTGCGGCTTTGGCGCGCGCACTGGCGCTCGACCCGCAAATCGTGTTTCTGGATGAACCGACCGCCGGCCTCGATCCCATCGGGGCGGCGGCATATGACGAATTGATCAACGAACTTAAGCGATCGCTGGGTCTGACCGTGTTTATGGTGACCCATGATCTCGACTCCCTTTATGCGATCTGCGACAGAATTGCGGTACTGGCGGAAAAGCGCGTGTTGTTTGAAGGGCCGATTGAGGGAATGACAGAGATCGACCACCCTTGGGTGCAAGAATATTTCACCGGTCCGCGCGCGCGTGCGGCCCAAGCAAAGAAAACCTGAAGGAAGCGGCCCGCGGCCATGGAAACCAAAGCCAACTATGTTCTGATCGGGCTGTTCACCCTTGCCGGTATCGTGGGGGCGCTGGGTCTTTTGTTGTGGCTGGCCAAAGTTCAGGTGGATCGCCAGTATTCCTATTACGACATTCTGTTTGAGGATGTGTCTGGGTTGGGCGCGGCCAGTGACGTGCGCTATAACGGTCTGCCGGTGGGGCAGGTGGTTGATCTTGCGTTGGACGACGGCGATTCCTCGCAGGTCCGTGTGAAAATTGAGATTTCGGCAGACACACCGGTGAACACTGAAACCGTCGCAAAGTTGCAATCCCAAGGGGTGACAGGCGTCAGCTTTGTTGGCTTGTCGGGTGGCTCTGAGACCTCAACGCCATTGCCTAACAACAGCGAAATCCCGTCAGAGCGCACCGCCCTGCAAACCGTTTTTGAGGGCGCGCCGGAGGTGCTGGAGCGGGCGATTGAATTGCTGGAAAACGTCAACGACGTGTTTGACACCGAAAACAAGGATGCCGTTTCGACCCTGCTCGCAAATCTGTCGTCGGCTTCGGCGCGGATTGATACGGTGCTGGAAGATTTCGAGTCCTTGTCGGGTGATTTGGGGTCTGCCGCGCGCGAGATTGCGTCGTTCACGGACCGTTTGGATACACTGGCAGATACGGCGGACGTGACGCTGACGACTGCAACTGGCACCTTGGAAATTGCCAACGAAACGGTGACCCGCGTGGGTGATCTGACAACGGATCAACTGGTGCCTCTGGCCGAAGATTTGCGCACTGCCAGCCAGACCGCCAATCGTGTGATCGACGATGTTGGCGGGCAAGCGAGCGTGATTGCGGGACGGATTGATGAATTGGCGGTGCGTGGTGGTGTCGTTCTGGATGATGCGAGCCAAGCACTGGCCACGGCCAATCAGACCTTTGCATCCGCCAATACGGCGATTGAGGGGATCACAGAGTTCACGAACACGAACCTTGTGCCCTTGTCAGACGATTTGCGCACAACGACACAGACGGCCAACCGGGTCATTTCGGAAACGGGGACCGAGGTTCAGCGGGTCGCAGGGCGGATAGACGACCTTGCAGATCGTGGAACGGTGGTGCTGGACAGTACCGTTGTTGCTTTGGACGATGCTCAGAACACCATTCGGGACGCACGCACCACTGTGGCGCGGGCGAACACCTATATTGACGAACAACTGACCCCCCTCACCAGCGATTTGCGCACAACCACACAGACCGCCAACCGCGTGATTGACGAGGTGGGCAGTCAGGCGTCGGTGGTTGCGGACCGGTTCATCACCTTTGCCGATGATGGCACTGAACTGATCGCGACGGCGGACAAAACCTTTGCCAATGCCGATATCACTCTGGCCGCGATCTATACGGCGATGGAGGATGCGTCTGCCACATTGGCGACTGCCAATTCCACCTTCGAGGTGGCCAATCGCATTCTCGATACGGATATTGATGGGATCGTTGCTGATGTACGTGGCGCAACCACGGCGTTTACCACTACGATCAACAAAACGTCCGCAAGCCTCGACACAGTCACTGAGCAGGTTCTTGCGGCGTCCACATCCGCTGCAAACCTGACCGCATCACTGGAAGAGGTGATCAGTAGCAACCAGCGCCAACTCTCCGACTTTGTGCGGCTGGGTCTGCCTTCCTTGCTATTGTTTACGGATGACGCGCGCAGTCTGGTGAGCAATATTGATCGTCTGGTCAACAAGATCGAACGCGATCCGGCCCGCTTTTTGTTAGGTACTCAGAATTCAAGGTTCAGCCGATGAAGACGTTTTCCAGATCATGGCCATTGGCCTTGGTGCTTATGATGGCGCTGTCCGGCTGTGCCGCCCTTTCGGGGTTGTCCGCAGCAAGTGTTCCCAGTGAGCTTTATGTGCTGACCCCGAAGAGCACGTTTGATGCGAACCTGCCAAGGCTGCGCTATCAGATCGCCGTTGAGGAGCCGACGGCGACGGCGTCAGTCAATACCGACCAGATCGCCGTGCAGCCCACGCCGCTACGGGTGCAGTACCTGCCTGAGGCGCGTTGGGTGGACCGTGCCCCGTTGATCGTGCAGTCACTGATGATCGAAAGTTTTGAGAATTCGGGCAAAGTGCCTGCGGTTGGCAGTTCGGCCATCGGTTTGCGCGCTGATTTTTTGATCGTGACGGACATCCGTGAATTTCAAGCCTTTGTGCCGGCCGTCGACGCGGACGCGCCTCTGAACATTCATGTCCGCCTGAACATAAAGGTCATCGATGCGTTTTCCGACCGCATCATCGCGTCACGGTCGTTCCAGGAAGTTTCACTGGCCGACTCTGACGACGCCAGCGATGTCGCCATCGCCTTTGACGAAGCGCTGGGCGATACGCTTCGGGATGCCGTGGAGTGGAGTATTCGTTCAATCGCGTCTTATGGAGCGCCCCGGTTCTAAGCGTCAGGCGCTGACGCCCGCGCTTTCAAGCAGCTGCACGCCGTTGATTTTCCAACCGTTCTCGGTTTCGAGCATCCGGTAGTCCAGCACGTGCACTTGCCCTTTGGCGTCCACGATTTGCACCTTTTGCCAATAGCTGCCGTTTTCTTGGCGCAGCTCCAGATAGGTCACTTCGGTGGGGCGCCAGACCATCGGATAGCCTTGGGTCACCATGCGACCGAAATTCTCGGGCGTGCCGAAGATACCGCGGATGTTGGGCGACGCGAATTCGAATGCTTCGGCGAAATTGTCCGCCTTGAACGCGTCAAGTTGGTCGCTGATTACGCCTTCGATCTCTGTGCCTTGGGCCCAAGCGGCGCCAGTCATGCTGATGGCCAGGGCCGCCCCGATTATCCAATTGTGCATTGCTGGTCTCCTTGCTGATGCAAGGATGATAGTGCGGGATTCGAAACGGCCAAGGGCTTGGGGTTTAAGCGACGAGTTCTCCGGCCAGTGCCTGATCGATCAATGCGATGGTTTCGTCCAATCCATAAAGCGCGATGAATCCGCCAAAACGCGGTCCCTGGCTCGCGCCAAGCAGGACTTCGTAGAGGGCCGTGAACCATCCGCGCAGCGGGTCGAACCGGTCGCGTCCCACTGCGTAGACAACGGATTGCAGCGCCTCGTCGTCCATAGCGCCGTCATAGGCGGCCAATTCAGCGCGCAGTGCCTCAAGCGCTTCGCGTTCGGGGTCTGTGGGCAGGCGATAGGTTTTGGTGGGCTTCACAAAGTCGTTGTAATAGCGCACCGCAAAGCCGACGGCCTGATCCATACTGGGATTTGTTTCCGGGCCAGTGTTGGGCGCATAGCGCTGGATAAAGCCCCAAAGCGTGTCCTTGGTTTCCGCACTGCTGACAGAGGCGAGGTTGAGCAGCATCGAGAACGGCACCACCATGTCACTGGCGGGCACGTCGCCCCCATGAATGTGCCAGACCGGGTTATTAAGTCGCTGTGTTTCGTCCTGCCCCACATAGGCGCGCAGTTGCTGGTGATATTCGTCTACGGCCTTTGGGATCACGTCGAAATACATGCGCTTGGCCGTCTTCGGCTTTTGATACATGAAGTAGGACAGGCTTTCGGTGCTGGCATAGGTTAGCCATTCGTCAATGCTGATCCCATTGCCGGACGACTTCGAAATCTTTTGCCCTTTGTCGTCGAGGAAAAGTTCGTAGCTGTAATGCTCGGGCGGGCGTGCGCCGAGTGTTCGGCAGATCGCGTCATAGATCTTTTCGTTGGTGGCGTGTTCTTTGCCATACATCTCAAAGTCGACACCAAGGGCAGCCCAGCGGGCGCCAAAGTCTGGCTTCCATTGGAGTTTCACGTTGCCGCCAGTCACAGGCAGCGTCCATTCCTTGCCCGTCTCATCGTCGAACGTCACGGTGCCATTCACTGCATCCACATGTTTCATCGGGACATACATCACCCGGCGGCTTTCGGGATGCAGGGGCAGGAAGATCGAATAGGTTTGCTGGCGTTCCTCTCGCAGGGACTTCAGCATGATTTTCATCAGGTCATCGTATTTTTCGGCGCAGCGCAGCAGAATTTCATCGAACTGTCCCGACGCATAAAATTCGCGGGCCGAGACAAACTCGTAATCAAATCCGAAGGTATCAAGAAACCGCCGCAGCATGGCGTTGTTATGGTGGCCAAAGCTTTCATGCGTGCCGAATGGGTCTGGCACGTCCGTCAGCGGGCGCTGCAAATGCTGCTCAAGGCGCTCTGGATTTGGCACGTTGCCGGGCACTTTGCGTAGTCCATCCAGATCGTCTGAAAAACAGATCAGCTTGGTCGGGATGTCCGAGATCATCTCAAACGCGCGACGCACCATGGTTGTACGTAGCACTTCGCCGAAGGTGCCGATGTGCGGCAGACCGGACGGGCCATAGCCGGTTTCGAACAGCACATAGCCCTTTTCAGGAGGTGCTTTCTGATAGCGTTTGAGCACTTTGCGCGCTTCTTCAAACGGCCATGCTTTGCTCGTCATCGCACTGTCACGCGTACTCGACATAAGATACTGTCCTAATTTATGCCCACCCGCCCGATGCGGGGGCCAATGTGACGCGCCCCACGGACAGCATCATTCCGCCGCTACCTATTGCGAGGGGGGGCAGCCGTCAATATTGAGGGGGAGTGTGAGTGGAAAGGAATACCCATGTCTGAGACCGAACAGCTGAGCCTGACGCCGCAGGATGCTCTTGTGGCGATGATGATCGCAATTTCGGCCTCGGATGAGGACATCCGCACCGCTGAATTGGTCAAGATCAATGCGGCGGTAAACCACCTGCCGATCTTTGCGTCCTACGATCTGGACCGCATGAATGGCGTGGCGCAAACCGTGTTTGACCTGTTCGAACAGGAAGACGGGCTGGATGCGCTGTTTGGGTTGGTGCGTGAAGCGTTGCCTGAACCGCTCTACGAGACAGCCTATGCGTTGGCCTGCGATGTGGCCGCGGCAGACGGAACGCTTGAAGAAACCGAACTGCGTCTGCTGGAAGAGATGCGGTATGAGCTGGAGATTGACCGGTTGCATGCGGCGGCGATCGAACGTGGTGCCCGCGCACGCCATTTGACAGTTTGAGGTTGTGGCCGTCTGATTGACCGTCAGCGAGGCCAGTTCCACCAGGCCTTGTCACAGCGGACATCAGGCGAAACTGACCAAGCGTTGATGCGCCGTTCGATGTTCAGGTACTTCGGTTTCGCACAGAACGCGTATTGGCACAGCGAGCACCAATCGCAGATGCCTCGCTGTGCAATTTCCGCACGCCGTGTTGATCGCGTGTTCAAGCAGACAACAGGATCACTCGGCGGGTTGGTTCGATACAGGCGCTCCACCCTTCAAGCGCTCTCGAAGGGATTGCAGCAACACGTATAGGATTGGAATAATCACAACGCCTATGACTGTCGCGGCGAGCATGCCGCCAAATACTGCGATCCCGATTGCCTTCTGGCTGGCAGCGCCAGCCCCCGATGCAACCAGCAAAGGCACAACGCCCAACAAGAAAGAAAGTGCCGTCATCATCACAGCGCGGAAACGCTGGCGCGCCGCTTCTAACGCCGCTTCTCGGATGCTGGCCCCATTTGACCGCTGGTCCATTGCGAATTCAACAATCAGAATCGCGTTTTTCGACGCCAAACCAATCAACATGATCATGCCGATCTGGGTGTAGAGATTCACATCACCCCCGGTGACCAGCACGGCCGCCAAAGCCCCAAAAAGCGCCACTGTCACCGAAAGCAGAATTCCGAAGGGCATTGTCCAACTTTCGTATTGGGCAACGAGGAAAAGATATCCGAACACAATCGCAGCGATGAGGACGAACACGACTGTTCCGCCCGCGTCCTGTTGCTGTTGGGCCGTGCCTGTCCATTCGTAGCTGTAGCCGGGCGGCAGGGCCGTCAGGGATTCTTCTTGCATGATGGCAATGGCGTCACCGGTCGAAAAGCCTGCGGCGGGAACAGCTGTCACGGTTGCCGCGCGGAAGAGGTTGTATCTGTTCAACAGAACTGGGCCTAACACCTTTTCCACATTCATGAGTGTCGCAAGCGGCGCCATTTGCCCGTCTGCAGTGCGCACGTGCAGACGCCCGATGTCTTCCACCGTATCGCGATAATCCGCGTCGGCCTGAATCATCACCCGATACACTTTGCCAAAAAGGTTAAGGTCATTGACGTAGATCGACCCCAGATGCGCTTGCAACGTCTGGAACACATCGCTGACAGGGATGCCAAGGGTGCGCGTTTTCTCTCGGTCGAGATCAACAAACAGCTTGGGCACATTCGCGCTGAAGCTGGTGTAAGCCTGCGCAATTTCAGGGCGCTGGTTCACCGCATAAACAAGTGAGTTGATCGCGGCGGAAAGATCACGGGCTTCGCCTCCTCCGGTTTGCTGAACTTTCATTTCAACACCCGCACTCACACCCAGACCGGAAATCGGGGGTGGGTTGAATGCGATGACTTTGGCCGACGCTTCTTGTGCTGCGATACCGAAAATCTGGGCAAGAATACCGTCGGCGCTTTGCTCTTCGTCGGGACGTTCTTCCCAGTTGTTCAGGTTGACGATAATCATCGCCCCGTTCGAGCCGGCCCCGTTCAGCAGGCTGAACCCGTTGACCTGAACGGTATTTGCCACACCGGGTATTTTCGCAATTTGTTCATTCAGTCGCTCTGACACCACTTCGGTGCGTTGGACAGTCGCCGCGTCAGGCAATTGCACATCAACAAAAACGTACCCGTTGTCTTCCAATGGCAGGAACCCTTGGGGCAACATGTTCATCAAACTTCCGGAACCGGCGCCGAGGCCAATGAGGATAACCAGTCCTATGATGGGAATGCGGATCAAACGCCCGACAATCGCGGCATAGCCGTCGCGCAGCCCTCCGATGACGCGTTCAAACACCGCCAACAGACCTTTGGGCGGACCTGACCGGGCTTTCAGAACGATCGCGCACAGCGCAGGTGACAGCGTCAGCGCGTTGATCGATGAGATCACCACAGCCACAGAGATTGTAACGGCGAACTGTGAAAACAGCTGACCGGAAATGCCCGGCATGAAGGTCACGGGAACGAACACGGCCAACAAGACGAGCGTTGTGGCGATCACCGGTGTCGTGATCTGCGTCATGGCTTTGGCGGTCGCTTCTGGCGGGCTGAGGCCCTCGTCAGCAATGATCCGTTCCACATTTTCGACAACGACAATCGCGTCATCAACAACGATGCCGATGGCCAGAACCAGAGCGAACAACGAGATTGTATTCAGCGTCATTCCCATCAGCAGCAAAAAGGCGAAGGTCCCGATCAGAGACACTGGAATGGCCACGGCGGGGATGACGGTCGCCCGCGCACTGCCGAGGAAAATAAATACGACCGACATCACGAGAACGAAGGTCAGGATCAGCGTGGAAACCACGTCATTCAGCGACTGTTCGACAAAATCAGTGCTGTCAAACGGGACTTCATATTCCACGTCCTGCGGGAAAGCGGCCGACAAACGTTCCAGTTCGGAATAGACGCCTTGGGCGACTCCCAAAGCGTTTTCACCGGGTGCCTGGTAGACAGCCAGCACTGTTGCGGGCTGGCCTTGATAGCGCCCGGACACTCCGTAAGAGCTGGCACCCAACTCAATGCGGGCAATGTCTCCGAGGCGCAAAACGCTGCCTGAATCTCCGGTACGCACGATGATGTTTTCAAACTCGGACGCTTGGGACAAGCGGCCTTGCGCTGTGACAGAGTATTGAAACTGTTGGCCATCAGGGGCAGGTGGCGCCCCAATCTGGCCTGCGGAGACAATGATGTTTTGTTCCTGAATAGCCGCGATCACATCGGCGGGCGTGACGCCGAGCCCTGTCATGCGATCCGGGTCCATCCAAATCCGCATAGCGTAGGCGAAATCCGTCAGGACTTCGGCTTTGCCGACGCCGGGTACGCGTGCAAGCGCATCTTTGAGATTGATAGAGGCGTAGTTGGACAGGAATACCTCGTCATAGGTTCCTTCGGGCGAATACAGTGTCGCAACCAACAGCATACTGGTGGACGATTTTTCGGTTGAGACCCCAGTTGAGGTGACTTCTACGGGTAGCCCGCTGGTGGCCTGTGCCACGCGGTTTTGCACGTTCACAGTCGCGATAGTCGGATCGGTGCCGACTTCGAATGTGACCGACAGTGAATACGATCCGGTGTCTGAGCTGTCGGAAGACATGTAGATCATGTCCTCTACGCCGTTCACCTCAGCCTCGATTGGAGCAGCCACCGTTGCTTCCACGGTCTCGGCATTGGCGCCTGTATACGATGCTGTAACGTTCACGACCGGGGGCGTGATATTTGGGAATTGCTCGACCGGGATCACGGCATAGGCGATCAGCCCCATGATCGTAAGGACGGTCGAAATGACGATGGCCATCTTGGGCCGTTTGATAAATACCGTGGAGAGCATGAATTCAGTTCCCCTCGGCCGTGCCAGCCAGAACCGCATTCACTTCGACGCCGGGGCGAACACGTTGCAAGCCTTCGACGATGACGCTTTCGCCTTCACGCAACCCTTCAGTTACGACCACGTCAATTTCGTGCTGTGCGCCGAGCACGACATAGCGTTGTTCCACCAGCTGTTTGTCGGTCACCACCAGCAAAAAATCGCCGCGCTGGTCGCGCTGAACCGCATTTTGCGGGATGAGAACGCTCAGCGTTGGTTCCAGAGCTTCGATCACAACAGACACAAAGCCGCCGTCGAGGATCATCCGGCGGTCATTTTGGAATTTAGCACGCAGTGAAATTGTCCCGGTTGATGGGTCGATCTGGTTGTCGATGAATACGATCTCGCCCGGCTCGTCCAAGAGGGTGCTATTGGGCAGCTTAACAAACACATTGGGTGACTCGCCGTCGTTCACCAAATCATCCACACCTTTGTCGAGACGATCCAGAACGCCCAAGAGTTGAGACTCCGAAAGCGAAAAGGTCACATATGTTGGGGTTTCTTGCACCACCGTCGCCAAAGGACCCGTCGAAGGACCGACCAAAGCGCCAAGGCTGATATTTGATCGACCAATCCGCCCGTCGAACGGGGCCGTGATTGTGGTGCGTTCAAGGTTGAGTTCAGCTTCCTTCAGAGACGCTTGCGCAGAGGATAAATCGGCTTCTGCAACCGAGGCATTGGCCTCTGCGATGTCTTTCTCGGACTCCGCAATGGTGTCGCGGCGGAAGAGCTCTGTTTTTCGGACCAGTTCAATCTCTGCAAGTTTTACGTTGGCCTCAGCACGCTGTACAGCGGCCTTTTGCCCCGCCACTTCCGCGGCATATGTGTCTGGCTCGATCTTAAAAATCACATCGCCTGTTTTGACCAAGGAGCCTTCTTCGGCGACAATCTCGGTAACGATCCCCGTCACGCGCGCGACCAAGTCTGTTACGGCCGCAGCTTCTCCGCGGCCAACGAATGTGGTCTCACTCAAGAGCTCTTTGCTGTACGCGGCGGATATGACGACCTTAGGCGCCGGGGCGGCTTGTTCCTGTGCCATTGAGAACTGAGCGCTCAAAAAAGTGACGCTCAGCACCACCGTCAGAAAAAAAAACGACAATCTCGAAGTCATGCTGTACCTGCCCCACCGTAGAGTTCTGTTTGCGTTGTCCGGATGTTTCCCAGCCAACGTCGCGTCATTTAGTTAAAAACACAAGATAAAGCCTGTGGCCACCCGATAGCGGTCGCGCCCGTATGCCGGCTGTCGTTCAATAGCGTTCGATGTCTGATTGCGGGGGTGGATCAGGAGCGGCCATGCTCTTTGTTTTTATCAGTTTAACGTGCTTTCAAACCCACCGTTCGCCAAACAAAAAGACGGCAGGACAATGCACCAGGTCGGCGCACAAACGGACACATCAAGCCCTTTGCACGGTCCTATGCCGGTCGCCTTGGCGCTCTGTCCTACCCGCCGTCGTCGCCCGATGTGTCCATGTCTGCCTTACCCTGTCTTGGCCTCGGGCACCCCAACACCCCTTGGAAGTTTGCCCATTCCAATCCATATAAGCCCCAAGTTTTGATAGAAGGATCAAATTCATGGATTTGGGATTGTCTGCTGCCCCTGCCGACGCTGACCTGATCAAGGACAGCACTGAGGCGACCTTCATGGCTGACGTGGTCGAAGCCAGCCAGACCACGCCGGTGATCGTTGATTTCTGGGCCCCATGGTGCGGCCCCTGCAAGACTCTCGGGCCGATGCTCGAAGAGGCTGTGAAAGCCGCCAAGGGCGCGGTCAAGATGGTTAAGATCAACGTTGACGAGGCGCAGATGATCGCGGGTCAGTTGCAGATCCAGTCGATCCCTACCGTCTATGCGTTCTGGCAGGGACAACCCGTGGATGGGTTTCAGGGCGCGCAGCCCAACTCCGAAATCACGGCCTTTGTTGACCGGGTGATCAAAGCCTCTGGTGGCGCTTCCCCCGAAGATGGCCTGAACGAGGCCGTTGCCGCCGCCGAAGAGATGCTGAACGAGGGTGCTGCGGTGGATGCCGCCCAAACCTTTGCCGCAATTTTGGGCGAAGAACCGGCTCATGCCGTGGCCTATAGCGGCCTTGTGCGCGCCCACATCGCCCTCGAAGATCTGGACCAGGCCGAAGCGATCCTGAACGGCGCGCCTGCCGAAATCTCGGACACGCCCGAACTTGATGCGGCCCATGCCCAACTGCAACTTGCCAAGCAGGCAGCCGATGCGGGCCCCGTCGCTGACTTGCGGGCTGTGGTCGAGGCTGACCCGGACGATCACGAGGCGCGGCTGGAACTGGCCAAGGCGCTTCATGCCAATGGCGAGACCGAGGCGGCGGTTGACCAACTGCTTGATCTGTTCCGTCGTGACAGAGAGTGGAACGATGGCGCGGCTAAGGCCCAGCTGTTCACCATTTTCGACGCGCTCAAGGCCAATGACCCGATTGTGCTCAATGGCCGTCGTAAACTTAGCTCAATGATATTTGCCTGACGGCGTTGTCGGGCTAGCTGGCAGAACATGATAAAAGTGACTGACCTCCCCGATACGATTCCGGTATTTCCATTGCCGGGGGCGTTGCTGTTGCCGCGATCCCGGTTGCCGCTCCATATTTTTGAACCGCGTTATCTGCAGATGCTCGATGATGTGCTCAAAACAGAAGGCCGTCTGGTCGGGATGGTGCAACCAAACGAGGTCGCCGGACGCGGGGGCACGGGGCTTCACACAATTGGTTGTGCGGGCCGGATCACCCAGTTTTCAGAAACCGAAGACAACCGCTATCTGATTACGCTCAGCGGTATTTCACGCTTTCGCGTGATGAAGGAAGTTGATGGGTTCACCCCATATCGGCGTTGTGACGTGATCTGGGACGGGTTTGAACGCGATCAGGGCAAGACCGAAGAAGACGCCGTTTTTGATCGGGATGGGTTCCTTGACCTGTTGGGCCGGTATTTTGAGGCGCGCTCGCTCTCGGCAGATTGGGAAACGCTGAAGGACGCGGATGATGAGTTGCTGATCAACTCTCTGTCGATGATGCTGGATCTCGATCCCGAGGATAAACAGGCGCTGCTTGAGGCGCCATCGTTGAGCACGCGGCGCGAGACGTTGGTGACACTGATCGAGTTTGATTTGCGTGGCGGCGAAGGAGATATGTTGCAATGAGCACGGATGCAGATCGCAAGATGCTTGAGGCGCTCATTTGCCCACAGACCCACGCCACGTTGCGCTATGACGCGGAGGCGCAGGAACTGGTGTCGGACAACGCGGGCCTTGCCTATCCGATCCGAAACGGGATCCCGGTTATGCTGGTGGATGAGGCGCGCAAGATCGACTGAGGCCGCCCTCAGAGCGGAGCGCCGCGCATCAGCCGTGGCAAGTTGCCCGTCAGCCCGGCGGCTTCGCGGATAAAGCCGCGTCTTAGGCCCGGCATCTTGTTCACGACACCCATGCCCAGATCGCGCAGGCCGCGTAGCAAGGCATTATCGTTCGAAAACAATCGGTTGAAGCTGTCCGTGGCCAGTGCCAACGCCGTGTTGTCAAAGCGGCGCCATTCCTCGTAGCGGGCCAGCACCGCTTCGCTGCCAGCATCTTCGCCGCGCCGTATGGCATCCGTGATCACTTCTGCCAAAGCGGCGATATCTCGCATACCTGCGTTCAATCCCTGACCCGCAATCGGGTGCACGCCGTGGGCCGCATCCCCGACCAATGCAGTGCGCGGTGCCACCAATCGCGACGCCAGCGACAGGGACAGAGGGTAGGTGAAGCGTTTACCTGTCAAACTGATCTCGCCCAGAAAGTCGCCAAAGCGGGGGCGAAGCATGGTGAGGTATTCCGCGTCAGGCATGGCATTGAAGGCGGCCGCCGTCTCGGCCCGCTCGCTCCATACGATGGAACTGACATTGCCGGGCAGGGGCAGGATCGCCAGTGGGCCGGCGGGCATAAAGAATTGGTGCGCAATGCCATGGTGCGGTTTTTCATGGGCAATGGCGCAAACGAGGGCGGTCTGCCCATATTCCCAGCCTGTCCGCTTGATCCCAGAGCGCACCGCCGTGCCGCTGCTGCGCCCGTCGGCACCAACCACAAGCGACCCGGTCAGGGTTTTGCCAGAAGACAGGGTCAGCGTAACGCCTCCCGGTGTCACCGCTTGATCGGTCACCGTCTCACCTGCCAGATGCGTGATACCTTCAGTCTTTTCCATGGCTTCGATCAGCGCGCGGCGCAGGTGGCGGTCCTGCACCATATGGCCCATTGGACCTTCTTCAATCTCGGCATGATCAAAGTGCATGAAAAAGGGTGAGGGCCCTTCGCCCGCGCGGCCATCCGAAACTTTGATCTCGAGGATGGGCTGGCTATGATCCGCAATCGTGTCCCAAATGCCGATGCCATCCAGCAGCCGTTGTGAGGTGAGAGCCACCGCATAGCTGCGCCCGTCAAAGTCGGCCGCGGTGCGGGTTTCTTTTTCCAAGGCGTCGATCACGGTTACCCGTTGACCCGTCTGTGCCAGCGCTAGGGCAAGGATCGGACCCGACAGGCCGCCGCCAACGATGAGGATGTCAGTGCTCATGCCTCGCAATATGGCCGTGAGGGTGGGATTGTCCATGCGCCCCGACGTCGCTACCGTCACCGCAAAGAGCAGCGGAGAAGACATATGCAGGACTGGTTGAGCAAAAGTGCATGCGATCTGGGGCGCGCGATCGGCGCGGGTGACGTTGATCCTGTCAATCTGGCTCACGCATTCTTTGACCGTATCGAGGGTCACGATCTCAAAGACAAAATCTATGCCCGTCTGACCAAGGATCGCGCGATGGCCGAAGCACGGGCCGCATCGCAGCGCGCAAAATCAGGGCAGCGGCTGTCTGTGCTTGATGGCGTCCCGATCAGTTGGAAAGACCTGTTCGACACTGCCGGAGACGGGACGGAAGCCGGATCAAAACTGCTGGCGGGTCGGGTGCCGGAGGCGGACGCCGTAGTGCTGCAAAATACGACGTCTGCTGGGTTGGTCTGTTTGGGCAAGACCCATATGAGCGAGCTGGCTTTTTCTGGCCTTGGCTACAACCCGTCCACGCAAACACCGCCCTGCGTGAATGACGCGTCGGCTGTGTCAGGGGGCTCGTCATCGGGGGCGGCGGCGTCGGTGGCCTTTGGCCTCGCGCCCGCAGCCATTGGGTCTGACACCGGCGGATCAGTGCGGATTCCGGCGGCGTGGAACGATCTGGTGGGGATGAAGACCACACATGGACAGTTGTCACTGGAAGGCTGTGTGCCGCTCAGCCTCAAGTTCGATACAGTGGGTCCGCTGACCCGGACAGTCGAAGATGCGGCTGTTCTGATCGCTTTGATGCAAGGGGTGCCCGTGCCTGATTTACGGGGTGCGTCGCTGAAGGGTCGCCGCTTTGCGGCTTTGCAAACATCTGTGCTGGAAGACACCCGCGATGCCCCATTGGCGGCCTATGAAACCGCGATTGCAAGGCTGGAAGCAGCAGGCGCCATTGTCGAGCCGCTGGAGGTGCCCGCAGTTGCGGACGCGCTGGCCCTTGCGGGGCCTTTGTTGCCGGGCGAGGTTTATGGCCTTTGGCGCGACGTGATCGAGGCACAGCCAGAGGCGATGTATGCGGAAATCCTTGAGCGGTTCCGCCTTGGCAAGGAGTTCAGCGCACCGGATTACAGTGCAGCCTGGGCGCAACTGGACGCAGCGCGCGCTGCTTGGGATGCTGCCACGGTTGCCTATGATGGTGTGCTTGCGCCGACCGCCCCGATCCTGCCACCCAATCTCAAGCGTTTGAATGCGGATGGAGTGTATTACAAGACAGAGAACCTGCTGGCGCTGCGCAACACCCGCATTGGCAACCTGCTTGGGATTTGTGCGCTGACGTTGCCCACGGGTGTGCCCAGTTGCGGCCTCATGATTTTTGGTGCGCGTGATCGCGATACGGCCTTGTTGCGGATGGGTATGGCAGCAGAAGCGGCGTTGATCTGACGAGCGCGCTTTGCGCGACGCCATGTTTTAGGGGGTTTCACCCCCGTCCTTCGGACTCCCCCATGGTATTTTTTGTCAAAAGAAGCCGTTGGTTGGCGGAATTGCCACGCCGCTTACGTTTTGGCTCGGTTTTTCTGGACGTGGGAGTCTTGCTTGGGCTATCTTGGGAGAAACGGGGCGATAACGATCCCGAACCTGAGGCAGTTTGATGAAGTTTCCCGAGCGGTTTTCGAACCTTCCGGCCTATGCATTTCCGCGTTTGCGCGCCCTGTTGGACATCCATCCAGCGGGCGGCGAAGTGGTGCATATGACCATCGGCGAGCCCAAGCATGCCTTTCCTGCGTGGATTACGGATGTCATTGCGGCGCATGCCGCCGGGTTTAACAACTATCCCCCCAATGAAGGCATTCCCGAGTTGCGTCGTGCCTTTTGTGATTGGCTTGGGCGTCGTTATGGGGTCGAAAAAGACCCGGATGTGCACGTGATGCCGCTTAATGGGACGCGCGAGGGGCTTTATAATGCTGCGATGGCACTGTGCCCGGAGCAGAAGAAGGGGCAGCGCCCCGTCGTTTTGATGCCCAACCCGTTTTATCAGGTCTATATGCTGGCGGCGATTTCTGCCGGTGCTGATCCGGTATTGGTGCCTGCGACGGCTGAAACCGATCATTTGCCTGACTTTGCCAGTGTTGACCCGGCCATACTGAACCGTGCGGTCGCGTGCTATATGTGTTCACCTGCAAACCCCCAAGGGGCGGTTGCGGATGCTGGGTATTGGCGTGATCTGATCGCCTTGGCCGAACAATATGATTTCCAGGTCTTTGCGGACGAGTGTTATTCGGAGATCTATCGTGACGTTCCGCCCGTTGGCGTTTTGGAATGCATTGGTGATGCGAACCCAGAGCGGGTTGTGGCGTTTCATTCGCTGTCAAAACGTTCGAACCTGCCGGGGCTGCGGTCAGGGTTCATCGTTGGCGGACCTGACACAATGCGCGAAGTGCGCCAGTTGCGTACCTATGCGGGCACACCGCTGCCAACCCCGTTGCAGCACGCGGCAGCCGCGGTCTGGGCGGATGAGGAACATGTGATCGACAACCGTGCGCAGTATCATGAGAAATACGATCTGGCCGACCGCATTCTTGGCAATGTGCCGGGTTACGCCGCCCCAGAGGCTGGATTTTTCCTGTGGCTGCCGGTTCGGGATGGAGAGGCCGCTGCACTGAACTTATGGCTGGCGACTGGTGTGCGGGTGCTGCCCGGCGCCTACCTTGCGCGCGAAATAGACGGGGTGAACCCCGGGCATGGATACATTCGGGTGGCTCTGGTCGCCCCAAAGGCAGAGACGGAGCGGGGGCTGATGGCCATCCGCGACACGCTCTACGCCGATTGAATTAACGAAGGACAAGGCATGGCATACCAAACACGGCGTGACCCACTTTTTGATCAAGATGTGCAGGCAGCGATTGAAAAACGCAGTCGCGAGCTGATCGGCATCGCTTTGGTGATCGCCGGTGCAATGGTCGCAGCCATGATGCTGAGTTACACGCCGCATGATCCGAACTGGATGGCATCGACGGACGCGCCTGTGCAGAACTGGATGGGGCGCACGGGCGCTTCGCTGGCAGCACCCATGGTGATGATCGCAGGTTGGGGCATCTTTGGGATTGCCATTGTGCTGATGGTCTGGGGCGTGCGGTTTGCGCTGCACTTGGGCCGTGAACGCGCCTTGGGGCGGTTGATCTTTGCCCCCATAGCCATCGCCTTCGGGTCGATTTATGCCGCCACATTGCAGCCGGGTTCGGAGTGGAGCGCGACGCATGGCTTTGGCCTTGGTGGGCTGTTTGGCGATACGGTTATGGCGTTTTTGCTGACGGCTTTGCCCATCGGGTCCACCTTTACGGTCAAGCTGATGTCCTTTGCCATGGGTGTTGGAATTGTGGTGTTCGGGGCCTTTGTTCTTGGGTTCACACGGGCAGAATTGTCGCGCATTGCGCGATTCCTGCTGGTCGGTTTGGTGATGGTCTATGCGGCGCTGATGACTGTGTTGGGTCGTGGCGCAAGTGGGGCCGTGCAGGCTGCGCGCACGATGCAGGAGCGGTCCGCAGACCGGCGCACTCAACGTGAGATCGCAGCGCAAGAGGCTGAAGCCTATGCGGTGCCGATCGCCCCGGTGCCCGAGCCAGCATATGACGAAAGCCTTGAGATGGAACCGCCCAAACCGGGGCTGCTGGCCCGCATGCCCGCCCTGATCAAACGCGCCGATCCAGAGCCGCAGACGCTGCCGGAAATGGAATTGGTCGACACCTATTCTGATGTCGAAGTGGACGATAGCCCTGTAGATGCGCGGGTTAGAAGTAAAATTGCAGATGTGATCAAGTCACGGGTGCGCGCTGCTCCGGCCGGGCAGGCACACCCAACTGCGCCTCTGACGAAAGGTCGTGGACGTGGCCCCGATCCACTGCTGGTTCATGGCGCTCCACACGCACCTCTACCACCTGAACCGCCCCTCACTGCCGATCTTGTGGCACGCCGGGCCGAACCACCGCTGAGCGCGCAGGAATTTGAGGATGACCTGATTGAACCGGCTGCGCCCGAGCCTGTTGCCGCGCCTGCAATCCCGGTGGCCGAGCCGCGTAAAGTGGTGCAGCAACCCGCCCGCAAGCCTGTGCAACCCAGTGCGCGCGCCCAAGCAGAGGCGCAGCCGAAGCTTGCATTCGAAGACACCCATCCCGGCTTTGAGTTGCCCCCGCTCAACCTGTTGGAAACCCCGACAGATGTGCAGCGCCACCACCTGAGCGACGAGGCTTTGGAAGAAAATGCGCGGATGCTGGAAAACGTGCTGGACGACTATGGCGTTAAGGGCGAGATCGTCAGCGTGCGCCCCGGCCCTGTGGTGACGATGTACGAACTTGAACCTGCGCCGGGCCTCAAAGCCTCGCGCGTGATCGGGCTGGCAGATGACATTGCCCGTTCCATGGCGGCACTGTCTGCGCGGGTCAGCACAGTGCCCGGACGCTCTGTCATCGGTATCGAACTGCCCAACGAAAACCGCGAAAAGGTGGTCTTACGCGAAATTTTGTCGTCGCGCGACTTTGGCGACAGCAACATGCGTTTGCCGCTGGCACTGGGCAAAGACATTGGTGGCGATTCAATGGTCGCCAACCTTGCCAAGATGCCTCACCTGCTGATCGCGGGGACAACGGGTTCGGGTAAATCGGTGGCGATCAACACTATGATCCTCAGCCTGCTCTACAAGCTTACGCCTGAAGAATGCCGGTTGATCATGATTGACCCCAAAATGCTGGAACTGTCTGTCTATGATGGCATTCCGCACCTTCTGTCCCCCGTTGTGACAGATCCGAAAAAGGCGGTCGTGGCCCTGAAATGGACCGTGGGCGAGATGGAAGAACGTTATCGCAAGATGTCCAAGATGGGCGTGCGCAACATCGAAGGATACAATGGCCGGGTGCGCGAAGCGCTGGCCAAGAACGAGATGTTCAGCCGCACAGTTCAGACCGGATTTGATGACGATACCGGCGAGCCCATCTTTGAGACGGAAGAGTTCGCGCCCGAGGCCCTGCCTTATATCGTTGTGATCGTCGACGAGATGGCCGACCTGATGATGGTTGCCGGCAAAGAGATCGAGGCTTGCATTCAGCGGCTGGCTCAGATGGCCCGGGCGTCGGGTATCCACCTGATCATGGCGACACAGCGCCCGTCGGTTGACGTTATTACCGGTACGATCAAGGCCAACTTCCCCACGCGGATCTCGTTTCAGGTGACGTCGAAAATCGACAGCCGGACGATCCTTGGTGAAATGGGCGCCGAACAACTGCTGGGCATGGGCGACATGCTTTATATGGCGGGCGGGGCGAAGATCACCCGTTGCCACGGCCCGTTTGTGTCGGATGAAGAGGTCGAAGAAGTCGTGACCCACCTTAAGGCATTTGGTGTACCTGACTATGTCAGCGGCGTGCTTGATGGGCCGGACGAAGACAAGGAAAGCAGCATCGATCAGGTGCTGGGCCTTGGCGGCAATACGGACGGTGAAGACGCTCTTTATGACACTGCTGTCGCCATCGTGATCAAGGACCGCAAGTGTTCGACCTCGTACATCCAACGCAAGTTGGCCATCGGCTACAACAAGGCGGCAAGGCTGGTTGAGCAGATGGAAGACGAGGGTGTGGTAAGCAGTGCCAACCACGTCGGAAAACGCGAGATTCTGGTGCCTGAGCACGGGTGATTTGCACCTTGCGATGTACCGGCCGAGCACAGTTTGTGCATCGCCTGATTAGGTCTGGCTATTTCAGAGCTTGGAAATGAGTGCCGCAGATGTGCGGCCCCTGTGGGCAGTGATTTGCCAGCTTTTGGGCCGCGCTATCGCATATCAAGGTGGTGCGCTCTATATCAGACTCAAGACACATGACCCCAAGGACGCAGACACCCTATGATCCGGATAACACGTATCGCCGCAATCGTACTGGCCCTGTTGGCAGGACAAGCGGCCTTGGCCGACAAGCTATCGCTGAATGCACTTTCAGCCTATCTCAATGACCTGAAAACCGCCGAAGGGTCGTTCACACAGATCAACGACGATGGGTCGATCAGTACCGGCAAACTCTACATCAAACGGCCAGGCAGAATGCGGTTTGAATACAACGCACCCGATACGGCATTGGTCGTTGCCTCTGCAAACGCAGTTTATATCGTGGACTCGAAATCCAACCAGCCACCCGAAACCTACCCCTTGCGGCGCACGCCCTTGTCGCTGATCCTTGCCCGCAATGTGAACCTGAGTGCTGCAAACATGGTTGTGGGTCACAACTTTGACGGCACAGCGACGGTTGTGACGGCGCAAGATCCTAAAAATCCTGAATATGGCAGCATCCAGATGAAGTTCACAGGCAACCCTGTGCAACTGCGGCAATGGGTGGTCAACGACAACGGTGGTGGCAAAACCACCGTTGTACTGGGCGAACTGAAGACCGGTGGGTCCCTGTCAAACCGCCTTTTCAGTGAGCCGCGCCCCGATCGGAACTAGGCTCACTGCTCTTAACAGGACTGCAACTGCAGGGCATACATGTCCGCACGCTTGTCGACTTCTCCGGCCACGCGCACCAGCCATGGTTTGGAATTGTAGCTACCACGGCGGTAACCACTGCGGCCTTCGTGATAGGCCAGATACTGGTTGCGCGCGTCCGAAACGGGAACGCCAAGGCGCTCTTGGGTTTCCTGCATATACCATCCCATGAAATCGGTGGCATCGCGAATGCGATCGCGACGGGCGACGCGGTGCCCCGTTTCATCAAGGTATTCTTCCCACGTGCCATCCAGAGCCTGAGAGTATCCAAAGGCGCTGGATTGACGGCCAAGTGGGATCACACCAGCCGCATACCGATACGGGGTGCGCGCATCGGAAATGAATTTGCTTTCCTGATAGATCGTCGCCATCTGCACGTGCACAGGGACGCCGTATTTCCGCTCAGTTGCGCGGAACGCCTTCAGGTATCCGGGACGCTCGGCAAGGATCGAACAGGCGTTGTCCAGCTGACGGGGGGCCGTGCCCGACCCGCCACCACAGCTGGCAGCCAAAAGAACCAATGCCAATGCGCGAAAGAGTCTGCTCATCTGCCTCACTCGCTTTTGTTTTTTATTTTGCAGGCAGTATAGCGAAAAACACCGGACGTGGAAATCACGAATTGTTAGCAGGCGTCGCTAAAGCACAAAGGCGAGGATCAAGGGCAGGGCGGCGACCGACATCAGGGTCGAGGCCACGACAAGGCCCGCGACAGAGGGCGCATCGGCTCCGTACTTTTCAGCAATTAAATATGAAGTCACCGCAACAGGTGTGGCCACCTGCAAAACAAGCACGCCGAATGCAACCCGATCCAATTCGAAGACTGAGCCAACACCCCATGCGACGGCCACACAGAGCGACAGTTTGACAAAGGACAAGCCGATCGCACGCAACATACCCTTTGCCGACAAACGGGCCACCGCGACGCCAAGCGTGATCAGCATCATCGGGATTGCCATCTGTCCGATCAGTTCCAGCGTATTGGTCACAAAGCCGGGCGTTTCCCATCCCTGCCACATGAGCAGAGCGCCCAGTATAGTGGCCCAGACCAAAGGTTCGCGCAGGACCCGGCCCAGCGAACCGGAACCGGCAACCAGCCATATACCATAAGTGTAGGACCACAGCGCCATGATTGCGAAAACGATGATGGCATAGCTCAGACCCTCATCCCCAAACGCAAACAGCGCCAGCGGCAGGCCCAGATTGCCGGTGTTTCCGAAAATAAGGGGTGCGGTATAGGTGCGCCCTTCAAGACGCAGCAAGTTGACCAGTGCCAAAAACGCCAGAGAGATGAGGGCATAAGCCATGACCGAAGCCAGCGACAGGGCGGTCAACGCCTCGGGCGCGATTCGGGTCTGCATCAGAGAAACGAAGATCAGGCAGGGCAAAGACAGTGTCATTGCCAACTGCGTTACAAACTGAATGCGGTACTCCAGCCCGATCTTGACCCAGACAAAGCCGATACTGGCCAGTAAAAATACAGGGGCGACGATCTGAAGGACTGTTACTGTCAGGTTCACAGACTGTTTCCAGCAATAATGTGCTCAATTGTTGGACAAATGTCCCTTGCACCGTGTAATCACGCAAGATAGGGGGCGCAACGCTATGCTCAGAACGCGCGCAAAATATCACTTGGGCCAAGTCGTCCGCCACAAAAAACACCCCTTCCGAGGCGTGGTGTTTGACGTGGATCCTGAGTTTTCCAATACGGACGAGTGGTACGAGGCGATCCCCGAAGACAGCCGCCCCAAAAAGGCGCAGCCGTTTTACCACTTGCTGGCGGAAAATGACCAAAGCTACTACGTGGCCTACGTGTCCGAGCAGAACCTTGTTGCGGATTATTCCGGCGAGCCGGTAGATCACCCGGACATCCCTGATCTGTTTGGCCCGTTTCAAGACGGGACCTACCCGCTGCACTTTCAGCTGAACTAATGCCGGGCGGACGTGCCGTCCGCCTGACTTAATACCCCAATGCACACCCGTCTTTGCGAGGATCGCTGGCGCCTTCCAGCACGCCGCTGTCGTGAATTTCGATGGCCTGCGCCCCGCCAATTGGCGTGTCTGGAACAACCACCTTGTGTCCCATATCGGCCAGTTCGGCGCGGACCGTATCGGAATAACCACGTTCGAGTTTCATATCGCCATTGTCGCTGAAGGCACGTGGCGCATCGATTGACGTCTGCGCGTCCATGCCGAAATCAACGATGTTGGTCACGAACCGGGAATGGCCCGTCGCCTGATAGGCGCCGCCCATGACGCCAAAAGGCATGAAGGGTTTGCCGTCTTTGGCCAACATGCCCGGAATGATCGTATGCATGGGTCGCTTGCCGCCCTTCAGTTCGTTGGGGTGGCCTTCTTCCACAGTGAAGCCTGCGCCGCGGTTGTGCAGCAGGATTCCGTATTTGTCGGTGGCAATGCCCGACCCGAACCCGTGAAAGATCGAATAGATCAGCGACACGGCCATGCCGTCGCGGTCCACAACGGTGATATAGATCGTGTCTTTGTGAACCTGTTCGGACAAGGCAGTGGGGTCGTCCATGGCGCGGTTTGGATTAACAAGCGCGGCCAGTGCGGCGGCTGTTTCAGGTGCCAGCATGTGATCCAGACGCGTGGTGTAATCCGCATCGCCAATCAACCGGTTGCGCGTGTCATAGGCCAGTTTGGTCACTTCTGCCTCGATATGGGTCCGTTCAGTGCCGAAGGGGTCCATGTTGGCCACGTCAAAGTGCTTGAACATATTCAGGATCAGGTTGGCCGTCGCGCCGTGGCCGTTCGGCGGATGCTCGAACAGCTCGATACCTTTGTATGTGCTGCTGATTGGGGTCGTGTCGGTGCAGGCGGTGGTCGCGAAATCTGCGAGGCTGTGCTTGCCACCGGCTGCGTTCAGCGCGCTGACCATGTCTTCTGCGATCTCACCCGTGTAGAACGCATCGCGTCCCTGGCTCGCGATCTTGCGCAAAACGGCGGCCTGACCGGGTGCGGCAAATATCTGTCCGGTGGACGGTGCCTTTCCGTCAATCATAAACTTGTCGCGGGCCACACCCTGCAAAACGCTTGAATCGCTTGCCCAGTCAAAGGCGACGCGCTGCGACACGGGTATGCCCTGTTCTGCATAGTGGATCGCGGGGGCCAGGAGGCGGTCAAGGCCAAGAGTGCCGACCCGTTCAGAGAGGGTGCAAAAGGCGTCGATTGCGCCGGGGATGGTGACGGCATGCGCGCTTTGTGGTGGGACCACGGAATGGCCCTCGGCCCTTAGATCAGCAGCGTCCAATGCAGACGGAGCGCGTCCCGACCCGTTGAGCGCGTTGATTTTGCCGCTCGCATCTGACCAGAGGACAAAGCAGTCGCCTCCGATCCCGGTCATCTGTGGTTCGCAAATTCCAAGCAACACGGCACCAGCGATGGCCGCGTCCATGGCGTTGCCACCAGCCTTCAGCGTTTCCACAGCAACTTGAGCCGCCAGTGGATGAGAAGTTGCGCACATTCCAGAAGTGGCCAGAACAGGCGAACGGCCCGGTTGATGAAAGTCTCGCATGTTGGCTGGCCCCTGTGGTGTTCAAACTGAAGCGTAACGTATCTGCGTTACCCGCTTTGTCCACTCGATTGTTTTGGGGGCAATAGTTCCTCGGTGCCGCGCACTGGGTGGGGGCAATTAAACGCGACACCGAGGGAAGCCATATGCAGCTACAAGTCACGGTATGTCGGGGAATCAAGGCAGTAATGTGGTCGCTGAGCGGCGCTTTCTTGGAATGTCGGGGGTTTTGGTTCGCCCAGTGCCATCCACAGGCTGAAATTGGCAAAACAGAGCGCCAGAATGTTTGGCGAGGTTTTGGGCAGACGGAGATCGGGAGCGCACTCAGACTCCCCGGCCGCTCAAGAGATGGCAACGGCCAAACGCAGGCACAAGCGATTTTGACGTGAAACGCGGACATAGCTGACGTCCTTGGCGAGGTCTTGGATCAAGAACCAGCCAAAGCCGCCTTCGGGTATATCATCGAATGCCACATCCGTTTCAACTGCGACGCCTAGAGGCGTGTGCCCATCCGGCATGGCACGACCTGAATCGACCACAGTCAAGTGAAGCCCGTCCCGCGCATGAGCGCAGGTAATGTAGATTGGGCCACAGGGGTCACCGCGGGGATAGGCGTGTTCGACAACGTTATTCAACGCCTCGGCCATGACCAGTTCGACAGTGCCAGACTCTTCAACGTCGAGCGACAGAGGAGTTAAGTTGTCCTGCAACTTGGCAAGTGCCTCGCGTACTGCCAACTCGCCACTTTGGACCGAGATTTTAAAGGCAGGCATTTGCGATATGAGGGACATGGCGCGGTCTTTCAAATGGAACGACAAATCAGGCTTTCAATTTGCCCAACGCCTCGTTGAGCGTCCTGAAGACGCAAAAAACGCTGTCCATTCGGGTCAATCTAAACACTTTCTCTACTGTCGGAGTGAGACCAGCCAGCGCCAGTTTTCGCGATGCCCCCATGTGCTTCATCGACGCGACAATCGCACCAAGCCCACTGGAATCGATAAACTGGACCTGACTGAGGTCTAGCACCACAGTTTCGCAGCCCCCGTCGGTGGATGCGCGCATGGCATCTTTGAACTCGATGGCCACTGCGGCGTCGATCCGGTTGTCGAGAACAGAGATGACTTGCAAGTTTTCTTCTGATCGGCTGAGAAGATTCATGGCCGCCCTCATCCAGTTTTCCTGTTAGATTGCGTGTCTAAAAGACAATCCTTACTATTATGTTTCCACTCTTGCGCGAAGGATTCCAAAGCCATGACCTCAGTTGTAATCGCAGGCGCAGCCCGCACGCCGATGGGCGGTTTCCAGGGCGCGCTTTCTGATGTGCCTGCCGCCAGTTTGGGGGGGCAGGCCATTTCGGCGGCCATGGCCGGTGCCGGGGCCAAGACGGTGGAGGAAGTTCTTATGGGATGTGTATTGCCCGCCGGACAGGGCCAGGCCCCAGCGCGGCAGGCGGGGTTTGCCGCGGGCCTTGGCGAGGACGTCCCGGCAACCACCCTGAACAAGATGTGTGGGTCAGGCATGAAAGCGGCAATGATCGCCTTTGATCAGATCGCTCTCGGGCACACAGACACGATGATCGCGGGTGGCATGGAAAGCATGTCAAGCGCCCCTTACCTGTTGCCTAAAATGCGTGATGGGGCCCGTCTGGGGCATGGACAGGTGGTGGATCATATGTTCCTCGACGGGCTCGAGGATGCCTATGACAAGGGCCGTCTTATGGGCACTTTCGCCGAAGATTGTGCTGAGGCATTTCAGTTCACGCGGGACATTCAGGATGAATTCGCTTTGACATCGCTCTCGCGCGCTCAGGCCGCCATCGCGAACGGCGCGTTCGACGCAGAAGTCACGCCGGTCGAAGTGCCTTCACGCAAAGGGGCCATTACAATTGATACCGACGAACAACCCGGCACCGCGCGGCCCGACAAGATTCCGCACCTGAAACCCGCATTCCGAGACGGGGGGACGGTGACAGCGGCCAACTCATCTTCGATTTCGGACGGCGCGGCGGCCCTTCTGCTCGCCTCTGAAAAAGCTGCGGAAACTCAAGGTTTGACGATCCGAGCGCGCATCCTTGGGCACGCCAGTCATGCGCAGGCGCCGGGCCTTTTCACAACAGCGCCTGTACCGGCTGCGCAAAAGCTGCTCGAACGTATCGGTTGGACCAAAGACGACGTGGATCTGTGGGAGGTAAACGAGGCATTCGCCGTGGTGCCACTCGCCTTCATGCGCGAAATGGGACTGTCCCATGATGTGGTCAACGTCAACGGTGGGGCCTGCGCCTTGGGACATCCAATTGGCGCGTCGGGTGCGCGGATCATGGTGACGTTGCTGAACGCTCTGGAAAAGCGCAATCTCAAGCGCGGCGTTGCAGCAATCTGCATCGGCGGCGGCGAAGGCACAGCTATCGCCATTGAGCGCCCATAACCTTCTCTGATTAAAAAAATCCTCGGGGGAGGCGCGCCAGCGCCGGGGGCAGACAGCCCCCAAACCGAGCTCAGCCAAAAAGACAAACCATGCCCGACTACACAGACCTCGCCAAAACCATTGCGGCTCTGACCGAAGGCGAAGATGACGCCGTTGCACTCATGGCAACAGTTGCTTGCGAAGTGCATCACAGCGACACACGTTTTGACTGGACCGGGTTTTACCGGGTCACTGGCCCCGAAATGCTCAAGATCGGGCCCTATCAAGGCGGACACGGCTGCTTGCAAATACCCTTTTCGCGCGGGGTATGCGGGGCTGCGGCGCGGACTGGCGAGGTGCAGTTGGTGGCGGATGTCGATGCCTTTCCGGGACATATTGCATGTGCTTCATCGACCCGTTCTGAATTGGTCCTGCCGGTGCGAAACGGCGCGGGTGACCTGATTGCGGTCTTTGACATCGACAGTGACCAACAGGACGCTTTCACATGGGATGACGCGGACTCTTTGATCGAGATTCTTGCCGGCGTATTTCGGGCTGTGTGAAAAAATCATTTGATTTTTCACTGATTCTGACTTTACGTGAAATTTGAAACCAAAATTTCACGAGATCATGCTGCAAACCCAACTCTCCTCCCCGTCCAGCCTAGGGGCTGACCTACGTGCCCTGCGCAAGGCGCGAGGAATGACGCTACAGGATATGGGGGCTGCTCTGGGGCGCTCGGTCGGTTGGCTCAGTCAGGTGGAGCGCGATCTTTCAGAGCCTTCAATTACCGATTTGCGTCACATAGCAGCGACCTTGGACATTGCCGTGTCCACCTTGTTCCGGCGCGGCGCGGCCCCTGCAGAAGAGGAAGGGTATGTTGTGCGCAGCACCGCGCGCCGCCCAATTGGCTCACGCACCGCGGGTCTGGTCGAGGAATTACTTTCTCCGGACCTCACGGATGATTTCGAAATGGTGCACTCCACCTTCGAGGCGCATAGCGAGATCGAAACCCCGGTCGCAAGGCCAACTCAAGAGGTTGGCTATCTGATCTCAGGTCGCCTTGATCTGGATATCGCTGGACAGCATTTCACCCTGCACCCCGGCGACAGTTTTCGCATCCGGGGCGAGGCGTTTCGCTGGATGAACCCCTATGACACCCCAGCCGTTGCGATCTGGGTCATTGCGCCGCCGGTGTACTGATGTCGTTTGAGGGATGGGCCATATTTGCGCTGTTCTGGGTGGTGTTTGTCACCACGCCGGGGCCAAATGCCGTGAACTGCATCACAAACGGGATGACGCTCGGTTTTCGCCGCTCTCTGATCGGCGTGCTGGCGATCCTTACTCAAGCCACATTGTTCTTGCTGCTTTCGGCGCTTGGTGTGACGGCGTTGATTGCCGCTTCGCCCACTGCGTTCTGGGTGGCCAAGTTGATCGGGGCCGCTTTCCTTGTGTTTCTTGGCATTCGGGGGTGGATGAATGCGACCAAGCCGCCCAAACTCGTGGCCCCTTCGGGAAAATCCATCTATTTGCGCGCATTCGCCATTGCCACGATCAACCCCAAAAGCGTGGCCGGTTACCTCGCAGCGTTCTCGCAGTTCGTTCAGCCCGACGTGCCCGTCTGGGATCAGATGGGGCTGATTGTGCCAACGGCGCTGACCATCACCGCGCTCAGTTATGTCGGGTTCACCGCACTTGGGGCAGGGATCGGGCGCGCAGCCTTAGGGGCCGTTTTCAATGTCTGGGTGAGACGCGTCATGGCCGCATGCTTTGTTATCTATGGCGTCCTTCTTGGCACCGCCGCCACACCGGGGCGGGCGTAATGCTGAAGGGAAGCTGCAATTGCCGCGCGGTGACCTTTACGGTCAAAAACGTGATCCGAGCCAGTGCATGCCATTGCACCCAGTGCCGCAAACAGTCCGGCCATCATTGGGCGTCTGGCCTGGTCGCTGACGAAGACCTGACAACACAAGGCGAGGTGCGCTGGTATGCCTCCAGCGACGTTGCACGTCGGGGGTTTTGCCCTACCTGCGGGTCGTTTCTGTTCTGGAAAATGGACAGCGAACCCAAGATTAGTTTTTCGATGGGTCTGATCGACGGGCCATCGGGCATCCGGCTGGAACGCCATATCTTCACTGCCGATAAGGGCGATTATTACGACATCGCGGACGATGTTCCGCAACGGGAGAACTGAGCATGAGTGATTTTCCAACAACGGCCCGCGTGGTCATCATCGGTGGTGGTGCTGTCGGGACCTCGACCCTTTATCATCTGGCCAAAGCGGGCTGGAAAGACTGCGTTCTGCTGGAAAAGAACGAACTGACGGCAGGTTCAACATGGCACGCTGCGGGCAACTGCCCGAACTTTTCGGGCTCCTGGGCGATCCTGAATATGCAGCGCTACGGGCTGGAAATGTACCGGACGCTGGCGACGGACGTGGACTATCCGATGAACTACCACGTCACAGGGTCCCTGCGTCTGGCACATTCCAAAGAGCGGATGCAGGAGTTCGAGCGGGTCGCAGGCATGGGCCGTTATCAGGGCCTTGAGATGCCGATCCTGACGCCTGACGAGATGAAAGAACACCATCCCTTCATGGAAACGCACGAGCTTGCAGGTGGCATGTGGGACCCGTTGGACGGCGACATTGACCCAGCCCAGCTGACCCAAGCCATGGCCAAGGGCGCACGCGACGCAGGTGCGCGGATCGAACGGTTCTGCCCAGCCACAGGCATCGACAAGGACGGGGACGAGTGGATTGTGAAGACGGACAAGGGCGACATCCGCTGCGAGTTCGTCGTGAACTGTGCGGGCTACTACGCACAGCGCGTGGGCGAGATGTTCAAACCCTTCGGCGGGCGTACCGTGCCGATGGTGGTCATGTCCCACCAGTACTTCCTGACGGACGAAATTCCTGAAGTCGCCGCATGGACAAAGGAAAACGGGCGCAAACTGCCCATCATCCGCGATGTCGACATCAGCTACTACCTGCGTCAGGACAAGAACGGCCTGAACCTCGGCCCATACGAGCGCAACTGCAAAGCGCACTGGATCACACCTGACGATCTGATGCCCGAAGACTTCTCATTCCAGCTCTACCCCGACGATCTGGAGCGGTTGGAGTTCTACATCGAAGACGCGATGGAGCGCGTTCCTGCCCTTGGCACCGCTGGCGTCGGCCGCAACATCAACGGACCGATTCCATACGCACCCGATGGGCTACCACTGCTTGGGCCAATGCCGGGCGTCAAAAACGCGTTCGAAGGGCACTGCTTTACCTTTGGGATCGCCCAAGGAGGCGGTGCGGGCAAGGTCCTGTCGGAGTGGATCATGCACGGCGAAACCGAGTGGGACATGTGGGCCGTCGATCCACGCCGTTATACCGGCTACGCCGATCACGACTATTCCCTGCAGAAAGCGCTGGAAACATACGGGCACGAATACGCCATGCACTTCCCGCATCACGAATGGCCAGCTGGGCGCGACAAGAAACTGTCGCCCGTGCATGAAACGATCCTTGAGCAGGGCGGTGTCATGGGGGCCTACAACGGATGGGAACGGGCCAATTGGTTCGCCAAGGACGGGGACGACACCTCGCTTGAGGCGACAGAAACATGGAACCGTAAGGGGCCGTGGACCATTCGGGTCAAAGAAGAATGCGAAGCTGTGCGCGACAAGGTTGGCGTTCTGGACCTGCCCGGATTCTCCCGTTTCAAACTGACGGGCGCGGGGGCCGCAGAATATTTGCGTGGCCGCATTACAGGCGGTTTGCCCAAAGCAGGGCGTATGAACCTCGGTTACTTTGCAGACAGCCGTGGCCGCATCCTGACTGAGATGTCGCTGATCCGGCACGACGAGGATGACTTTACCCTGATCACAGCGGCCAATGCGCAATGGCATGATTTCGAAGTGTTGAAGGCAGGCCTGCCCGAGGGGTTGAGCCTGACCGATCACACGGAAGAATTCAGCACTCTGATCGTGTGTGGTCCGGATTCACGCAACGCGTTTCAGGCGATGGGTACGGATGCGGACCTGCGGGCGACGTGGCTCAGCCACCAGCTTGCAACGGTTGCGGGCGTGCCTTGCATGTTGGCGCGCGTCAGCTTTGCGGGCGAACTGGGGTGGGAGATCCACGCCAAGAACGCCGATATCCCCGCGCTTTACGCGGCGGTGCGTGGTGCGGGGGCCATCCCCTTTGGCATGTATGCCCTCAATGCGCTGCGTATCGAAAAAGGGTACCGCGCGTGGAAGGGCGATCTGTCGACCGACTACACCTTGTTTGAGGGTGGGCTCGACCGGTTTGTCAAACTCGACAAGCCACAGGATTTCCCCGGCAAGGCGGCCTTGATGAACGAAAAGCAGCAGGGATCGAAAAAGCGGTTCGTGACGTTGCTGGTGGACGCAGGTGATCAAGACGCGCCTTACATGTCGACGATTTGGGACGGGGACACCGTTGTGGGGGAAACCACGTCAGGTGCCTGGGGCTACCGTATCGGGGCGTCCGTGGCGTTGGGTGTGGTGAAAACCGAACTGGCGACGCCGGGCCAAACGCTTGAAGTCGAAATCTATGGCAAACGGTGCAAAGCGACTGTGCAGCCAGACGTTCCGCTTTGGGATCCGGAAAACGAACGGCTGCGGGCATGACCAAGGCTTCCATCCTGCCGCCGGGCACCGGTACCAACTATCAGTGGGAGAATGACCACACGTTTGTGAAGGTGTCCGCCGCTGATACAGGCGGCGCCTACACGTTGATGGAAGACAATCTCAAGGCCAGCTTTGCCCTTGGACTGCACCGGCACGACACCCATGCAGAGACGTTTTACATCCTCGAAGGTGCGGTCGATTTCTACGTCGATGGCACGTGGCACAAGGCGGTTGCGGGCACGACGTTGCACGTGCCGCCGGGCCTGCCACATGCCTGCCGCAGTGCAGGTGGTCCGGCCCGCATGCTGATGATCTACCAACCCTCCGGCTTTGACGGATTTCTGGCCGAGATGGCGCAGATGTCCGAGGCCGACTTTGCCGACAGTGCAAAGATGGATGCCCTGAACGCAAAGTACGACATCGTGCCCATGGGCCCTGTCCCGCCCCATCCCGAGGACTGAAGACATGACAGACATCACCCTTCTGGACGGCGGCATGGGGCAGGAACTTGTCCGCCGCTCTGGCGACATCCCGACACCTCTATGGTCCACGCAAGTGATGCAGGACCACCCGGGTCTCGTTCAGGCAATTCATGCGGATTTCTTTGCCGCCGGGGCCACGATCGCCACCGCCAACACCTATGCCTTGCACCGTGACCGGGTCGCAGACACTCCGCTCGAGGGGCAACTGCCCGACCTTTTCGCCCGCGCGCTGAACGAAGCGTCAACGGCGCGTGCCCAACACGGTTCAGGCCGTGTGGCTGGGGCCATCGGCCCGCTTGGTGCCAGCTATCGACCCGACTTGCATCCGGCGTCGGATGAGGCGGTCGCTTTGTTCACCGAAGTCGCGGACCATCTGGGTGAACGCTGCGATTTCATCCTGTGCGAAACCGTGTCCTCGCTTGCTCACGCTCGTGACGTTCTGGCCGCAGCCCGAACAACTGGAAAGCCTGTCTGGCTTGCCATGACCGTCGATGATCAGGACGGGAACGTCCTTCGCTCTGGTGAGCCCGTCGCAGACGTTTTGCCCATTGCCGAAAGCGGCGCGGCGGCTCTCCTGATCAACTGCTCTGCACCCGAGGCGATCACCACAGCGCTCGACAAGATCAAGCACACAGCTCTCCCCTTCGGCGCCTATGCCAACGGCTTTGTCCAAATCTCCGAAGGATTTTTGGAGGAGAAGCCGACTGTTGATGCGCTCACCCTGCGCCATGACTTCGCGCCCGAAGCCTACGCCGATCATGTCATGACTTGGATCGACATGGGCGCGACCATCGTTGGGGGCTGTTGCGAAGTTAGCCCGACCCACATTGCCGAAATTGCCCGACGCCTGCGCGCGGCGGGGCACACCATCGTTTAAAGGAACCGCGTCATGCCTGATCTGCCTTCCCACGCTCGCGTCGTCATCATCGGCGGTGGCGTCATCGGTTGTTCTGTCGCTTACCACCTGACCAAACTGGGCTGGAAGGACGTTGTGCTGTTGGAACGCAAACAGCTTACCTCTGGCACCACGTGGCACGCAGCCGGGTTGATCGCGCAGCTGCGCGCCACGGCCAACATGACCAAGCTCGCCAAGTACAGTCAGGAACTCTACGGAAACCTTGAGGCCGAAACCGGCGTGGCCACCGGGTTCAAACGGGTGGGGTCGATCACAGCGGCCCTCACGGAGGAACGGCTGGAGGAATTGCACCGGCAGGCCGGCATGGCGCGGGCCTTTGGGGTCGAGGTCGAAGAAGCCTCGGCGGCCGAGATCAAAGCCCGCTACGAACACCTCAATATCGAAGATGTCACGGGCGGCGTTTACCTGCCGCTGGATGGGCAGGGCGATCCGGCCAACATCGCGCTGGCACTGGCAAAGGGAGCGCGGCAAGGCGGAGCGCGGGTGCAGGAACGCACGGCGGTCACCGGGCTGACCAAAGACGGGCGGCGCATCACGGGCGTCGACTGGCAGGGTGAGGATGGCACAAGCGGCCACATCGCTTGCGATCATGTTGTCAACTGCGCGGGCATGTGGGGCCATGAAGTTGGCCGCATGGCAGGCGTGAACGTACCGCTTCAAGCCTGCGAACACTTCTACATTGTGACCGAAGCCATTTCGGGACTCACCCAACTACCTGTGCTGCGGGTGCCGGACGAATGCGCCTACTACAAGGAAGACGCTGGCAAGATGCTGCTGGGTGCGTTTGAACCCAACGCTAAACCGTGGGCCGTGGACGGTATCCCACGCGATTTTGAATTCGATCAACTGCCCGAGGACTTCGACCACTTTGAACCGATCCTTGAGGCGGCGGTGAACCGCATGCCAATGTTGGCCGAGGCGGGCATTCACACCTTCTTCAACGGGCCGGAGTCCTTCACGCCGGACGATGCCTACCACCTTGGCCTCGCGCCCGAGATGGACAATGTCTGGGTTGCCTGCGGCTTTAACTCCATCGGCATCCAATCGGCGGGTGGCGCAGGTATGGCGCTGGCGCAGTGGATGGAAGATGGGCAAAAGCCCTTTGACCTGGGCGACGTTGATATTACCCGGATGCAGCCATTTCAGGGCAACAAAACATACCTTGCAGAACGGTCGACTGAAACGCTTGGCCTGCTTTACGCAGACCATTTCCCCTATCGACAAAAGGCCACGGCACGCGGTGTGCGTCGCACGCCCTTCCATCACCACCTGATCGAACGGGGTGCGGTCATGGGTGAATTGTCAGGATGGGAACGGGCCAACTGGTTCGCCAATCCGGGGCAAAATGCTGACTACGAATACTCGTGGAAACGCCAGAACTTCTTTGGCAACGTCGCACAGGAACACAAGGCAGTGCGCGAGAATGTTGGCATGTACGACATGTCGTCTTTCGGAAAAATCCGGGTCGAAGGCCCGGACGCGATGGCCTTTATGAACTATGTTGGTGGCGGGCAATACGACGTACCAGCGGGCAAGATCGTCTACACCCAGTTCCTCAACGATCGGGGTGGGATCGAGGCAGATGTGACAGTGACCCGGCTCTCTGAGCTTGCCTATCTTGTGGTCACCCCTGCTGCGACGCGGCTGGCCGATCAGACATGGATGCAGCGCCATGTGGGTGATTTCAATGTCGTCATTACGGACGTTACCGCAGGTGAGGGGGTGCTGGCCGTCATGGGCCCCAACGCGCGCAAACTGTTGCAGGCTGTCAGCCCGAATGACTTTTCCAACGACACTAACCCCTTTGGCACCGCGCAGGACGTCGAGATTGGCATGGGCCATGCTCGTGTGCACCGTGTGACATATGTGGGCGAGTTGGGATGGGAGGTCTATGTCAGCGCGGATATGGCGGGGCATGTCTTTGAGGTTCTGCATGAGGCCGGGCAGGACATGGACCTGCGGATGTGCGGGATGCACATGATGGACACCTGCCGCATCGAAAAAGGGTTCCGCCATTTTGGGCACGACATCACCTGCGAGGATCACGTGCTTGAGGCGGGTCTTGGCTTTGCCGTCAAAACGGACAAACCTGACTTTATCGGGCGCGATGCCGTTCTGCGAAAAAAGGACGAAGGACTGGACAATCGCCTTGTGCAATTCAAGCTGACGGACCCCGAGCCGCTGCTTTATCACAACGAACCGATTGTGCGGGACAACGAGATCGTGGGCTACCTCAGCTCTGGCGGGTATGGGCATCACCTTGGAGCCGCGATGGGTCTTGGTTATGTGCCGTGTAAGGGCCAGACGGTCGCGGATGTTCTGGGGTCAGACTACGAGATCGACGTGGCAGGTACGCGAGTCAAGGCTGAGGTGTCGCTTAAACCGATGTATGACCCGAAATCAGAGCGGGTGAAGGCGTGACGCCGCTTTGATCCGGTGCTAGGGGTCGCTCGAGAGGACCCCGTTCATGACGCAAAATTCTGGCGATACGCCGCGCGGGCTGATGTTCGCGCTTGGGGCCTATGTGTTCTGGGGCTTCTTGCCGCTTTACATGAAAATGCTCAGCCATATCAGCGCGGCGGAAGTCGTTGCGCATCGTGTTATCTGGTCGGTGCCAATCGCGGCGGTCGTGTTGATCGTGATCAGGCGCACCGGTGATCTGAGCGCTGCCTTGCGCAATCCGCGGATGTTGGCGATGGGCTGTGTGACCGCGGCCCTCGTGTCGGTGAACTGGGGCATCTACGTCTGGGCAATCTCGGCTGACAGGACGCTGGATGCGGCCTTGGGATATTATATCAACCCGCTGTTTTCCGTCGCCCTCGGGGCGATTTTCCTGCGTGAACGGCTGACCCGCGCGCAAATGGTCGCCATTGCATTGGCTGCCTGCGCGGTGGCTGTGCTGACAATATCGGCAGGCACTGTGCCGTGGGCGGCCCTAACGTTGACAATCACATGGGGCTTTTATGCGCTGGCCAAAAAGCAACTTCCTATCGGGCCAAATCAAGGGTTCCTGCTCGAAGTGTTGATCCTGCTTGTTCCTGCGCTTGCCTATGCCACATGGCTGGGACTGACCGGGCAGGGGCAATTCATGGCGGGTGATGCGCGCAACACTTGGTTACTGTTGGGCTGTGGCGCGGTGACGGCGATCCCGTTGATGCTCTATGCCAATGGGGCCAAAGGGCTACAGTTGACCACCATTGCAGTCCTACAATATGTCGCGCCCACTATGATCTTTCTCTGTGCTGTTCTGGTATTCAAAGAGCCTTTTGGACAGGCCCGCATGATTGCCTTCCCGATGATCTGGACGGCGCTGGTGATCTATTCGGTGTCGATGTTCCGGCAAATGCGCAGCCGGGACAAGGTTGGGCCCTAACCCGCTTCGAACCAATCGCGGGCCATCACCGTCCAGCCACGGGGCAGCCCATGACCGCCATCATGTTCGCAGAATTTGATGGCACCTTCACCGCAACTGTCATCCCACATCCGGCAGCGGAACCGCTCGCCAATGTCGATGCTGTCAGGATGGCTGCGGCATTGGTTGACTGTCCGGGCAAGAGACAGGCTGTCCCACACACTGCCCTGATGCCAATCCCGGATGGCGCGTCCCTCAAACGGGACCTGATTGTCGCCAAACCCGTGGATTTGCAGAAAGCGTACGGGCGCGGATGGGCAATCTGTGGTGTCGTTCGGCTGGCGCAAGGCTCCCGAGATCGAGGCAAAGCCAGCAAAGGGCGCCGCGGCCTTGCATGCCATAAGCCACGCCATTGATCCACCGGCAGAAAAGCCCGCCACATAGATGCGCTCGGGGTCGATGGACACACGCGTCTTCGCGTCCTCGATCACGTCTAGTGTAAAGGCGACATCATCGCGTGTGCCCCCCTCGCGCCCAGCCCAGCGGAGGGTCCTTCGCCCCTCGATGGGTGTGCCGTTGGGCGCGATCACCACATATCCGGCCTCAGCAAAGTCCGACCGGATGCCGCCCCGAAAGATCATCCCGCCTGTCGCATTGTGCCCGTGAAAGAACACCAATGCAGGTGCGTTTTCAGACACCCCGTCGGGCACCAGCATGTGATAGCTGCCGCCGTCGATTTCGCAGGGGGCGTCCGGGCCGCACTGGGCAAAGGCAAGTGAGGGCAGGGCGAACAGCAGGGCGGCAAGATATCTCATGTTGTTGACAGATCATCCCCCTGTTCGGGATGCAAAGGGACAACCCAATGCCTCGCCGAAACGTGATTGGGGTTGCCTCTGGCGCGCGCATTTGTCAGGCGAAGGACATGGATGACACCTACACCCCCCCGAGCGATCCGCTTGATGTGCTGCACGACGATGCAGAGATGCTGGTGGTCAGCAAACCATCTGGGTTGCTCAGTGTGCCGGGCAAGGGCGAACATCTGTCTGACTGCCTTATCGCGCGGGTGCAGGCGGTCTGGCCTCATGCGCTGCTTGTGCATCGACTGGACCGGGACACAAGCGGTGTGATGGTGTTTGGCCTCACTCCGCACGCGCAACGCTTCCTGTCCAAACAGTTCGAATTGCGCGCTGCCAAAAAGACCTATGTGGCGCGGGTTTGGGGGCGCCTGACGCTCAAAACCGGCCGGGTCGATCTGCCGCTGATTGTGGACTGGCCCAATCGCCCGCGCCAGCATGTAGACCACGAGAACGGCAAGGCTGCCGTGACCGATTGGCGAGTGCTGCGCGACAGTGCGACGGAGACCCGCGTGCGGCTGATGCCCCAGACCGGGCGCAGCCACCAATTGCGCGTGCACATGCTGGCATTGGGCCATCCGATACTGGGCGACCCGTTCTATGCGACAGGTGAGGCGCGCGACTTTGAGCGGTTGATGCTGCATTCCGAAGAACTGCGCATCAAGCATCCGGATTCGGGGCGCATGATGCGGTTTCGTGCACCCGCACCTTTCTGAACGCCCAAGGCGCGGTGCCAGGTTTTCGCCTTGGCGCGAATCTAGGGTTAACGTCCTTGGTTTATGGTGATTGAGGCCGTCACACCCCATACACCGCCCGTGCAATACCTGCGCACCGCCTGCAGGGGTAACAGGGCGCGCGATGGTATTCGTTAACAAAGGATGAAGGGCGACGGCGCGGGACAAAGCAGCCACGCAGAAAGGTGAGGCAATCCTTGTAAAAATTCGTTTCCGCTGTGATGATTTCTACAACAAAGTTTTTCGAGGATTTGAAAATGCGCTTTTCCAAACTTGCGGCGGCTTCGTCGATTGCTTTTACTATTGCGAGTTCACAAGCAATCTCTCAGGACGCGGGGTCGATCCTGTTCACAAACGTCAACGTGTTCGATGGTGTGAATGAGGAAATTATTGAAAATGCAAATGTCGTTGTAACCGACAATCTGATCACAGCGGTGTCCTCTGAACCCCTTGCAGTCGCCAATGCTATCGTCATCGACGGCGGCGGACGCACTTTGATGCCTGGCCTGATCGACGTACACTGGCACACGCTTTATTGCTGTAACCCGCAGAGCGTGGTTGTGACCGGAGATATTCTTGAGGTCGCGGTGCGCGGTGCCATAGGGTCCCAAGGAACGCTGATGCGTGGGTTTACATCAGTGCGCGACGTTGGCGGTAATTCGTTTGCCATCAAAAGGATGATTGACGCGGGCGAGATCGAAGGCCCCCGTATCCTGCCGTCCGGCCCACCCGTTACACAAACCGGCGGTCACTTTGATTATCGCCCATATCAGGCGGTGCCGACGAACGGCGCAGATTCACAATGGTACTGGTACAGCGTTGGTTTAATGGCGCAGGCCGATGGAGTGCCGGAGGTGATCAAACGCGCGCGTGAGATCATGCGTATGGGCGCGACCCAGCTTAAGATTTCCACCGGCGGAGGGGTATCATCCACCTACGACCCTCTGGATGTACGCCAATATACCAAAGCCGAGATCGAGGCTTTCGTAGAGGTGGCGGACACATACAACACCTATGTCGCATCGCATGTATTCACGGACGAAGCAGTGGAAATTGCCGTTGCCGCTGGAGTTAAGTCTATCGAACATGGCTTCCTGATGAGCCGAGAGACGATGGAATTGATGCGAGAGAATGACGTTTGGTTGTCAGTGCAACCTCTTCTGGATGACGAGGATGGTTTTTCTTTTGACGACCCCGTCAGCCAACAAAAATGGATCGATGTCACCAACGGGACAGATTTTACTTATAAAACAGCGAAAGAAGTTGGCGTGAAAGTTGCTTTTGGCACGGATATTCTTTTCGATCCCAAACTGGCGGAACGTCAGGGCGCTTTCCTTGCTAAATTGCAGCGTTGGTATTCCCCTTACGAGGTGCTGAAAATGGCCACCTCGACCAATGCCGAACTGCTCAAGCTCTCCGGCCCGCGTCACCCCTATCAACAAGGTGACTTGGGTGTGATCGCAAAAGGCGCTTGTGCCGACCTGATCCTAGTTGATGGCAACCCGCTGCAAGATATCGATTTGATCGCGGACCCACATGAGAACTTTGACCTGATCATGAAGGACGGCAAAGTCTATAAGAACACGCTGAACTGAGTTCGAGTGCAATTCATTTGAGCAATGCCGATTGTGTAACGGCTGCTTTGGGATCAAAGCTGACCTTGATGCGAACGCAACTGGGTATCTACGCCTGAGCGCGGGATTGTCTCGAGCTTGCCGACTTATTTTGGTTTTTTCTGTCGGTCAGGCCTAATCAGAGTTTGTCCTTCACGCCACTGTTCGCGCCCTGACGTGATTGACGAGGTGCAGGCAAACTTGCCCGCCAAGGGCCGCGCCGCGCCGGACCGCATCCTGCGCGACATCTGATATGGGTCAGGCGGGGGTATCCCCCGCCTGCCGTCGTTTATTCAGCCGCCCAGCCGCTGACGGATTTGACCTCAAGGAAATCTTCGATCCCCCAAACGCCGCCTTCGCGCCCGTTGCCGGACTGTTTCATGCCGCCAAAGGGTGAGCCTGCCGCACGCGACGTGCCATTCATCTCGACCATGCCCGAGCGCAATTGCGTGGCAAGCCGGTTGGCCCGGCCCGTGTCTTGGGTCTGGACGTAGTTCGTGAGGCCATAGGGCGTGTCATTGGCGATCTCGACAGCCTCTTCTTCGGTCTCAAATGGGATGATGGAGAGCACTGGGCCAAAGATTTCCTCGCGGGCGATGGTCATTTCGTTGGTCACATCGGCAAAGACGGTGGGGCGCACGTAAAAGCCCTTATTGAAACCTTCGGGACGTCCCGGGCCGCCTGCAACCAGCTTGGCGCCTTCCTGGATGCCCTTTTCGATCAGACCTTGGATTTTGTTCCACTGCACTTCGTTCACGACAGGGCCGATATGGCGGCCTGCCTCAGATGCGGGACCAACGGTGACTTTACCCGCAACCGTGGCTGCTTCTTCGACCACGCGGTCATAAATGCCGCGCTGGACCAGCATGCGGCTGGGTGCGTTACAGGACTGGCCAGTGTTGTTCATCATGTGCAGCACACCGCGTTTCACGGCCTTTTCGTCTGCATCCTCAAAGATCAGGTTTGCGCCTTTTCCGCCCAGTTCAAGATGCACGCGCTTGAGCGTGTCTGCGGCATTCTTAGAGATCAGCGTGCCGGCGCGGGACGATCCGGTAAAGGACACCATGTCTACGTCTTTGTGCCCGGACAATGCTGTTCCCACGCCCGGGCCATCCCCGTTCACGAGGTTGAACACACCTGCTGGGAAGCCCACTTCGTCCATCAGTTCAGCAAAGATCATCGCGTTGAGCGGGGATTCCTCAGACGGTTTCAGGACCATCGTGCAACCCGCGATGGCCGCCGCGCCAACTTTCAGCGTGACCTGGTTCATTGGCCAGTTCCAAGGCGTGATCAGGGCGGCAACGCCGACGGGTTCGTAAATGATGCGATCGCCGGGCGCGTGGTCGCCAAGGGGGCGATTGAATTGGAAACCCTTTGCATCCTCCACAAAGTTCTTGAGATGCCATGTGCCTGCACCCACCTGACTGCCACGGGACATATCGATGGGCGCGCCCATTTCGGTGGACATCGCTTCGGCCAGATCATCGGCGCGTGCCTCGTAGGCGGTGATCAGCTTTTCAACCAGCGCAATCCGCTCGGCAGGGTCCGTGTGCATCCAGCCGGGCAGAGCCGCCTTGGCCGCAGCCACTGCCGCATCTGCATCCTCAGAACCGCCCAGTGAGATGGTTGCACAAGGCTCTTCGGTCGAGGGGTTGATGACATGATGGTCGGTGCCGTTCAGTGGGGCGACCCACGCACCGTTGATGTAAAAATCGCGTTTGATGAGCATGAAAATCCCTCCAGGACATGCGTTTCGCAGCAGACTGTGACACCGAGCGCAAGCGGCGGCAAGACAGGGGATGAAAGCCGGGTGCAAATCGACTACATCTAACGCGACAGCAATTATCCCAATGGAGGAACTCATGGGTCTGCGCATTAATGACACGATACCCGATCTGACGGTCACGACCGATCAGGGCACATTTTCCCTGCACGAGTGGATTGGCGACAGCTGGGCCATCCTGTTTTCTCACCCCAAGGATTTCACGCCGGTCTGCACGACCGAATTCGGCGCTGTGGCACAGCTGAGCGATGAATGGGCCAAGCGAGGCACCAAAGTTCTTGGCGTGTCCGTGGACGGGGTCGAGGATCACAAGCGTTGGAAGGCCGACATCGAAACGGTCGGCGGCGCGCCGGCGGGCTTCCCGATCATCGCGGACGACGGATTAGAGATTTCGAAAGCGTTCGATATGCTGCCAGCCGAAGCTTACCTGCCGGATGGCCGTACGCCTGCCGACAGCGCCACGGTGCGCTCTGTCTTTATCATTGGGCCAGACAAGCAGTTGAAACTGTCGATGACTTATCCAATGACAGTGGGCCGGAACTTTGCCGAGGTGCTGCGCGCACTGGATGGATTGCAGATGTCGACAGGCAATGGCGTGGCAACGCCAGCAAACTGGAACGTCGGCGATGACGTGATCATCCCGGCTGCTGTGTCGGACGAAGATGCCAAGGCCAAGTTTGGGGAGTTCACCACCGTGTTGCCTTACCTTCGCACTACTAAAGCGCCGGGGTGAACCCCTGAGTGGCGTCGGTCTTAGTCCAAAGACCGACGCAGTTGCTCTGCTTCTGCGCGTATTGCGGTGCCCATGTCACCGGGCAAATCCTGGATCAGGCGCAAAGAGACGTCTGATCCATCCCGCGACAGGCGCAGCGGAGATTTCTTGAGAAACGGGAATCTCAGTTCATTGATGTTGAGATCCGCAAGCGCGTAGCTCATCCCTTGCGTAGACGCCGCCATAAACACAAGCCGTTTGAGTGTGACGCGCCATTCCGGATCCTCTCGCGGTATCCTCAGAACTTCCATTTTCTTGTCCATACCGCGTGGGTGTTCTGGGAAAATGAGGTTATGTGCGAGTCCGTCCAGCCGGTCATCTGATAGCCCGTCGAGGGTCGTGGCGAGGATTTGCGGATTGCAGGTACAGTCGTGCGAGTAACCGCTTTTTATGACCCATTGCGTCAATCCAATTTCACCGCGCCGGACCACTCTAGCTTTGTTGTTGTCCATGGCAAACCCTTTCCAAAACTGGGTGAATTTCGGATTGTTGTAGATGGCGGGACCAAAACTAAGTGCGAAGGAACAATAGTGAAAGTTGCGGTGCTTTGTAGAATACGTCCATTCCACGTCTTGAAACATTTCGGGTTTGATGCGTGGGACGCCGTAGTTGGATATAGCGCCGACCAGATCGGGTCCCATGTCTTCGGCCTGCTTCAGCCAATTGTAGCCTTCTGGCAGCGGATACCAGGCAGAGTCGTTCAGCAGCGCGAGCCTGTGCACGTTTTTGGCATGCTCCGTGACGTAGAGCATTCCATCTCGGTAAGCTCCGAAATCATAGCCGAAATTGGGGCGTTCAATGTAGGTCGCACACAGGTTCAGCACTGTTTCGCGATGGGTTGGCGGCAACGGCAGATTGGACACTACGACCATGCTGTATCCGCTGTCGTGGATGTGTTGCATCATGAGCCGCGTGCTTTCAGGCAATCCATGCGACGGGTAGATGACCAACACCACAATGCGGTCCGTCAGGGTCTGTTTGCCTTGCCACGTCTTGCGTCCTTTGGCGATGCGGAATTCATAATAGGGCGTCGCAAACAAATACCAGATCAAGGTGCGAGGCACATCTCGCAATGTTCTGAAAAATCTGAACAGTTCCCGTTTGATTTTCCATGCGGGTGGAAATGTCATGGCCCCGAATTCCCGGCCGGTGCAGGGTTTGGCGCGCGCCAAAAGACTGCCCTGTCACAAACTACAGTCACGACCTCAGTATCGGGCAAAGCGTGCATGATCGGACTCCGTATTTGATAGAGGTCTAAAACCATAGTCGCGGTTCAGAAACAAGAAGGCCCCGGCGTTTCCGCCGGGGCCTTTGAGTGTAGGTCGCGTTGGGCTTAGCCCTCTGCCGCTTCCTCTTTCTTCACTTCTTCGCCAGTTTCCTGATCGACGACTTTCATCGACAGGCGCACTTTGCCGCGATCATCAAAGCCCAACAGCTTAACCTTCACTTCCTGGCCTTCCTTCAGAACGTCCGAAGGATGGTTCAGGCGGCGGTTTTCGATCTGAGAGACGTGTACCAGACCGTCGCGCTTGCCAAAGAAGTTCACGAAGGCACCGAAGTCGACGATTTTCACAACTGTACCAGTGTAAACCGCGCCTTCTTCGGGCTCGGCCACGATGGACCAGATCATGTCGTAGGCTTTCTTGATCGACTCGCCGTTTGGCGATGCGATCTTGATGATGCCGTCGTCGTTGATGTCGACTTTGGCGCCGGACACTTCAACGATTTCACGGATCACTTTACCACCCGAGCCGATGACTTCACGGATTTTGTCCGTTGGCACCTGCATGGTTTCGATACGTGGCGCGTGTTCGGAGAACTCGGCCGCACCCGTGATGGATTTCGCCATCTCACCAAGGATGTGCATCCGGCCGTCTTTGGCCTGATCCAGCGCTTTTTCCATGATCTCGGGCGTGATGCCTGCGATCTTGATGTCCATCTGCAACGAGGTGATGCCGTTTTCGGTACCAGCCACTTTGAAGTCCATGTCGCCAAGGTGGTCTTCGTCACCCAGGATGTCGGACAGGATCGCGTAGGATCCGTCTTCTTCCAGGATCAGACCCATGGCCACACCGGCAACCGCGTTCTTCAGCGGCACACCTGCGTCCATCATCGACAGCGAACCGCCACAGACAGAAGCCATCGAGCTTGAGCCGTTGGATTCGGTGATTTCCGAGACCAAGCGCACTGTGTAGGGGAAGTCAGTCGAGGCTGGCAGCACGGCTTGCAACGCGCGCCATGCCAGTTTGCCGTGACCGATTTCGCGGCGGCCGGGAGGGCCCACGCGACCCGCTTCACCCACCGAGTAGGGGGGGAAGTTGTAGTGCAGCAGGAAGTTGGATTTGAAGTTGCCGTGCAGGGCGTCGATGAACTGTTCATCATCGCCGGTGCCCAGCGTGGTCACAACCAGACCTTGGGTTTCACCACGGGTGAACAGGGCCGAGCCGTGCGTCCGGGGCAGAAGGCCAGTCTGGCATACAATGTCGCGGATTTCGTCAGTCTTACGACCGTCGATCCGTGTACCCGTTTTGACAACGTCACCGCGCAGGATGGACGCCTCAAGACCCTTCATGGCGGAGCCAAGGTTTGAGTCTTCGGCTTGCTCTTCGGTCAGTGCGGCAAGGATTGCGGCACGTGCTTCGGACACAGCCGTTGTACGCTCTTGCTTGTCAGAGATCGCGAACGCCGCACGCATCTGCTCTTCTCCGGCAGCTTTCACAGCAGCTGAGAGGTCAGAATAGTCAGGCGCCTGGAAGTCAAACGGCTCTTTGGCGGCATCTTCGGCGAGGCTGATGATCAGGTCGATGACCGGCTGAATTTGCTCGTGGGCGAACTTCACCGCACCCAGCATTTCCGCTTCCGAAAGCTCGTAAGCTTCGGATTCGACCATCATCACGGCCTCTTTCGTACCCGCAACAACCAGATCAAGGCGCTGTTCAGGGTTCAAACGCAGGTCCTGCATGTCGTCGACAGTTGGGTTCAGAACGTATTCGCCGTCCTCAAAACCAACGCGGCAACCGCCGATTGGGCCCATGAAGGGGGCACCGGAAATCGTCAGCGCGGCAGAGGCCGCAATCATCGCCACCATGTCCGGGTCATTGACCAGATCGTGGGACAGAACAGTACACATCACCAGAACTTCGTGTTTGAAGCCGGAGACGAACAGGGGCCGGATCGGACGGTCGATCAGACGGGCTGTCAGGGTCTCTTTCTCGGTGGGGCGGGCCTCACGCTTGAAGAAACCACCGGGGATTTTGCCCGCGGCGTAGTATTTTTCCTGATAATGGACGGTCAGAGGAAAGAAGTCCTGACCGGGTTTTGGTTTTTTCGCGAACGTCACGTTCGCCATAACGCTGGTTTCGCCCAGCGTGGCAATGACCGACCCGTCAGCCTGACGGGCAACCTTGCCTGTTTCCAGTGTGAGCGTTTCTTCGCCCCACTGCATCGATTTTTTCACTTCGTTGAACATTTCTGTTTCCTAAATTGGCGCGTTTCGCCATTTGCATAGGGGGCGTATTCCCCCTGACCCCTGTATCTTCTTTTGCGGGCGCTGAGGTCCGGGCGCCATGCTTTCAGATGTCGCGCGTCTACAGCAGAATGCGGTAAATGGAAAGCGCGCAGAAACGGGCTATCCCCAAGGCTTTTTCGGCGGACGTTCAAAGGCAATTGGGGCTTCTGGAAAGAGATCACTCGCAGCGCCTGCTCCGGGGGTCCCCCAATTCTTCATCCACTTCGTTGGGGGTGCCAGTGTACCACCGCGCGCCCATTCGAAGTAACCGAGTGCGCCCGCACAGGGGATCGGTGCGCACGGGACAGGATCCTTCAATGTCAAACCTGCCTGACCGCCAAACCATTCACTATCAGACTCTGTTATCACGCCTGTCACCTCGACGGACCCGATGATGCAGCCGCGCGGTAAATCCAGCGGATGCGGGCATTGCACGCCATGCTCACCCAATCGCCAATGCAGATAACGAAACTCGTCTTCTTTCAGGCCTAGGGCAGCATGCAGGGCAATCCGTCCCGGACCCATCCGCCCAGCGCGGATGGACCCCAATGACCGGTTCTCGATCGGCTTGTGACCGGCAATGATCGCCCACGCGGAGGGCTGGCGGACAGACAAGGCGAGGCGGGGCAGATCATCCATGTTTCGGATAGTAGGGGCTGGCCTTATGGATGGATACTAACAAACCTCTATGGCGGACCTTTGGGCACACTGAAGAGAGCGTCGGCTTTGAGCCCGAAGCAAACGCAGACTGGAAAGCAAAGCGCGTAATGTCGGCAGTTGGGACGCTGTTCAAGTTTAACTTCATTAGACCAAACAGATGAATTTCTAGCTTCTACATTCAAAAAGATGAATGAATTTGATGTAAGTCAACTCAACGCATTCAATATAATGTATATATGATTGTGTCTGAGTGTGACTCTTAAGTCTGCCTCCCCAGGTAATGAATGTTCGGTGTTGGTAACGAAGAGACCGCCAGAAGCATGCTCAGACGACCAACTTTAAAGAGGGAAAAGCATGAGGAAGACGTTTCTAACAAGTGCAATCGTCGGACTTTCGGCAGCTTTGCCAGTTTCGGCAACGACACTAGGGACTTGGAACCTAGGCAATGTCGCAGTAGGTGGAGTGCCTGCCGACGGCGAGACCGAAGTCAGCACCATTTTTGTGGATAACAACAGTACAGACTCGAACGGTCAGATCGCTTACGCTGCCCCGGAAGCCCAAACTCCGGGCTTAACCGCTCTAAATGATTTTTACGCATCGGGTGCGGGTACATTTGACGGCTGTATTCGCGCGGAAGTTGGCGGAACAGACTGCGCAACGGGATATCAAACCGGCAACCGGTTTAAACTGCAACTGACAGAAACAGGTGCGGTCGATCTCGTATTCAACGTCGATCCGGCTGCTGCCGGCACGCAGGGTGGTATGAACACTGACGGTAGTTTCGCGACACCCGGCACAAATACCTATCAGGTGTTTGGCCGTGCCGTGAACCTGACCGGACTTGAGCTTGAGTCCTTCGAACTATAGTTGGGGTTCGGCGTAGGGGCTGACTTCGAAGCATCGACCGCAGGCGACGGATTGAGCTTTGCAACGGGTCTGACTCTTGGGCCTGAGAATCTGGATGCTTTCACGCAGTATCCATTCGGCCTGTTCGGCGATGCACCCACCCAAAACGCCGACTTGGATGGGTTTTTTAACAATGGACGCTCCGGTTTCAATGTCCTGTTTTCTGAGGATTCGATCGCGAGCGACGGGTTCTATGAGAGTATTCTTACCGAACTAAACGATGGTCGAGGCTACGAAGACCTGTTCGGCAACTGGCTGTCGCGGGAAATGGCACCCGCCGGTCTGTTGTGGGACAACGACAATGATGAGGCAACGGACGCCCTCGTCATGGCGTGGGAGCTTGAGGATGGAACGTGGGAAGCGCTTCGTGACATCGCCACGTTGCCGAACCCGGGGGACCCTCTTGATGACGTAGATCCGACTGCTGGTACAGCAGTTAGCATTCTGCTCGACCCAATGACCTTTGCCAATGAAGCGGTCGCTATTGCGTATTTCACCGATCAAGGTGCTACGGTCAGTACCGAACCAAACATCGAAGATCTCGCCAACCTGAACCTCAATTTCGGGATCACGTTGGCTGACACATTTATGGGGTGGACGGATGATCTAACAGGCCAAACGAACACCAACTTCACCCTGCGTCTGGCCAGCGTCGCCGCACCAGTCTCTCCGGTGCCTTTGCCAGCCGGTGCGCCGCTCCTGCTGGCTGGCGTTGCGATGATCGGTTTCCTCAGAAAGCGTCGGATTTCCTGATCTTGTAAATTGTGACCCGCGCCAGTCGCATTTAGTTGCGGCTGGCGCGCTTTCGGTGTTGGCCATTCAAAGCTAGCTTGCGCAAAAATCTCATTTGATTTTCGATTTTTGGCCACCTGAGAATATCTGGTTCAAGGGGAATAGCATCAGTACTCATTTAACAGTTCCTCCGTATCCGACTGTACGATCCGAATTTTGCTGCGCCCGCGTCAGTCCGTTTCGTCCGCGAGGCAGCCGTTCAGGCAATGCGAAGCGAAGGTCCAGTCAGCCCCGCAGAACGGTTCTTTGTCTGGTCCACATGGGGTGATCGCTTTTGGTCAGCTTACATAGGTTCTGAACCAAATGCTTGCAGCGCTGGTCCACATCCACGCTGCCCTTTAGAGTGGCGAAAAACGAAAGGGTATCACACATGCGCATCCTCTTTACTGGCGGTTCGGGCAAGGCCGGACGACACGCCTGCGAATACCTCCGCGACCAAGGGCACCGGATTGTGAATTTCGACCGTGTGCCACTGGGGCTTGACGGGGTGGACGACCGCCTTGGCGACATGACGGACCTTGGGCAGGTCTATGACGCGCTTACCAGTATTGCGGGCTTTGACGACCTGCTGCCCGGGACCGGGGTTCCTAAATTCGACGCCGTTGTTCATTTCGCTGCCGTCCCACGCATTCTCGTCACCGGGGACGCTGAATGCTACCGGGTCAATACGCTTGGCACGTACAATGTGATCGATGCGGCCCTTAAGACCGGGGTGCGCAAGATCATCTTTGCCTCATCCGAAACCACTTACGGGGTGTGTTTCGCGGACGGTACACGCAAGCCGGACTACCTGCCGGTTGACGAAGACCACCCGGTTATCCCGGAAGACAGCTATGCCATGTCCAAGGTCTGCAACGAAGTCACAGCACGCAGTTTCCAGCGCCGTTCGGGCGCGGATATCTACGGGCTCAGGATCAACAATGTGATCGAGCCGCACGAATACGAAACCGACTTTCCCGCCTATATCGAAAACCCAGACCTGCGTCTGCGCAACATCTTTGGCTATATTGATGCGCGCGATCTGGGGCACATGGTGCAATGCTGCCTCGACACAGACGGGCTGGGCTATGAGGTGTTCAACGTCGCCAACGACGACACCTCGGTGGCGCTGGAAACGGATGACATCATGGCGCGGTATTACGAAGGCATTCAGGTGGCAGAGATGGGCGCGCACGAGACGTTCTATTCCAACGCCAAGGCAAAAAGGCTTGTGGGGTTCGCGCCGAAGTTTGGGTGGCGGGACGCAATCGGGTGAAAGGCCGCGCAGACTGAACGCCCAAACGATGCCTGCGGCACGTGCGACGCTTGACCGGCGCGCCGCATTGCACAAAGGTTCAAGAGAGAGCAATCGGTTTGGAGCGCAGCATGAAATGCATTTCTGGAGCCTTGGGAGGCTTGGCCATCTGCGGCATGGCAGCAACGAGTGCATTTGCCCAATCAGCGGAAGAGCTTGCAAAGCAACTGAGCAACCCAATCGCATCGCTCATCAGTTTACCGTTCCAGTTGAACTACGATGAAGGGTTCGGGCCGGATGGAAGCGGAAAAAAGACCGTACTCAATGTCCAGCCGGTCATTCCCTTTAGTATCGGTGAAAACTGGAACCTGATCTCGCGCACAATCGTCCCGCTCAGCTATGGTGATGGTCTTGTGCCCGGCGACACGGAATTCGGTGTCGGGAATGTGCTGCAAAGCTTGTTTTTCTCGCCCAAAGCGCCGACACGTGGCGGCTGGATATGGGGCGCAGGTCCGGTAATCCAGTTCCCGACGTCAACAGATGATCAGTTCGGTGAGGATCAATGGGCCATCGGTCCGACGGCTGTCGCGCTGAAACAGACGGGGCCATGGACGTTCGGCGCGCTGGCCAACCATTTGTGGGACGTGAGTGGCGACACAGATATTAACAACACCTTCCTCCAGCCATTTTTATCCTACACGACGAAAAAAGCAGTTAGTTTCACGGTCAACACAGAGGCGATCTACAACTGGGATGAAAGCCAATGGAGCGTTCCCATCAACTTTCTCGTCGGTAAGGTGCTAACCATCGGAGACCAGCCGGTCCAGATTACTGGTGGCGTCAGGTATTGGGCTGAAAGCCCCGAAAACGGGCCTGAAGACTTTGGCCTCCGTCTTATTGTGACTTACCTGTTCCCAAAATGATCTAGGCACGAACCTTTTTCAGTTCTTAACCGACCGCCGAGCAAATCTCCCGGCGCCCAGGCTCTGGACCCATTAAACTCAAAGCGAGTGATTGGGGTAACGCAGCCCTCGGCACGTTTTGCGGCGAAAAGTTGCTTTGCACCCATCTCTGACCTTGAGTGCGTTCCGCAGTGAAAGACCGCTCGAGCCCAAGTTACAATTATTGCGCGGCCATTTAATGACGGCCAACTGCAATCCACTGGCATTTGCTCCAGCGGTTTCGGGCTAAACCGCCGCTAATTGTCCGGCAATTTTCACAGTGCAGGAACAAATGAAAAACTGGTTGCACCGCCAGTCTGCCGAAACGGGCGTCATTCTCTTCTGGACCACTTGCATACCATCATCGAGGACTATTGCTGTCGGTGACGATTTTGCACGGTCTGACGCCAATGAGACGCGTAGGCCTCCAGTGACTCGCCAATGTCCGAGTTGATCAATGATAGGGTTTCTTGCGCGAGTACATCCGTCTTGCCCCTCACCAACATGGCCGCGCCCGCACTCGTGCCAGTGCTGCCAGCAGCTCCATAGACTTTTGAAGCCGCTGCGACGGCCAGCATTTCAAGATACAGCTGATTGTTTGCGAATGGACCTTCAACAACAATCGTATCCTTGTGGCCAATGTTGGAAAGGCATTCCGCCGTCACCAGTGCCAGGTAAACCGCCACTGCGGCCACTCTTGTGCCGGTGCCGACGTTTGGTTCAGGCCCCAGCCAACCCGAAGGATACCCCCGGAATGGCCCGGTATCTTCGACGACGGCGGGCATCAGCATGATCCCTTCCGTCAGAACATCGCGCACATCCTGAGGCGTTGGCTCAGGACAAGTGCCACCCGTGGCAAGGTCGTGTTCGCGACCCCCCATGAAGCGTGCAGACGGTGCCGGATCGCCAAGGGCGGTGACGTTAATCAAAGTGTCAAGATTGGGATCAAGCTGAACAGAATTGCCACCGATTGACATCGCAATCACCCATGTTCCCGTCGAAACGACACTAAACGGGGGTGTTTGCGAAAGGACGTAAGGCAGAAGCGAAGCGTTGGAATCGTGGATGCCGCAATAAACGGGCGTACCGGGCGGCAAGCCGGTCTGTTCTGCGATTGTCGGCAGGATCGGGCCTAGAACCTCTGACGGCTTGCGAACGGGTGACAGTTTGTCCGAGATGCCGAGCCTGTCCACCAATGACGAAAAGTCGCCCTTGTGCGGGTTCCAAAGGTCCGTGTGGCACCCAAGTGACGTGACATCCATGGCGGTGTTGCCCGTCAGCTTTGCGCCCCAGAACTGTGGATAGGTCACGATCTGGTCGGTTTTTGCCTTCAAATCCGGATCGACCTGAAACTGCCAAAACAGTTGCGCGCCGATGTTTAACCCGCCCGCCAGTCGTGGTGATCCTGTTTCGGAAAAAGGGGGGCGGATGGCGTCGTAGTCGTCAGCCGACTCATCCGGCCCGGCAAACTCGTAATCGAGGATGGGTGCCGCGAGATATCCACTGCTATCGAGCAGCGCGGCACAGGCACCGTGGGTGGTGATGGAAATCGCGTCAATGCCGTGCGCTGCATGAAAGCTGCGCAGGCCCTTGAGCAGAAAGGCCCAATGCCCCTCCACGTCGAAATGCGGCCATGGCGGCCCCGGCAGGACGGTGTTTGGGCGGGTGATCACCACAATCTCGGTCAGGCTTTCCCTGTCGACCAGCACAAGTTTTGCGTTGGTCTTTCCGATGTCTATGACCGCGACGTGATGTGTCATGGCATGTGGAAAACGGTTTCTAGTGGCGTTGCAACCGGTTCGTTGCCAGCGTGCGTTTCCATGATGTCTGCCATATGTGCCCACCACTTTTGCATGACCGGGTGATCGGGCAACGCGTCCATGCTGCGCCCGTCCTGTCGCCACAGGACCCCGAAAAGGGTGTTGGTGTCTGCATCCAGATGGATCGAATAATCCGTGACGCCCGCATCCTTGAGGAGTGTCACAAGCTCTGGCCAGATCTCGTCATGCCGTTTGATATACTCTGCGCGACATCCGGGGTTCAGGCGCATCTTGAAGGCGTATTTTTCCATCACCGCGCCCGCCACATGGACCAAAGGCGCGGCAGGGCGATGACCCCGATCAAAAGCGCGCCAATTACGATGGACATGACGATGCCGGGCACGTTCAGCAGCCCCAGTCCAAACGTGACCAACCCCATCACGAAGGCCGCGATGACAACCCCAACAATCGTACCAGAACCACCCAAGATGCTGACGCCGCCCAGTACAACCATTGTCACGATCTCAAGCTCCCAGCCTGTCGCGATGGACGGCCGGGTTGAGCCGAGCCGTGCCGTCAGGCAGATGGCGGCGACGCCGGACATCAGGCCAGTGAGCAAGAACAGGATGAATTTTACCCGCTGCACCCGTATGCCGGAGAACATGGCACCCGTCGCGTTGTTGCCAATTGCATAGACTGCGCGGCCAAAGTTGGTCTTGTGCAACAGGACTGCGTAAATCACAGCGATGATCGCAAAGAGCACGAATTCAAACGAGATCACCCACCAGACATAGCCCTGACCAAACCAAGAGAAGCTGGCCGGATAGCCACGAAATGCCTGGTCGCCCAATACGATGTAACTGATGCCGCGAAACAGGCTCATCGTGCCGATCGTCACCACGATAGACGGCAAACCCAAACGGGTCACGAGCACACCATTGAAGGCACCACAAAGTAGCCCAACGCCAAGTCCGATCATCACGAGGCCCGGTGTGCCAACGCCCATCTGCACAGCCGCGCCCATCGCGGTCGAGGCCAGCGCGATAATCGAAGCCACGGACAGGTCGATCTCTCCGGATATGATGAGCAGCGCCATGGCAAAGGCAATCATCGCTTTTTCGGTAAAGTTAAAGGTCGCGTCACTGAGGTTCCACGCGTTGAGGAAGTAGGGCGATGCAAGGCTGTTGGCGATAAAGATGCCGATGGCCACCAGTAAAAGAAGTGTTTCCCAGCTTTTTAGCCTTTGTTCTAGCGGCGAGCGCAGGCGGTCAGGGATGATGCGTTCGGTGGTGCTCATGATGCCTGCTCCGCGCGTTTGAGAATTATGCGTCCTTTTTCTCGATTGGCCTGCGCGTTCAGCGCCACAGCGACGATGATCGCGCCACCGGAGATGGCCAATTGCCAGAAGGGAGAGATGTCGACGACGGGCAATGCGTTTTTGATGATGCCTAGGAACAAGGCTCCCAGCAGCGCACCTGCCACAGTACCGATGCCCCCCATGATGGACACGCCGCCGATCACGCAGGCGGCGACCACGTCCAGCTCAAACCCCCCGGCGATATCAACGTAGGACACGGCAAAGCGCGATACCCAGAGATACCCCGTCAAACCCGCGAGCGCGCCGGAGATCGTAAAGGCCCAGAATTGCGTCTTGCCCACGTTGATCCCGGCATAGGTGGCTGCATGTGGATTGCCGCCAGCCGCATAAAACGCCCGGCCCAGAGTGGTGCGTGTCATCACGATGGTGAACACAATTACAGCCAGAATTGCGATCCAACCCAAGACCGGCAACCCGAGCAATTCGGTGCGCGGGAACGCTTTGAACGCCGGGCTCATCTCGTGGCTGTTGACCCATTTCCCGTCCGAAATGACAAAGATGATCCCCCGAAAAATGGTCATCGTGCCCAACGTGACCACGATTGGCGGGATGGCCAGCTTCCACACCAATACGCCGTTGATCATGCCCAAAAGGGTGCCAAGGCCGATTGCTATGACAAGGATAACGATAATCGGAAGTCCCGGGGCAGCAACATTGACCATGGACACCACCATGCCCGTTAGCGCCAGATTGGCCGCGACACTCAGGTCGATGCATTTGGTCAGGATCACGATCATCTGACCGATGGCCAAAAGGATCAGTGGCGACGTGTCATTGAATACGTTTGCCAGATTGGCTGGTGTTATGAAGCCCGGAAAGCGCGACGAGATAAGCGCCAGCAACAGGACAATGGCTCCGACCAGAAGGGCCTCGCGCGATGTGATCAGTCGTTTCAGCATGCTGTGTTCCCCTCAGATACCGGCGGCGTGGCGGACAAGCGTTTCGGGTTGCAGGTCTTTATCAGACAATTCAGCAACCATACGGCCTTCGCGCATCACGATAACGCGGTCGGACATCCCCAGAATTTCCGGGATCTCGGAACTGACCATGATCACCGCGAGCCCTTGCGCGGCAAGTTCAGCCATGAATTCGTGCACCGCAGCCTTGGAGCCGATGTCGACGCCTTTGGTTGGCTCATCGAGAATGATCACCTTGGGTTGTGTCGCCAGCCATTTTGCGATGACGACTTTTTGCTGGTTGCCGCCGGATAGGTTACCAACGTGTGTGTCCAAAGACGCGGCGCGCAGATCCAGTCGCTCGGTATATTCGCGCGCCAGCTTGAATTCTTCGGCCAGCTTCAGAAACCCGTTTTTGGAAAGCCGCCCCAAAGAGGGCAGCGTGACGTTCTGAAAGATTGGCAGATCAAGTATCGCACCCTGCTTCCCGCGGTCTTCGGGCACGTAGACGATGCCATGATCGACAGCATCAGCAGGGGATTTGATCTGGACGGACGCTCCATCAATTTCAACGGTGCCGGCTGAGGGGCGCGTCATGCCAAACAGCGCTTGCATAAACTCGGACCGACCCGCCCCAACGAGACCGTAAAAGCCAAGGATTTCGCCCGTGCGCAGGGTGAACCCAATGTCCTCGAACTCTGTTGGATGGCTGTAGCCTGCAACTTTTAGAATGTCGTCGCCCGGATTGGGCGTGCGCTGCGGAAAGATTTGGCTGACATCGCGGCCTACCATCATCTTGACGAGGTCAGCCTCAGTCACATCAGCAATCGCGCCATCACCGATCAATTGTCCGTCGCGAAATACTGTGTAGTTGTCAGCGATCCGGAAAATCTCGTCAAACTTGTGGCTGATAAACAGGATAGCCTTTCCTTGCGCCTTTAGGCTTTCAACAAGCTCGTAAAGCTCTTCGATTTCCTTGTGTGACAGTGCCGCTGTTGGTTCATCCATGATGACAACGCGGGCATCAATCGACAGGGCGCGGGCAATGGCCACCAGATGCTTGTTGGCGATGCCGAGATCCTTGAGCTTGTGATCGGGCTCAATCTTGGCACCCACACCGTCAAGGATTTCACCCGCCTTCTGGTTCATCGTCTTTCGGTCTATCAGGCCAAACGCCCCGCGCGGGGCATGGCCCAGAAAAATGTTTTCTGCCACTGACAGTTCATCAAAAAGTACCGTTTCCTGATGGATCGCGGTCACGCCGTTGTCAGCGGCGGCCTGCGGTGCGGGAAAGGTTGTGGGCTGCCCATCGACCAGAATGGCGCCGCCGTCAGGTTGATAGATGCCTGTAAGGATCTTTACGACTGTGGATTTACCAGCGCCGTTTTCACCGATCAAAGCGGTGACTTTGCCCGGTATCAGGTGCAGCGAGACCTCGGACAAGGCTTTGACGCCCGGAAAGGTTTTCGTAATCCCGTCGAGCGCAAGAATTGCTGTCTGCACAGTCGAACCTTCAGACGGTATCGCGCTGTCTGATTTTTTCAGCATTTCAGGTCTCGACTTGTTCAGATGGGGGATGTCGGCGCGGCCGATTGGGCCGCGCCAGTGATCGCGTCAGTTGATCAGAAGATCGATTTGAACTGATCGATGTTGGACGCATCGTAGATGAACGGATCTGCCATGGCAGCCGAATTGCTTTCATCCAAAGTGATGGTGCCGACCCGACCAATCGAGATTTCGGCACCGGGCTCTGCCGTTGCCGCACCGGAGACCAGCGCATGGGCAATCATTGCTGCGGAGTATCCAAGATCGATTGGGTTCCAGATCGCAAAGGACTGTGACGCACCACTCTCGATAGCACCTGCCATTTCGGACGGCAGACCAAGGCCGGTGACGTTGACTTCACCCACTTTGCCAGCGTCGACAACGGCCTGTGCAGCAGCCACGATGCCGACAGATGTCGGTGCGATGATCGCGTCGAGGTCGGGATAAGACTGCATGAGACCTGTCGCTTCGCGATAGGACTTGTCGGCAAGGTCGTCACCATAGACGGTCGAGACGACGTTGATGCCGGGATAGTTGCCCATCACCTTGGTCATCTCTTCGATCCAGATGTTCTGGTTCGTTGACGTGGTCGTAGCCGAAAGCACCGCCACGTCCCCGCCATCGGGCAGGTGATCAGCGGCCAGTTTGATGATCATGTTGCCGATCAGCGCGTTGGAGGATGGGTTGAGGTGCATCTGACGACCCTCATCTGCGACGCCTGAGTCCCATGAGATAACCGTGATACCCCGTTGCATGGCCTTTTTCAGTGTCGGCACAAGCGCGTCGGTATCGTTTGCCGATACCGCGATTGCGTCCACGCCCTGAGCGATGAGCGAGTTGATCACCTCAATCTGGCCTTCAGCGGTTGTATCGGTGGGGCCGGTATAGATGATCTCGACACCGCCAAGTTCATCAGCAGCCTCTTGGGCGCCTTCTGCAGCCGCTTCAAAGAAGCCGATGCCGAGGGCCTTTACGACCAGCGCGATACGCATATCGTCCTGCGCCATTGCTGTGGTGCCGAACAGGCTTGCTGCAAGGCTGAGGCCTGCGGTGAGTGTAGTGAAAGTGCGACGTTTCATTGGTTTCCTCCCTAAAGTACGTTCGCTGGTAATGCCCCGATCAAGAGGCCACGTTTTTCTGAGCGCCCCCTGACTGGGTAACGATCAGCGTCACTTCGGCGGCTTCGAGCATCGAGGCCGCTTTGTCTGTTATCTGGTCATCGGTGATGACGGTTGTGATCCGGTTCAACGGGCACAAAACGAGGCTTGAGCGTTGCTCGAACTTTGTGCTGTCAGCCAGAACGACAAGCTCGTCTGCCTGCCCGATCAATTTTTGCTCAGCTTGGATCAGCAAGGGATCCGCTTCCATCAGCCCAAGTGGTCCCAACCCTTGCGCGCCCATGAACATGCGCCGAGCACAAAAATTCCGTGTCACGTCGTTGTCGAATGGCGAAAGAATGATGTTCTGTTCACGATAGATCGTGCCACCCGACAGCATGATGGTATTCTTGGAATGCTTGAGCAGATGCTCGGCAATCGGAAAAGAGTTGGTGAAGACCTGCAGCCGACGGCTGGCCAGCGGGTGCACCATCTGAAATGTCGTCGTGCCACCATTGATGATGATCGCATCGCCATCTTCACACAGGTCGACGGCGGCGGCAGCGATGGCCTGCTTTTCGTCGATACGCATGGCCTCATTGACCGAAAACGGACGTCCGGCAAGGCCAACAAACTGCGGCGGGCTTAAAGCTTCAGCACCGCCACGCACCCGGCGCAGCAGCTTGTCCTGATCCAGCGTTGCGATATCACGCCGGATCGTCGCCTCCGACGCGCCAGTCAGATTGCAAAGGTCAACCACGGTCACAACGGGCCGCTCTTCGACCGCAGACAGAATGATCGTATGGCGTTCTTTCTCGTGCATTGCTGGCCTCCCTGATCCGACAAACTGTCGAGATTCGCCGCACCTGTCAATCAGTTTCGATCATTAGCAATCATATTGCGGTGCAGCATGATCGGTTTTGACCGTTTATGATTGACAAACCGCCGCACTCCAATCAGCCTTGTAGCGAAGATTAATGATGGGCTCGTAAAGCCAACCGGGAGGAAACATGTTGAAAACAGTGCAAACTCAGCTTCTTGAAAGCCGATGGGATGACGATGCGGCTCAAGGCATGAGCGAATCAGAACTATTGCTTTATCGCTCTAACATCCTGGGTTCGGACAAGCGTGTGACCAATTATGGCGGTGGCAACACATCAGCCAAAGTGATGGAAGTTGACCCACTAACCGGTGACAACGTCGAAGTGTTGTGGGTCAAAGGATCAGGTGGCGACATCGGTTCGATCAAGATGGATGGCTTTTCTACGCTCTACATGGACAAGTTGCAGGCGCTGAAGTCGCTTTACCGTGGTGTGGAGTTTGAAGATGAGATGGTGGGGTATCTGCCGCACTGCACATATAAACTGAATCCTCGGGCCGCTTCCATCGACACTCCGCTCCACGCCTACGTGCCGCGCAAACATGTGGACCATGTGCACGCCGATGCCATTATCGCGATTGCCGCGTCGACAAACTCCAAGGAACTCACGCAAGAGATTTTTGGTGACCGCATAGGCTGGCTGCCCTGGAAAAAGCCCGGGTATGAACTGGGTCTTTGGTTGGAAAAGTTCTGTCTGGAAAACCCGGATGCTGACGGTGTTGTGCTGGAAAGCCATGGGCTGTTCACTTGGGCTGATACGGCCAAAGACTGTTATGACCAGACCATCGACGTCATCAACGTGGCCACCAAATGGCTGGCAGATCGCAGTGACGGGGTCGCCCCCTTTGGCGGGCCTGTGCATGACAGTCAACCTGTCAACGAGCGGCGCGCGATCGCAGCCCGACTGATGCCTGCCATCCGTGGTTTCGTGTCAGGCAATCAGCACATGGTCGGTCATTTCAATGACAGCGATGCTGTTCTCGAATTCGTAAATGCGCGGAACATGGAACCGCTTGCGGCTTTGGGCACGTCTTGCCCCGACCACTTTTTGCGCACCAAAATCCGCCCACTTGTGGTGCCATTTGATCCCGCTACCAGTAATATTGACGCTGTTCTGGAAGGGTTGCCGGATCAGGTTGACGCCTACCGCAAGGACTATGCAGCCTACTATGAGCGCTGCAAGCACGATGACAGTCCAGCACTGCGCGACCCAAACGCGGTTGTTTATCTGGTGCCCGGTGTCGGGATGATCACCTTTGCCAAAGACAAAGCGACTGCGCGCATTTCGGGCGAGTTTTACGTCAATGCGATCAACGTGATGCGCGGCGCCTCTGCTGTCAGCGAATACCAGGGCCTGCCCGAACAGGAGGCCTTTGACATCGAATATTGGCTGCTGGAGGAAGCAAAACTACAGCGCATGCCCAAACCTAAATCACTCGCTGGCCGGGTCGCCCTTGTCACTGGTGGTGCTGGTGGCATCGGCGCTGCCACGGCGAAGCGTTATCTGTCCGAAGGCGCCTGCGTCGTGTTGGCAGACATAAACGAAGAGGCCCTCGCCTCTACTCAGGAAAATCTTGCCGGCACTTATGGCAAAGACGTCGTGCGCAGGGTTCGCATGGATGTCACCAGCGAAGATGCGGTTGCCGCCGCCTTTGCAGACGCCGCTGTCGAGTTCGGCGGGGTGGATATTCTGGTCTCCAATGCTGGCATCGCGTCTTCAGCGCCGATCGAAGACACTTCGCTCGCACTTTGGAACAAGAACATGGATATCCTGTCGACGGGGTATTTTTTGGTCAGCCGCGAAGCGTTCAAACTGATGCGGGTGCAGGACATGGGTGGCTCGGTCGTCTTTGTTGGCTCCAAGAATGGCCTCGCGGCCTCGCCCAATGCCGCCGCCTATTGCACTGCCAAGGCGTCGGAAATCCATCTGGCAAGGTGCCTTGCACTGGAAGGTGCTGAAGCAGGCATTCGCGTAAATGTGGTCAATCCTGATGCGGTTCTGCGCGGCTCAAAGATCTGGGAAGGGGACTGGCTCGAACAACGTGCTGGGACCTACGGCACGGACAAAGATGGACTGGAAGAGATGTATCGCCAGCGATCCATGCTCAAGCGTTCGGTTCTGCCCGAGGATATTGCCGAAGCCTGCTATTTCTTTGCAGCTGATACGTCGTCCAAATCAACTGGCAACATCATCAATGTTGATGCCGGTAACGTCCAAGCCTTTACGCGATAGGAACCGGCAATGAGCTATGAAACAGCGAAGGCGGCATTTGCCGACTGGGGTGTCGATACTGAAGCGGCACTGGACCGATTAAAGACCATTCCCATCTCGATGCATTGCTGGCAGGGCGACGATGTAGTGGGGTTCGAACAAAAGTCCGGATCCTCGGGGGGAGGTATTCAGGCGACTGGAAATCATCCCGGACGTGCCCGCACACCGGACGAATTGCGCGCCGATCTGGAATTCGCCTATGCAATGATCCCTGGAAATCACCGGTTGAACCTGCATGCAATGTATCTTGATACCGATGCAAACCCTGATCGAGATGAGATTGAGTATCAGCATTTCGCACCTTGGGTTGACTGGGCCCGTGATCAGAAGCTCGGGCTCGATTTCAATCCAACCTTCTTTGCTCACGCAAAAGCAGACGACAACTTGACCCTCAGCCATCCTGATGAGGGCATTCGCGATTTCTGGATCGAACATGGCCGTCGGTCCCGAGAGATTGCCGCACAAATGGGTGCGGCGCTGGGCTCGCCCTGTGTGAACAACATCTGGGTGCCTGACGGCTACAAAGACACCCCGATTGACCGGATGTCTGCCCGCGCGCGGCTGGAGGCATCACTGGATGCGATGCTGGCGTCACCACAAGACAAGGCGCAGATGCTGGATGCCGTAGAAAGCAAACTATTTGGGATCGGTGTGGAGGCCTGCACGGTCGGCAGCCATGAATTCTACATGGGGTATGCGATCCGCAAAGGGACGTCGCTATGCCTTGATATGGGGCATTTCCACCCAACGGAAAACATCGCAGACAAGCTCAGTTCCGTCGCCCTTTCGCTGGACGAAATCCTGCTGCACGTTTCGCGCCCTATGCGCTGGGACAGCGACCACGTGATCTTGCTGAGCGACGATATCCTTCAAATGGCACAAGAACTTGTCAGCGCGGATTTGCTGGATCGCACCCACATCGGGCTCGATTTCTTTGACGCGACCATCAGCCGGACTGCCGCGTGGGTCATTGGAACCCGTAATATGCAAAAAGCACTGTTGCGCGCGCTATTGATGCCGACGGAGGTTCTGAAAACCGCCGAAACGAACCTGGACTTCACAACACGATTAACGCTGACAGAAGAGTTCAAGGACATGCCGTTCGGCACCGTTTGGAGTGAGTTTTCTGAGCGTGAAAGCGTTCCAAACGGTCAGAAGTTGATTGAAGAGCTAGACCGCTATCAAAGCAGTGTGTCAGACCGCGACTAAGCCTTCCATGACCGGAAAGCCGACGTTGGTCGTAGGGCAACAAACGGCAGCTTTGTCCTGTGTGGATGGCTCCCTTTTTGCAAGTCCTATTTGATGATTTGGATTTGTCAGAAGCAGTCTTGTGTTCGGCCTATTCGCGCGACGCACATGGCCGCTGGCCCTGATGGTTTCCACCAACCAAGTCCCATTCCGCAACTCGAACAGCAAGCGTTCAGGACAAAGCACGGGGCGTCTTGGTTTTAGGGCTGACAAAGTTCCATCACTTCATTGGTCTTGCAAACTCCTGTGTTTACGCCGGTGTGTTTAAACGGACCTCACTTTGTATGGCTCATTCC
>NZ_FRFA01000026.1 GCF_900143535.1 Tateyamaria sp. Alg231-49 | reverse complement strand
ATCAAGGACGCAACAGTGAAACGATACCACTACGATAGCCATGATCAGCTACGCACGCACCTCGTGGACTTCATGGACGCATACAACTTCGCACGCAGGCTAAAGACCCTCAACGGCCTCACGCCTTACGAATACATCTGCAAGATCTGGACTTCAGAGCCTGATCGATTCATCCTAAATCCGATCCACCAAATGCCGGGACTGAACACCTAGGGTCATGACCCATTAATCGTAGTCTCACGACCCATCGCCGCCAACCCTCCCTCCATGGCTGACATCGCCCACAATGGCCTGTCCGCCGCTCTCAACGTTCACACGCTCGACCCGGACCGTTTGTTGGGCTTTGGAGCGGTATTTCTTGAGCGCGTTCATTTGGGCCAGATACGTGCGGCTCAGGCGCGTCATTGAGCGTTCACAGGCCTCCCTCACTTGATAGTTCGTCTGGTAGGTCATGCGTTCACATAACGTGGTCATAGCCACATGCGTTGCAGTCATCTGTGCAACCAACATGGCTTCGATGGCGTCTTGAGGTTCAGTTTCTGCAAACATGGCTGAGGCAAGGTTGGCGTGCCGCTCTGCCTGTTCGCCCAAAGCCATAATGGCTGTGTTGTAGACTCCTGAAGCCGCGTCATGTGTCCTCATTCCCATCAGGTCCTGGATCTGCCAATCGGTTGGCACGTCTGCCGTGAAGTCCCTTTCGCCAGACTTGTTGATCTTGGGATGCCTTCGTGGTGGCTTCTGGATTGTGGTTGGTTCTTTGCTCATTTCGTCCTGCCTTTGCTGTAACTTCAGTCTTGGCGCGTGATTTCTGGTGACGACGGGAAATTATGTTCAGGTGGGGGTACGCCGTGTTTATCGAGCCATTCGCGGACAACACCCCAGCGGTCAGCATCCGAGGTAGAGAACCTCATGGCATCAAGGTCCATCAGAGCTTGCGCTAAGTCGAGAGGGATGGAATGCGGCCAGTTGTTCATGGTATGTTCTATATACTTTTTTGGTGTATCCTCCAGCGGAGATATACTTCTTGAAGGACCGTTTTCAGCGAAAAACTGAGATACCATTTATCGACCAAAGACAAATTGCCTGCTCGCAACCTACATGGCATGGTTTTTGCTGTGTGGACGACTCGAGTTGGAGGATTCAAGTGAACGAAGCAGAAAAGTTCGAAGCGGAGTTGTCACTGCGGAGAGAAGAGATTGAGATTGAGCGTGCGAGGCAGAAACTGGAAGCCAGCCGAATGAAATACGTCGGAGTCAGTGTTCCGCTGGTTTTGGCACTCGTCGCTGCGTTGCCGGTAGCAATCAACGGTTATTATCAGAATCAGATTGATAGAGCGCGATTGGCAGCAGAGGCCCCGGCAGATTTTGTCGTTGACAGAAAACTCATGCAGGAAGTCATCCAAAACAATACAACTGAAGAGGCGGCGGATATGCTTATGGGCATGCAGGCAGCAGGGGTATTTGGCTACATGGACGCAAAAGATGTTTTTGAGGTCTGGTTGGCTCTCGAAAGTGCATGCTACTGGAACGAAATAAAAGGTGTCTCCGTATCGCTTGTGTGCGACGTCGAGAGGTGGAACGCGGATGGCCAAGGAGATGGCAACTAAGCGAAATGCGTTCGACGAGCGTCGGCTTTTTCTCCTGCCTATGGCTAGATGTATATGTGTCATGGTTTTTGTGCATCGGAGACATTGAGAAAAATCAGCCTCCCGTCACAATTTTTAGGACAGGTTCGCCGTCGCCATTGTTCCGTGCTGACTCAGTGTCACGGTTTTTGGGACGGGCATGCACGGTTTTTGGGTGGGGCTTTTTCTTTTCGCTCCACGTCCGGAACCCGCGTGTCGCGGGTTTGCCATCCGCAGTGGGCAGCTCTTGCAGCGCCCAGAGGCTGGCCTGCCCGATACCGGATGGCCCAAGGAAGGGGGCGCGGGTCATGGCGATTAGGCCGCGTTCCTCAAGTACTGTGAAGTATGCGCCGACCGTGTTGCGGCTCACATTGATGGCAAGTGCCGCGTCCCGATAGCTGAGAATGATGCGACCATTGTTGCTGCCGTTGTAGCGCCGTTTCAGTTCGACGTAGAGCGCGCGGGGGCCAGGTTTCAGGCTGGCCCACGCCTCGGAGGCTTGCAGGTATTCAGGAAGCTGGACGTGACGCCCAGCCCCCTTTTTTCCTTTCCTGTAGGGTGTGCCTGCCATCACGGTTTGCCCTGATAGTGCAACTCGCCGAGCGCGCGCAGGACAGCGCCACTCAGGCCGAATTGGTGGTGGATTTTGCGCTCGAACATTTCGCGCGGAGTAGGGGCTTTGGTTTGCTTGCCGGTCATGCGTCAGCCCCCTCACAGCGCGCCACAGAGGCCCGCAACACGTAGCGGGCATGGGTGCCTGCAAACGGGCCGCAATGCGCCTCTGTGATGGTCTCTATGGGCACACCAAGCTGGCGCAGGTTGAACACGTACCCTGACCAGCGTGGGCCGGGTGTGTCGATGGGAGTACAGCCTTTTTTGCCCAATGAGATGAGCGCTTCAAGCGCCCACCGGTCGCGGCCTGACACCTCTATATTCCGCGTGCCGTCGGTTTCGGTGTGGATGGTGAATAGGGCGGTGCCCCAGTCGGTATTATCGGCCATATGGCCCTCCAGAGTTGATCTGCGAAGGCGCTGGGCGTATGTGAGAGGTATATCTGCCGAGATATATTCCCGCTCAACTTGCCCTGCGTCCGCGCAGAGGGTTGAGCGGGTCTTAGCCCGCGGCATGTGCCGCGATTGCGGCGTCGATATCGGCCTCTGCCCAATACAGGCGTCCGCCGATTTTCACGGGCTTGGGCAAGCGGCCCAATTCCACGTCACGGTAAATGGTGGTACGGCCTCTGCCGCCGAGTTTTGACTGAAGGTCGCTGAAAGTGAGATAGCGCATGGTGCACCCCTAAATTGGAAGGTGCCCCATTTTGTAGGCAGATACCAATTCAGAACAACAATAAATATGTCAACAAAAGCATCGAATCATCTTATTCACAGAGCGTTCACAATGAGGCTCCGTTGTATTTGCGAAGAGCTTTCCTGAAAATCTGGGAATACAAAATCGACCTAAAGGCGAATTACTTTCTGATCAATGTTTTTTGGATTGCAAATTGAGTTACCCCATTGCTCCATCAAAGCTCGCCGTTGCTCCAGAAAATCTGTCCTTCGGTAGCTCCGCTCTACCGCACCGCCGACTGTATGGCCCAGCGCGGTTTCTGCAACGTCATGCGGCGTGTTCGTGGCCTCCGCCACCCAATCGCGAAAACTGGACCGGAACCCGTGCGGGCGCTCGGTCATGCCTCGCCGTTTCATGAAATTGCTCATTGTCATGTCGGAAATTACGCCCTTGCGCACGCCGGGGAAAAGAAAGCCGTCACGGGCGAATGAAGTGGCCTCTGCAATGACGGCCTGCACCTCTTGCGACAGTGGCACGCGGAAATCGCTTGTTGCGCCCACACGGCCTTTCATGGCCTCTGCGGGGACGGTCCAAATGTCGCCATCGATCTGATCAAGATGCAGATGGCGCAAAGGGTAGCTGCGCACCGCCGTAAGTATGAGCAGGCGCAATGCCAGTTCCGTGATGCTGCCGCCGTCGAGCGATTGGTAGAAAGCTGGCACATCGCGCCAGTTGAGCGCCGGGATATTTTTGACGGTGTGGCGTTGCTTGCCCAATAGCGCCTTGGCTTTTTCCGTGGCTTGCAGGTCAACGTCCAAGCCCAGCGCCGCCGCGTGGCGCATGACTATGCTCAAGCGGTTCATGGCCTTTCGTGCTGTGTCGGCCTTATCGTGCCAGATAGGGGCCAGTGTGTCGCGGATATCGCGCTGGTCGATCTGTGAGATGGGCATCTTGCCCAGTTTGGGTAGCACATGCAGTTCAAGCGGGCTGAACCAGCGCCCAGCCTTGCCGTCGCCTTTCAGTTCGGCTTTGCGGCTCTCGAAGGCGTCCAGTGCGACATCGCGCAAAATGTGCATGTTGCTTTCGGATTCACGGCGCCGACGTTCGCGTTCCTTGATAGCGTCCTTGCCATCGCGCACGACAGCAGGCCATTTGTCGGCTTCGTCACGGGCGGCTTTGAGCGTCACGTCAGGAAAACTACCCAGTCCCATTTCATGTCTACGCCTGAAAATCGTGTAGCGCAGAAACCATTGTGCGCCGCCATCGTTACGCTTGTGAAACCAAAGCCCGCCACCATCGGAGTACTTACCGGGGGCTTTCGCTTTCAGCTCAGCGCTTGTCAGCTTGTGTTTGGGAAGGGCCATTTTCTATCCACCTCACTATCCACCCCCATATGTGGGGTGTGCTGGGGCAGAATGGAATAGGGTGGGGCAGTCTAATTCATGTTTTATTGGGGCAGTTGCAGAATACCCTATACCACGGTGCACCAAGATATAGGTATTTGATGCCGTGTGGGGGCACCATAAAAATCAATGACTTAGCAGGTTTTCGGGAGCGTCGGCGCAGACCGTTTTTCACTCTAGGCTACCATCAGGCTACCTGAGGCGGTAAGGTGGCGCGAGGGCGGCGCCGGTCGATCTGCATTATCTGCGCCACGGCCAGCTTTGGCACGAAGACACCCGCGCCGTCCTATCTGACCTCCTTCGCTCCCTCGGCCCGATGGTGCTCAATCCGGCATCGGGTGCTACAAAATTTCGCCGTGGCCTTGGCGGACACCCGCTCGCCGCAGGTGGCGCAGGCCCGAGGGTTGTAGTGGTCCATGACGGCCCGCTCAGCGCGTTTTCGCGCCCCGCCGCAGGATCCTTCTTCACCGCACCAGGCCACGGTCTTTTGCAACTTGCACCAGCCGGTCATATGCCGGGCCGAAGCCTTCCAGATTGGTGTTCCTGGCGTAAACTGTGCAGTACGGCCATTCTCTTTGGTAATCTTTTGCGTACATCGTTCCACTCTTTAGAGCCGCGATTTGCTGGCGCGTGGATTTGCCGTTCAGCGAAACACCATCGGGTTCGACGATGGCAGTGATGACCAACCAGTTACACCGGGTCCGTGGTGCATTAGCCAAGGGCCGACAACTACAACCTCAACAGCATCCTGACCTGCGCCATGATCTCTTCGACGCAGTCATCTATCGAAGCACCGTCATAAACGGCAGGCCGTAGCCCCATTGTGTAGATCGCAAATATTGCCCGTATGGCACGGTCCAGATCTAGGGCCGCCATCAACTCACCCGAAGCCACCCCGTCTTTGAGCACTTGCCGCGCCGGTGTGAGGGCTTCGACCAACTGTTCGCGGTTCTCCGCTTCGGTCTCCTGCGGCCATGCCCAGAAGTAGGATTGCATGACGGCAAGCAGGGCCGGGTCTTTCAAGTCATGCTCAGCGAAGGACCGGACGATCCGCTCCAGCCGTTCGATGACAGTCCCACCCTGCTGGAGAAGCTCAGTGACTTCTTCTGTTTGCGCGGCATTGCTTTCGTGGATGATCTGATAGAGCAACCCCGCCTTGGCGTTGAAATGCACGTTGATCATCGAGTGCGACACACCCGCCGCACGCGCGATGTCTGTGACGCTGACGTTGTGGTAGCCGTACTCTTCAAACAGCTTCTTGGCTGCTCTGATCAGCGCCGATTTGGTCTTGGCGCTCTGCTTATCTTTGAGTGTTGGCCCGCTGGGCCTTCTGCGTGTTTTTTTCATCATATCAACGATATAAGTTTGATCGTTAGAAACGTCCACAACTTTTTTCACTTATTTTACACAAACAATGTTGACGTAAATGATATCGCTACCTATATGCCTTGATGTCGAAGGGCTGGATCGGAAGTTTTTGCAACGAGTAGCCCAAGTTTGTGTCCCAGTAGCGGAACGGCCCTTCGGCATTGAACAACCAGCATCCTCGCCAACAATAAGGAGCACTCAACGCCGAAGTTTAAAGCGAAGATTAGCCCGGACAAACCCACGGTTGCTCCATAAGCCCGAGCAACTCAACATCGGACAACCATTATGAAAAAGTTCATCGCTCTCGACGTAGAAACCACTGGCTTCGACCATGAAGTTGAAAGCATCGTGGAAATCGCACTCTTTCCGTTTGGGGAAAACGACGACCTTTCCAGCAACCGTGAAGCGGTTTTGACTAAGATCAATCCGGGTCACCCGATTCCCCGTGAGGCGACCAACGTTCATGGGATCACAGATGCCGACGTTGCGAATGCTCCGTTCTTCAAGGATGTTGCCGACGCGATTTTGGAATTCATGGATGGTGCGATCATCGTTGGCCACAACGTCATGTTCGACATCAAGTTCCTGCGCGAGGCATTTGCCCGTGCTGGTATCCAGATGCCATATTTCGAAGTCATCGACACTGTCGAGATTGCTCAGCGGACTTGGCCGGAAGCTCGGAACCACAAGCTGAAGACCCTGACTTCTCTGCTTGATTTAGATCACAAGGCACACTCGGCACTGGATGACGCTCGAGCCTGCGCTCAGGTGTATTTTTCTGCTCAGATCTGGAAGAAGAAAGGAATTGGTGAAAACATGGATATCAACGAGTTCCGGACTATCCGGAGATATGGTTCGCAGGGTACCGAGGCTGTTCTTCGGAACCGCAGTCCTGAGCCTGCCACTGTTCAGAAGAAATTCCCTGACATGCGGCCCGATCCTGTTCAGGCGAAAAAGCCCGAGGAAACCTGGATTTTCTCGACTGTCATTTTCAGCGCACTTGCAGTGTTTATTTTCATTCAACTGGCTGGGTAATTTAAGCGTGGGTGGGGCCTAGCTGTTCCAACCCGGATGATCACATTGACCCTCGTCGGTCTGCCCTGTTCAGGGCAAGATCGATTTTGATTTAGAAAGTGGAAACAAGATGGGAAACTACCCCGAAACCACACAGGCTGTGCTGCCCGGAACCAAGCAAATGTTTGTGCTTGAAATGCTGCATGGTGAAGGAACGACGAAACAGCAAATTGCCGATGTTTTGAAAATTTCGGCTCACAAGGGTGCTTACCCTCTAATTCAGGACCTTCGGCACGAAGGTTATACGATCAACAAGTACACGAACGAAGGCGGCGTTGCCGTGTTCTATACCAATCAACAGCCTGCTTGAGTCAAAATAATGTTCATCACTCGCAAAACCCGAAAAGCTAAAGAAGAACTGGCGAAGCTGCAAACCGACATCACTCGGCTGCAAACGGAGCAAAAAGCGCTGGAAAAATCGACCGAGAAGTCGCGTAAGTCCTTTGCTTCGGTCAATAACCAAATCACAGACGCCAAGTCGCGCCTGAAGTCGTACTTTGACGACAATCTGGCCTACGAAATGGACGGTGAATTCCAGAGCGCGTATGGCCATATCAAAGACACCGCCCTTATCACCAAGATGCGCAAGATAGAGCGTGAAATGGATCAGATAAATAAGTTCAATGGTGTCGAAAATTGGTACATCAACGACAGTGCCAGTGAAGGTCGAAAAGCCGTCAAACAGACGAAGCAAGCCATGTTGGCCTTCTACGATTCAATGGTCAAGGATGCCATTGACGCTATGACGTGGCGCAACGGTGCAGCCAAACTGAAATTCATCGAAACAACTGCCGTGAATCGTGCCGAAAAGCTGGGCAAAGCGATGAGCCTCTGGTTCAACTACGAGTACATCAACAAGCGCGTTGAACTGGCAGAAATGACCTATCAGGCACGTCTGAACGAACAGGCGGAACGTGAGGCCATCAAGGAACAGGCCCGCACGGAACGTGAACAGCGTAGGCTCGAAATCGACGCACAAAAAGCGTTGAAAGAAGAACAGAAACTGCAAACGCTGCTGGACAAGGCCCGCGCCGAACAGTCGGATCGTGTGGCTGAACTGGAAGCCCAACTCGCCGAAGCACATGCTAAAACGGAACGTGCGAAATCGATGGCTGAACAGACCAAACGTGGCTTCGTCTACATTATTTCGAATGCCGGTGCCTTTGGTGAAGATGTCGTCAAGATCGGACTTACGCGCCGCCTCGACCCCTTTGATCGTGTCAAGGAACTTGGTGACGCGTCAGTACCGTTCCGCTTCGATACACACGCTATGATCTACAGCGAAGACGCACCCGCACTGGAAGCCGCATTACATCGCCGGTTTCAAGACAACCGCGTCAACATGGTCAACAACCGGAAAGAATTTTTCCACATTGACCTGAACACACTGAAGTCGTTCCTGACCGAGAGTTATCCGACCGTGAACTGGTGGGATGCTGATCCGAACAACGAATTCGAGCACACGAAAGCAATGCAAAAAGCCGCCTAACGTCCCTCAAACCCTGCGAAGAAGGCTTATCCCCTTGAAGCCGGATCTCCATCTTGATTTGCTCAGGGCGGGCCGTGGAGCCTGCTTTCGGCATGTGACGGGGTGATTAACGAGAAGACAGGTCGGTGCTAGCGGGGTGCCGAGAGCGCTACTGAAGTTTGCCTGTCGAGCGCTTTGATCACAAGCGGTTCGTACCGAAGTTCTTACAGGCCGCGGGGTCCGCAGTTTGGTATCACGTCGCAAACCAGCATTGCCGCTGCTCGTTCGTTCAACGAGACAAGGAGTGTCTGTTGATAGAACATCGGGATCTGCTTTTCGCCGCTCGAGCTCGCGTTGGGCCTCGTCGCGGATCTTGGCAACCGCGGCGAGATACGCCTGTTGTTCGGGTCGGCCTGGTCGTTGCCGATCGGCGGTCATTCCCATCTTCCAGACTGTTTCTGTGTGGCGCGATCTACAGCAGAGACGGTATCTTTGGCTGTGGCGCTGGATCTATCGCCAGCAAGACGAAGACCGTTCAGAGCGCCGCGCATAGCGCGGCTTTCGGCTCGCGCCTCGCTTTGAAACTTCAGATAAAGTTGCGAGTCGCCCGCTTCGGCGGCTTCGGCGGCAAACACCCGGGCCTGGTGTTCAGCCTGGTGCGCCATCGCAGCCGCGTCGATCAACGATTCCGCTGCAGGCGTGACGCCAGCGTGACTTATTTCGACCTGACGGCGCAGCCGTCGCCAGAATGGCCGATGCTCCTCGGATAGATGACTTGGTGGCTCGGCCACGCCAAATGCTCCGCCGTTGAGCGGGGTGACCTTCGGTTTGGTCGTGGACTTGGTCGGTTTTTCCATAACGAAAAGTTATTACAAAATGCCAGATCGATAAATACTTTTGTTGAGCGGCGAAAACTTAGCCCAATCCGCTATACAGCGTTGCCCCCTGCGCGGTGGCTGCACCCCCGCGGGCTTTTTCTCAGAAATAGCCCCCCGGTTTCAATCGGGGTGGGCCGGAGAGCGATCGATGGTGAGGTCGACTGGGACAAGTGGCTGTATGCACAGGAAGCGGCATTTGCAAAGTCGCGGGTCAAGGTCACGTTCGACGCGGTCGGCCCACAGAGGCCGTTCTTCGATTGTTCAATATGCCGCGATCGCATCCCGCTTTGCAGACATTGGCTTCCGTGATCAGTGCTTCTATCATCTGTAGCAGGCCAAAGAGGGATTTAGATGGAACACGAACCCAATCTTGTCATTTCCAGCGCATCGCAGCGCATCGTTGAGGATGGGGTGCCATTCAAGGTGGACATCTACAAACTCGAAGGCGGCGACGGTTGGTCGCTGGAAGTTGTGACAGAAGACGGGACATCCATTGTCTGGGACGATCTCTTTGAAGACGACCAAGCCGCGTTCGAAGAGGCAATCAGCACCATTCGCAGCGAAGGCGCAATCGCTTTTGCGAACGATGGTTCAAACGTCGTCCCGTTTAAGCAGTAGCAGAAACGGCCCGTAGCCAACCTTTGTGCGAAAATCGCCAAACGACAGCACTAACGTCAAAGCGGACTTGAACGTTAGACTTTTATGTCAGAATGCTGAGTAGCATGTCGCCAGATTTTCGTTGTCTGGCAACAGGAATAGAAGACGCAGTCATTGACTTGAGGCTTGATGGGTAGCTCCACCTGTTGAAGCGGTTGTAGACCGTTGTCGGGGGGCCGTATTCGCTGGGCAGATCGGCCCAAGGGATGCCGGTGCGCAGGACGTAGAAAATGCCGTTGATCACGCGGCGGTCATCTACCCGCTTCTTGCCGCGCGTTTTGTTCGGCAAGACAGCTTTGATGAATTCCCATTCCAGATCGCTCATGTCTGATCGCGCCACTTGCATCCTCCCGCCCGTTGTTTGGACGAAATGAATCACAAACCTATGCCGGTAAACAAGAATTAATGGGTGTACTGCCTAGTCCTCCATCGCCTCGGGCAGCTCGATGCAGCGCAGGAAGTTTGCCATGCCGCCTGCCTGCTCGGAGTTGCAACTCCGATCAGGCAGGCTGCGATTGGGCAGGCGTGACCGTGGCCGAGGTGCTGGGCTTGGACGCCACGGCGGACCACAAGCGCACTAAGAAAATGATCGAGGCATGGCCAAAATCCGGGGCGCTGGTGAATGGGCAGAAAACTGGCCCGATCCGCAAGCCTGTCCCAACTGTGTAGGTAGGCGAATGGGCAACCGTATGATGTGCATCACCACCCCGAATAAAGGGGGGGTGCAGGTTGACCCAACGCGCACGTATCTGTGTTTTTGTAGGCGACGCCCGAATCTCACATTCGGCTCGGCCCTGACTGGCGCCATTCTGCCCGAGCCGATGTGACGATGTCTGTCCATCACGGTATATTCGCCTGCGCCCCGTCTAAGTGCACGCCGCAGATGGCGGGCGGCATCTGGTCCCAATGCCCCCGTTTCTGAGTGGGTGTGAAACCGGGGGCTGAGTTACGCTTTCGAGCTATGTGTCGGGTCGCCTATTTCTTGGTATTCGTCGCGATGGTTTCCAAGAAATCCACGATGTCCCTCAAGGCAAAGAGAACGGCGGCTCCTATGAGGGCGTTGATCGAAAGAGCGATCAGCGGGAGCGCAAAGTCGTTCACGACTGCCATTATGCCAAATACAACCGCTCCAAAAAACGAGAGGGTACCGAGCAGTGTCAAAAGCATTTCCTGTCTCCACACAAAGAGCCGTAATTGCGCAGGTATGCTGGCATGAAGGCCTTCACCTATGCAATCTGATTCCTTGATGCGCAGATAGTGACCTTTGCAAAGTCTGGCTCGTTTCCCGACAGCGGACCTTCAAGCTGAGTGCAGCTAATGCCGGGAGAGAGCCCAAAGCAGCCGGATCAAAATCGCGTCCTTCGCTCCTGCAGCAAACTGCGCGCCTTGGCTGCGCGCTGCATCGCAGCTAGAAAAGCAGACACTGGCCGCGACCGCAGCGAATTTAGAAGGGTCTAAGACCGAGCTTTGGACAAAATACGCATTCGCTTCGGCTACTACCATGGGTTGCTTTGTGCGCCTTGTGAATTGGGGGCATCCGCCTTGGATGAAAAAATTGAGGAAATTTCGCGTTAATATAACCCGCCCCGTCGGCAAGTTTCTCGCTTGCTCGCCAGCAATAGACCTCCGGCAAAACGTAGAAATGCGAAGTTGTTCAGATTCGTCTGACTCGCCAATCAGCAAAGAGGCCAGCCTGCTGGGAGAATGGTTGTGTGTCGAAGCCCGAAAATAGGCCATCTTGGGTGACAAGCACGGTGCGCCAACCGCGTGCCGCTGCGCCCAATATATCAGTGTGAAGCGTATCACCGCACATTGCTATGCGACTCGGTATCAACGTCGGGAGAGATGCCTCGATCAGGTCGTAGACTTCTGGAAAGGGCTTTCCAAAGAATTGGACATGGTCGGGGAACAGGTCGGCAACCTTATGGCCATAATGCCCGGGTTCAACGGAAAACCCATCATCGCGCGGGGCGGCCAGATCCGCGTTTCCGACCAGCAATGCTCTTGGGCGTTCCCGCATGGCTGCTTCTAACAAATCCTGCCGCGAACCGGTCCAGTCAGCTGTAGACAGAAACAAAAACTGGTCGACTTGGTGATAGTCTGCCGAGTTGTCCCTAAGGCGTGTCACCGGCACCGGAAGGTCGGTTAATTGATCGGTGTCAGCCGCAATTACACCCCAATGCCCCTCGCTCAGCTTTTGCAGGGTCGCTTCCCGACTGGTGATGATTTCCTCGTCTTTAACCCGCAATCCTAAGCGTTTAAACTTGGAAATGGCACCATCACGATCATAACTGGCGGCGTTGGTAAGAATGCGGATTTCACAGCCCTTTTCGCGCAGTTGGTCCAACCTTTTGTCCGCACCAGGGATCATCGTTTCACCGACATTCAGCACGCCAAAGGCATCGAAAACGAACGCATCCACTTGGTCCGCAATCTCAAGCAATGACTGTATTTCGACTGATCTGTCGCGCGGTTCGACCTCTGGAAAGCGAGCGCGGACTTCCTGATAGCGGTCAAAAATCGACTTAGTTGTCAGCATGCTATTTTTCCCGGTTTCAGGTCAGGTGCTTGTCCTCACTTTAGGGAAAAATGCTTACAGAGGAACCCAAAACAACAAAACAACAAAAAATTTTGTGGCGAGCTCAGGAATTTCTCAAATAAGTCAATAAATTGGCCAAGGGATCACGCTTACTGGTAATGCGGGGGATTAAAATGTTGTTTTGTTGCTTTTTGATCGCTAACGTTGCGGCAGGCTCATTACCGGGGGAGTTGAATGTCATCCAAGAAGCAAAGGCGGCGCGAAGCAATCTCGGCTTTGGTTTTGGAGCAGGGAGCAGTCACCGTTGGCTCTTTGGCGGAACGCTTTGACGTTTCAATGCAAACGATCCGTAGGGATGTGGATACACTATGTGAAAGTGACATGCTTCACCGTGTTCATGGCCGGATCGAGCTCAGCGAAGAGTTTCTGAACACGCCATTTGACCAGCGAGCTGGCACGAATCTGTTGGGTAAGCGCGCGATAGGAGAGGTCACAGCCAATCTAATTCCAGATGGTGCCACGTTGTTTATCTCGATTGGCTCGACACCGCTTAGCGTGGCGCAGGCGATGCGGCGCCACAAAGGTTTGACGGTTATCACCAACAACCTCAGTGCCGCGATGGCACTGAGTGAAGAGGTATCAAACCGGATCATCTTACCCGGAGGCGAAGTGCGATTACCGGACCGTGACATACTGGGAAACGATGTTCTTGAATTCTTTGGGCGTTTTCGGGCTGAGTATGCTGTTTTTGGGTCCGCTGGCGTTGCTGACGATGGTGGTCTGCTGGAATTCCACACCACAGAGGTGCGCGCGACACAAAAGATTTGTGAAAATGCGCAACAGTCGTTCCTGGTGGTCGACTGTTCAAAATTCGGGCGGCAAGCGCCTGCGTTGGGCGGCAATGTAACAGACTTGGACAGGGTCATCATTGACCGGCAGCCGGGCGAACAATTCGCTCCTTTGTTAGACAAAATTGAAGACAAGCTGATCGTGGCTGAAGGGCAAAAGACGTGAAATCATCTCCATTTGTAAAGCTCGACGGTGTGGCAAAGCGTTGGAACGGCCAGTTGGGCGTCGAAGGAATTACCCTCGATATTCCTGAGGGCAGCTTTACTGCGCTGCTTGGGCCGTCGGGATGCGGAAAGTCGACGACGCTGCGTCTCTTGGCGGGGCTGGAATTGCCGGACGAGGGCAAGATTCTGATTGACACCAAGGATGTGACGACCAGTGCGGCGTCCGATCGAAACCTTTCGATGGTTTTTCAGTCCTATGCGTTGTTCCCTCATCTTTCCGTGGCGGAAAATGTTGTATTCGGTTTGAAAGTCCGGCGTGTCCCGAAGAAAGAGCGCATGGAGAAGCTTCATCGCGCCTTGGAGATAACAGGACTGCTCGGGTTGGAAGATCGCAAACCGGGAGAATTGTCGGGAGGACAGCGTCAGCGCGTTGCATTGGCTCGCGCCATCGTCGCCGGGCAGCGCTTGTGCCTGATGGACGAGCCGCTGTCGAACCTTGATGCAAAACTGCGCAACGCTGTGCGAAAGGACATCAAGAAACTCCAACGCGATCTTGGCATCACGGTCGTATATGTCACCCATGACCAGACCGAGGCCATGAGCATGGCAGATACTGTCGTGCTGATGAAAGACGGACACATCCAGCAGGTCGGCGCACCTGAAGATCTTTACAGCAGACCCAACAACACCTTTGTCGCCGAGTTCGTAGGGGCGCCGCCCATGGCACTGCTTGAGGCGGACGTTCTCGATGGGTTTGGCGAAGGTAAAACAATCGGCATCAGGGCCGAAAACATTCAAATCGTCCCCAAGGGTGATGGGCGCATGTGCTGCACCGTCACCGAAAGCGAATTTCTGGGCGCAGAAACTCTGATCGGGCTCGATCACGCAGGTGCAACCGGGTTGTCCGTGCTGAAGCCCGGGCTGGCGATGATGGCCGAGGGCAACGAGATCGACATCACATTTAACGACGAAAATCTGCACGTGTTCGACGTGAACGGCCAAAGGCTGGCGGGGTGACCCATGTCCGGCCAAGAAAATGACGACTGAAAACCAAGGGAGAGAGTAATGAAACTATTTTCGACAACAGGACTGGGGCTTGCAACCGCAATGGCCGCTGGTCTGGCAATACCGGCAACAGCCCAGACTGAATTGACGATGTACTATCCAATTGCGGTTGGTGGTGCGTTGACCGAAGTGGTGGATGGCATCGTCGCCGACTTTGAGGCGGCAAACCCGGACATTAAAGTCAATGCAATCTATTCAGGCAACTATGATGACACCCGCGTGCGCGCCTTGTCGGCGCTGGCATCAGGCGAGCCAGCACAACTGGCTGTTATGTTTTCGATCGACGCCTATGACCTGATCGAGCAAGACCTGATCCTTCCGTTTGAGGAAGTTGCGTCCACTGACGCAGATAAGGAATGGCTGCAAAGCTTTTACCCGGCGCTGATGGCAAATGGCAAAATCGAGGGGCAGACATGGGGCATCCCGTTCCAGCGCTCGACCATCGTGGCTTACTACAACAAAGACATGTTCCGAGCTGCTGGCCTTGACCCCGAAGCACCTCCAACAACGTGGGATGAGATGATCGAGATGGGCAAGGCACTGACCGAGGGCGACACTTACGGTGTGATGATCCCATCCACCGGCTATCCCTACTGGATGTTCCAGGCGCTCGCGATCCAAAACGGCAAGGAAGTGATGTCCGGCGATGGCCTGACGACCTACTTCGATGACCCAACCGTCGTGGAAACGCTGGAGTTCTGGAAATCGCTCTCGACAGAGCACGGCATCATGCCGACGGGCACCGTCGAATGGGGCACATTGCGTCAGGCGTTTCTTGAGGGCCAGACCGCGATGATGTGGCATTCGACCGGAAACCTGACCGCGGTGAAGAATGGTGCAAGCTTTGACTTTGGTGTCGCAGAACTCCCTGCCAATGTGCGCAAGGGTTCGCCCACGGGTGGCGGCAACTTCTATCTGTTCAAGGACACAACGGACGAAGAACGGGCCGCAGCCCTAAAGCTGATGCAGTTCATGACGTCGCCCGAGCAGGCCGCAGCCTGGTCAATTGGAACTGGCTACATGGGTGTGTCGTCGGCAGCTTATGAGACCGAAGCGCTCAAGGCTTACACCGCCGAATTCCCGCCGGCTCTTGTTGCGCGCAACCAACTGGAAAACGCCGTGGCCGAATTTTCGACCTTCGAGACCGCCCGGGTACGGGACGGTCTGAACAACGCGATCCAATCTGCGTTGACAGGAGCGAAAGAGCCGGCAGAGGCCCTCGCCGAAGCGCAGGCCGCTGCGGAGCGCCTGCTTAAAGACTATCAGTAACGTCAACTTTGGGCCGGTGCGCATTGCGTGTCGGCCCAATCTTCGCAGTTTCCCGGAGATGCGCCATGTCTGCCCATGCCAACCTAGAACGCCGTAGGCAGGCCATTTATGGCTGGCTGCTGCTTTCGCCCGCGGCTGTGCTGCTGACACTATTTGCGTTCTATCCGTCTATCGCGACCCTGTGGTCGAGCATGTTTTCGCGCGGTACCCGCCGCAAACCCACAGAGTTCGTAGGCACCGAAAATTACGCCGAACTCTTTGCTGATCCGACCTTCTGGCTCGTGGTCAAGAACAACCTTCTTTATGCAGGCGTCACGATACCAGTGTCGATCTTCATTGCCCTATCGATGGCACTTTGGGCAAATGGCAAAATCCGCGCGCGCGGTTTTGTGCGAACCGCATATTTTACGCCAACCGTTCTGCCGATGATCGCCGCTGCGAACCTTTGGCTGTTCTTTTACACCCCCGGCCTCGGTGTTCTAGACCAGATTGGCAGCCTCTTTGGATTGCCCTCGGTCAACTGGCTGGGCCAGCCTGAAACGGCGCTCTGGGCTATCATCATTGTGACGATCTGGAAGGAAGCAGGGTTCTTCATGATCTTCTATCTTGCCGCCTTGCAAACAATCCCGGAGGATTTGAAAGAAGCCGCTGATATCGAAGGGGCCAGTCGCTGGACCTATACGCGGCGCATCGTTTTGCCGCTGTTGATGCCTACGACGCTGTTCATCGCGGTGAATGCGATGATTAACTCAGTCAAGTTGATCGACCACCTCTTTATCCTGACCAAGGGCGGTCCGTCGGACGCTTCCAAACTGATCCTCTACTATATCTGGGAGATGGCTTTTGCCTTCTTCGATGCCCCAAGCGCAGCAGCCATGACGATCATGGTCATTGCAGTGCTGGGGATCGTGGCGGCGGTGCAGTTCTTCTATCTTGATAAAAGGACGCACTACCAATGAAGAGCCTGACCAAATTCATGGACAGCTTTGGCGCGATCCTGCTGGCGATTATCTGGATAGCACCCCTGTTGTTCGCCTTCTGGGCGGCCACACACTCGACTTCGGATGCGGTTAACCTGAACCTCTTTTCGCCCTGGACGCTTGAGAATTTCCGGGTGGCTTGGTCGGGTGCCCCATGGCTGAAGTATTTCATCAATACCTTCCTGCTTGTCACTGTGATCCTGATTGGGCAATTCTTTCTGACGACACTTGCAGGGTTCGCGTTTGCGCAATTGCAGTTCCCGGGCAAAGACTTTGTGTTCATTCTGGTGCTGATGCAGCTTTTCATCCTGCCCGAAGTTCTGATTGTAGAAAACTACGCCATGATTTCTCGGCTTGGGCTGTTCGATACGATCCTTGGTGTCGGTATGCCCTACATGGCCAGCGCATTCGGTATTTTCCTCATGCGCCAAGCATTCAAAGGCGTTCCCATCGAGTTGCATGAGGCGGCCCGGATTGAGGGCTGCGGGCTCTTGGGTATCTTGTGGCGGGTCTATGTGCCTTTGGCGAAGCCCACCTATCTGGCCTACGCACTGGTGTCTGTCTCGACCCACTGGAACAATTTCCTGTGGCCATTGATCGTGACTAATTCACCCGAGACGCGGCCCCTAACCGTTGGTTTATCGATCTTTGGCGCACCGGAGAATGGCGTTGATATTAGTATCATCTCTGCTGCAACCCTGATGTCCGTTGCACCCTTGCTGATCGCTTTCCTGATCTTCCAACGTCAATTTGTGCAGGCCTTCCTGCGCGCAGGGATCAAATGACGGCGATTCTGCAAATCTCGGACACCCATATTGTGCCCGAGGGCGTATTGATGTCGGGCAGGCTGGATACCTCGGATGCGCTGGCGCGACTTGTCGAGCGGATCGGCGGTATCCGTGATCAGATTGGCCCCATTGACGCGCTGCTTATCAGTGGCGACCTGAGCGATGATGGCTCCGCCGAAAGCTACACTCGGTTCAAATCACTGATCGCACCATTGGGCTTGCCGTTATGTGTCGTCCCTGGCAACCACGACAAACGAGATACGATGCGGGCTGCCTTTCCCAAAAGCTTGCCGGAAGCTGGTGCACTCGACTGGTCTCGACAGATTGGTAACCTCCAGCTGATTGGCCTAGATACACTGGTCGAAGGGCGGGGGATAGGCACCTTGTCTTCTGAAAGTCTGACTTTCCTTAAAACTGCGTTGACAAGCGCAGACGGCGGGCCTGTGCTTCTGGCGCTGCATCATCCACCTTTTACGTGTGGAATCCGGTTCATGGACGACATCGGACTAACCAACAGGGATGCCCTTGGTGAAGTTTTGACAGATTATAGAGGTGCACTGCGGTTGGTCTGTGGCCATATCCACAGTATGATTGTTAGCGATGTTGCTGGCCATATTGCACTGTCTGCGCCGTCACCATGCAGTACTTTTGCCCATGATCGCCGTCCGGATGCACCTGTGGGCTACATGACGCAGGAAGATGGGTGTTTGCTGCATCGGTGGGACAGCGGGTTCCAGTCTATTCGCATTGGGCCGGTTGCTGGAACAGGGCCTTTTCCCTTCTGACCCGGCCAATTGATAGAAAGTAATACTGGTGAGCGAACCACATGTACTCCAGATTCTGATACACATCGGAGGTGCAGCGGCCCTGTTGATCTGGGCCGTTCGGTTGGTGCGAACTGGGGTCGAGCGCGGATTTGCAGCGCCGATGCGCATTTGGCTGCGACATTCAGCGCGGAATAGATTTCTTGCGGCGGCAACAGGAATGGGCGCGGCCGTTCTGTTGCAAAGCGCCACTGCCGTCGCTGTTCTGGTGTCCAATTTCGTGTCCAAGGGTGGGCTGGCGACTGCGACCGGGTTGGCAATCTTGCTGGGTGCAGATGTAGGGTCCGCCGTCGTGACGCAGCTTTTGGTCGTGCGACAACCTATTCTGATCCCGCTGTTGCTTGTCGTCGGGGTGACCGTGTTTCTGCGCGGAGAAGGCAGCAACACGCGGCAGGTCGGGCGGATCATGATCGGGCTTGCGCTGATCTTTGTGTCGCTGGACATGATCCGTGGCGCGACAGAACCAATGATATCGAACCCCGGCACACAGGCTGTCATGGCATACCTTGGCCGGGATCTTTTGACTGCTTTCGTCATTGGTGCGGTCTTTGCGTGGGGCGTGCATTCAAGCGTTGCCGCCGTGCTGTTGTTTGTAACACTGGCCGGCCAGTCCATCCTGCCGGTTCCGGCTGCCGCCGCAATGATCCTTGGGGCCAATTTGGGCGGAGGATTCATCGCATTTCTTCTGACCTATTCGGCACCATTGGCGTCGCGACAGATGATAATGGCCAACCTGATTCTGCGGGGGGGCGGTGCCGCGCTCGCAGCCTTCTTGATCGCTGCAATGCCGGACCTCATGAGCCAGCTTGGCGCAACGCCAGCCCGGCAAGCTATCAATCTGCATCTTGCCTTTAACGTGGTTCTGGCCSTGCTTGCGCTTCCGTTTGTAGGGCCGGTAACAGCAGTGCTGTCTTATTTCATGGTTGATAAACCCAACCCCAACGGCGCCATGACGATTTCCAGCGCGCTTGATCCGGCACTGTTGGACCGCCCGCTACGTGCGATAGACTGCGCGGCGCGCGAACTGCTTGGGATGGGGCAAAAGATCGAACAGATGCTACACGCGGTCGAACCTCTTTATGATCAGTGGAGCGCGGCCACCGCCAGCATGGTCGCGGACCAGGACAAGGCCATCAAACAGACGCATCTGGATATCAAACTCTATCTTGCCCATCTTGGCCAAAAGGGGATGGATGAGGAATTGAGCAGACGTTCAATGGAGCTTGCCTCAATTTCATCCAACCTCGACTCTGCGTCCGATGCCATCGCTCGGATCATGCTTGAGTTGGCCAGACGTCTGGACATGCAAAAACTGCAATTCTCTCCACAGGGACGTGAAGAAATCCGTGATTTTTCAGACCGTGTCCAAAGCAACGTTCAGCTTGCCCTGAATGTAATGATGAACCAGAACCCGGCCGAGGCACGCGAGTTGGTCGCGGCCAAGGAAAAGGTGCGTAAAGTCGAGCAAAAATTGCAGCGCAGCCATATCGGTCGTCTGCGCGAAGGGCTCGTCGAAAGTATCGAGACCAGCAATATTCACCAGGAAACTCTCCGGGCGCTGAAGCAGGTCAACACCGCGTTCTCAATGGTGGGCCATCCAATCCTTCAGAAATCCGGGGATTTGTTAAAGAGCCGCCTCGCTTAGGATCAAATACACAACCAAGGTGAAAGGGTTGCACATTTCTAGTGTCCTAGCGGTGTTTCTGACACTGGGTGATCGGGCAACGGCGCAGATCTTGACCTTAAATGTCGACGCTGCTGAACATTCCGTTCCTTCATACACTACACAACATTTGACACTTCAGGGCTCGAAGCAGACATGTGGCGGCAAAGCATTGTCAAACGCGACGGTGCCCCGAATCCAGACATTCGTTTTTCCGTTAAGTTCACCCAGTCGACGCAGTGTCGACGTCAGGAGTGGGAGGGACGGATTGAGGAAAACTCATGTCGAAAATCCAACTCCCCGCTATCAAACCGAAGCGCATACCCTGGAACAAGGGACGGCTGATTGGTCAAAAACGCCCTTTGCTGCCGAAGCAGGTCTGGGCCATCCGCGCCCGGCTCGAACTCGTGAGCAAACTTCGAGATCTGGCTTTGTTCAATCTTGCGATCGACAGTAAGCTGCGCGGCTGTGATCTTGTCAGCTTGAAGGTTGCCAATCTCGTTGTCGCAAACAGAGTGCGCGACCGCGTCACGATTATTCAAAGCAAGACAAAACGACCAGTGCAGTTCGAGGTCTCTGAGAACACGCGTGAATCCATTTGGAATTGGGTATGTAGTCCCGAGATGCTCGGTTGTGCCTGCCTCTTTCCAAGTCGGCTGCTCGACAGGCCCCATCTGTCGACCCGCCAATACGCGCGAATGGTCAATAAATGGGTGTCCGGGATCGGTCTGGAACCGAGCAGTTACGGCACGCATTCATTGCGACGCACCAAGGCGGCGCAGATTTACCGCAAGACCGGGAACCTCCGCGCGGTTCAGCTTCTGCTGGGTCACGCCAAGGTTGATAGCACGGTCCGTTACCTCGGCGTAGAGCTTGAAGATGCGCTGAGCATTGCCGAGAAAATCGACATCTAAGAAACTGACGAGCGGCAAGACCCGCCGTTCGTCTCCCAAAACCGGTCACAAGTTGCTGTCTTGCGTTGCTTACGACCTGGGATGCAGGCACGTATGGCCGCTCAGATTTGTGGCGTGAAAAGCTGGTGAGGTATGGCCCGCAGCGTGGAAGTGCTCCATTGTGTAGACAAATTCCACTAGGTCGTGACTTTGAAATGAAAGACCCTAAAGCAATTGTGTTCGATTTGGACGGAACGCTGATTCATAGCGCGCCGGATCTGCATGCCGCTGCAAATGTCATGCTTACGGGTATTGGCAGAGACACGCTTGATCTGCCGACAATCATCTCATTCATCGGGAATGGTGTTGAGGTGTTAGTTGAACGCTGCCTCACCGCGACCGGTGGCTGTGACGTTGAGAGCCAGCAAACTGCTCATGCCCTGTTTTTGGAAGCATACGCGGCGGATATGACGACGCTGACGCGGCCCTATCCGGGCGTGGTCGCAGCCCTCAAGGGTTTTTGTGTGGCGGGTGTCCCGCTAGGCATATGCACAAACAAGCCTGCGGGGCCTGCGCGGCAGATTTGTGATCTCTTGGACCTCAGCCGATTTTTCGAGGTGATCGAGGGAGCTATGCCGGGCCAGCCCAAAAAGCCGGACCGGGACTCGCTCTTGAGATGTTGTGATCTGCTTGGCGTCCGCCCGGCACAGGTCCTGTATGTCGGGGACAGCGCCATCGACTACAATACTGCCCGCAACGCCGACATCCCGTTTCGTCTGTTTTCCGAAGGATACCTGAACGCGGCTTTGCTCGACCTGCCGAGCGGTGACCGGTTTTCCAGTTGGGCGGCGCACGGCATTGCCGTCAGTTGAAACAAGGTCATGAATCCGGCTTGTAAATTTGTCTGTTCCGGTTAGCCTCTGGCATCTGGGAGGACACTTACATGAAACTAATGAATACACTTTTGTCTGGCGCAGCTATGGCTGTTGCCCTGTCACTGGCGAGTCCGGTGGCGGCGCAGGATTGTCCGCGCGGCGATCTGGACACGCGCTTTTGTGACGTTGACGGCGATCTGATTGCGGACACGCCAACCGATCCGGCTGATCTGGTTGATCCAGATACTCTGATCTTTGCCTATACCCCGGTCGAAGATCCGGCGGTTTACAAGGAAGCGTGGTCTGATTTTCTGACCCACCTCGAAGCGGAAACCGGCAAATCGGTCGTGTTCTTCCCCGTGCAAAACAACGCAGCTCAAATCGAAGCCATGCGCTCGGGACGTCTGCACATTGCGGGCTTCAACACCGGGTCGAACCCGCTGGCGGTGAACTGTGCGGGCTTTAACCCGTTCACCATCATGGCCTCGAAAGACGGTAATTTTGGATATGAAATGGAGATCATTACCTATCCTGGATCGGGCATCGAAAAGGTCGAGGACATCAAGGGCAAGCAACTCGCCTTCACCTCGCCCACGTCGAATTCGGGCTTCAAAGCACCATCCGCGATCCTGAAGGGCGATTTTGACATGCTGCCCGAACGGGACTTTGAACCGGTCTATTCGGGCAAGCACGACAACTCTATCCTCGGTGTGGCCAACAAGGACTATATGGCGGCTTCTATCGCCAACTCGGTGAAGGCACGGATGCTCAGCCGCGATGTTATCACCGAAGATCAGGTTGTGACGATCTACAAATCGCAAACCTTCCCGACAACAGGCTTTGGCACAGCGCACAACCTGACGCCTGAGTTGAAAGAAAGCATTCGCAACGCGTTCTTCAACTTTGAATGGGAAGGCACATCGCTGCAAGCCGAGTTCGAAAAGTCGAATGAAGGCCAGTTCCTGCCGATGACCTATCAGGAATTCTGGGACGTGATCCGCAAGATCGATGCTGCAAACGGCGTCAGCTACGCTTGCGAATAAACTCTGATCGGGCGGGCCTTTTGGTCCGCCCTTTCCAATTAGAAAAACTGGGGCGGGGAGGCTTTCATGCTGCGGCTTGAGAAGCTTGTAAAGACATATAAGACAGGCGATCAGGCCTTGAAGGCGGTCGATTTGGACGTGCCCGAGGGTCAGGTTCTGGCCCTGATTGGGCCATCTGGGGCCGGTAAGTCCACGCTTATCCGCTGCATCAACCGGTTAGTCGAGCCGACTTCAGGCAACGTTTATCTGGGTGATGTCGAGCTGACTGGACTGTCTTCTGGTGCGTTGCGGCGCGAACGGCGGCGTATGGGCATGATCTTTCAGGAATATGCGCTGGTTGAACGTCTGACGGTGATGGAAAACGTGCTGTCCGGACGTTTGGGTTATGTCGGCTTCTGGCGCAGCTTTCTGCGCAGGTTTCCGCAATCGGACGTGGACGAAGCGTTTCGCTTGTTGGACCGCGTTGGGCTTGCGCATATGGCAGACAAGCGCGCGGACGAATTGTCAGGGGGACAGCGTCAGCGGGTCGGCATCTGCCGCGCCCTTATCCAAGACCCGGCGTTGTTGCTCGTGGACGAGCCAACCGCCTCGCTTGACCCCAAGACGTCCCGTCAAATCATGCGGTTGATCTGTGAGCTGTGCAAAGAGCGTGGCTTGGCAGCGATTATCAACATCCACGACGTGGCACTTGCGCAGATGTTCGTCCAACGGGTGATCGGCCTGCGTTTTGGGGCTATTGAATTTGATGGCCTGCCCGAAGGTCTGACGCCGGACGTGCTGACCAACATCTACGGCGAAGAAGACTGGGAAGCGACGATTGAAAAGGTCGATGACGACAGCGAGGCCGCGGAATGAGCGCGCTGGACACACGCATCGGCAAGCCGTGGAAAAAGCCACCCTTCGTGCAGCGCGCATGGTTGCGTTGGGCTTTGATCCTTGGATTTGCGGCCTATCTGGTCGCCGCCTACATGACCATCGACGTCAACTGGGCAAGGGTCTACGAGGGGTTGGAACGCGGCAAGCAATTTGTCCTCGCCTTCACAAGCCCTGATTTCACGTCCCGCTCAAGCGACATCTGGGAAGGCATGATCGAGAGCATTATTATGACCGTCGCCTCGTCTGTCGTGGGCATCATCATTTCGATCCCGATTGCACTGGGGGCGGCGCGCAACATCGCCCCTTTACCGATCTACCTGATCTGCCGCGCGATCATCGCGGTCAGCCGTGCATTGCAAGAGATCATCGTGGCCATTCTGCTCGTGGCGATCTTTGGGTTTGGCCCACTCGCCGGGTTCCTGACACTCAGTTTTGCGACCATCGGCTTTTTGTCCAAACTGCTTGCCGAAGATATCGAAAGCATGGACCGTGTTCAGGCAGAGGCGATCAAGGCCTCTGGGGCCAAGTGGACGCAATGGATCAATTACGGTGTGCAGCCACAGGTCATGCCGCGGCTTATTGGTCTGTCAATATACCGTGTGGACATCAACTTTCGAGAAAGCGCCATTCTGGGCCTCGTGGGTGCAGGCGGCATCGGCGCGACCCTGAACACAGCGTTCGACCGCTACGAATACGACACCGCAGCGGCGATCCTGTTGATGATCATCCTGATCGTGATGGCGCTTGAATACATATCCGGCATCATCCGCGAGAGGGTGCAATAATGCCGGTCAAGGATCTGAAAGGCCAACAGGTTTGGCAACGGCGCACCAGCCGCGAGAGCCTTGGGCATTGGGTCATGTGGCTGATCGGCGTGGCGATATTTGCCTATTGCTGGCAGCAGATTTCCGAGGCTACGACGTGGTTTTTCGTCTGGGATGCGCCGCGTATTGCGAATGACATCTGGACCCGCGCGACACCGCCCCGATGGGAATACATCACCCAATTGGGCAAGCCGATCTGGGACACCCTGAACATCGCGACGCTGGGCACATTTTTTGCGCTGATCCTCGCCGTGCCGGTCGCCTTTCTGGCCGCGCGCAATACGACACCGTCCAAATTCTTCATCCGCCCCATTGCCCTTCTTATCATCGTCTCAACCAGATCGATCAACTCGCTCATCTGGGCGTTGCTGCTGATCGCCATTATCGGCCCGGGGGTCTTTGCCGGAGTCATCGCCATTGCGATCCGTTCGATCGGGTTCTGCGCCAAGCTGTTGTACGAGGCCATCGAAGAAATCGACGAGACCCAAGTCGAGGCGATCACCGCCACGGGCGCGTCGCGCTGGCAGGTGATGGCCTATGGCATCGTGCCGCAAATCCTGCCCGCATTCGCTGGTATCGCCGTGTTCCGCTGGGACATCAACATACGCGAAAGCACCGTCCTCGGCCTAGTGGGCGCGGGCGGCATCGGGTTGCAGCTTTCGTCCTCGCTCAATGTGTTGGCATGGCCGCAAGTGTCGCTCATCTTGCTGGTGATCCTCGCCGCAGTTGTCATCTCGGAGTGGGTGTCCGCCAAGGTGCGGGGCGCAATCATTTGAAAATGGAAGAAGCCTTTGCGACCTATGAGCGCGTGCGCCATCGGCTTCCCGCCGTTACGCGCCCCGCTGCATGCGTGAGGCGTCCTAACATGGATGCCATCGCGGATGAGATGGACGTGTTTCTGCTCGATGCCTTTGGCGTGCTGAACATCGGTGAGACCGCCATTCCCGGCGTGCCGGAGCGCGTCGCAGGGCTGCAAAAGGCGGGCAAGCGTGTGATCGTGGTGTCCAATGCCGCCGGGTTTCCGCATTCCAATCTGATGCGAAAGTACGCGCGCCTTGGGTATGATTTCGATCCGGACGACGTGATAACAAGCCGCAAGGCAGCACTCGCCGGGCTTGGCGACATGCCCGCGACCCGGTGGGGCCTTATGGCGACTGAAAGCTTGGGGCGCGAAGACCTCGAACACCTCGACATCACCTATCTGGCGGAAGACCCCTCAGCCCATGACGCGGCGGAGGGGTACATCCTGATGGGAAGCGCCGTCTGGACCGAGCAGCGACAGGCACTGCTTGCGGCCTCGCTCATAAGAAACCCGCGCCCTGTCCTCGTCGGCAATCCAGATATCGTGGCCCCCCGCGAAAAAGGGTTTTCGACTGAACCCGGCAGTTTTGCGCACCGACTTGGCGATGCTACAGGCGTTGAACCGCGCTTTTTTGGCAAACCCTTCCAAAACATTTTTGATCTGGTATTTGCAAGATTGGGCAGCTTTGACCCGGACCGCACCGTCATGGTCGGTGACAGTCTTCATACAGATATTCTTGGTGGGCAGGCGGCAGGCCTCAGAACAGCGCTGATCTCCGGATACGGTTTTTTCGCAGGTCACGATGTCATTGGCCCGACCAAAGCGTCCGGAATCCAGCCGGACTACATCCTCGAGCGACCCTGACTGCTTTTTGGTTTATTTTTCTCGATCGCCAACCTTGCTGACATTTCGCCGCGACATCTGGCCATGAAAATAGTTGCACCCCCTGATCCTTGTGATGCGTTTGGATGCCAACGAAGGTACCCGACGCGCCCCGCGGCACTGCACAGCCAGATGAAGGCACGCAGTTTACAGCGGTGGAGATACTGGACGCCGTAGATGAAAGCATAGTCTCAGCCGCGCATTACGGCGATCGAATTACCAGACCGGACAGCCTAGTCAAACAGCTTCGGAAGAACGACAGAGTGAGGGTGAATAACCTCAGGCTGCATTGCGAGAAGGCGAATCTTGGCGAGCGTACCGGCTACAAGCGGAGGCACGTTTTTCGCGTCAGTAGACCGGCTGGAAAACGGCTCCGGTCGAGGGAGGAAGTGATTCAGCTTGTCCGTGCGCAAAAGACCGACGGATGACAGCCTCGGCAGGTGTTTTCGGCCCGGGATGGAATTTATTGTCGGCAGCGTTTCCGCCACTACCGCCACTTCTAACCTTAGCTCATAATGTCAAAAACTCTTTATAATACGAAATAACACCATCAAGAAGAGTTTTTGACCTCACGACCGGCAGGACAATGTGGCGGATGTGGCGGGTGCGGCGGACGACCTTTTCGGGGGCGACACGCCGAACGTCAATGACAGTAGCCAGCCCAAAGCGGTCATGGTCCGAAACGGCGAAGTTGGTCAGAGCGGACCTTCGCGATGCTTCTGTTGAGTGACCGACATGCGGACTTTTCAGACCATTTTTCTATTTAGCACAACTGGTGCTTTCAGTCCGATGCAGCCATTAAACAGACACAGACAAGTTGCGGCGCGGCTCGTCATTCCTACCGCCAATCACAAACTAAATGATGTTATGCTATAAAACGCAGCTAAGAATTTTACCTCTGCTCTCTCCTCAGGACAGCACTCTGTACAAGCTGCATTATGGATTCTGGCGCGGTCCACCAATCCACCAGAACACAGCATCTAAGCGGGGCCTTGGTTTTGGATGCTTGACGTAGCGCAGTGTGCCTCGGATTGTGGTTACTAGGTGCTGACAGCCAGTGTTGTCGCAACTGGCGATTGATCTTCTGGTTTGGTCGGCGCCGATGAGAAACGCAAAAAAGTTTGAAATTCATCGTGGGAGTTCTTCGTCATGGCAACCAAAATGGAGTTGGAAGCGGAGCTTGAGCGCCTGCGCGCACAAAACGAAACGTTACGTTCGGAGACCAGCGAGTCACCCACGACGGATGTGGCGGATGATCCTCCGGGCGAAACAGATGCGATGAGCGGTCTGAAACAGCTTCTGGACGAGCACGGCATCGATGGTGAAAATATAGATGCCTTGCGCACACAGTTGACGGATGAATTCACAAAGCTTCAAAAGGAGTATCCAATAGCGGTCCTCCTGAGCATCTTCGTCCTTGGGTTTGTTGCTGGCCGGACGTTTAAGTAGGATAGAATGCATGAATAGAATTAGCCGAAACCTAACCACAATCTATCGCACAGAGCGGCTGATAACACGCCGTCGTATCGCCGTAGTCCAACAACAAACGGTCTTGATGGCGCTTGCCGGATTGGCGGCACTGGCTGGACTTATCCTCTTAAATATCACGTTCTACTTTGTCCTTACCAAGTGGCTTTCCCCAGCGGTTGCCGCTGGCACGCTTGCTTTCGTCAATCTTGCACTCGCCGGGTTGCTTGCATCAGTGGCCGGACGCATGAGCGTGGATGACGAGATCGCGCCAGCGGTCGAAGTACGGGATATGGCGATAACCGATCTCGAAGCAGAACTCGAAGGAATGACACTTGAAGCACGCCAGACGGTCAACGCAATCAAGGGACTGGGGGCCAACCCGCTTGGTTCTGTTGCAACGCTTTTGGTGCCAGTTTTGACAGCTGCCCTAAAGAAGAAGGGCTGACACTGGAAAGCTGTTAGACTGCGGAATGTCCGAAATCGGTCTTCTCATCCCAAGACCAAATTAGCGCTTATCTGGTTTGGGATTTGCGCCGCTGGTCGGTTCAGATTGGCGTTGTCTGGCCTCTTTCCGCTCGAGCAACTCTTGCTTCATCAACGCAAGTTCTTCCTCTGTTTCAGAATGAGGCTGTTTCGGAGCAGTAGCAGTCTCGTCGCTTTTGCGACTGGACGGTTTTGCCGCAAAACGTGGATCGTCATCGACGTCGTCAACTTGTTCCTTTGGCAACACACCGTCGCTTGAAAGTGTCCGTCGTCAGGGTTTTTGGAACCAATGGCGGCTTGAACTAAGAGAGAGTTTGGCTCATCTGGTTGGTTGCATTATGCGGCGCGTTGTCCGTGATGCAAGCGCCGCGCTTCGAGTGTCTTTCGTTTGATCCTTTCTCTTTCCTGTAGAATGGCTTTGTCCCTGCCGAAGTAGACGTTGGCGGGCGTGACGTTGTTCAAGCTTTCATGGTAGCGTTGGTGATTGTAATGATCGACGAAGGTTTCGATCTGGGCTTCGAGATCACCCGGTAAGAAGTAGTTTTCTAGCAGGATGCGGTTCTTCAGGGTCTGATGCCACCTTTCGATCTTGCCTTGGGTTTGAGGATGATATGGAGCGCCGCGAGAGTGCTTCATGCCTTTGTCCTGCAACCATTCAGCCAGTTCTCCAGAGACGTAGCTGGATCCGTTGTCGCTGAGCAGACGCGGCTTGTGGATGACGTGAACCTGATCGCAACCGGATGCTTCCAAAGCCAAGTCCAGCGTGTCCGTCACGTCTTGTGTCCGCATGTTGGTGCAGAGTTTCCACGAGATGATGTAGCGGCTGTAATCGTCCAAGATCGTGCTGAGATAGAACCACCCCCAGCCGATGATCTTCAGATAGGTGAAGTCAGTCTGCCAAAGCTGGTTGATGGCCGTTGTTTTGTCTTTGAACTCATTGGCGGCCTTTATGACGATGAAGGCAGGACTGGTAATCAGATCATGTGCCTTGAGCGTGCGATAGACTGTGGATTCCGATACAAAGTAGCGTTCTTGGTCGGTGAACGTCACCGCCAACTCGCGGGGCGATAGCTCCGTCTCTTTCAAGGCGAGGTTGACGACCTTGTGCTTCACCTCGTCAGGAACGCGGTTCCACACGTGTTTGGGCTTGGGAGATTGGTCTTGCAGTCCAGCCTCACCACGCAGCAGATACCGATCATACCAGCGGTAGAATGTGGTGCGGGGGATGCCGAGCTTGGCCAACGTCAGACGCGCTGACAAATGCGATCCTTCAACCAGTCTGATGATCTCCAACTTCTCAGATGCAGCATACCTCATTCGTGGTCGCCCCCATCTCCCAGCATGCTTTTTTTGAGCAAGCGGAGTTCCAGCGTTTGCTCAGCAACCACTTCCTTCAGATCGCGGGCTTCACGGCGGAGATCCTTAACCTCGTCAGTGTTCGCAGCGCGGGCTGTGTCGCCTGCCAGCCGCTTCTTGCCCGCTTCCATGAAGTCCTTGGACCATTTGTAATAGATGCCTTGAGAGATACCCTCACGACGACACAGCTCAGCTATGCTGTCCTCGCCCCTCAGACCGTCCAGGACGATCCTGATCTTCTCTTCGGACGAGTAATGCTTGCGGGTCGCTCGTTTGATGTCTTTGACGATCTTCTCGCCTGAGCTTTTGCGTGTTCCATTGGTCTGTCTCATCTTCCACTCCTCGGTGGTTACGATGAGCCAAGAACACTCTCTTAGCAATTTGCCCTATTTGGACCCATAAGCGCTGACGTCAGACAATGCAGAGTAACTCCGGCAAAGCTGTAGGCAAGGTGAACTTTTGATCAGCCAACCGTTATCCTCCAGACTTATCTGATTGTTGTCGCGCTAAGGGCTTATTTGTTTTCTAACCCCATGCCGTTGGCTCTCAGGCGATCTGGTCGCACGAACGAAGAGCGCGAATTAAATTTGACGGCTTCGGGCTTGTCTTATGCTTTCCTTATCGATCTGCAAAGATTGAGCCACTGCCGGCCAAGCCATTTATGGCTGGCAGTGGTGGCGGCTGGATCGCTTTGGGCTTGGTCGTGAGGGACCGTTTTCGAGTATGGTCAGCCGCCGTCTTCGCATGAGGCCTGAACGGATACGCAAGCTGGATTTTTCATGGGCTTGCATGACAAGCATAGGACATGACGATGATGACAGATGATAGCATAGGCATTGATATTTCGAAGGACTTTCTGGAAGCGCATCGGTTAAGCGATGGAGGCACAGCGCGCTTTCCCAATGCACCTACCGGTTTCCGTGCCCTCTCAGCATGGTTGGGCGCGGACATACCTGCTCGTGTCGTATTTGAGGCCACTGGTCCGTATCACAGACGTTTTGAACGCGCACTTTCTCGGCGACTCCCTTTGGCCAAGGTCAACCCTTTGCAGGCGCGGCGGTTCGCTCAGGCCTGCGGCTCCAGGGTGAAGACAGATGTAGTAGACGCGCGCATGCTCGCAAGCTTTGGAAAAGCCTTTGCCTTAAAGCCAGACCAACCCATCGACGAAAAGCAATATGAAATCAGAGAGTTATTCAGTGCCCGAGGAGCTCTTATCAAGGATCGCACCCGATTGATAAATCGTCTGCAAACACAAACTCTTGCTCTCGTCAGGCGGCAAACCAAAGCACGGATAGAACAGCTAACGCGTCAGCTGAAGGCATTACAACAAGACATTAACGTAAGGCTGCAAGACTGCCCCAGCCGCGCCCGGGCCAACGCAATTTTACGATCAATCCCGGGCATAGGCGAAGTGGCCGCAGCAACCATTCTGATTGAGATGCCTGAGGTCGGTACTCTTGATAAGAAGAAAGCTGCAAGCCTGACCGGGCTGGCTCCGATGACCCAACAGTCGGGAAAGTGGCGTGGCAAAGCCAGCATTCAAGGGGGCCGAAAGCAGTTGCGCGACGCGCTCTACATGCCTGCTCTCGTCGCTGTAAAACACAACCCCGATATGTGCAAAAAATACCAGAGAATGATCAAACAGGGAAAACCGCAAAAGGTCGCTCTCACAGCAATCATGCGGAAACTCATTGAGCTCGCCAACACATTGGTCAAAGCAGATCGAGAGTGGGTTCAAAACCACGCTTGACCAAGACGGATACTCGAAGCAGCTAACTGTAGCAATCAGTGGCTCACCTATACGAAAGAGTAAGCAGAATATCCATTTACCTGCCCCCAAATCTATTCTGAAAAGCTATGCCTTGATTGTGAATGGGTGTGTGTTGGTAGTGTTTCGATTTTCTTGAGCGCGCATGCACTTTGTATCTCAAGAGGGTAAAAATGAGTTTGAAATCGTTATTAGTTGCAGGTGCTATTGCTCTGGCTTCGACATCTTTACACGCAGCGACAGTCTCTGAAGTAGGCACGTTCGCCGGAGGTACAGACTTCGTCAGTAGCGGCAGCCTAGCTTTGGTAAGTTCTCTCCATCCCCGCTATGAGCCAAACAGTTCAACATCTGAGTGGGTTTGGGATGTAAATTTGGCGCTTAGCCCTGTTACGTTCTCTCACAAGTTCGATTTGACGGGGTTTGACATTAGCACGGCCTCACTGAGCGGCGTCTGGGGGGTAGACAACATAGGTAAGGCCTACCTGAACGGCGCTGAAATCAGCTCAATTACTTTTGGCGTTGCAGCTTTCGAAACTCTGACTGCTTACGGCTCCACGTCCGGATTTGTCGATGGCTTAAATACTCTCTCCTTTGTCGTTGAAAACACAGGTTCTTACAGCGGCCCAAATCCGGCTGCTTTTCGTGCTGAAGCTTTGATCCAAGCAACTCCTGTACCGCTTCCAGCAGCGTTGCCTTTGTTAATTGCTGCAATTGCTGGTCTTGGTTTCGCGGGCCGTCGCCGTCGTCGTGCTGCTGTCTGATTGGCAGAATCGACCTCAAAACTTGAAAATTGCGCTGAGTTATCGGCGCAGTTTTTTGAACTCTACAAGGGTTGACCGTTCAACGTCTCGAACCAAACTCACCGCGGTTTAAAACTCACAAGTCAATTTACTGGTGGATAGGAGCAGGCAAAAAACTACCTGATAATTTGCATTAGCCGAGTTTTGTCGATGGAAGTTTTTGCGTGGAGCAACGAAATGTTTAACGATGACGTCTTGGCCAAGTGCCCAAAATGCAATTCGTCCGACATAAAAATAACCCGCGAAGAAATCCGATGTGCTGCCTGCAACCTCGCAGAAGACTTAAACATTCCTGCGAAACTTCAGCCGGATGTTGCGGCTGCGGTTGGCTCCGCAACTTGGCGAGACGTTTTGCAACGTTGGGATTTTGCAGGCTGATTGATAAGCAGCAGCGTCATGCGATTATTAACGGACAGGATACAGACAAATTTGGAGTTTTTTCTGTAACTGCAACTTTCCGAGATTCAAATAGAGTTGATCCTGCGTGCTTTGTTGGGTGCTAATAGCGGCACCGCGCTAGGTGCCAGACGGGCCCCCACCACTTACGAAAAACGCCAAATACCTGGTCCGCCTGACACGGTTGATATGTTCACCGCGGTCGCCAACGATTTTGGAGAACTGGCCAAATTCTTTGGATTTCCGGTCAATCGCCAAGTTAACCGCAGCGATCCGTGGCGCTTGGCGATGTTCAAACCTGATGATGGCAAGTTGCCGAGGAATTACCTAGAGCAATCGTTGGCGTTCGCAGGTTTTCGAACAGTGCGCCCTAGGCAACGGCCTGATGAACCTCGATTACATTCCCTTCCGGATCATGGAAGAAAACTTGATGCCATTCCTTAGCAAACGCAGTGCCGTAGTCGGAGTATGGAATGCCCTTTGCTCTAGCACTGTCACTTATACTCATATCCGCTCCCACGAGACAAGAGGCAATCTCGTATGCC
>NZ_FRFA01000020.1 GCF_900143535.1 Tateyamaria sp. Alg231-49 | reverse complement strand
GAGATACCCTCACGACGACACAGCTCAGCTATGCTGTCCTCGCCCCTCAGACCGTCCAGGACGATCCTGATCTTCTCTTCGGACGAGTAATGCTTGCGGGTCGCTCGTTTGATGTCTTTGACGATCTTCTCGCCTGAGCTTTTGCGTGTTCCATTGGTCTGTCTCATCTTCCACTCCTCGGTGGTTACGATGAGCCAAGAACACTCTCTTAGCAATTTGCCCTATTTGGACCCATAAGCGCTGACGTCAGACAGTCCGCTCTTGGCGAATTGCTTGCCGGTGTGGCGCATGAGCTGAACAATCCGCTGTCGGTGGTTGTGGGGCATTCGCTCATGTTGAAAGAAGAGATCACAGACCCCGAATTGACGGCCCGTATCAACAAGATCGGGTCTGCTGCAGAACGGTGCGCCAAGATCGTCAAAACCTTCCTTGCTATGGCGCGACAGCAACCCAGCAAGATCGAAAACGTCGATGTTGCAGGCGTCATTGAAACGGCGGCGGATGTGGCTGGCTACGGCAACACATCGGGCGACATTGCCATTGTGCGCAACGTCTCAGACAATCTGCTGCCGATTGCCGCAGACGCAGATCAGATCACACAAGTGATCATCAACTTGATCATCAATGCAGAGCAAGCGCTGAGTAGGTCGGGCAAAGGTGACCTGATCGAAATCTCTGCCGTTTCAAACCCTGACACTGAGATGGTTGAAATCACTGTTCAAGATAACGGCCCTGGCATTCCTGCCGCCATCCGGGCGCGTATATTTGAACCTTTTTTTACCACCAAGGAGGTGGGCGAGGGAACGGGGATCGGCTTGGCTTTTTGTCACCGGATCATCCTGTCGCATGGTGGCCAGATCAGGCTTGATCAATCCGGAGCAACTGGCACGCGTTTTCGCATTACGCTTCCTGCTGCTGTGCGCGAGATGTCTGAAATAGACGCGCCAACCAACTCCGTTTCCGCGCCCGCGAACCTACGGGCCTTGATCGTTGATGATGAGGTGGACGTGGGAGAGTTGAATGCCGAAATGCTTCGAAGGGAAGGGTTCGACGTTGAGTTTGTCTCAACTGGTAAAGAAGCCCTGAAGTGCCTTCGAACATCCAATTATGACATTTTCCTCAGCGATCTGAACATGCCGGACATCGACGGACGCAAGATATACGAAACCTTAGTGTCACAATTCCCAAAGATGCTGGAAAGGACCGCCTATATTACGGGTGACACGATGGGACAAAACTCTCGTGCGCTCCTGACAGAGGCCGGTTTGCCATATCTGGAAAAACCCGTCTCACCTGCAGAACTCAGAGATCTTGTCGCAATGCTACTCGCCGAACAGAAGGACATGCCGGATGGACAATCAGAACGCGCACATTCTGGTTTGCGATGACGAGATCGACCTGCGCGAAATGCTGCAGGAGTATCTTGGCAAGCGTGGGTATAAGGTGTCCGGAGCATCAGGAGGCGCGGAATTGCGCGATATTCTCGCGCTCACTTCGGTGGATGTGATCATCATGGACATCAACATGCCAAAAGAGGATGGCTTGTCCATTCTGCGATCCTTGCGTCCGGAAAACGCGACCCCTGTTATCATGCTGACCGCTGCCGGGGATGTGGTTGACCGCATCATTGGCCTAAAAATGGGCGCGGATGATTACCTTGGTAAACCGGTTGACCTGCGTGAGCTTGAAGCCCGGATCAAGGCGATCCTGAGACGCGAAGCTATGAGTAGTCCGGCCAAGTCCAGCCAATCTGAAGCGAAACATGCGCGTTTTGGCGATTTGACCTTGGATACTGACGAGGCCAAGCTGCTGGCCGCGGATGGATCAGAAGTTCAATTGACCGCAATGGAATACAGCCTGCTCAAGGTATTTGCAGAAAACCGAGGTCGCGTTCTGAACCGGGATCAACTTTTGGAACAGGCGCATGACCGATCTTGGGACCCGTTCGACCGCAGTATCGATATCAGAATTTCCCGGTTGCGCAGAAAGCTGGAAACCAATCCGGAAAAACCGGACATCATCAAGACTGTCCGGGGAATTGGGTACCTCTATGACCCAAATTGAGTTGCTGCTGCGAGCCGCGCCGTTTTCCTACGGCTGTCGTTCACACTGTTCCTTTGGTCCAATGAGCATCTGAACAGAGCCATCGGCTGAATTAGAACCTTCATGCATACAAGGCTTGAAGCAATGAGATCATCGACTTGGCAGCGATACTGGACGTTCGATTTCCTTTGGTACTGAGAAACGCAGAAAATCTCTCTGCCCGCACGCTCCATCCAGATCAGCCATCAGACGGAACGTACTCCGACGTCTGGAATAGTCGAAAATGGAAATCCCCGCGCCCACCCAGAGCGCGGGGATTGAATCCAATTCGTTGGACTCCAGCAGTGCCGATGTCGGGACAAATGACATTGACAAGTCGAACGACCGAAAGCTTCACGCGATCCGTGAGTGTAGCTGAAAGCCGAATTTTGTTTAGCTTTAAGTCGCTCGATGTGCTGCTAGCACTCTCGAACGAGACAGGATCGCGGCCGGTCGAGCAAGAACGACTCCGTATACGTACCTATCCAAAAGTATAGTCGTTTGGGCACGTCTTTGGCTGGAACATCCAAATTTACAGCGCGCGCGCATTCTAGGCGCACCATGAGTACATGGACGTTTCGAACCAATTTCTTTGCCTGCCGGAGCAAGCATCCAAAGGTTTGACGACCCCATCTCCATTTCACATTGGCAATTTGAGATGTGTCAAAGCGTGGGGAAGCCGAAGAGATTAAGCTTGGTAGACCGAAAACCAACAGGTGGTCGTTGTGGTCCGGCCGACCCACGTGGGCGGTTTTGGGAGGAAGCTGATCACCAATTGATCCGAAACACGTGCGCCATGTTTGCCGAGTTCGGGTCGTACAAAGGAGAATGAGATGTATAGGAATATCCTTGTTGCCGTTGCTCTGGATCACTCCAAGGAAAACGGAAAGGCATTCGAGGTAGCCCGCCTCCTTGCGGACGAGGGCGCAGAAATCACAGCTCTATACGTTGTGGAAGAAATTCCAGGCTATGTCGCAAACGAGATCCCTGCCGAGATATTGTCCAACCGAAGAAATGTCGCAGAAACAGAGCTCAAAACTGAAATTGGCGGGCTCCCAAATGTGAAAGCGGTTGCTGTTATTGGGCATGCTGGGCGTACAATCGTCGACCATGCTGAGCATGAAAACGTTGACTGCATCATCATCTCATCTCACCGTCCCGGTCTTCAGGACTACTTTTTGGGATCGACAGCACACCGCGTCGTACGTCACGCAAAATGCGCAGTTCACGTCCTTCGGTGACCTAAGCACAGTGAAAAACCTGATCTGACACTTGTCGCCATTCGATTGACCAACGGTGACAGGGTTTCAGATTTTTTCTGCTCTTGTCCTAAAGGCATTAGAAAATGAGCAACGTACCTGACAGTGCCTCTGAACTTGGTTCGCAAGCGTCCAATGCCATCGAGGCGACGGGAAAACCAAAACTTCGGCGCGCCCTGACAACGCCAATGGTGGTTCTTTATGGATTGGGCGTGACGATTGGTGCGGGCATTTATGTACTCGTGGGCACCACTGCGGCAGAAGCGGGCCAGTTTGCTCCAATCGCTTTTTTGATGGCGGCGTTGGTTGTGGCATTCACGGCGTTTTCGTATGCCGAACTATCAACCAGATATCCCGTAAGCGCCGGTGAGGCTGCCTATGTTGAAGCTGGCTTCAAACGTGGCTGGCTCGCCACGATTGTCGGACTGCTCGTTGCGGCATCGGGGATGGTGTCGGCCTCAGCGGTGGCCATCGGGGCAGGGTCATATCTTCATGAATTCTGGGCTGTTTCTGAGGCGTTTCTGACGGCTTGTGTCGTGATCGTCATGGGGCTTATTGCGCTCTGGGGGATTACACAGTCAGTGACCATCGCTGCAGTGATCACAGTAATCGAAATTTCTGGTCTTGTTTTTGTGATGTATTGGGGGTTCAGCGCACCCGATCCGAAGGGTGTTTCTATTCTCGAAACCCTTACGCCTTCTGAACTTGGACATTGGGTTGGCATCGGATCGGCCTCGGTTTTGGCGTTTTTTGCATTTGTTGGTTTTGAAGACATGGCAAACGTTGCCGAGGAGGTCAAAGACCCAAAGGCAACGATGCCGAAAGCCATTTTTTGGACGTTGATACTGGCGACGGTGTTGTACATCGGAACAACGATAGCCGTATTGGTGGCTGTCCCGATCCCAACTCTGTCCGCTTCCTCCGCACCGCTATCTCTTGTCTTCGTCGAGGCCGGAGACCGAACAAAGCAGGCCTTTGGTCTGATCGCAGTAGTCGCGACTGTAAATGGGGTCCTAATTCAGATGATCATGGCGTCACGCGTCATTTACGGTCTGGCGGAACGAAACCACTTGCCAGCGATCCTGGCGAAGGTTTCGCCCTCCACACAAACTCCGATCGTTGCAACTTTGGCTGTAACGGCAATGATCTTGCTTCTCAGTCTGGCTCTGCCGATTGAGGCTCTCGCCGAGCGCACTTCTCAGATCGTTTTGGTTGTTTTCATACTGGTAAATCTTGCTTTGATAAGGCTGAAATTGAATGGCCAAAGAGTTGAAGGGACCGTTCATGCCCCACTTGTCGTGCCAATTTTGGGAGTGGTTACAAGCGCCGGACTGCTGATGATTTCAATCGCTTAAGTTCGCATTGGTATGCCGGGCACGTCACTCGCGAATAGCAGTATCTGAGGCCGACTTAATCCTAAGGCTGAACCGCTTGGCTTCTTCAGCGCGGTTGCGCCGCCTCTGCTTAATAAAAGGAGCAGGTTTTCCATCCTAGCAGAGACTGGTCAGAATTGGGCTGGCAGTCTGGCTATGTTCTGACAGTCAGCGCGGGCCTTTGGGGTGGGGGTGATCAACAACAGCATGTTGATTTCGCACCCCGAACATGAGACGCTTTGAGGATAGTAAGACATATTTTTGATATAAACTAAGTCTTGAATGCATTTCGCCAAGAGGCCTGCGTGCCTCTGATGTGCGTTGTGTATTGTGGACAGAACGCTTTAAGGACCTTGCTGCCCATGTCCAAAAAATCTGCTGCAGAGATTAAAGAAGAAGCCGCTGAGTGGGGTGAATTGATCACCAAGGCACGCAAACGCCAACTCAATTTTGCATTGGTTGTGGGTAAAGCTGGAGGTGTTGTTTTAGCCGCAGATCCCAAGAAGAATGCCAACGTGATGATGCGTCAGGCCAAGGCCAATGGCGGCACCGCAAAGGGGTGTCAGGGGGTGATGACGGTTAAAGGAAAGCGGATCGATTTTCTGGTCGATGGCGACCCGCCTCCCGGATCTTTGCTGAACCAATCCAAAAAGCACATGAAACAATTGGGAATGGCATTCAAAGTCGCCTTCGTCTTGCCTTCTGGCGAAGTGATTGACGACGGCGAGGAAGATGAAGATGCGGCCAGTGATCCTAAGCCGGCGGTCGAGGATGATGTCTCGACAGAAAAGACCAAATCAAAGGGCGATGCGGAGTCTGATGTTGTTGACGCAGTGCCAGAGACGGATCCAGATGCCGAACGGAAGTTGGCGCTGACGGCCGAGTTGAAAAAGCTAGTGCCCGGTGTCAGTGCTCTTGATCCCGCGGATCCAACAACAGAAAAACTCAAGACTGCTCTAAAGGCTATTTCGGCTGAGATTTCAGGCGGCACGCTTAACAAAGCCGAAGCATTGCTGAAATCTGTAGGTAAGGCCCTGTCCGGTACAGGCTCTGTTACGGATCAAGTGGAAGATGCAATGGCCGGCGTTGTCGAGGCGTTCCAGCCTGTGGCAGCGGATCTTGCGAGATTGCAATCTGAGGCCGCTGAACCTGTTGCCCGTAAGGCGAGGCAAATCGAGGCAAGTTTCGCCGCGATGGTCAGTGTCGCGAACCCGAAAAAGGCAATGGGTTTGATAGGCTTGGCGAAAAAGTTTGCAGAAGGCGAGCTTGCAAAATTGGGCGATCCTAAAGGGGGCTTCTTTGACGCAGCATCTGATCTGATTGGCAAGGCAGCAGGTGGGCTTTCCGAAGCGGCGAGTGACGTTGCCGAAGCGGTTACTGAAGTCGCTGAGGTCGTCTCTGAAACTGCCGACAACGTTGTTGATCTGGCGATGTTGCCTGCCAAGCAGCGGGAAGCTTTGCTTGCTTTGCGAACTGCGGATCCCGACACCTATCAAACAGCGATGGACACGCTGGACGAAATGGAAAAGGACGGGCGCATTGATGCGACGCCTGCCTCGATCGAGACCAGCCGAACAGCCCTGGAGGCTGCCAATAAAGCGGCATTGACGGCTCAGGTCGCGCTTGAGAAGGCAAAGGCGGATGTGGCCGGATTAGCGCCCGTACCAGGTTCGGCGTGGGCGACTGCACAGACTGCTTTGGCGTCTGCGCAGGCGGATTGGGAGAGCTTTAACGCTTCATTGCCAGAGCCTTCAGAAATGGATGAGGCGCAACGCAACGCGGCGATGTTGCGTGGGATGGAGCTTGATCGACTGCGCAAGGAGGCGGAAGCGGCCCTAAAGGCAGCAGCAGACGCAGCAAAAAAGCAGGCTGATGATGCGTTGGCAGCGGCCAAGGAGGCATCAGATACTGCAAACGGAGCCCAGACGGCGGCGAATAATGAGTTAAAAGGAAAGGAAGGCAAAAAGGCGATGCTGGATGCATTGAGCTTTGGCCGTTTGTCGCCAAATGCTAAGCCTGCATTCAAAGCTGAGGACAAACAGAAGTTCATCGAGGTATTCGCTAAGGATGGCGCATTGGCGCGTGACGCGCTTGACCTTGCAGCTCGATCCAAAGATCCATCTGTCATCGCGCAGAATGCGGGATTTGTAGCCGACAAGTTAAACGATGGGTTCGCAGCTCCGGATGGGCGCAAGCTCGACATGTCAGAAGACGCGATGCGGGCTATGGCGGGCAATGCGTTGCAATTGGGTGCGACAGAAGGACAAGCCTATTTCGACGGGTTTGACGCCTACCTCAAGAGCGGCAAGCAATTGGAGCCAGACCCCTATGGCGGTTTGAGCAAACCGGAAACTGACCGCAAAAAAGAAACTGCTCGCAAAAATAAGATTGCTTTGGGTCGCTCGACCGCTGTCGGAGCTGCGGTGATTGGCGACAATGGCAAAGTGGATTTCGCCAGTCCCGAAGGCAAAGAGGCGATGGATCACATGATGTTCCATCCTGGCTCTCTAAATACATTCTCGCCTCATATGACGGCGAAAATGACGGAAATGCGGGACCTTTTTGAGGGGCCGAAAGGCGCTGACGCACAAAAGCTGATCGATGCCGCCAAGGTGCCACATCCACCAATGGCGGGTGTTGTGGCTGGGTCGCAAATTATTGCCGGAACGATGGGCAAAAAGCCCGGGGAAATCGATGATGGCGATGCCAAGGCTGCCGTTATGTCAGCAATGATGACACCGCTTAGCCAAGGGCCGGTGGGCTCGTGCTTTTCTACAGCTCCGGTACGTGCGATCCGCGAGACGGATCCGCTGCGCGCTATGGAAGAGTTTCAGAAGATTGCGAGCACTGGTCAGTATGAAACGGCCGACAATCGCATCTTCCCAGCAGATACAAACCCGCCCTTGGGCGAAAACCCCATGATGCGCACTTGGGAGTATTCGGTGGCTACGGCGGCAGCAGAAAAGGCGGACAGCCAGGAACGTTTGAAGCTTAACGGTGCGCTGAGCGGACCCAATGCCCTTGGTGCTTTGTCCACTGTAATCCCTGCAGAGAAATGGAACGACAAGGTCGAGCCGGGCAAACTGCCGGTTCCGGGCATCAAGAAACAACTCGACAGGGCTATTTCTGAGAAGTTCAAGTTCGAATACAATGCAGGCCCCGAAGTGGGCGGCCCGGACGGTGGCGGTGGTGACGGCCACTCCAGCCAAGGTGGCTATCAAGTCATGTATAAAGGCAAGGCCATTACCAGCGAGGCCGAGATGGTCGCGGCACTTAAAGAAGTGACGTTAGAAGTCACAGGTCACGACGCCACCAGTGATGAAGGAAAGGCTGTACTTGATATCTTCGTTGCCAAAGACGGCGCAGGTGATCCTATTCCCGGCGCCAATTCACCGGTAGCGGATGCGTTGGTGACATCCTACGGCGGAACTGTTGGCGATGGTGAAGATCGCGCAAAGAAGAAGGCCCCATGGAATTTAACGAGCGGTGGGATGGAGTATCAGACGGCGGCAGTTCTGGAAGGTGCGCCCTACACCCGTGCAGACATCCTGGGCGAAAAGCCGGCAACTGGTGTGACGCGTTCTGCGCGCACGTCTCAGATCATCCAATCCGTGCTTGGCATCCCCGGGACAGACGATCTGGAGCCCGTCGGCACGGGCGGCGAGAACGCAGCACATGCGTTTAACGCCCTGCCAAATCACCCGTCGAATGCGAAGCTGCAAGGCCCTGACATGGCGGCGAAAATTCAATCGGAATTGGTGGCGCCCGGGCAAGCCGTTGCCGCTGCCAAGTTGCCAGCGGATCGCGCAGCGCGTATGTTTGATGACCAGATCAAGGCAATGGCCGCCAAGGCCGATGACATAGAGCGACCTCTTTTGATCGCCGCATTGGCAAATAAGCCGACGACAGAAATGACGCCGCAAGAAGTCAACGACAAGATTCAAGCCGAAGTTGTCGCCTACCGCGACGTGGTTGCCCAAAAGAGAGCAGATGCCTACGTTGCAGATAAAGAACCGACAGCAGACAATCCGCGCAAGGCTGTGATCCTGAACTTTTACAAGAGTCAGGTGAAGGACCAGGTGGACCAAGACATCGGTTCCTATTTGATGGAACGGTTGCCAATGCCCGAAGTTGTGATTGCCGATTCCAATTGGGGAGGACCTGAGGGACAGACATTGTTCGTCGCTGCTCCCGATCCAAGAACTGGCGATTTGATCTTGTGGAAGAAAGACGAGTTCAGCGGCGAGATGACACCATTGGGTCAAAACTGGGAAGACGGCACGTGGGACAGTATGGCTCCGACCGCTCCCGCCCCGGCGACCCCTTAAGAACGGAGAGACAAGATGAACGATGACTTGCCTTTGATCAACTACGACGTCTCTGTGAGTGGGGCGCCTTATGTGACAATTGACGATGCACAGGTGACCACACCAACCGATCTTATTGCTGCGGCACCGTTTCTGGATGGCGAGGATCATTTATATACCCACGCATTTCTGCTCAATCACATGGCCGAAGGATACAGCCATGCGTTGATAGACGATGTTGCTGCCTTCCAAGCGGAATACATGGAACGATATAACGCCGAAGACCCGGACGAAGAACGCGGACCGGGAACTGTGCGACTGCACAACTTTGGGATCCCAGATTTTGCATCCATGCATCAACCGATGAAAATTGGTGATGAGCTTGTTTTCTTTGTGGAAAACAAGTTTCTGGGCGTGCCTTACAAGGTCACTATGGGTCCGTCGCGAAAACTCAACTACGCGCCCGTGGCTATGGCGGAATAGGTCTGGGACCAAGATAAAAAGACTGGGACCCGACGGTCAGAGCGGCTTGAGTATAAGCACGCCTGAAACTGTCCGTGGGCCAAACAAAAGAGCAGTGAAAACGCTTGGAAAACGCTTCTTTTGATGACTGCGCCTGCTTCCTTTGGCGCGGTGGAACGCCCGACCGTTCGTCCGGACGGGCATTCTTTTCCCAGCATCCCAACAACCAGCTTGGTAAGCGAACTGACGAGTAGATGAGCGCAAAAAAGGCGGTGCGATGGGCGAGCGCACGAGACGTCGGCGCATGAATGCCCGTCGCACACTGGAGAACTGGCTTGCATAGTCCATCGGATGTAGGTGTTTTATGATTGGAAATTCGGATCTGGCTTCGTCTGCGAAATTGGACAAAACGCTAAAAACTGATGTGACTATGGTGATCGAGATGACACAAGTAATGCCAGACCAAAAATTGGGTTTTCTGACAGGCAGAGGCGGACGCTGCGGCCCAAACCTCGCCGTATTGGCGACAGCGCTGGTCTGCATTGGTGGTCAGTGCGCCGCCCAATCTGGGCCTTTCAAAAATGGTGCTGCCGTTCCTGAAACTGAAACGGCCGAAGCTGTCGGCGTTCGCAACGGCTCGTTCATTGTTGCTCCGATTCCGTTTTCCAGCCCATCCCTCGGCGCGGGGTTGGCCCTGGGTGGTGCTTATCTATTTCGCGCGGATGAAGGGTCAAATTCTTCCACAGTCGGGTTCGGCGCATTCAAGTCCGACAATGATAGCGAAGGCTATGCTCTTGGCTGGGACGTGAATTTTGGCAATGGAGAATGGACGACCAGCTTTCTTTTGGCTGATGCGAACTTGAACTATGACCTCTATGTTGCTGGTTTTCCAATTCCGGTCTCGCAATCCTTGCAAGGATACACGATTGGGTTTGCGCGCTCCATTTCAGAACAAGTTGAGATTGGAATCGGGATTGGTTACGGCGAGTCGGAAGTGCAGTTGCGCGGCGGTGGCGCTCTGCCGCCAATATTGGAAGCTGCCACTCAGCTAAAGCTTGCGCGACTTACGTTTGATGTCGAACGCGACTTTCGAGATGACAATTTCTATCCGACCACCGGGTCGCTTTCCACAGGATCACTGATCTACGGGCGTGCAGTTGACAATGGAGAGCTGCACTACGGAAAGCTTGTGCTCACATCCAATTACTACTGGCCGGTTACCGAAAAAGGGGTCCTCGCCGTCCGTGGATCGGTCTGTGCCTCGACGGACGAAGCTCCTTTCTTTGACAGTTGCGCTCTTGGTGGGGTGGATGCCTTTCGCGGGTACGTTGCGACTGAATTCATCGATAACGCACTGTTATCTGCCCAAGTGGAGTATCGAGGCCGATTGACTAACCGATTGGGGTTTGTTGCCTTCGCGGGCATCGGTAGCGTTGGCGAAGACTTTGGGGACGCTTTAGGAAATGATCTTAAGGTTGCGGTTGGCATCGGCGCACGCATCCGTCTGTCCAAAACTTTCCCCGTCGATTACGCAATTGACCTGTCCTACAACGAGGCTCAAGAAAGCATCCTGTACGTTTCAGTGGGTCAGAGGTTTTGAATCGCGCTTGGTAAAACCAATCCCGTCGATGTCGGAACAAGCCCAGATACACCCCGCGGCACTACTCTCGATTGTCAGAATATACCCTTGTTCACCGCATTGAGTGGCCGCCGCTAGCGGCCCTAGGTTTGAGATATATTTATTAATATCAGAAGTTTATTGGAATCGTGCATACCGTTCTGGGCTTTCAGAGCTGTTGGCGGCATGACCTCAAAGCACAGCAACTTGAATTCTGGACAGAAAGCTTCATCGTCCCTAATGTCGTTACATAGGAGATCATTGATGTGTCATTGATCTCTGTGTCGAGAGACAAAAGAAGCCTTGTACAAAAACAAACCAAACAAGGCGCGTCAGGGAGGACGATTATGAATAGACTGCTCGGAACATCGATTGTTTCCGTTTTTTTGGCGACGGGAACGGCCGCTCTTGCATTTGAATGTGTGCGACCGGAAGCGTCGTTCGATAAGCCTGATGGGTTCCCGGAAAGGGCCCTCACCATGGTGGTTCCATACGGGCCCGCAGGTGGTTCGGGGCAAGTTGCGGCGGCAATGGCTGAGGCTGTAACCGAATTGACCGGCGTTGCAATCAACCGCGACCACAAACCCGGTGGGTCGGGTACGGTTGGCATGACCGCTTACATGGCGTCGCCTGCAGACGGCTACAACGTTCTTGAGCACATTGATGACGCGTCATCTGCACATGCGTTGGATTCCTCGGTGCCCAACCCGGCCTCGGATCTGATCCCCCTTGTGGTCAGCCAGGTAACCTTCTCGCAAATCTATATCCGCACCAATGAGGACCGCTTTTCGGACTGGCCCTCATTTGTGGAATGGGTGAAAGCGCAAGACGGCAAAGCGACGATCGCCAACGTGTCCAAAGAAGGCTCGATGGAGCGTGTGACGATGAAGTTCATCACAGACGCCAGCGGGATGACAATCCAGCAGATCTCGTTTGACAAAGGCGCGCCGCGCTATGGCGCCCTGCTGGGTGGCCAGGTCGACGCGCTCTTTGAACAACCGGGCGACGTGCGCAACTTCCTTGATGCGGGTCAGTTCAAGCCGATCCTCACCATTTTTGATGAGCGTCCAGGCGTGTTTGCCGACACACCAACGCACCGTGAAATGGGCATGGATTTCGACCCACTGCTGCGCTTCCGCGGTTTTTATGTGCATGCAGATGCGCCAGCAGACCGTGTGGAGTGGCTGAAATGGGCTTTCCAGCGCGGATATTGCGAAGACAGCTATCAGTCGTTCAACGAAAGCAAGTTCATGACCGTGATCGACAGCTATCGTGATACTGACGGTGCCCGGGAACTGATCGACCGCTCTGTTGAGCAATACCGTGATGTCTACAAGGCCATGGGCCTGGATGTGAAGTAAATCAAGCGGTTAACGCATTGCGTGGCGCCTTTGGGCGCCACGTTTTTTATGGGCAGGTTGGGGAAGCTATCATGGGACGTCTGAACCGTTCGCATCTGATCGAAGCTGTTGTGTGGCTTTTGATTGTGGCCGTGTTTTACGCCTACTCATTCGAGTTCAATCAACCGATCGAGATTTATATCTTCGGGGCCACAGCATGGCCGCGCGTTGTCATTGCGCTGCTTTTGATCGCGACCATCGGCAACGTCTACTATCAATACAAGAATGGTTCAGACTCACAGTCCGGTATCGTCGGAGCGACGCCAGATCAGGATGATGGTGCGGACTTCAGTGACAGCTCCACATTGCTCCGAATGTTGGCAGTGCTGTTTACGCCGTTTGTGTTTGCGTGGCTTCTAAAACCAGTTGGCATTTACTTCAGCGCGCCATTCTTCATCGCAGCGATTATGTGGCTTTTTGGCGAGCGTCGCTGGAAGGCAATACTGATCATGACACTCGTCATCTATGCAATCTTCATCGGTCTATTTCTGGTGGTGCTGAATGCGCCCTTGCCGCAAGGCAACACCTCGCCCTTCTATGATTTCAGTGCGTGGATCCTGACCATGAACACCAAACTACAGGCTATGTGGTAACACGATGATCGAAAATTTTCTCGCCGGATCGGCTGCCCTATTCGGCGATCCATTCACCATCGGCATTTTTGTTTTCGGCGTTATCGGAGGTATGCTTTTCGGAGCGATCCCGGGCGTCAGTATGCTGACCCTTGCCGCAATTCTGCTGCCGTTCACGGCATCTTTGGAACCAGCGCAGGGTGTGATGTTGTTTGCTGTCATTTACTGTACTGGTACGTATGGTGGGGCGATTACTGCGATCCTGTTCAACATTCCCGGCTCGCCAGAAAACGCGCCGACCGCCTTTGACGGTTATCCTATGACGCAAAAGGGCGAGTCTGGCAAAGCTGTCGGCGCCGCAGTTTTGTGTTCAGCTATCGGCGGTATTGCCTCGGCTCTGGTGATGATGGCGGCAACGGAGCCTTTGGCCAACTGGGCGATCCAGAACATCGGTCCACCAGAGATTTTCGCGCTCGTGTTTTTTGGGCTTGCTGTGGCGTCATCCGTGGGTGCACGCACCATTTGGAAAGGCTGGATGTCGGTTCTGATCGGTCTTTTGATTTCCACCATTGGTCAGGACCCAGTGGGTGGCATCAACCGCTATAATTTTGGTTTGACCGATCTGGCCGCTGGCATTGCTTTTGTCCCTGCGATCCTCGGCTTTTTTGCGGTTTCAGAGATATTTGTGCAGGCCGAGCGCACGGCAGCGGGCAAGTACAAAGCTCCCAAGGTCAGCATGGCCTTTCCTTCATTCCTTGAACTTTGGATGCATAAATTTGCTGTTCTGCGGTCGATCCTAGTTGGGTTCTTCTGTGGCATCCTGCCCGGCATTGGCGCCACACTGGCTGCCTTCATGGGGTACGGCGAAGCGGTGCGCTGGTCCAAGAACAAAGAAGAGTTCGGCAAAGGTAAGCTGGAAGGCGTCATTTCATCCGAAACCGCCAATAACGCGGCCACAGGGGCGGCAATGATCCCGCTTCTGGCGCTTGGTCTGCCGGGGGGGGCGCTGACCGCAATGATGGTTGCGGTGTTCCAGATGCACGACCTGCAACCCGGCCCGTTGGTTTTTTACACCTCGCCTGATCTGATCTGGGTGGTGTTCGCGGCCATGTTTTATGCCAACCTTTCAATCCTGATCATTGGCGTTATCGAAACCAAGACGATCCTGAATCTCTTAAAAATCCCGTTCCAGTTCTTGGCCCCACTCATCCTGATGCTCGCCACGATTGGCGCCTATATCAGCCGGGGTCTGGTGCTCGACGTGATCGTGATGTTCCTCGCAGGCATCCTTGGCTACCTGCTGCGCCGGACCGGATTTTCGATCCCCGGAATCGTGCTTGGTTTGATCCTTGGCACAATCGGCGAGCAGAACTTTGCGCAAGGTATGCAGATGGTTCACTACGATCTTGGCACATATTTCTCGCGCCCGATTTGTTCGGTCCTGATTGCGGCAGGCACTTTGACGCTGCTGACAAGCGTGTATAAGGCCTTTGCCCCCGCAAAAAAGCCAGCCTGACTGGTTCTGATCTGTGAAAAGGATGCACTGATGAGCGATGACAGCATTCAGGCAATCGTTGCCCGTTCCCGCGCGGCCCAAGCACGTTACGAGGCAAACGGATCGCAAGCCCGATACGATCGTGCTGCACAGGCAGTGGCTTGGGCCATCATGGAACCCGCGCGTAACAAAGAGCTTGCAGAGCTTGCCGTGGCAACCACGGGCCTTGGAAACGTGCCGGACAAGATTACCAAAAACCATCGCAAGACGCTGGGCCTGATGCGTGACATTCAAAACGCCAAGACCTTTGGTGTGGTGTCGGACGATGCGGCCACGGGCATCACTGAAATTGCCCGCGCCAAGGGTGTTGTTGGGGCGATTGTGCCTTCGACCAACCCAGCCGCAACGCCGGCCAACAACATCATCAACGCGTTGAAATGTGGAAACTCGATCATCGTCGCGCCATCGCCAAAAGGGGTGGCGAGCGCTGAGCGGCTTCTTGGCTTTATCCATGCTGAATTTGCAAAGATCGGCGAAGACCCCGATCTCGTACAAATGGTCCCGGCACCCGGATCAAAGGAAAAAACTCAATCGCTCATGGAATTGTGCGATATGATTGTGGCCACGGGCAGCCAGAACAACGTGCATCGTGCGCAGACTGCGGGGACACCGGCCGTGGCCGTTGGCGCGGGCAACGTTGCGGTGATCGTGGACGAAACCGCAGACCTAGCCGCTGCTGCCGAAAAGATCCGCGCATCCAAGTGTTTTGACAACGCGACATCCTGTTCGTCGGAGAACTCGGTCGTCGTGGTCGATGCCATCTACGACGCCTTCGTGGCCGCGATGGCAGGGGCAGGCGGTGCGCTTGTGGTTGATGAAGCAGGCATTGTTGAAAAACTCTGGCCCGGCGGTCACCTGAACCGAGAAGTCATTGCGCAAGACGCAGACAAGATGATTGCAGCGCTCGATCTCGATGTACCCGAGGGCACCGACTACATCGCGGTGACGACTTCTGGCATTGGGCCGGACCACCCGTTGTCAGGTGAGAAATTGAGCCGGGTTCTGGCGCTCTATCGCGCCTCCGATTTTGATGATGCGGTCAAGGTCGCGCGCGACATCCAGCTGCATCAAGGCGCAGGCCATTCCGTTGGCTTGCATTCAACCAATACAGATCGACCAATGATTTTGGCCAATGCGATCCCGACCAGCCGGGTCATCGTCAATCAGGCGCATACCTTTGCCACGGGCGGTTCTTTTACCAACGGCATGCCGTTTTCGCTGTCGATGGGATGCGGGACTTGGGGCGGCAATTCGGTGAATGACAACGTCAACTACCGCAACTTCCTGCAATCAACAAAGATTGTGCGCGAGATCCCAGAAAATGAACCCGCTTTGGAAGACATTTTTGGAACCTACTGGGAAGAAACAGGCAAATGAAGTTGAGCACGGCCTTGCCGCCTGAGGGCACAGTTCGTGATTGGCTGAATGCCCGCGCCGATGCTGGTGGAACAGCGATCACCTTTCCCGAAACAGGGCAAGAACTGAGTTGGGCTGAGCTAAGGGCAACTGCTGCCGAAACAGCGGCTGATCTCACGTCCCAGGGCATTGAAAAGGGCGAAAGCATCGCTGTGGTGCATCCCAACGGACTGGAGGGGGTCAAGGCGCTCTACGCGGCGCTCTATGGCGGCTTTCGTGTCACAATGATCAACCTTGCTGCTGGTCCGGACGCGATTGGCTATGCGCTTGATCATTCCGGGGCGCGCGTTGCCTTCGTGCATGAGGCACAAATCGAGATGTTCAATGCGGCCCGGCCAGAGCGGATGTCGCTTTATGCCCCGACAGGCGGCTTGGCAACGCTGCATGATCTGAACGCAAGCGACGACGCGCTTTTGATGTACACGTCCGGGACCACGGGCCGCCCCAAGGGGGTGGTACATACCCATTCCAGCCTGCTCGCCGGTGGCTGGACCGTCAGCAAAGCCCATCACCTTACACCCGACGATCGCGCCTTTGGTGTGCTGCCGTTCTACCACATCAACGGGCTCTGCGTTTCCGTGATGGGCAGCCTCGTGTCCGGCGGTTCGCTTGCGATGGTATCGCGCTTCTCTGCCAGCCAGTTCTGGGATCAGGCAGAGAAAGGCGGGATCACATGGTTCTCTGTTGTACCGACCATCATTAGCCACCTGTTGCACGGCAAAGCGGATCCCTCAGACGCGCTCAAATCGCGATTGCGTTTCGGGCGCTCCGCGTCCTCGGCGCTTGCGGTCGAGACGCAAAACGCCTTTCAGAAGCGGTTTGGCATTTCGATTGTCGAAACCATGGGCCTCACCGAAACAGCCGCGCAATGCCTGTCCAATCCCCTTGATCCGGCACAGCAGAAAATTGGCTCTCCCGGCTACGGCATCGGCAACGATGGACGTATTGCAGATGAGAAAGGGCAGCTTTGTGCTGTTGGCGAGGAAGGAGAGATTCAAATTCGTGGCCCGAATGTCATGAAGGAATACCTTAAGAACCCCGAAGCGACGCGTGAGACTTTCATCGGAGACTGGCTGCGCACAGGCGATCTGGGCCGCATCGACGCAGATGGGTTCATTTTCGTGACTGGTCGATTGAAAGAGTTGATCATCAAGGGCGGCGAGAACATCGCCCCGCGCGAGATTGACGAAGCACTCTATGAACATGGCGACGTTGTTGAGGCGGCAGCTTTTGCCCGTCCGAACCCGGAGTATGGCGAAAGGGTCGAAGCGGCCGTGCGCCTGAGCGAGGGCTCGTCAGCCACGGCGGATGATCTGCTGGCCTTGTGCATAGAGCGTGTTGGCAAGTTCAAGGCCCCGGACCACGTGCATTTGATGGACGAGCTACCCAAGGGGCCTTCGGGCAAAATCCAGCGACTGTACCTGAACGAATTGCTGTACGGCAAAGGGTAGCTTGGGCGCGTTTAAGCGGCCAATCCGTTAAAGATCAACCTGATCCCCATCAGCAGGAATGCGATCAGCACGGCCTTTCTGAAAAGGTTCTGCGACACATGGGAGCGCAAAAGCTCCCCGATCCGATACCCGACCAGAACGACCATCAGCACAAAAACGGACTGTAGGAATACCGGAAAGGTCAGGACCCCGGCCACAATCTGACCTGCACCCAGCGGCAGAACCCCGCACAGGAACAAAAATCCGGTTGCGCCGATAAAGCGTTCTTTGTCAACGTCCCGCGCCACCATGTACATCGCGACAGTCGGTGACCAGATCGAACTTATTCCGCCAAGCGTGCCGGATATGACGCCAAACACGGCTTGCCATCCACGGCCCGGTCCGATGCGCAATTTGATGCCCAGCAGCAAGTTCAGAGAGAACAGAACCATCGCTATGCCAATAGCTACCGTCAAAAGAGCGGTCGGATAGTCTGCGATGAACATCGACGTGACGAATATGCAGACGACGATGGCCAGCGCGAAAAGCCAGTATTCCTTGGCGATATCCCACTTTTTCGGCGCGCGCGCGAATTGGAGTGAGTTGGTGCCAAGGATGGATAGCCAAAGCAATGGGATGGCCTCGGTTGGTGGCATAAGAAGGGTAAGGAACGCCATCGCAGCGGCCGGAAGGCCGATGCCAAGGAACCCTTTGATGATGGCCGCCCCGAGGAAAATCAGCCCCACCAATGCGACATAACCCGGATCTGTGATCTGGAATATCTCAGACCAAGCGCTCATGCTGCGCAGGTCCGAAAATGGGATTTCGTAAAGTTGACGGACCGGGAGGTATTAGTATGTACTACCACCTCAACAGCATCCGTCCGAATATGGAGCAGGCCACTTTATCGGCGCGTGATCTGACCTCTGGCAGTTTCTCATTCGGCTTTTACTTTCATACCGAACAGTCTCCCCTTTGAACCGGAAACAAGCAACGGTTTTGGCGAATAACATGCCGTCATAACGACATTTTTTTGCAGATCAGACCGCGTGAGCATGGCTGACTTGGCAGCCACTCAAGATGAATGAACCGGCAGTAAACCACGCTTTCGCCGTCCGGACGGACCATCTGTTCGGGTCGTCCGCCGGATTGGATCAGGCAAAACCGCTACCAACAGCAGTTGGCAAAAGTCATAGCTGGTGGTCAGGTGATAACGTCAGGCGCGGTGCGGCCTGTATGGCTCTCAATCCCGATGATGCTGTGGGCGGCTGCAATCACCGAGGCGAGGGCTTCTTGTGGCTCAAGGTCCAGTTTATTTGTCTCGAGCGTTTCGAGGTAGAGGCGCAGAGTCGCCCCGCTGGTTCCAGTGCCCGATAGACGCACCACGAACCGCGCACCACCTTCAAACACAACCCGCACACCTTGCTGCGCAGACGTGCTGCCATCAACCCGGTCAAGGTAGGTATAGTCATCCGCATGCGCGACGGTCAAAGGCCCTTCGCTGCGACCCGCCAGCCCGCTCAACGCGCCGCGCAACTCGGTCATCAGCGCGTCGGCCTTGGCCGTCTCAATCGCCTCGAAATCGTGGCGGGAATAATAGTTGCGGCCAAAGCGCGTCCAGTGATCTGCCATGATCTGCGGCACGGATTTGCCGGTCGCTGCCATAATGTTCAACCACATCAGAACGGCCCAGACGCCATCCTTTTCGCGGACATGATCAGACCCGGTGCCAAAGCTCTCTTCACCACACAGGCTGACCCGCCCATCATCCATGAGATTGCCAAAAAATTTCCAACCGGTCGGCGTTTCGTAGCAATCCAGCCCCAACGCCTCGGCCACACGGTCCACAGCAGCAGAAGTCGGCATGGACCGGGCGACGCCTTTCAGACCATCCGCATATCCGGGTGCCATATGCGCATTGGCCGCAATCACGGCCAGAGAGTCAGAGGGGCTAACATAACAGCCGGGGCCAACGATCATATTGCGATCGCCGTCGCCGTCAGATGCACAGCCAAATCCCGGCGCGTCCGCACCCATCATCTCGTCCATCAACTCGTGCGCCCAGGTTGGGTTCGGGTCCGGGTGCATGCCGCCAAAATCGGGAAGGGGAGTGCCGTGTGTCACTGTGCCTTTGGGTGCGCCCAGTGCATCCTCAAGGATCGCGCGGGCATAGGGGCCAGTAATGGCGCACATGGCATCGAACCGGATCGACAAGCCGCCCGAAATCATCTTGGCGATGGCAGGGAAATCAAAGAGGCTCTGCATCAGGTCGACATAGGCCGCAACTGGATCAACGATTTCGACCGTCATGCCGCCCAATGAGCTGACACCGATGGTCGACAGATCGACAGAATCACCTTGCCAGATGTGATAGGTATCGATGGTTTGCGTGCGTTCAAAAATCGCGTTTGTGACTGCCTCGGGGGCGGGGCCACCATTGGGCATGTTGAACTTAATCCCAAAATCCTCGTCGATGCCGCCGGGATTATGGCTGGCTGACAGGATTATCCCGCCATCTGTTTGCATCGTGCGGATCAGGTGGGATGCTGCGGGGGTAGAGAGAAGGGCATTTTGCCCTACAATCGCGCGCGCCGCGCCATTGGCCGCAGCCATAGACAAGATGGTCTGCGTCGCGACATCGTTGTGAAAACGACCATCACCACCAACAACCAGCGTCTTGCCAGCCACGCCGCCAATCCCGTCAAACATCGCCTGCACAAAGTTCTCGAGGTAATGCTCGCCCATGAACACGCGGCACTTTTTGCGCAGACCCGAAGTGCCGGGCTTTTGTCCCTCAAACGGGGTGGTCGCAATGCTCACTTTGCTCATTGGTAGGTCCTCTTAGTGTATTGGCGCCAGCGTAAAGACTGAAACGGACAAGGCGCTGACATGCACAGTCTTGCCAACAAGGCAGTAAGGGCCTTCATCTGGTGCGGCAGTGTTCAAAATCCGTTCCCAAGTCTTGTCTGGGGCGCAGGGGGGCAGGACAACGTCCTGATCCTCATCGTTGTTGAAGACAAGAAAGATCACGTCGTCCGAGGCCGCGTAGTAGGGCGTGGTCGAAGATGTGCGTAACTCTACTCCGATGGTCTTTGTGTCGGGGTCTTCCCAGTCTTCTCGGGTTGGTGCCGTGCCGTCAGGCAAGCGCCAGAACACATCTGGTTTACCATCTGCGCTGCGTGGTCGCGAATGCAGGAAGCGGGCCTGACGCAGCACTTTGTTGTCGCGGCGCAGGGCACTCAGGCGCTGTACAAAAGCGAGCATGTCCTGATCCGCACTGCCCCAGTTCACCCAACCCAGCGGGTTGTCCTGCCCAAAGGTGTTGTTGTTGCCATCCTGCGAATTGCCGATCTCATCGCCGGCCAAGAGCATGGGCGTTCCCTGCGATAAGAAACCGGTGGCCAGCAGGTTGCGTTGGCGCTGGGCACGGGCGGCGTTGATCTCGGCATCGTTTGTCGGGCCTTCGACGCCCATATTGTCAGACCAGTTCGCATCCGTGCCGTCGCGGTTGGCCTCGCCATTGGCATGGTTGTTTTTTTTGTCATAGCTCACCACGTCGCGCAGGGTCATGCCGTCGTGACAGGTGATAAAGTTGATAGAAGACGTGGCCGCACGTCCAGAATGGTCAAACGTATCTGCACTGCCTGTCAGGCACCGGCCCAGCTTGCCTGTCAGGCCCGCGTCGCCCCGCCAAAACTTGCGGATGCCGTCGCGAAACTTGTCGTTGTATTCAAGGAATGGATGCGGCCAATTGCCGAGCTGATATCCTCCGGGCCCCAAATCCCATGGCTCGGCGATCAATTTAACACGGCTCAGGACGGGGTCCTGCCCCAGTGCATCCAGAAACCCACCATTGCGGTTGAACCCTTCGGTCTCGCGGCCCAACACGGTGGCAAGGTCAAAGCGGAACCCGTCCACATGCATGACCTCAACCCAATAGCGCAATGAATCCATGATCATGCGCAATACCATCGGGTGACGGACATTCAGTGTGTTTCCCGTGCCCGTGTCGTTGACGTAATAGCGTTGGTCTTCCTGAAGGCGGTAGTAAGACAGGTTGTCGAGGCCGCGGAACGACAAAGTCGGTCCCAGATGATTGCCCTCTCCGGAGTGGTTGTAGACCACGTCGAGGATCACTTCGATTCCGGCGGCATGGAACCGGCGCACCATGGTCTGAAATTCCCAGATGCCCGCCTGATCCATGTAACGCGGTTCGGGCGCGAAAAAGCCAATGGATTGGTAACCCCAAAAATTTGAAAGGTTCGCATCCACGAGGAACTTGTCGTCCAGAAAGGTATGCACGGGGAGCAACTGTACAGTCGTTACGCCCAGCTTGGTCAGGTGTTCCAGCACCGGCTCGCTCGCCATGCCAAGGAAATGGCCCCGTTGGCCGCGGCGCAGACCGGGGAATTCTGCGGTCATGCCTTTAACGTGGGCCTCATAGATCAGCGTTTCCGACCCGCTGATTTCCGGTGGGGCGTCCTTGCCCCACTCAAAACTTGGGTCCACCACGACCGAGCGCGGGACGTATGCCGCGCTGTCGCGGCGATCATAGCTGAGGTCTGCGGTCTTGGCGCCGATACTATAGCCCATGACTGCGTCGTTCCACGCCACTTCGCCAATGATGCGCTTTGCATAGGGATCCAACAGTAGCTTGTTGGGATTGAACCGATGCCCGTTTTCGGGGTCGTAAGGTCCATGCACACGGTAGCCATAGGACGTTCCCGGTGTCAGCCCGGCGACATAGATGTGCCAGACGTCTCCGTCCCGCTCCATCAGCGGAATGCGCGCAATCTCGATCCAGCCGTCATGGTCAAACAGGCACAATTCCACCCGCTCAGCATGTTCGGAAAAGACAGCAAAGTTGACGCCTTCGCCGTCAAAGGTGGCCCCAATTGGGTAGGGACGGCCGGCAGACATCGAATGATGTTTTAGAACCTTCGGCAGATCGTGCTGTGCGGAGACATTCACTCGGTAAGCCTTTCATACAGTGCAGCATATGCTGCGGACGAGGCCTCCCACCCCAGATGCTGCTTCATTCCCCGTTTTTGCAGGCGGGTCCAGCCTGATTTATCGGCAAACATGTCCGTGACACGACGCAAACAGTGGCCAAAGGCCAAAGAATCCACCGGATGAAACTGAAAACCCGTCGATGCATTCGACGATTGCGCCATGACGTTGGCGTTGATCACGCTGTCAGCCAGCCCACCTGTGGCGGCCACAACGGGCACTGTGCCATAACGCAAACCATAAAGCTGAGTCAGCCCGCAGGGTTCAAATCGCGAGGGCACCAACACTGCGTCCCCGCCCCCGAACATGCGATGCGACAGCGCCTCATCATAGCCGATGCGCAAACCGATCTTGCCGGGGTGATTGCGCGCAAGCAGGCGCATCTGATCCTCGATGGCCGGGTCGCCACTGCCAAGGATAGCAATGCCTCCGCCCGAGGCCACAAACTGCCCTGCGCAATCCGCGATCAGGTCCATCCCTTTTTGCGAGGTTAGGCGGCTCACGATGATGGCAAGCGGGCCGGTGATGTCCGACAAGCCGAATTCAGCCATCAGAGCTTTGCGGTTCTTCGCCTTGCCCTTTAGCGATGTGCTTGAATATGGCGTGATCTCTGGGTCCGTTGCCGGGTTCCAAACGTCCATGTCGATGCCGTTTAGGATGCCGCTTAGATCGCCCGCACGGTGTGCAATCAATCCATCCAGCCCCATGCCAAATTCCGGGCGCATCAGCTCGGCCGCATAGGTCGGGCTGACAGTCGTGATCGCATCGGCATCGACCAGCCCGGCCTTCAACGTGCTGATCTGGCCCCAGTATTCCAGCCCCTCCGATGTGAATTCGGAAATTGGCAAGTCCATCGCTCCCAGCATCGCCGCCGGAGCCAATCCCTGAAAAGCGATGTTGTGCACCGTCATCACCGTGGCGACATCATGGTCACCACCCAACTTCAGATAGGTCGGGGCCAGCCCGGCTTGCCAGTCATGGGCATGCAACACTTCGGGACGCCATCCATCGCTCAGCCCGTCGCGCGCGATGCATGCCGCAGCATAGGACAGGGCGGCAAAACGGACCGGATTGTCCGGGAAATCCGTTGGATTGCCATAGGGACCGCCGGGGCGGTCATAAAGGTGCGGCGCATCCAGCAACAGCACATCAACGCCGCCCGCGACACCCGCCAATACGCGCGCAGGTCCCCCCATCAGATCCTTGAACGCAAAAACCTTCTTCTTGGCGCCAGCTTTAGCAACAAGACCGGGATAGGCAGGCATCAAGGTGCGCATCTGCCACCCCGTCTGCGCCAACCCTGCAGGCAACGCGCCCGCCACATCCGCAAGGCCCCCGGTTTTGATCAGGGGCACACATTCGGAGGTGACGGACAAAACGCAACGCATCGGTTATCCAAGTGCCGCCGCGCGGGCCGCGATCATAGGTTTGGTGATCAAAACAACGCCCCCATCCGACACGCGGAACCATTTGGCGTCCTCGACTGGATCTTCGCCAACCACCAGACCGTCCGGGATGTGCACCCCCCTGTCGACCACACATTTGGTCAGTTTCGCTTCGCGCCCGACCTCAACATAGGGCAGGGCCACTACTTGGTTCAGCGAAGAAAACGAATGGCTGCGCACGCCTGTGAACAGCAGGGATTCAAGGATTTCAGAGCCCGAAATGATGCAACCGCCAGACACCATGGAAGACACCGCCATACCGCGGCGGTTTTCTTCGTTATGGATGAACTTGGCTGGAGGCACGCTTTCGGCATAGGTCCAGATCGGCCACGAGTTGTCATAAAGGTCCAGCGGCGGAGTGAACTCGGTCAGGTCGATATTGGCGCGCCAGAACGCGTCAATCGTGCCGACGTCGCGCCAATAAGGCTCGGCTTCAAGGCCGGACTGCACACAGCTATCCGAGAACCTGTGGGCCTGCGCCTTGCCGCCTTTGACCACCTGCGGAATAATGTCGTTGCCGAAATCATGGGCCGAATTGGGGTCTTCCATGTCCTGGATCAGCAGATCACGCAGGAAGGACCATTTGAACACGTAGATGCCCATCGACGCGAGCGCGTGATCCGGATCTCCGGGAATGGCGGGGGGATCGGCAGGCTTTTCCAGAAAGTCAGTGATGCGGTCGGCTGCGTCGCAATGCATGACACCAAAGGCAGTTGCCTCCATCCGGGGCACGGTCAAACAGCCAATGGTGACGTCAGCGTCGGTGTCCACATGCTGTTGCAGCATGATCTCGTAATCCATCTTGTAGATGTGATCCCCGGCCAGAACGACAATGTAATCAACGTCATAGCTGTCGATGATGTCGATGTTCTGGGCAACTGCATCAGCGGTGCCAAGATACCACTTGTCTTCGGATGTCCGCTGGCTGGCTGGCAGAATATCAAGGTATTCGTTCCGCTCAGCCCGCAGAAAACCCCACCCGCGCTGGCAGTGGCGGATCAGGCTGTGGGCCTTGTATTGCGTGGCGATGGCCATCTTGCGGATGCCGGAGTTGAGCGCATTGGACAGTGCGAAATCCACGATCCGCGTCTTGCCGCCGAAATAGACCGCTGGTTTGGCGCGGCTGTCTGTCAGCTCCTTGAGGCGACTGCCCCGCCCACCTGCAAGCACAAAGGCCATGGCGCGATTTGACAGGCGCTGGTTGGGTGTTGGTTTCATGTGTCGTCCTCCCCTTCGATCAAGATAACCGCCGACAGGGGCGGCAATGTGACATTGGCCGAATGGGATTGCCCCATCCATTCAACGGCCTCGGCGTGCACTCCTCCCAGATTGCCACGCCCGCCGCCGCCATATTCGACGCCGTCTGTATTCAATGCCTCGCGCCAGAACCCTTTACCGGGCAGGCCGATCCGGTGATCTGAGCGTTCTACCGGCGTCATGTTCAGCACGATGATTGCGCGTGGGTCATCTGACCCGCCTATGCGCTGATAAACGTAGATCGAGTTTTCCATGTCGCCGCCGTCGATCCAGCCAAATCCACTGGGCCGGCAGTCATTGAGGTAGAGCGCTGGCGTCGAGCGGTAAAGCGCGTTGAGGTCACGCACCAATGTCTGGATGCCCGAATGGGCAGGCGCGTCCAACAAATGCCAATCAAGGCTCTGGTTATGGTTCCACTCGTCGCGCTGTGCGAATTCCTGACCCATAAACAGCAATTTTTTGCCCGGATGGGACCACATAAACCCATAGTAAGCCCGCAGGTTTGCGAATTTTTCCCAGTCATTGCCGGGCATTTTTTCCAGCATCGACCCTTTGCCATGCACAACCTCGTCATGGCTGATCGGCAGCACGAAGTTTTCCGAAAACGCATAGGCGATGCCAAAGGTCATCAGGTGGTGGTGGTATTTGCGGTTGATGGGTTCCTCTTCCATGTAACGTAGGGTGTCGTTCATCCACCCCATGTTCCACTTGAACCCAAACCCGAGGCCGCCGTGATAAACGGGGCGGGAGACACCGGGAAAGGCTGTGCTTTCCTCGGCTACGGTCATGATACTGGCGTCTTCGCCGTAGACGAAAGTATTGGTCTCTTGCAGGAAGGCGATAGCCTCAAGGTTCTCGCGACCGCCATGCGCATTGGGCACCCATTCGCCCTCTTTGCGCGAATAGTCGCGGTACAACATCGAGGCGACAGCATCCACACGGATGCCGTCCAGATGATATTCTTCCATCCAGTACAGCGCGTTGGAGCGCATGAAGTTCACCACTTCGCGCCGCCCAAAATTGAAGATCAGGGTGTTCCAGTCCTGATGAAATCCTTCGCGGGGGTCGGAATGTTCATACAGGTGCGTTCCGTCGAATTGCGCAAGGCCGTGTTCATCGGTCGGGAAGTGCGCCGGCACCCAGTCCAGCAGAACGCTGAGGCCTTTGTTATGGGCGGCAGTGACCAATGCGCGGAACTCATCGGGTGTCCCGTGACGAATGGTTGGCGCGTACATCCCAACGGGTTGGTATCCCCACGAACCGTCAAAGGGGTGCTCAGTGATCGGCATCAACTCGATATGGGTAAAGCCCATGTAGGCGACGTATTCGACCAGATCTGTGGCCAATTCCTCGTATGATAACGGGCGGTCGCCCTCCGCACGTTTCCAGCTGGCAAGGTTCACTTCGTAAATGCTGATGGGCACATCTGTGTTGTGACGCGCAGCACGCCCTTCCATCCACGCGCCGTCTTTCCAATCATGTCCCGCAATGTCGCGCACAACGGATCCGGTCTTGGGGGGATGTTCAGAACCAAACCCCACTGGATCTGCTTTGAGCGGCAGATCACTGCCATTCGCGCGAATTGCGTATTTGTAGACATCACCGGGCATTACACCCGGAACAAAAATCTCCCAAACACCCGAAGCTCCCAACCGCCGCATCCCATGGCGGCGCACATCCCAAACGTTGAAATCGCCAACCACGGCGACGCGTTCGGCGTTCGGGGCCCAGACTGCAAAATGCACGCCTGCCACCCCGTCGATCTCTGTAACGTTTGCACCCAGCGTTTTCCAAAGACGGTGCATCGACCCTTCACCAAGATAGTAAAGGTCGTCGTCGCTTAGAACCCGGCCAAATCGATAAGGGTCTTCAAACGTCCAATTGGTTTCGCCCGCGGTGGCGCTCAGCCGGTAAGGCTGATCCTTTTTCAAAAGGGTGCAGAAAAGACCCGGAGCATGTTCAACAGGCTCTAGGGGAGTATTTGTGGCCTTGCCTGTTATGCAGGTGACTGTATCGGCGCCGGGCACAAAGACATTGAGCGCAAAGCCCTCAGGATGCACGCGCAAACCCAGAAACTGGAACGGGTCGGCCAGATGCCCGTCCAAAAGGGCTGTCACCACGTCCCAGGGCGGGGCGGCCTTGAGGGCCATGTCGCGTGTCAGAAGTTTGGCCATGCGAGTGCGGTCTTTCCGGTCCTTTGCGCCCGCCCTTTCTCAGGTCAGGCGGCTTCAGTGTTTCATACTACCCTAGCCGAAAGCGCCTGAGATGACACAGCGCTTCTGCCGGGTGGGCTGCGGCGCTTATCCAAGCGCGCTTTGGTCTGTCCCAGTCTCTAGATAGGCGTAGCCATAGGGTGGCAGTTTCAGGCGTCCTTTTTCCAACGCACCAGCGGGTGTTCCGACCAGAGCAGCGTCGCCACTTACTCGGACTGACTGAGGCTGATCAGATAGGTTGAAGACACCTGTCAGACTGCCCCCCTCATATGTCCGGCACACCGCCAACAAGGGGTTGCGGACTTTAGGAAATGTTGTTTCGCCAAAGCTCAATTCGGGCCGGGATTTGCGGAACGCCAAGGCGGCGCGATAGGTGCCCAAAACCGAGTCATTCTTGCCCTCTTGGCCAGCAGTTGCATGGGCCGCTTGCGGTGGTTTGACCGGTAGCCAAGGCTCACCCGTCGAAAATCCGGCATTGGGTTGGCTTTCGTCCCACACCATTGGCGTGCGGCAGCCATCGCGGCCCTTGTTGTCGGGCCAGAAGCCGATGTTGCCGAGGTCCTGAAGCTCGTGAAACTCGATGTCGGTCTCTGTCTGCCCCAGCTCTTCACCCTGATAGATACCAAGGGTGCCGGGAAAGCTGACCAGCATGTTGATTGACTGGCGCGCGACGGCGTCTTCCATTTCGGGCGTTTTGGCCCAGCGGGTCACATGGCGTTGTACATCGTGGTTTGAGAACGACCAACAGGGCCAGCCATCAGGGGCGTCCCGCATAAATCCTTCGATACAGTTGCGGAAATGCTTTGGCGAATGGTCGTGGCTGAGCATGGCGAAAGAATAGGCCATGTGCAGCTTGTCATTGCCGGATGTGTATTCGCCCATGATCTCAATCTGGCGCAGGCCATCTTCGCCCACTTCGCCAATCATCATCCGGTCGTCGTATTTGTCCAGAAGAGTGCGCAGTTTCTTGAGAACTTCAAGGTTTTCAGGCTGTGTCTTGGAATGGATATGCCGTTGCGCGCCGTAAGGGTTGCCGGGAAACTCCTTGTAGCGTGACGCCGGATTGTTGCGAAGCTGTTTGTCGTGCACATAAAAGTTCACGGTATCCAGCCGGAAACCATCGACGCCGCGCTGCAACCAGAAATCCATCGTTTCCAAGAGCGCCTCGACCACTTCCGGATTGTGAAAGTTCAAATCCGGCTGCGAGACGAGGAAGTTGTGCATGTAATACTGGCGACGACGGGGGTCGAACATCCAAGCCGAGCCACCAAAAACTGACGGCCAGTTGTTGGGCGCGCTACCATCCTTCTTGGGGTCGGCCCACACGTACCAATCTGCCTTGGGGTTGGCTTGGTTCTGGCGGCTTTCTTCAAACCACGGGTGCTGGTCGGAACTGTGGGACAGCACCTGATCGATGATGACCTTCAGGCCGAGATCATGAGCGCGCGCCGTGAGTGCGTCAAAATCCTCGACCGTGCCGAACAGTGGATTGACCCCGGTGTAATCGGACACATCATAGCCCATGTCCTTATCGGGCGAAGTAAAGAACGGGGACAGCCAGATCGCATCCACCCCAAGCGAGGCAACATGATCCAAGCGGCGCGTGATCCCGGGCAGATCGCCGATGCCGTCACCATTGTCATCCTGAAAGGACCGAGGGTAGATCTGATAGATCACCGCGTCTCGCCACCATTCGCGCATCCTGTGTCTCCTGAAACAGTGAAAGGCCCCGCAGTAGGGCCCTTTGTTAGCGCTATCAATATGCAACAAAGTGATTCAAGACAACCACCAGACAACCAAGCGATGCAGTTCTGTCACAGGTTTTTGGGCATACATTTGCATACTGCGAACGCACGAACTCGATCGAATATGCGACGTCGTTTGAAAGACAATGCGCGTATCGGTTTGGGTGTGAGCATCGCTTCACGCGATCAGCACGTCTTTGCCAACCCGATTAGACCGGGGTGCCCGCAAGTCTGTCGCTAAACAGCGCGCAGTGCCACAGGGGCCGGGCGTGTCGCCGTTTGCATGTCATCCATGCGGCGTAGAAACAGGATTGCCGGGCTGACAATGCCTGCCCGCGCAATCTGTTCGACCAAGTCGGGGGCGGCACATTCCAGCACCTTTTGGTTTGCGCGCTGGGCGTTGCTGACCGCTGTCACTTGCACGTCATCGACCATTCCAGCCTCGCGCAGGACATCTGTGATCTGCGCCGCACTTTGTACGCCCATGTAGACTGCGACATTGCTGCGCGCGCTTAGGTGTTGAACCCAGTCGGGACGTTCATTCGCTTCCGCCTTGCGCCCAGTGGTCAGAACCAGTGTGTCGGTCTTGCCCCGTTCGGTCAGGAAACCGCCCACGGCGGCGGCCGCCCCGCTGGCTGCCGTCACACCGGGCACGATTTCGTAAGCCAGCCCGGCCTCGGCAAGCGCCTCAGCTTCTTCGGCACCTCGCGCAAACACACCCGGGTCCCCACATTTCAATCGGACAACCCGTTGTCCGCGCAAGGCGGCGGACACGACAAGGCTATTGATCCGATCTTGCGGCCATGCGTGGCACCCCGGCTCTTTGCCAACATAGACCCGTTCAGCATCCCTGCGGGCCAGTTCCAGAACGCCGGGATCAACCAACCGATCATAGAAGATCACATCCGCTTCTTGCAGACGCTGCACGCCGCGCAAGGTGATCAGGTCACTGCTGCCCGGTCCTGCCCCCACAAGCGCAACAGGGGCGGGGGCCTTTTCAGGCACTTTGCCGGACGCGATGACCGCCTTGATCGCCGCGGCGACGGCGGCATCGCCCTCTTGGCTGTGCTGATCACGTAACGGCCCGTCAAAAACCCAAGCCCACAAATCGCGACGCTGCCGTGGGCCGAGGCGTGCGGCAGCAAAGCCCCGTAAACGACCGGCAAGGGCGGCCAGATCGCCCAAGCGAGGCTCCAGCATCTCTTCCAAACGTGTCTTGATCTGACGGGCAAGAACAGGCGCGGTGCCTTCGGTCCCGATGGCGACGACAACCGGGTCACGGTCAATGATCGATGGGGTTATGGCGTCGCACAATTCAGGCTGGTCGACCACATTCACCACTGCGCCACCTGCCTTCGCCAGCATGTGCAAGCACGTATCCTGCGCTGGACAGCCCGTGGCGACAAACACCAACGCCGCATCTGCAAACTGAGCAGGCGTGATGGACGCCCGGCTCCACGTGATTTTCCCAGACTGCGCCAGACTGTGCAACTCGACATCCAATCTGTCAGCCAACACCTCGATCCGCGCCTCAGTCTTTAGCATCAACCGACACTTTTGCGCCGCCTGTTCGCCGCCACCCACAATCACAACGCGACGGCCCGTCATCTTCAGGAACATTGGAAAGGTTTTCATGGGGGCAAAGCTCCTGTTTTACTCGGCGGCAATGGCGTCTGTGGCCGGCAGCAAAAGCCCGGCGAGCTCGGGGCGGCAGGCCCCGCAATTGGTGCCTGCACCTGTTGCTGCACTCAATGCGTCAATACTGGTGGCCCCTGACGCCACAGCCCGGCGCAGGTCATTTAGCCCAACACCCATGCAGGCGCACACGGTTGCACCGGGATCAAGGGCCGCGCCACGCGCGCGCCCCGACAGCGCGTCCGTCACCTGAGCCTCAGTCCCAATCAATGCGATGGCATGGGCCCTCGACACGGCGACCGGGCCAGGCGCACAGAACATGACCGCGTTCAATTTGCCTTCAACGCGATGTGCGATACGGACAAGCCCCGCCGTTCTGTCGTTCATTTCGCTGATTTCGCCGCCCTGCACTGATGTAAGGACTTTGAATGTCGCGAGTGCATCGTTGAGAGGTCGCCCATCAGCTACTTCTGCCTGCCAGCCCGTGGCTGTGCGGGCGACGGCGCAATAGGCCCCGTATTGGTGGACGGGGTGCGCAGAAGCGACAAATCCATACCAAGCCGCATCAAACCTGCGCGCCGAAACGCGCCCTGATTTGAGGGCTGGCTGACCTGACACCGGATCGACGCGGGTGTGCACCACGGCATTTACGGGACCGGACGCGTTTCGCTGGCGAGTCCAGTGCATCGGGGCAAACAGCGCGCCTTTGGAAACCCGATCCGTCGGAAGGGCGCGCAGCAGACTGCGGTGGCCAACCGCTTCAATCTCGATCAATTCAGTCGCGCCAACTTCCAGGTTTTTGGCATCATCGGGGTGCACTTCGACATATGGCTCGGCCATATGAGCGCCAAGGCGTGCGGATTTCCCGGTCCGGGTCATCGTGTGCCATTGGTCGCGAATACGCCCGGTGTTCAGCTGAAATCCGTTGGCGACATGGGCCAAAGGCGCTGAAATCGGCAGCATGCGCGCGCGTCCGTCAGGGTGATAAAACCCGCCATCTTCAAAAAAACGTCCACCGGCGCTTTTTTGGTTTGGAATGGGCCACTGTGCTGGCGCAAAAGACGCATAATCCGCGTCGGATATGTCAGCCAACCCACTGATATCAAAATCACGCCCAAACTGCGTCACTGTCGCTGACAATGCGGCGTATTCCCGAAAAACAGCAGCAGGACTGTCAAAGTCAAAGGCAGCGCCATACCCCATCTTGCGGGCCACATCGCAGATGATTTGCCAATCTGGACGGACCATGCCAGGCACCGGCAGAAATGCGCGCTGGCGCGAGATGCGGCGTTCAGAATTTGTGACGGTGCCGTTTTTTTCGCCCCAGCCTGCGGCGGGCAGCAGAACGTCCGCAAGATCGCAAGTATCCGTGCGCACCATGATGTCCGACACCACAGTAAATGGGACATGCCCAATCGCTTCAGCCACGCCAGCCGCATCCGGCAAGCTGGCTGCAGGGTTGGTGGACATAACCCACAAGGCTTTGATCTTGCCCTCGGCGCAGGCCTGAAACAGATCCACAGCCTTCAAGCCCGGAGCCGTACAAATTGTAGGGCTTCGCCAGAACGCCTGCACTGTGTCGCGATGCTCTGCATTTTCGATGTCCAGATGATTGGCCAGCATGTTGGCAAGCCCGCCCACCTCACGCCCACCCATTGCGTTGGGCTGGCCAGTGACTGAAAACGGCCCCATGCCGGGCCGCCCGATGCGGCCGGTTGCAAGATGACAATTCAGGATTGCGTTGACTTTGTCAGACCCGCAGGCGGACTGATTGACACCCTGCGAATAGACGGTAACCACTTTCTCGGTGCCCGCCCACAGTGTATAAAACTGGGCCAACGCATCCGCGCTTAGCCCGCTGTCACGGGGATCACTGCTCTCGGCCGCGGCAACTGCTGCGCCAAACCCATTCACGTGGTCGTCGATGTAAGCGGCATCGACATGCCCCTCTGCGGTGATGTGCGCAAGCAACCCATTGAACAGCGCAATGTCTCCGTCCGGGGCGATCTGCAGGTGGAGATCGGCCAGTTGCGTCGTCGCGGTCCGGCGCGGATCGACGTTGACCACACGCATATTCGGCCGCGCGGCCTTGGCTGCTGCGATGCGTTGATGCAAGACGGGGTGGCACCACACAAGGTTCGACCCCACCAGTACGATCAGGTCCGCTTCTTCGAGATCCTCATATGTGCCTGGCACCGTGTCACTTCCGAACGCGCGCTTATGTCCGGCAACGCTGGAAGCCATGCAAAGCCTTGAATTCGTGTCAATATTTGCCGATCCAATATAACCCTTCATCAGCTTGTTGGCGACATAGTAGTCTTCGGTCAGCAGTTGGCCCGAGACATAAAAGGCGACGCTGTCAGGCCCGTGATCGCGAATGGCGTCGGAAAATCGGTGCGCGACCAGCTTGATCGCACTGTCCCAATCCACATCTTCACCACCGATGCGAGGGGCCAAAAGGCGCCCATCAAGGTCAATCGTCTCACCAAGCGCCGAACCTTTGGAGCACAGCCGTCCATAGTTCGCGGGGTGATCTGGATCACCCTTTATCTTGCCATCCGGCGAGGCGATCACCCCACACCCTACACCGCAGTATGGACAGGTTGTGCAGGTGCTCATGCCGCTCGCTCACTGCGCAAACGGGTAGCATCCAACAAGATGCGCCCGGCTTCGACACGGGCAGGGTAGGTGGCAACCTCCCCCTCATCCGCGCCCTGAACATGGCCCGTTTCCAACGAAATCACCCAATTATGGAGCGGGCAGGTCACCGCAGATCCATGCACAATGCCCTCCGCCAACGGCCCGGCCTTGTGGGGGCAGGTGTTGTCCAGTGCAAAGACCTGATCAGAGGCGGTGCGAAACACTGCAACACAACCTGCACGCGTTTTGACAACCCGTGCACCCCGCAAAGGGATGTCAGAAAGGGCAGCAATATCAATCCAGTCACTCATTCCGCGGCCTCCAGAGTAAGGTTCGCCACCGGCTGATAAGTTTCAGCTCTTTTGATAACGTGTTCGGCCCATGGATCCTTTTGATAGACGGTCTGAGACAGGTCGAACCGTGCCACCAAAGCCGCGCGCTCTTCGGGGTCGGAAATACGCTCTCGTATCCACTCGAGCCCCACCTTGTTCATCCACTTGTAGATGCGATCAAGATACTTGGCGTTCTCACGATAAAGCTGTGACATCGCCTTGATGACCGCGATGGTTTCTTCTTCTGTCGGCACGTCAATTAGGCGCTCGACTTCGCGCACATCCATGCCCGCTGCGCCACCGATTCCGATCTGATAGCCACTGTCGACACAGACGATACCGATGTCCTTGCACGTGGCTTCGGCACAGTTTCGCGGACAGCCAGACACGCCCAGTTTCAGTTTGTGCGGCGTCCACGCGCCCCACAGCGCTTTTTCAAGTTTGATACCAAGGCCAGTTGAATCCTGCGTTCCAAAGCGGCAGTGATCCGTGCCCACACAGGTTTTGACCGTGCGCAGACCTTTGGAATAAGCGTGACCAGACACCATGCCAGCGTTGTTCAGATCAGACCAGATGGCGGGCAAATCCTCGCCCTTCACGCCCAACAGGTCGATGCGCTGACCGCCAGTGACCTTGACGGTTGGCACGTTAAACTTGTCCGCCGCATCTGCGATCGCGCGCAGCTCATCCGGAGTGGTGATGCCGCCCCACATCCGGGGAACAACGGAAAAAGTACCGTCTTTCTGGATGTTTGCGTGTTTGCGCTCGTTTATGAACCGCGATTGCGGGTCGTCCAGATATTCCAACGGCCAGTCCGCAATCAGATAGTAGTTGAGCGCGGGGCGACACACATGGCAGCCATCAACGGTTTTCCACGCGCACTCCTGCCAGACCGCAGCCATGGACTTGAGCTCTTGCGACTTGATCATCCGCCGCACGTCCTCGTGGGACAGATCGCAACAGCCGCAGATGGGTTGCGCGGTTGGCATCACGAACGCGTCGCCCAAAGTGACGGCCAGTACCTGTTCGACCAATCCCGTACAGGTCCCACAGGACCCCGACGCCTTGGTTACAGAGCGTACGGCCCCTAAATCTGTTGCGCCGCCCGCAATCGCATCTTCAATCGTTCCTTTGCAAATGCCGTTACAGCCACAGATTTCCGCATCACGCGGTAAGGCTGCAACGGCCGCTAACGGGTCCAGGGGGGCACCCCCCTGATAGGCGGGGCCAAAGATCAGTGTTTCGCGCATGTCCGAAATGTCGGTCTTGTCGCGAATAAGGCCAAAGAACCAATTGCTGTCGGCCGTGTCGCCATACATCACCGCGCCGATAACTACGTCGTTTTCGATGACAAGGCGGCGGTACACGCCGCGCCCCGGATCACGGAACACGATGTCTTCGCGCCCCTCGCCATCGGCGAAATCTCCAGCACTGAACAGATCACACCCCGTCACCTTCAGCTTTGTGCTCAACTCTTTCTGAACAAACGCAGCCTCTTGTCCCATAATGGTCTGTGCGGCGACTTTCGCCTGATCATAGAGCGGTGCGACAAGGCCAAATATCGCGCCCTCATGTTCGACGCATTCCCCGACGGCCAGAATATCAGCATCCGAGGTCACCATCTGGTCATCGACATGAATGCCGCGCCCGACGGCCAACCCAGCCTCTTTGGCCAATGCAACGTTCGGGCGAATGCCCACGGCCATCACGAGCAGATCGCAAGGCAATTCCGTGCCATCATCCAGCAACAAGGCGCGCACCCTTCCGTTTGTGCCAAGGATCTCACTGGAATTCGCCTGACACATCACTTTGATGCCCTTGTCCACCAACGCTTTGCGCAGCAAATAGCCTGCGGCCTCGTCCAACTGGCGCTCCATCAGGTGGCCCATGATGTGCACGACAGTGACGTCGACACCGCGCGCGGCCATGCCTGCTGCGGCCTCTAGCCCCAGCAGACCACCGCCAATCACGACAACCTTGTTGTCCGCACCCAAGCCCATCATCCGTTCGGTGTCTTCGAGATCGCGGTAGGCAATAACACCTTCCAGATCGTGCCCGGGCAGGGGGATCATGAACGGGTTTGAACCCGTGCCAAAGATCAGCTTGTCGTAGGGCAGCACATCGCCGTTCTCGGCAGTTACCGTTTTGGCCGTGCGGTCAATTCCTTTGACCCGTTCGCCAAAGCGGCAGGTTACACCATTGGCTGCGTACCAGTCAGAGTCGTGGGTCACGATTTCTTGGTATGTCTTGTCACCTGCCAAAACGGGAGAGAGCATGATGCGGTTATAGTTCCCGCGAGGCTCTGCATTGAACAGGGTCACGTTCACGTCTGCGTCTGAGTCAAACAGGTGCTCCAACGCGCGGCCTGTGGCCATACCTGCGCCAATGACGATGATGTTCTGAGACATTTACCTTACTCCGCTGCTATCGCTGAAGGTTTGGATTTGGGACTACCACCAGATGTCGGAGACTTGGGTTTTGCCCCGTGCTCGTATTCCTCAAGGAAATCGAGCACGTCCTGCCGGTAGTTGTAGTAGTCGGGGTGCTCGAGCAGCGCCTTGCGCGTGCGCGGGCGCGGCAGGTCAACGTCCACAATCTTGCCGATGGTGGCTTGAGGTCCGTTGGTCATCATCACCACGCGGTCAGCCAGCAAAATCGCCTCGTCTACGTCATGGGTGACGCAAATGGCAGTGACCTTGGTGCGGGACCACACCTCCATCAGCACCTCTTGCAACTCCCAGCGGGTGAGGCTGTCGAGCATCCCAAATGGTTCATCGAGCAACAGCAACTTGGGCGAAAGAGCAAAAGCGCGGGCAATGCCGACACGCTGTTTCATCCCGTTGGACAGGCTGTCAGCCTGCTTGTCCATGGCGTCGGCCAAGCCCACCCGCTCAAGGTAGTAATCGACAACATCCTGCCGCTCAGCCCGGCTGGCAGAGGGGTAAACCTTATCCACCCCAATCGCCACATTTTCGCGGGCCGAAAGCCATGGGAACAAATTGGGCGATTGAAACACGACGGCGCGTTCCGGATCCGCGCCTTCCACGTGACGGCCATCCAACTTGATCGCACCCTTTGAAATCTCGTTCAGACCAGCAGCCATTGTCAGCACGGTGGACTTACCACAGCCCGAGTGGCCGATCAGCGAAATGAATTCGCCCTTGTTGATCTTCAGATCGAAATCCTCAACCACGGTCAGTGGGCCCTTGGGGGTCGGATAGACCTTGTGAAGCATCGAGAAATCGAGGAACCGGTTTTCGATCATGCCCTTTTGGGCATCAACAACGGCATTTGGCACACCGTGGATCGGGGTCACATCGGGCAGTATCTTGCTGCCTTCGATCTTGGCCTCAATCCCCACATCCATCAGGTATTTGGTCACATCCGCGCGCAGGCGCTTGAAGGCGTCATTGTGGTTCATCTCCATCCGGTCGCGTGGGCGCGGGATCGTAACCTTGAATTCCTGTCCCAAGGTGCCGTCCGGGTTCAGCGCAATGATGCGGTCGGCCAGAATAATAGCTTCATCGACGTCATTGGTGATCAGCACACAGGTCTTTTTGTCCGCTTCCCAGATGTGCTCGATCTCGTCCGCAAGATTGGCGCGGGTGAGGGCATCGAGGGCTGACAACGGCTCGTCCAGCAGCAACATTTCGGGGTTCATGGCCAAGGCGCGGGCGACGTTAACGCGTTGACGCATGCCACCGGACAGTTCCGCTGGACGGCGCGTTGCAGCGTGGGACAGACCAACCATGTTCACATAGTGATCAACCTTTGCCGCGCGCTGTGCCTTGCTCAACCCACCGTGCACTGTGTCCACAGCCAGACGCACATTGCCGTTTACCGTTAGCCAGGGCATCAGCGAATAGCTTTGAAAGATCACGCCGCGTTCAGGGCCGGGGCCGGTGACAGGGGCACCCTTAAAGGTCACAGCTCCGGATGTCGGCGTATCCAGTCCGGCCATCAGGTTGATCAGCGTGGTCTTACCTGACCCTGAGAAACCCAGCAGGACAAGAAATTCACCCTCCTGAACCTTAAGGCTGATGTTCTTCAGCACGTCCGTGCGGTGAGTACCCGAGCCGTAAGATTTGGAAACGTTGTCAAAAACAATCATGTCGGTCACCGGTTGTTCGTGAAGGTGAACATGGACTGGATGGCGTACATCAGACGGTCCAGGAGGAAGCCGATGATGCCGATGGTAAAGACAGCCACCATGATCTTGGCGAGGCTTTGAGAACTTCCGTTCTGGAATTCGTCCCAAACGAATTTGCCCAGACCGGGGTTCTGCGCCAGCATCTCAGCGGCAATCAAAACCATCCAACCCACACCCAAGGAAAGACGCAGGCCTGTAAAGATTAGCGGCAGGGCCGACGGCAGCACCAGTTTGGTCACCTTGGTCCATGTGTTCATTTTCAGAACTTTGGAGACACTGACGAGGTCTTTGTCGATGCTCGACACACCCAATGTCGTGTTGATCAGTGTGGGCCACAGCGAACACAAGGTCACCGTGATGGCAGAGTTGAGAAACGATTTTGCGAACCAGCCGTCGCTCGCATAGGTCGCAGAAACAACCATTGTCACGATCGGCAGCCAAGCCAGTGGTGAGACGGGTTTGAAAATCTGGATCAGCGGGTTGATGGCCGCGCTCACAATCGGGCTCAGGCCCGCCGCGATACCCAGTGGAATCGCGATGACTGACGCAAGAAGAAAGCCGAAGAATACCGTCTTAATCGAGGTCCAGATTTGATCATAATAGGTCGGCTTACCGGTATAGATGCGTTCCTTGACCCGGTCCTCTTTCCCCTCAGCGATTAGCTTGGCATTGCGCTCATCCTGGCGGACATAGAATGCTGCTTCTTTTTCGCGTTCACGAATGGCGTCATCGTTTAGGTTGCCGACCTGCTCCCACACCTGCACAGGGCCGGGGATAGCGCCCAAAGATGTCTGGACCGTCGGGGCCAGCGCAGCCCAGGCCGCCAGAAACAGGCCGATGGCAAGTAACGGAATGCCAAGCAGACGCCAAATCTCTTTGCCTTGGGCGCGCGGGTTGTCGCCAGCGGCGGCTCGCAGAACTGGCGTCAGCCACGCTAAGCCCAGAACCTGAAACCATTTGTCCGCCGTATTGATGCGGGTAAAGAAACGCTGGCGGCGGACCTCACGTGCGTCGTCCTTAAGGTCGGATGGGTCAATGGCGGTCATGTCAGGTGTCTCCTGGCTCTGATGTCTGGCGCGGTCCGGCGGGGGAAGGCCGGGAAAACTGGCGATGCTGCGCTGCACGTCAAGTGAACAGGTTGTGCGCGCGCGGTGCGTCGGGTTTGATGGGTTGCTTTGCGGCGGTGCGGCGCAAGGTGGGCATGCTGCCCACCTCCCTTTGTTCTGGCCTAACCTTCGACTTTATTGCCGACGACCTTCTGTTCTCCCTTCAGGCCGATCGGCAGGCTTTCGAGGTAAGCGTTGGGCGCTTTGCCGTCATAGGCAATGCCGTCGATGATATCCTCGGCAGGGGTCGCCGCTTTGAAACCATCGCTGTTCCAGGGGAAGTCCGCCTCGTTGGCCAGACCTTCGTCTACCAGCATGCGCGCGGCTTCCAGATAGATGGTGGGTTTGTACACTTCGGCCGCCGTGTCGAAATACCACTGGTCAGATTTCGCTTCAGCAATCTGACCCCAGCGACGCATCTGCGTCAGGTACCAGATGGCGTCCGAATAAAACGGGTAGGTGGCGTTGTAGCGGAAGAACACGTTGAAGTCCGGGGCGGGGCGGCGGTCGCCTTTTTCGAATTCAAAGAAGCCTGTCATCGAATTTGCGATCACTTCGTAATCCGCGCCCACATATTCCGACCGGGACAGGATTTCGACAGCTTCCTCACGGTTGGCGTTGTCGTTCTCATCCAGCCATATGGCAGCCCGGATCAGCGCTTTGGTGATGGCAAGCGTCGTGTTCGGGTTCTCTTCGGCAAACTCTGCGTTGATGCCAAACACCTTCTCAGGGTTGTTCTTCCACATGTCATAGTCGGTGATAACGGGCACGCCGATGCCTTTGAACACGGCCTGCTGGTTCCATGGCTCGCCCACGGCGTATCCATAAATTGTGCCCGCTTCCATTGTGGCTGGCATTTGTGGGGGCGGGGTCACGCTCAACAGGACGTCCGCGCCGATTTGACCGGACACATCTTCGGGGCTGTAAAAGCCGGGCTCAAGCCCACCAGCAGCCAGCCAGTAGCGGATTTCGTAGTTATGTGTAGAGACAGGGAATACCATGCCCATGTTGAAGGGTAGGCCTTGGTCTTTGTAATCTTCAACCACAGGTGCCAGCGCTTCGGCACTGATCGGATGCTGCGGACGGCCATCATCCATCAGCGGCACGTGTGGCTTCATCTCTTCCCAGATTTCATTGGAAACGGTGATGCCGTTGCCATTCAGGTCCATAGAGAAGGGCGTGATGATATGTGCTTTGGTGCCGTATCCGATGGTCGCGGCCAGTGGTTGTCCCGCCAGCATGTGCGCGCCGTCCAGCTGGCCGTCGATGACACCGTCCAGCAAAACCTTCCAGTTGGCTTGCGCCTCAAGGGTAACAAACAACCCCTCATCTTCGAAGTAACCGTTCTCATATGCGATGGCGAGCGGTGCCATATCCGTCAGTTTGATAAATCCAAACGTCAGCTCGTCCTTTTCCAGATCAAGCAGTTCGGCATGTGCCACCGACCCCAAAAGGGCAGCAACAGTTCCAACAGCAGTCAGTAGTCGTGGCATAGTTTTTTCCTTGATAAAAACGAAAAAAGCCGCCCGATCCGGACGCGAGGGAGGAGGAACGCGTTACCCGGGTCGAGCGGCTTTGCTCTTGATTTAAGAGCCTCCTACTGTGGAGGCGGTGAGAAGCAGCTTTGCTTCGTTGGATTGAATGTAGCGTGCCCTAAAGTTTGCGGACAACAAGGTTTTGGTGTTTTAACGAAATTTTATTCTGCAATGCAGCATTTGCTCAAAAATTCATCACTCTAAAGGCGTGAAATCATAGATTTTGCCGTCAAAGAAAGCATCTGGCCCAAGAATCATCTGACCCTTCGTGGACGCTACGGCTGTGGAATGCGCCAGCGCTCCCTCAACTTTGGCCGATGCACCCGGCATATCGACGCCCAATGGCCCCAAATGCATACGGTAAGAATCGGGCCGCATCGTACTTTGGGCGACTTCGATGGCGTGAGAACGGTCGATGCCAGAAAGGTGGCTGATCTGCTCTCCGATCCACGCCGCCTGACTGCGCCATGGGAAGTTTGTGGCACGGTCATAGAACCGTACAAAGTCGGGGACGTGCACAGGCGGACCACCGGCGCGCGTTGCAAACCTGCCGGTCAGAGCATGCTCCACTGCGGAAACAGGCAGGCTCAGGTGCGCGCTGCGCTCAAGGATTTCGATGGCCAGCACCCGGTTTTCGGGCTGGTCGAGCCAGCGTGCCGCGCGTGATACGGCCCGCATCAGACCGGATACTGAAGCTGCATTGTCATCGATCCAAACGCGCCGGGCAGCGAGGACCTTTTCTGGTGCCTGCGCCCAGATAGCCACGCCAGGCAGGATCAATTCGCCGACACCTGCGTTGACAGCTACAGAACCCCACGGCTCTCCGACGCAAAACACATCCAACTCGCCTGAGGAAACGGCGTCCGCCATCAAGGGTGGTGGCGTCGTTATGATCTGCATGTCCGAGGCCCCGCCTGAATGCCTGATCCAGTACTCAAACAGCAATCGGTGCATCGAAAAGGGAAAAGGAACGCCCACCCGCAAAGGCCGGTTCAACGCGGCGAGCATGGGTGGAGCGGTGGCCTCGGGATTGTCAAAACCGCCATGCCACCCCTTGGCGCGCATTGCGTCCGCCATCATCGACGACACACCGATCACCGTCCCGTTGGCCGACAGCACCATCAGCGCGTCTACTTGCGCCGGTGGTCCGCTCAGGCCCAGAGACATGGCCGTCGGCATGGGCGACAACATATGCGCGACATTCAGATGCCCCAGCGCCAGTAAATCGCGCAGCGCCGCCCAAGAGGGTTGCGGCAACAGGTTCAGTTCGATCCCCTCATCCGCTGCAAACCGCAACTCTTGCGCGACGATCAGCGGGGCGCTGTCCACCAGAGGGACATAGCCGCAGTTCAAAACTGTCGTGCTCATGACAGCAGGTCCGACGCCGTCAGCAAGGCTTGGGCGACATCAATTACCTTGCGATTTTGGGACATCGCCGTTTTGCGCAAGAGGGCATATGCCTCTTCCTCACCAATTCCACGCGCGCGCATTATCATACCCTTGGCGCGATCAACCGTTTTGCGGTCGGCCAATGCCTGTTTTGCGGCCTCCAGTTCCAGTCGCATCTGACTCATCATCTTGAACCGCGCGATGGCAGTCTTCAGCACTGGCCTTATCCGCTCAGGTTGCAATGCGCCGACCACATATGCCGACAGGCCCGCAGTTACGGCGGCTTGGGTCATCTCGTCATCAGAATGGTCCACAAACATAGCCACGGGTCGGCTTTGCGCGTCCGACGCAACGCTGATCTGTTCAAGCGCGTCGCGGCTGGGATTGGCCAGATCAATCAGAACAAGGTCAGGGTTCAACGCACTCAGCTTGCGTGCCAACCCAATGACATCGCCCAAGACGACGACATCTTCCCAACCGTCTTCGGTGAGCGCATCAATAATTTCGCGCGCACGCGCCGGGTCGGATTCGACAACTGCAATTTTCATGTCACTGGCCACAACCGTCGGTCCGACAGACGACGTGCGCTGCCAACGGCGGCATGTCATTTTGGGCTGTATTTGGCTGTGGGCTGCTCACAAAAAGATGTAAGTTCGGGCATGCTGCCTGATTGTTGGGCGCATTGAAAATCGCATCTGGTGTACGATACTTTTTACCCTCAAGGTGCGCAGGACGAACAAAACCTTGGACAGGCAGATGCAGATGGCAGCACCCAAACAAGACTCTTATGATGTCGTCATTATCGGTGGCGCGATGATGGGCTCATCCACGGCTTGGTTTTTGACCAATACGCCCGACTTTGACGGCTCTGTTCTCGTGATCGAGCGGGACATGAGCTATGCCAACTGCTCCACCGCCCACACCAACAGTTGCATCCGCCAGCAGTTTTCGACCGACCTCAATGTGCGCATCAGCCAGTTCGGAGCGGAGTTCATTCAGAACGCACGCCAACACATGGGCGGGGATGACCGCATGCCGGATCTCCAAATTCGCAATTTTGGCTATATGTATCTGGCCGACACGGACACCTTCGCCGACACCTTGCGCAGCAATGCCAAGGTGCAACATGCCGCAGGCACGCCGACGCAATTGCTGTCCCCGGATGAGATCAAGGCGGCCTATCCCTTCTACAACGTCGATGACATCGTGCTGGGATCGATCAACACCCAAAATGAAGGGTATTTTGATGGCGCTGCGATCTTTGACTCGTGGCGCAGGCAAGCGCGAGAGCAGGGCGTGGAATATGTTGAGAATGAAGTCGTCAATATAACGGTGAACGCCGCAGGCACCCGGGTGGACAGCGTGACGCTGGCCAGTGGGGAAGTCATCGCGTGCGGGCAAGTGGTCAACGCTTCGGGGCCAAGGGCCGCGCGGACGGCTCAGATGGCGGGCATCAGCGTTCCGGTCGAACCGCGCAAACGGTTCAGCTGGGTATTCTCGGCCCAGAATCCGCTGGACCGCGACCTGCCGCTGACAATTGATCCCTCCGGTGTGCATGTACGCGAGAATGGTGGTGGTACCTATCAATGCGGTGGGCACGCGGATGTTGATCCTGCTGTTGATCTGGACGATTTTGTGATGGATCACAGCCTGTTTGAAACACACGTCTGGCCGATCCTCGCCACGCGCATCCCCCAGTTTGAGGCGATCAAGGTGACCAGTGAATGGGCCGGGCACTACGCCACCAACACATTGGACCACAACGCGATCACTGGCCCTCATCCCGAAATAAGCAATTTCATCTTTCTGAACGGTTTCTCCGGGCATGGGCTACAGCAGTCACCCGCGATGGGGCGAGGGACTGCCGAATGGTTGACTCATGGTGCCTATCGCACGCTGGACCTTACACCATTCCACTATGACCGGGTTGTGCAAAGCCGCCCGATCCTTGAAAAAGCAGTGATCTGAGAAAAAGGGCGTACAAATGAAGAAACTGGTTCTGACAGGTGCCGCAGGCAGCCTTGGGTCGCGTCTGCGTCCGGTTTTGGCGGCGATGTGTGATGAGTTGGTATCGACGGATATCGTGGACAGCGTCGAAGAACTGGCCGCCAACGAGACCTATGTAAAAGCTGACATCGCGGATATGGGCGCCGTCGCCCCCCTTCTGGAAGGGGCCGATATGGTCATTCATTTTGGTGCCGTCGTCGATGAAAAACCATTCGAAGAGTTGCTCGGCCCGAACTTTGTCGGGGCCTATAACGTTTGGGAGGCCGCATATCGCCACGGAGTGCGCCGCGTCGTTTATGCGTCGTCGATCCACGCGGTTGGCATGTATCCCAAGAACGAACACATTGGCATCGACGTGCCGCACCGCCCCGACACCTTCTACGGGCTGGCCAAGTGCTTTGCCGAAGATCTGGGCCGGATGTACTGGGAAAAGCGCGGGATCGAATCCGTTTGCCTGCGTATTTATTCCTGCGCAGATGTCACCAACCCGCGTGCAGTGGGCAGTTGGCTGAGCTACCCCGACATGATCCGCCTGGTGAAACGCGCCATCGACACGCCGATCACAGGGTTTTCAATCATCTACGGCATCTCGGACAATGACCGTGCACCGGTGGACAACACAGGTGCGGCGCATTTGGGCTACCGTCCTCAAGACAATGCCGAACAGTTCGCCGAAGAGATTTACGCGAATTCAGACCCGCTTGATCCACAAAACCCGTCGCATTACCGCCACGGCGGCCCGTTTGCCGGGATCGAACTGGGCAAAAGCGCGATGTCAGCACTGAACCTGAAAAAAGACGACTAATGCGGATCGACAACCTGCAATACTGCAACTGGTCGGAAAAGATATTTCGTCAGATGCGCGAGGGTGCTGTCGACGCGGTTCATGCCACCATCGCCTATCACGAGAATTTCCGCGAAACCGTGCTGAACTTTGAGGCTTGGAACCGCTGGTTTGAACTCTACCCTGACCTGATCACCAAAGGGCTGGTGGCCAGCGACATAGACGCTGCCAAAGCGGCTGGAAAAACAGCGATCTTCTTTGGCTTTCAAAACCCCAGCCCAATTGAAGACGACATTGGGCTGGTTGAAATCGTACACACATTGGGTGCGCGGTTTATGCAGTTGACCTACAACAACCAGTCTTTGCTGGCGACCGGGTGTTATGAGGCAGAGGATACAGGCATTACCCGTATGGGTCGTCAGGTGATCAAGGAAATGAACCGGGTTGGGCTTGTGGTGGATATGAGCCACTCGGCGGATCGCTCGACCATTGAGGCGGCAGATATCTCGGAACGGCCCATCGCGATCACCCACGCCAACCCTAACGACTGGCATCCCGCGTTGCGTAACAAGCGAGATGATGTGATCCGTGCGGTTACTGAAAACGGCGGGATGTTGGGCTTTTCCCTCTACCCGCATCACCTCAAGGACGGGTCAGGCTGCACATTGCAAAGCTTTTGCGAAGCAGTGGCGCGAACGGCAGAAACCTACGGCACTGACCGTATCGGGATCGGGTCGGACCTGTGCCAAGACCAACCGGATAGCGTCGTTGAATGGATGCGTGTGGGTCGATGGAGCAAAGAGATCGACTACGGCGAAGGCTCTGCCAGTGCGCCGGGCTTTCCGCCACAGCCAGATTGGTTCCGCGACAACCGTGACTTTGGCAACATTGAAGACGGGCTGCGCGCCGTTGGCATGGATGCAGAAGACGTGTCAGGAATTATGGGCGGCAATTGGTATCGCTTTTATTCCGAGAATTTTTCGCCACGTCCCTAAGCGGCGTCGCAAACAGAACGGACAAGGCAAGCCTGTCTCAGTTGTCTGGCGAAAAGACACAAAGGAACACTCCCATGAAAATCGGATTTATCGGGCTCGGCAACGTTGGTGGTAAACTGTCGGGCAGCTTGCTGCGCAACGGGCATGACGTTGCTGTGCATGACCTCAATGCGGACTTCGTCGCGCAAAAAGTCGCGGATGGGGCCACTGACGGCCAAAGCCCGGCCCATCTGATGCAGACCTGCGATGCAGTCATCACCTGCCTGCCCAGCCCAGCTGCGTCGGCTGCAGTGATGGAGGAAATGCTACCTCATGTTGGTCCTGGGAAAATCTGGATGGAAATGTCCACGACAGACGAGGCTGAAGTCAAACGCATCGCTGCCCAAGTCATCGCAGCAGGCGGGGCTGCGGTCGATTGCCCTGTTTCTGGCGGGTGTCACCGTGCAGACACCGGCAACATCGCGATTTTTGCAGGCTGTGACCGTCCCACATTCGAACGCATCCTACCGTTGCTGACAACCATGGGTCGCCGCGTGCTGCACACAGGTGATTTGGGCAGTGCGTCGGTGCTGAAAGTGCTGACGAACTTCCTTGCCACTGCCAATCTGGTCAGCGTGGCCGAGGCCCTGACCGTCGCCAAGGGCGCAGGCATGGACCTTGGAGTGGCCTATGAGGCGATGGCAATCAGTTCGGGCACTTCGTTTGTGCATGAAACCGAAGGACAGGTGATCCTAAACGGCAGCCGCGACATTTCTTTCACCATGGATCTGGTGGCCAAAGACATTGGTCTGTTTCAGGACGTGGCAGACCGGGCCGGGGTGCCGCTGGAGCTTAACCCCCTGCTGATCGAAATCTTTCAGGATGGAATTGCGCGATTTGGACCGCGTGAATTGTCGCCGAACATCATCAAACGGCTCGAAGAGGCGACCGGCCTTGATGTCACCGCGCCGGGCTTTCCATCGGAAATGGTCGATGACGAGCCCGAAGAAGTGGGTGGCGAAGTCATCGTGCGGCGATGACAGAGCCAAGGATAGCCCTTGTGAGCAGGCAAACCGCGGGCTAGGTGCGTCAGATGCTGAACGATCAAGACCCAAACACAGTCCTTGCCACCATAACCGCCTCTCCCGGGCGGCGCATTTTAGGCATCGGTTCGTTGTGGATACTGTCTTTGATGGTGATCTATGTCGCCATCGTGCAACCCCCTGAATTGGGTTGGCAGCTGTTCCTGTTCGTGCTGGGCGGCGGGTCAATCTGGATTGCCGAACTGATGCGGCGTGCGACGGCTGTCACCCTTGAACTGACGCGCGAAGAATTGCGTGACTCTATGGGCGTGGTTCTGGCGCGCATCGACGAGGTCACGGGGCTGGATCGTGGTATGTTCGCTTTTAAACCGTCAAACGGTTTCCTGTTGCGACTAGACAATAAAAAGCCCAGAGCATGGCGCCCCGGGCTTTGGTGGTCTTTGGGTTCGCGGATCGGGGTCGGCGGCATGACCCCGGCACATGAGGCCAAATTTATGGCCGAGATTATAGCCAGTCTGCTAGCTGAGCGCGGTATAGACTGACCCGTAAGTTAGGATGATCCGTCATCCCACAGAACTTGTGGTGCATAGCGCGGCCGCGTGAAAACAAAGTTGTGGATTTCGCGCGTTTGCAGACCTGTGTTGAATGGCGGGTCGTAATTCACGAACGTCTCAACAACCACAACGGTTTCATTGTCAGGCATGACCGGGAGATCCTCACTCAAAGCCTGAATGGCGTCGTCGCTCAACGCTGGCATCCAGCCTTTGTTCTGTGACCAGTATTTCTTGTACTCGTCCGTGTCGGCGTCATAGGTCACACTGGTGACGCGCAAGGCCACGTCAGTGTCTTCGTTTGCCGTCAAGTAGGCCAGCATTTCCCGAGATCCATCGAGATACCCGTCATCAATGGGGGCTGTTTCGCGCGAGATAACGTCGCCGAGCGTGTAGGCCGCTTTTTGATTTAGCGAGTGTTGGCGATAGGCGTCAAATATCGAGAACATCGACAGATAACCCCAGAACAGAACGGGCAAGATCAATACGAGTTCGACTGAGATGCTGCCCTGTTCGTCCTTACGGAACGAGCGAAAAAAGTCGCGCATGAGGGTCATTATCCTGGCTCCTGTACAAATCCGGACAGCGACACCATTTGGGCGCGGCCGGTTCCGTCCTTGGTAAAGGCGTAGCCCATTCCCGTGGTTGGGAAGACGGGTTTGAATACATAGCATGCGCGCAACAGCATCAGCTGGTGTTCAGCACCATGTACGAACGAACGGGATGGTGTGACCGGTTGGGACACATCCGCGCAATCGGCGGAGCCTGCAAAGCCAGTGAACGAACGTGGGTTGATCGGGTTCATCTCTAGCTTGAGTGCGTTGTCGCAATCCGTCAGGAAACCAGCAAAGTCACAGACCATCTGTTTTACGTCGCTGTGCGTATAGTTGGCCCCAGTGTTCAGGCGCACATTGCGCACGGCCATGTCCAACCCACGGTCCAGAAAGTTCTGGCGCAGCGAATATATGCCCATTTCGACCGACGTCATGAAGAGCGTGAAGAGAAGGGGCACGGCGAGGGCGAATTCGACCATCATCTGCCCGTCTTCCTTGCGCCCAAAGCGGCGCAGGAATTTTGTGGCGTTGCGGATCATTGTGTCAGCCTCAGTTGGTTGATTTGTTTGGCGATGGATTCAAAGGCATCGCTGATCTCCACACCTTCCACTCGGAAGAAGTGGCTTGGGGACGAGGCGCAGTTTTCCATCACGCCAGCGGAGTGGTTCGTGACCTCAAAGCCGATGGACCACACAACAATCCCTTGGTCTTTGGCAGCATCACAGATGTTTTCCAGCATATCGTCGGCTTGGGCAGACGTGTATTTGGTGTAGCGCCAGTTACTCCAGCTGCCTCCAACATAGTTGTTGAGGTACCAATACAATGGGTAGCGCGACCAGTGCACATAGTGGCTTGCCTGGGCGTAGTACCAAGGTTGGATGCGAACTGTATTAACGTTCTCACCATCCGTCATCAGAATGACAGTCTTGAGTGTTTCAACATCGTCGTAGGCGGCCGGGCGGTTCGAGAAGTTCGCATCGATCCGATTGTCCAGCGACAACGCCTGTGTGATTGGCTTGAAGCTGGGGTCAAGCAGGGCGACGCCCCATTTCATACCCAGATGGATCGAGGTGTTCGCGCGCGCGCGATATTGGTCGATCCGGCCCTTAAGCAGGTCGGCATCCTGCGTGTAGGCTAGGATTTCTTCAAAATCCTGCTCGGGGCAACCAGGGTTGTCGATCGGGTATGAATAGCCAGAGCTTGCCTCAAAGTGCTGCATTTGCTCGTAGGCCTTGCCGAAATCGAGGGCGGTCGAGTTAAAGTCTTCGATCTCAAAGTCCACACAGTACGAAAAGTCATGCACATGGTTGGTCTGCAGTTCGTCAAAGATTGGGAAACCAGCGTTCACTTGTGCCGTGTAGGGGATCAACGACATGGAAATCAGGTTTTCGGTTTCGTCACGGATTACGGTATCGACGAACGTCTTTGCTGCGTCCTGCAGGTTCTCCATTTTGCTGCTGGATCCCATCGAGCCCGATATGTCCAACACCATTGAAATTTCGACGTTTGCAACTTTTTCTTCGGCCTGGCCTTTGGCGGGCACGGTGAGTTCGTCGACGCCCATCAAACGCATGAACTGGGTGGGTGTTGTGGTTCTGGCTTGCACCGTCACCGTGCGGTAGTTCAGTCCTTCATCAACGGTCACAGATGTCAGGTATTCGGACATCCCCGCCTTTTCGAAATAGTCGTTTACGACCGCTTCTGGGTCCAGCGTCTGATCGAGGTCGGCAGCAGCCAGCACGGCCCGATCGACAGTGGCTTGCACCCGTGTGCGTTCCATTTCGTTGCGCATCAGGTCGACGCCGATGCCGCCGACAAGAAGCATCATCATCAACATCATGATGGCGAACATCGTCATCGTACCGCTCTCATCGCGCGCAAACCGTGTGGCGCTGCCTTTAAGCGCGGCCATGGATGCTGATCTCGAAGTCGTGTCCATACGCATGATACACCTTACCTGTTATACGATCTGTCGCCCCCGGGCGTGCTCGTCCAACTATCGGTGTGCGCTTTGAATGTGTCCGAATTCGGGCAAAAGGGCGAAAGCTGTGTGATCATTTAGATGCGATCGTGCGCAATCGGGTCGACAGCAAGGTATTGTTTACGAAGTGTTAACCCTTTGGCCTAACAGCCCAACCTATGCGGGTGTTTACACAATCTGCACAAAAAGTTGGCAGTAACATGCGGAACCGTCATAGTCTTATCGTAGGCCGCATTTCTGGCCATTTTGTGCTCAAACAAGGAATACTTCCATGAACACCCCAAAAGAGCCGACATTTCGCGAAAGCGTGGATATCATGTACAATCGCGCTGTTGCGCTGATGGATTTGTCCCCGGGACTCGAGGAAAAGATACGCGTCTGTAATGCCACCTATACTGTGCGCTTTGGGGTCCGCCTGAGGGGCGAGTTAAAGACGTTCACAGGATACCGCTCTGTGCACTCCGAACACATGGAACCGGTCAAGGGCGGCATTCGCTACGCAACAGGTGTCAATCAGGACGAGGTTGAGGCGCTTGCTGCGCTGATGACGTACAAATGCGCATTGGTTGAGGCCCCGTTTGGCGGTTCAAAAGGTGGTCTGTGCATCGACCCGCGCGAATATGACGAGAATGAGTTGGAGCTGATCACCCGCCGCTTTGCCTATGAGCTGATAAAACGAGACCTGATCAACCCGTCCCAAAACGTACCTGCGCCCGATATGGGCACCGGAGAGCGGGAGATGGCGTGGATCGCGGACCAGTACAAGCGGATGAACACCACGGATATCAACGGCACCGCTTGCGTTACAGGCAAGCCAACCAACGCAGGTGGTATTCAAGGCCGGACAGAAGCGACGGGGCGCGGTGTGCAATACGCGCTGCAAGAATTCTTTCGTGACGCCGACGGAGTGAAAAAAGCAGGTATGTCCGGCACTCTGGATGGCAAATCGGTTGTCGTGCAGGGCCTTGGCAACGTGGGCTATCACGCGGCCAAGTTCCTGAGCGAAGAAGATGGCTGCAAAATCGTTGGCATCATCGAAAGGGACGGCGCATTGACTGATCCAAATGGCCTGGACGTGGATGCCATTCGCCATTGGATCGCCGGCCATGGCGGAGTAGCCACCTATCCCGGAGCCACATATGTAGAAGATGGCGCGTCAGTCCTCGAACTGGACTGCGACATCCTGATCCCGGCGGCCCTTGAAGGAGTCATCAATCGTACAAACGCTGCACGGGTGACGGCGCCACTGATCATCGAGGCGGCCAATGGCCCAGTGACGGCGGGCGCGGATGAAATTTTGCGCGGCAAGGGCACAGTGATCATTCCGGACATGTATGCGAACGCCGGTGGTGTCACCGTGTCATACTTTGAGTGGGTCAAAAACCTGTCCCACATCCGCTTTGGCCGGATGCAGCGCCGTCAGGAAGAGGCCCGCCACCAGCTGATCATCGACGAACTCGAAAGGCTGAGTTCCGACAGCGGCATCGGTTGGGAGCTCAGCCCCAACTTTAAAACGAAGTACTTGCGCGGTGCGGGTGAATTGGAACTGGTCCGCTCAGGCCTCGATGACACGATGCGCACGGCCTATCAGTCGATGGCAAGTGTTTGGCACGAACGCGGGGACGTCGATGATTTGCGCACGGCTGCCTATCTGGTCGCCATCAGCAAGGTCGCAGACAGCTACCGCGCCAAAGGGCTCTAAACATGGACGAGGCCGGTTGATCGATCGGCCTCACTCTTCGGGTAACCCAGCCAAGCGCAACCCTTCAGAATACCGTTTGCCGCCCTTTGAGTTGGCACAATTGTTTGTGGCCTGCCAAACCTTGATCGTCCGGTCCGGCTCAAGAGCGCGGTATTGGGCCAAAGCTTTGCGGGCTTCCTCCATTCGGTCCGATCATACGAGAATAGCTCACAACATCAGCCGCCAGAATAGCCGCAAGCTTGAGCGTGGTTGGCGGAGGAGCTGGGTTGGTCATCGCTCAATTCTTGGGGTGATGCTAGGCCAATTTCAATGATGAAATCGTGTGTGACCAGTTCAGAGCATCAACTTGTTTTAGCGATCCCGTTCAACCGGCGCCCACTGCGCATCAAACAGTCGCTGACAGACCGAACCATGTCGAAAAGTTATAGGGTTGGGTCGCACCCTCTTGCTACACCTGCAAGGATGTTGATGGTGTAGGGTCATGACATGAGCGGAGGTGCGCATGCGCTTTTCAGGACTGAAAGTCCTTGCCGAGGGGCTGACAGGAAACAAGGGATGGGGCCCGCACTGGCGCAGCCCTGAACCAAAAGCCGAATACGATATTGTCCTTATTGGGGGCGGTGGACATGGTCTGGCCACGGCACACTATCTGGCCAAAGTGCATAGGCTGACCAATGTCGCGGTGCTTGAAAAAGGCTATCTTGGCGGGGGCAATGTCGGGCGCAACACCACCATCGTGCGCGCCAACTACATGCTCCCTGGCAACTCCGAATTCTACTCTCACTCGCTCAAGCTGTGGGAAGGTCTGGAAGAGGACCTGAACTATAACGTCATGCATTCGCAGCGCGGCATCATCAATCTGGTGCACTCGGACGGCCAGCGCGATGCCTTTGTGCGGCGTGGCAACATGATGGTCGGGCAGGGTGACGATGCCGAGATGCTGGACGAAGCCGGTGTGAAAAAGCTGCTGCCGATGATCGATTTTGAGCAGACCCGCTTTCCCATCTTTGGCGGGCTTTACCACAAACGCGGCGGGACAGCGCGCCATGACGCGGTGGCGTGGGGCTTTGCCCGGTCTGCATCGGATCGCGGTGTGGACCTGATCCAGCAATGCGAAGTGACAGGCATCGATGTCGAGGGTGGCGTGGTCAAAGGCGTGCAAACCACGCGCGGTCCGATCCGTGCCAAAAAGGTCGGCATGGTGGCCGCAGGACGCTCGTCTCAGGTGGCGGCGATGGCTGGAATGCGTCTGCCGATTGAGTCTCATGTGTTGCAGGCCTTTGTGACCGAGGGGCTCAAGCCGTGCCTCGATCACGTGGTCACCTACGGCATGGGCCATTTCTATATCAGCCAGTCAGATAAGGGCGGGCTCGTCTTTGGCGGCGATCTGGACATGTATTCCAGCTATGCCGCGCGTGGGAACCTGCCTTTGGTCGAACACGTGACCGAGGCCGCGATGACCCTCATGCCCCAGATCGGCAAGGCGCGGATGCTGCGCAGTTGGGGTGGGATCATGGATATGTCTCCGGATGGTTCGTTCATCATGGACAAGACCGACATCGATGGTTTGTTCGTAAACACAGGCTGGTGCTACGGCGGGTTCAAGGCGACCCCAGCTTCGGGACACACTTTTGCACACCTGCTGGCGACGGGCACACCACATGAAACCACTGTGCGACACCGTCTGGATCGTTTCCGTACAGGGGCCGGGATCATGGACGAAGAGTCCACCGGCTCGCAACATAACCTGCATTGAAGGATGGTTGAGATGACGGGAGCCTCCGGCGGGGATTTTTTTAAATCAGAGAAGAGATGGACGCAGTGCCATCAAGGAGACGTCTGATGCGGCTGCGATGTCCGATTTGCGGCGAGCGCGATGTGCGTGAGTTTTACTATCAGGGGGCGGCCGTGATGTTGGAACGCCCTGCTCCGGATGCCGGTGAGGCGGCATGGGATGACTATTTGCATCTGCGCGAAAACCAGCCCGGCGATTTTGAAGAGTTGTGGAGCCATGATGCGGGATGCGGCGCGTGGTTGAAGGTGGTGCGCAACACGGCCACCCACGAAGTGAAGAGCGCGGATCTCGCCGCAGGGGGCAAGGGATGAGGGTTGCTGGTAAGGGTCTGATCGACCGCAACACGTCGCTGTCTTTTCGTTTTGACGGAAGTACCTATCGCGGGTTTGCCGGTGATACGCTCGCCTCGGCTTTGCTGGCCAATGACGTGCGCATGGTGGGTCGGTCGTTCAAATACCATCGTCCACGCGGCATTCTGACCGCTGGCTCTGAAGAGCCAAACGCATTGGTCACCGTTGGCAAAGGCGGGGCCACCGACCCGAATGTGCGCGCCACGGTGCAAGAGGTTTACGAGGGACTTGAGGCGCGTCCGCAGAATGCTTGGCCGTCGCTTGGTTTCGATCTGCTGAGTGTCAACGACCTGGCTGCGCCCTTTTTGGGAGCCGGTTTTTATTACAAGACTTTCATGTGGCCCCGTGCGTTCTGGGAAAAGGTCTATGAACCTGCGATCCGCCGCGCGGCAGGCCTGGGTGCGCTTGGCCCGGTCAAAGACGAAGATCACTATGAAAAGGCATATGCGTTCTGTGACCTGTTGGTGATCGGGGCTGGGCCTGCTGGCTTGATGGCAGCCTTGGTGGCCGCCAAGTCCGGGGCACAGGTTATACTGGCGGATGAAGACAGCTTGATGGGCGGGCGCTTGAATGCCGAGACGCTTGAGGTGGATGGCAAGCCTGGATCGCTCTGGGTCGCCGAGACCATAAAGGCCCTGTCTGCCATGGAAAATGTGCGACTGATGACGCGCACCACCGTCACGGGCGCTTATGACGGCGGCACGTTTGGCGCGTTGGAGCGGGTTGGTCATCACGTCCCGGACATGCCCAAGGGCGGGGTCAAGGAAACCTTCTGGCGCATTGTCGTCAAGCGTTCGGTTCTGGCGGCAGGCGCGATCGAACGCCATATCGCGTTTCAGAACAACGACCGGCCCGGGATCATGGGCGCGGGCGCTGTGCGCGCGTATCTTAACCGTTGGGGCGTGGCTCCGGGCAAAGCGGTCACCGTTTTTGCCAACAACGACGATGCGCACCGCACTGCTCTGGATATGGTTGATGCAGGCGTACATGTCGCAGCCGTCATCGACAGCCGTGCGGATGCCAAGGCGCTGGGCGACTACCGCGTGATTGCGGGTGCCATGGTGTCGGGCAGTTCCGGGCGCAAGCGGCTTGAAGCCGTCAGCGTGCAGACGGGCGCGGGCGTCGAGAACATCATGACTGACTGTCTGGCCGTCTCAGGCGGTTGGAACCCGACAGTGCATATGACCTGTCATATGAATGGGCGGCCCACTTGGAATGCTGATATCGCCAGCTTCGTCCCGACCCCGGGCTCCATTCCCGGAATGGAAGTGGCAGGTGCGTGCAATGGTGCGTTTTCGACGGCGGCGTGCCTGTCCGAGGGGGCAGCGGCGGCCAAAGCGAGCCTGAAAGCAATGGGCATGACGATCGCGGACGTTGCATTGCCATCCGCAGAGGACACGCCTTACGCGGTCTCTCCTCTGTGGGCTGTACCGGGCAAAGGGCGGGCATGGCTTGATTTCCAGAACGACGTCAGCGTCAAGGATGTCAAACAGGCGGCAGTGGAAAACTTCACCTCAGTCGAACATATGAAGCGCTATACCACCCAAGGCATGGCGACGGATCAAGGCAAGAACTCAAACGTGACCGCGCTTGCGTTGCTGGCGGACGCGACCGGGCGCGGTATCCCCGAGACTGGCACAACGACCTTCCGCCCGCCCTTTAGCCCCGTGGCGCTTGCCGCGCTTGGTGCAGGCGCGCAGGGTGCTGGGTTCGCGCCTGAGCGGAAGACAACCAGCCACCGGGCCAGCGTTGGCATGGGTGCCCCGATGATCGCGGTGGGTTTGTGGTATCGCCCCTCCTATTTCCCCACCGCCGGAGAAACCACATGGCGCCAGTCGTGTGACAGGGAAGTCGGCTATGTTCGCAAGGCTGTGGGGGTCTGTGATGTTTCGACCCTTGGCAAGATCGACATTCAGGGCCCAGATGCCGCCAAGCTGCTCGACTTTGTCTACACCAACATGTTTTCGACGCTCAAAGAGAACCGCGTGCGCTATGGCCTGATGCTGCGCGAAGATGGGTTCGTCATGGATGACGGGACCACGGCGCGGCTGGGCCCAAACCACTACGTGATGACCACCACGACGGCGGCGGCAGGCCAGGTCATGCGCCACCTCGAATTTGTGACACAGGCGCTGCATCCCGAATGGGACGTGCGGATCATGTCCGTCACCGAGCAGTGGGCGCAGTTTGCTGTAGCCGGACCAAAGGCGCGGGATCTGCTGAATGGTTTGTTGGATGAGACACTCGATGTCGAGGCGTGGCCTTTCATGGCCTGCGGCCCCGTCAGCGTGCAAGGTGTGCAAGGGCGTCTGTTCCGCATCTCATTCTCGGGCGAACACGCCTACGAACTTGCGGTGCCGTCTCGCTATGGCGACGCGATGTTTCGGCAACTGCTCGCACAGGCCGAGGCGATGGACGGCGGGGCCTACGGGATGGAGGCGCTCAACGTCCTGCGGATCGAAAAGGGATTCATTACCCATTCCGAAATCCATGGTCGGATCAGCGCTCAGGACATCGGGATGGGACGGATGCTGTCGCAGAAAAAGGACTTTATTGGGAAAACCATGGCCCACCGCCCCGGCTTCCTTGCAGAGGGACGCGAGCAGTTGGTCGGGATGAAACCTGTGGGTGCAGTCAAACAACTGACCGCCGGCGCACATATCTACAGCGATGGAGAAGAACCGGTGCGCGCGCACGATCAAGGCTATGTGACATCTGTCGCGTTCTCTCCGACCTTTGGGCACTACCTTGGGCTTGGCTTTGTTCAGAACGGGTTGTCCCGGCATGGCGAGGTTTTGAACATGGTCGATCATTTGCGTGGCATTCAAACCCGGGTGGAACTGTGCGACCCGGTGTTCTTTGACCCGGAAGGAGGGCGCACCCGTGGCTGATCTGATTGCAAAAACGCCTCTGGACGGCATGGAGGTAAAGACTATCGGCAGGGTGGCGTTGGTCGAAGTTGATTTAGGCGTGCTCACCTCGATTGCGCCCTTTGCCGGGCAGGCCAAGGCATTGGGCGGTGCGTTCAAGGCAGCCCACGGATTCGCATGGCCGGCCCCGCTGCGTGCCACTGGCAAGGCTGGTGCGCGGGCGATCTGGTTTGGTAAAGATACGGTAATGCTCGCTGGGCCGGAACCGGATGCAGCCCTTAACGCGTATGCCGCGATGACTCTGCAAAGCGATGCCTGGACGAGCGTGACCCTGACGGGTGCGGATGTGAAGGCGGTTCTGGCGCGGGTTGTCCCTGTCGATGTCTCCGCCGCCCATTTCAAGCGGGGGCATTCGGCGCGCACCCAAATCCAGCACATGAACGGGTCGGTGACACGGATTGGTGCGGACAGTTTCTTGTTGATGGTATTCCGGTCCATGGCTGGCACGCTTCTTCACGATCTGGAAAGAGCCATGGAAAGCGTCGCGTCGCGCGGCTAAAACTTCAGGAACGATTCTTCTGTTCCGGAGCCTGCCATGACCCGATTTGCACTGATCCTTGCCACCGCTGCCTTTGCGACGCCCGCTTTTGCGGAAGACAAGAAAGAGACCTGTGCTTATCAGGCCGAAGTCGTCAAAGCGATCCAGACTGCGCGTCTGGAACGGGTAGCAGAGCGCGATGTACAGGATCACATCCTTGCTCAGTCGCCCACATGGCCCGAAAAATACAACAACGTCATCCCCTTGATCACACCTTGGGTCTACGAGCAAAAGCGGAAGGTGATCCGCAACGAAGACCTGGGTGCCGGTTGGAACGAGTTGTGCCTGCAACAATAGGGTTTCGGACTCGACTCTGACCCTGTGCGCCCCAATATTATAAAGCATGAGCCTGCCCCCTGGATTTTTGGACGAACTGCGCACGCGCTTGTCGCTTGGGCAGGTGGTCGGGCGCAAAGTCATGTGGGATGCGCGCAAGTCCAACCAAGGCAAGGGCGATCTGTGGGCGCCGTGCCCGTTCCACCACGAAAAGACCGCCAGCTTTCACGTCGATGATCGCAAGGGCTATTACTACTGCTTTGGCTGCCACGCCAAAGGGGACGCCATAAGCTTTGTGCGCGAAACCGAGAATGTGGGGTTCATGGAAGCGGTTGAGATACTGGCTGGTGAGGCCGGAATGCCGATGCCTGAACGCGACCCTCGCGCGCAGGAAAAACAGGATCGCCGCACACTGCTTGCGGATGTCATGGAACAAGCCGTTCAGCATTTTCGCCTGCAGCTGAAAACGGGCGCGGCCTCTGAGGCTCGCGACTACCTTGAACGGCGCGGGCTTGATGCAAGTGCTCAGGATCGCTGGGAAATCGGATTTGCGCCAGATGCTTGGCAAGGGCTTTGGGATGCGCTCAAGGCCAAAGGGGTCGAAGATGATCTGATCCTTGGCGCAGGACTGGCCAAACCCAGCCAAAAAGGTGGCAAACCTTACGACACGTTCCGGGCGCGTATCATGTTTCCGATCCGGGACGCCCGCGGGCGCTGCACGGCCTTTGGGGGCCGTGCGATGGACCCAAACGACAATGCCAAATATCTGAACTCGCCCGAAACCGAACTGTTCGACAAGGGGCGCAGTCTTTATAACCACGGGCCTGCGCGTACGGCTGCGGGCAAGGGGCACCCCCTGATCGTGGCCGAAGGCTATATGGACGTGATCGCGCTGGCTGAACACGGGTTTGGCGCATCCGTTGCCCCGCTTGGGACGGCCATCACGGAACACCAGTTGGCCATGCTGTGGCGTATTGCAGATGAACCGATCATCGCGCTAGATGGCGATACGGCAGGCCTGCGCGCCGCCATGCGGCTGATCGATCTGGCCCTTCCGGCGCTTGAGGCGGGCAAATCTCTGCGTTTTGCACTGATGCCCGAAGGGCTGGACCCAGATGATCTGCTCAAGGCACAAGGGACGGGCGCGCTGCAAAAACTGTTGGATGAAGCTATCCCTATGGTCCGTTTGCTGTGGCAACGCGAGACTGAGGGCAAAGTCTTTGACAGCCCTGAGCGCAAGGCTGCGCTCGACAAGGCATTGCGTGACAAGATCAAGCTGATCCAAGACCCGTCGATCCGTCAGCATTACGGGCAGGAAATCAAAGACTTACGCTGGGATTTGTTCCGCGCCAAACGTGGAGCCGCTCCTCAGGCAGGCGGCGGCTGGCAGGGCGGAAAAGGCAAGCGTGGCTGGCAAGCCCCACCGACGCCAATGCCCAGCACAAAGTCGTCAGCACTGGTGGCGGGCGGCGATCACGTGGGCGTTCACTTGCGTGAAGCGGTCATTCTGGCGGCACTGATCGCGACACCGGATGTGGCGGATGAGTTCGAAAGCGGATTAGAGAGCCTCAATTGCGCCGATCCAGACCACGCCACCTTGCGGGACATGATTTTGCGTCACGCGCATAGCGGCAAAGATGCGTTGCGGGAAAATATTTTAGGCGCTCTGGGGCCACAAACCCTTGATAACCTGATGTCATCGCGCCATGTGGCACTGATACCTTGTATCCGCACACCAGGCGACAGCGATATGGCCCGTATGACCGTGGCCGAAGAGCTCGCAAAACTCAGCGCGGTGAAGGGACTGGACGCCGAAATCGCGGATGCGATGCAGGACCTGGAAGGGGTCGCAGACGAAGGGGTGACCTGGAGGCTGGGACAAGCTGCAGCCGCCGCCGAAAATGCAACCCGTACGGGCAAAGAGGACAACGCCGAATACGACGTTAGCGCGAACGGTGCGCGAATCAGTAAGAGCGAACGTGACGCGTTTGCCTCCCTGATGGACCAAATCAGCTTTTCCAAGCCAAAGCGGTGATGCGTTTTAGCCTCAAACCATTAGGAAAATAGCGGTAAGAGGGTGGCCGAATCACCCAGATAACGAAATGATTCTTTAGCGATTCGGGCAAGCGAATCGCCTATGAGCCCCGACGAAGGAGCCCAGCATGGCCGCGAAAGACACGAACGAAGATTCAAAGACAGACGATCAGGACAATGAGCACTCGCTCGATATGAGCCAGGCCGCTGTCAAAAAGATGATCGGCGAGGCCCGCGAGAAGGGTTACATTACCTATGATCAGCTCAACACAGTACTGCCGCCTGATCAGGTAAGCTCCGAACAGATCGAAGACGTGATGTCGATGTTGTCCGAAATGGGCATCAACATCATCGAAGATGAAGAGGCCGAAGAGGAAGAGCAAAAAGGCTCGACCGATGTGACCACCACCGAAGGCATCCGCGATCTGACGCTGGGCGCCACGGGTCAGGAAAAGCTCGACCGTACAGACGATCCCGTCCGCATGTATCTGCGCGAAATGGGCAGCGTCGAGCTTTTGAGCCGTGAGGGCGAGATTGCGATCGCAAAACGGATCGAGGCCGGTCGTAACACCATGATCGCGGGCCTGTGCGAAAGCCCACTCACCTTCCAGGCGATCACCATCTGGCGCGACGAACTCTTGTCCGAAGAGATCCTGCTGCGTGATGTGATCGATCTTGAGGCGACATTCGGAAACCAGATGGGCGAAGAAGGCGAGGAGACCACAGAACCTGTGGTGCCAACCGCCGGTGCACCCGAGGCCAAAACCGACGACAGCCCCGAACTTGATGCCGACGGCAACCCGATTGCCAAAGACGACGATGACGACGAAGACGAACAGGCCAACATGTCGCTTGCCGCGATGGAGGCGGCACTTAAGCCGCAAGTGCTTGAGGCTCTCGACATCATTGCCAACGACTACGCCATGCTGTCCGAAATGCAGGACAGCCGGATTTCGGCGACCCTGAACGAAGATGGCTCTTTCTCTGACAAGAACGAGGCGACCTACCAAAAGCTGCGGTCCGAAATCGTGCTGTTGGTCAATGAATTGCACCTGCACAACAACCGTATCGAGGCATTGATCGACCAGCTTTACGGCATCAACCGCCGTATCATGCAGATCGACTCGGCCATCGTGAAACTGGCCGACCAGGCCCGCATCAACCGCAAGGAATTTGTCGATTCCTATCGTGGTCGCGAACTGGACCCCAACTGGCTGGAAGAAATGGGCGAAAAGTCTGGCCGCGGCTGGCAAATGTTCATTGAACGCTCAGCCGGTAAAGTTGACGAGCTGCGCAATGACATGGCGCAAGTCGGTCAGTATGTCGGCCTCGACATTTCTGAATTCCGCCGCATCGTGCAACAGGTTCAGAAGGGCGAAAAAGAAGCCCGCCAGGCGAAGAAAGAAATGGTGGAGGCCAACCTGCGTCTCGTCATCTCTATCGCCAAAAAATATACCAACCGTGGCCTGCAATTCCTTGACCTCATTCAGGAAGGCAACATTGGCCTGATGAAGGCGGTCGACAAATTCGAATATCGCCGCGGTTATAAGTTCAGCACTTACGCCACATGGTGGATCCGTCAGGCGATCACCCGGTCCATCGCGGATCAGGCGCGCACCATCCGTATCCCCGTGCACATGATCGAAACGATCAACAAGCTGGTCCGCACTGGGCGCCAGATGCTGCACGAGATCGGCCGCGAACCCACGCCTGAGGAACTGGCCGAAAAGCTGCAAATGCCGCTTGAAAAGGTCCGCAAGGTGATGAAAATCGCCAAGGAACCGATTTCGCTCGAAACCCCAATTGGGGACGAGGAAGACAGCCAGCTTGGCGATTTCATCGAGGACAAAAACGCGGTCCTGCCTCTGGATTCCGCAATTCAGGAAAACCTGAAGGAAACCACGACACGCGTGCTTGCCTCGCTCACTCCGCGTGAAGAACGTGTGCTGCGCATGCGCTTTGGTATCGGGATGAACACGGACCACACCCTCGAAGAGGTCGGCCAACAGTTCAGCGTGACTCGCGAACGTATTCGCCAGATCGAGGCGAAAGCGCTGCGCAAGCTCAAGCACCCGAGCAGAAGCCGCAAGCTGCGTTCGTTCCTGGATCAGTGATGCACGCCTAAAAGATCCAAGGCCACGGACGGGCATCCCCGTCTGTGGCCTTTTTCGTTCCAACTGCAAATGTGATGCGATGAGGTAACCAAATGTCCTTTTTGAAAAAACTATTTGGCGGTGGCAGCGATGACCCGAGCGAAACAGCGGGCGAGACCTATAAAGAGTTTCAAATCACGCCGACACCCCAGCGCGACGGCACTCAATACCGTATCTGCGCCCGCATCGAAAAAGAGGTCGATGGCGAGACGCTGAGCCACACGCTGATCCGCGCCGACACAATTGGCGACCTGGACGAGGCCGCCGCGGCCTCAATCGCCAAAGCCAAACAGATGATCGACGAACAGGGTGATAGGGTGTTCCGCTAAAAAGGGGCGCTATATGCAAACGACCTTCACACTCCAAACCAGCGGTCAGGGCCTTTACGAATTCACCCGGGACGTGGCTCAGTGGGCAACGGGTACCGGTCTGCTCACCCTGTTTGTGCAACACACCTCTTGCTCGCTGCTCATTCAGGAAAACGCGGACCCCGAGGTGCAAACCGACCTCACTGCGTTTTTTGGCAGGCTCGTGCCGCGCAGCACGGATCCTTCGATGTCCTACCTGACGCACACCTACGAGGGTCCCGACGATATGCCGGCACATATCAAGGCGGCTATGCTGCCCGTTAGCCTGAACATCCCGGTTTCGGGCGGATGCCTTGCTTTGGGCACATGGCAGGGCATTTACCTGTTCGAACACCGCGATGCCCCCAAAACCCGTCGTGTTGTGGCGCATTTGCAGTGACCGCCCATGCGCCAAAGCGTGCGCATTGACACCAGCACGACTATCAATACGCCGCAAAAGGCTTATTCTGGGCACAACAAGAGGAGTAGTTTCATGTCCAAATCTTTGGCCCTTGCCGCGCTGCTTGCCGTTCTGACACCGCTGAACGTCAATGCTTTTGGAATTGCGACGCTAGAAACCTTTACGATTCCAATTGTGCCACTTGATAAGACGACATTCGAGGCGATCGAAGCGGACGGTGCAGGTGGAACGCAAATGTGGTGCGCAGCTGGGATATTCGCCACGCGCGTCCTCGGTATGACCAACGGCGAGATTTACATAAAACAAGCCCGCGGACCGTCCGTCGCTGCTCAGGGTCGAAAGGGTGTCGTGTTCACAACGCAAGAAGTGCCCAATGCGTCCAAGTCCTATTCACAGGGCGTGCAAACCACCGGCAAGTCGTTTTCTGCAGGTCACGCCCATTCGCTTTGCTTCGGGAGCGACTTTCGTGTTGTACGTATCCGCCTGCCAAACGGGCAGATTGTCCGTCGATGAGACTGGGCAGACACCGCTTATCTAGCGGTGCAATTTCTGGACTACCCAAAACCTAGGCAACCTCGTATAGTTTCGTGGAATAGGGGGCAAACCTCTACCACTGGCAGGATTTGTAAGAGGGGGATGGGCGATGCGCTGTCCGTTTTGCGGAAATATAGACACTCAGGTGAAAGACAGCCGTCCCGCAGAGGATCACGTATCCATCCGGCGTCGTCGCTTTTGTCCAGCCTGCGGTGGGCGCTTTACCACCTATGAACGCGTGCAGTTGCGTGATCTTGTTGTGATCAAATCCAATGGCAAGCGCGAGGACTTCGATCGCGACAAGCTCGAACGCTCCATCCGCATCTCAATGCAGAAACGTCCCATCGATCCCGAGCGGATTGATCAGATGATCTCCGGCATTGTCCGCCGCTTGGAATCCATGGGGGAAACCGACATTCCGTCCAAGACCATCGGTGAGATTGTCATGGAAGCCCTGCATCGGATCGACACGGTCGCCTATGTGCGCTTTGCCAGCGTTTACAAGAACTTCCAGGCTGCGGATGACTTCGACAAATTCGTGCAGGAACTGCGACCCGACAGCCAATCAGACGAGTGAGCGCGCGCAGCGACACTCGCTTCATGGCGCTCGCCCTAAGCTTGGGGCGGCGCGGGCAGGGGAACACGGGTTCCAATCCTGCTGTTGGCTGTGTGATCGTCAAAGCGGGGCGGATTGTTGGACGCGGCTGGACTCAGCCGGGTGGAAGACCCCATGCCGAAACCCAAGCTTTGGCGCAGGCGGGTTCGGCGGCCCAAGGCTCCACCGCCTATGTCACCCTTGAACCTTGCGCGCACCATGGCAAGACACCTCCCTGTGCGGAGGCGTTGATTGACGCAAAAGTTGCGCGCGTTGTCGTCGCTTTGCAGGACAGTGATCCACGCGTGGATGGGGCTGGCATTGCGCGGCTGGAAAAGGCTGGGATCGACGTCGAAACAGGCGTTTGCGCGGACGAGGCCGAGGCAGATCTGACCGGGTTTCTTTTGCGCACGGAACAGGGCCGTCCGCTTGTCACACTTAAACTTGCCAGCAGCTTTGACGGTCGGATCGCAACAGGTACCGGCGAAAGCCAGTGGATCACGGGACCCGAAGCGCGGCGCGTTGTGCACGCCATGCGCGTGCGCCATGACGCCGTCATGGTGGGCGGGGGCACGGCACGCCATGACGATCCGTCGCTGACGGTACGTGGGCTCGGGGTGGATCATCAGCCTGCGCGTGTGGTGGTATCGCGTCGTCTTGATGTCCCGCTGCTTGGCAATCTGGCCCGCACGGCGCGCGAAATCCCTGTCTTGTTGTGTCACGGACGGGACGCCGACCCGATGTTGCAAAAGACATGGGCTGATCTAGGCGCGCACTTGGTTTCATGTGCTGCGCGGGGCAGCCAGCTTGATCCGCAGGACGTGCTGAAACAACTGGGTGCCTATGGGCTCACGCGGGTATTTTGCGAAGGTGGCAGCGCGCTGGCCGCCGCGCTGATCGAGGCGGATCTTGTGGATCGACTGGTGGGCTTTACTGCGGGTGTCGCGATTGGGGCTGAGGGGTTGCCCAATATCGGGGCGCTTGGTCTTGGCAAGCTGTCAGAGGCTGCACGGTTCGATCTGGACGCTGTGCGGCGCATCGGCCCGGATATCTGCCACGAATGGCGCCGCGCGCTCTAGCGCCACAAGTGCGCGCGACTGGCCAGCAGCCCTTGCAGCTTTGACAATGCACGATTTGACCATCCCGGATGGGGCACCGCGCCACTTGCCAGACGCTCGGCGACAACCTCAACAGGGCAGGGCAGGCCGGTTACAGGGTCAAAGTAGCGTGGGTAATCGATCAACGCGGCATGAACCAAGCCTGTCAGCGTGACAGTCTCACGTCTCCGCGGGGGCACGTCACCGTGATCGGTGCTAAGGCCCCAGCCTGCATAAAACGGAACGCCCACTGTGACGACCGAAACGCCGCGCAACAAAGCCTCGAACCCGGCGAGAGAGGTCATGGTCCACAACGTATCCACAGCGCCCAGAAGGGCCGCAATGTCACTTTGATCGGCCACCACATCTGCCAATTCGCTCGCATCAAACGCGCCGGCGCGCAGGCCTGCCTCTACGTCCGGGTGGGGTTTGTAGATCAGCGTAGCGTTTGGATGTGCCGTACGCGCCGCCTCCAGCAGTGCGCGATTGGTTTTGATCTGACCGGTGCCGGTCCGGATCGACGCATCGTCTTCGACCTGACCAACAACCAGAACACGCGGACCTTCCGGCAATTCAGGGAGTGCACCGCCCAGATTGTACTTGCTGATCTGGTCACGCGTGAGCGCTCTTATCAACGCCTCCGCCCGTCGCGCCTGATCGGGGCGCAGAGTGCTGCGCATTTGGATCAGCTTTTCAAGGCGGCTTGGGCGGGACGGATCATAGTAAATGCCCAGATCGTCTGTCACCAGTGACAGGGGCGGCACCAGTTCAGCGCCCAATCCTTTTGAGCGCAGAAATCCATCCTCAACCCGCAGTGCGGCCTGATGGCCCACCTCGGCCTTGCCCGCCCAAACCATCCATGGGCGTGCGCTGGCGCGGGCGGCTGCAGGGTCATCAATGAATGTCATCGCCTTGTAGCGACCAAACACCTTCTGCATGGGTTTGCGTTTCCACATGCGCATGCCGCTTGCGACCCAGCCTTTGTGATCTTCGCGCCATGCGCGGGTCTCGGCCGCGAGCGTCTCGATCGCTGTCTCAATCTCGCACAGACTGTCGCGAAACGGATCGTACCACTTGGGGTAAAGCATCATCGCGCCGGTAAACAGCTGCGCCCGTGTCAGCTTGCGTTGACGGCGCTGCACCGGAAATTCATCACCGCTCAGACCCCACCCTGCGTAAAACGGCTGACCAAAGACCCGCGGTTTATGTCCCGTTAGCATCGCCTCAAACCCAAGGCCGGAAGAGACCGTGTAAACCGCGATTGCCCCCTCAAACAGGGCCCACGGGCTGACTGGATCGCGCAGCAATTCCACCCCATCCCCGGCGTCATCAGCGCTGAAATAGCCCTCACGAAAGCCTTGCTCGGTTTCTGGGTGCATCTTGATCACAATCCGCGCACCGGGGTGTTCGTCGCGGGCAACAAACAGCATCTCAAGGAAACGGTTGCGATCCGCGCCAGAGGCCGTGACGGACGCGTCTCCGCGCGTCTGATCGATGACCAGAACATAGCCGGGTGCGGGCACAGGGGTGTCGGGTTCAAAGGCTGTGTATTTGCTTAGATGAGCCTCTTGGATGCGTGCGATGCAGCCGCGGGCCCGGTCCAGCAGCGCCGTGTCATCCAGCGGATGTTTGGCCAGCATATCCTCCAGATCGGAGGGGCGCGCCGCATCAAAATGTGCGCCCTTGCTGTCCATGAGTAACCCAAGAGGTGGGGCACCGACACGCCCGGGGAACAATGAACGCAAGAAAGCGTCCTCAATCCTCAGCACGGGCGTGTTGCGTTTGGCGGCCACGGACAGACCGCGATGGGCAGTCGGAGAATTCCCCCAGATCCCGACCAAATCATCAGCGCCGGGCAGGCCAAGGGACACACGGTACCCCGAAAGGCTCAGAATACGACGCACTCGGGTCTGGGTCAGAAAACCGCCGTTATAAACGTAAAGCCGCCGGGCCTTTTCAGGTCCGGCGGTGGGAATGAGAGTTTGTGCCACGCAGTGTGCCCTTGGCGATGGTTATTGACCAAGGCTCGACAAAGCATCCAACGAAACAGCCGGACCAGTAAGAGCACCAAGGATCTTGCTGAACTGAGCATATGGGGCTTCGGTGACGTAGATTGTGTCGTCATCGCGGATGACGAAGTCGCGGGCCTGAAACAATCCGTTGGGCTTGGTCAAGTCCAGTACATAAATAAGGCGCTGGGCACCAACCAGATCATTTCGACCCAGAACAGCATTGGATATCTCTTCTGGCTCATTGCGCAGGACAAAGATGCCCGTTGGGTCAGCGGTTGCCGATTGCAGACCTCCGACCTGTGCAATGGCTTCAAGCGCACTCAGGTCCTGCGAGAAAAACGGAACGCGCGCCTGTCCGCCTGTGGCGCCGAGCGCGGTAAATGCGCGGGTGTCTTCTTCGACAAGAATGCGGTCACCAC
>NZ_FRFA01000036.1 GCF_900143535.1 Tateyamaria sp. Alg231-49 | reverse complement strand
GCTAGAAAACTACTTCTTACCGGGTGATCTCGAAGCCCAGATCGAAACCTTCGTCGATCATTACAATCACCAACGCTACCATGAAAGCTTGAACAACGTCACGCCCGCCAACGTCTACTTCGGCAGGGACAAAGCCATTCTACAGGAAAGAGAAAGGATCAAACGAAAGACACTCGAAGCGCGGCGCTTGCATCACGGACAACGCGCCGCATAATGCAACCAACCAGATGAGCCAAACTCTCTCTTAGTTCAAGCCGCCATTGGTTCCAAAAACCCTGACGACGGGCACTCAAGAGAGGCGGCCGACTTATCAGTTAACTCTAGAGTTTAGAGATGATTCCCGCAGTATAATGCTGATTCATGATTGCCATTTTGTAAGCTCCACCGGCCCACTAATGTGTCGCCTCGTCCACCAAATGTTATTCACTCTCACTGAGTGTGAGGTGTTTCAAAAGATAAACATCATCAGATCTCGCTTTAAAGTCGAGATTCCAGTCAAAAGATACATACACTAACGCAGTTTCCAACTTTTCTCTTCGATTTCTATTTCAGTCACGAACGCACTCAAAGAAATGCCAAGCCCGTCGCTCAGCCGTTTGAGAGTGTCTAGGGTTGGTTGATGTCGGCAGCTTTCGAGTAGCGAGATATATCGCATACTCCGACCGGCCCTGTGGGCGAGGTCCTCTTGCGATAGCCCTGCTGCTAACCTGTGTCGGCGGAGGACCAATGCGAGTGCGTTGAGCAGAGAATCTGAGGTTGACGACGCCATTTGCTGAGAAAGCAGAGAACACGGGCTTGCGACTATGAAGTAAACTGTGAATAATGAAGTATGCTGTGAGAAATTGCCATTGTGCCTTAGCAAAGGTCGATCCGACATCACCTCAGGTTGAACAACCGCTGAAAAATATACGAAATGACTGAAAAACCACTTTCCAAGCAAGAACTAGTTGCTCTTTTTCATGAGGCCATGCGGGAAATATTAAGTGCGGTCGTAGCCGAGGCCGGCACAGCGCCTCGCGAAACTGACGAAAATACTGAGCCAACTGAAGTGAAGAGGCAACGTGGCAGGCCAAGATCGCCTTATAAAGGGCAATTGCACTTGTTGGTTTTGCCTGAAGATCGAGATTGGTTCAAATCGATGGCTCTTGGTCGCGACATTACGAACGGTAAAATGTTTGGTCTGTTGAGGTCGTGTTTTGAACAAAACGAGGCCAACGGTGTGCTCGAACTTGAAACATCAGATCTCAAGCAAAGAAAAGTTAGGAACGATTGACCGCAAATCCGTGAACCGTCTAAACAGGCAATAAATGTCGGCATAAGGACTCAGGCTCCGATCTTCGAATATCTGGCGAAGCACAACGAGAAGCCCAAACCGAATAGGTGGACCAGAGGTTCACCTCATGAGGGTGCCAAGCCAACAATATGCACTGAGATCTGAATGGCAGATCATTCCCAAGCAGAAAGCGGCATCGCATTCAGTTCGGCAGGCACTGATCTCCATGTCGGCATATGCCTGTCCATGAGAGACAAAAATTAATCCCTGTGGCGGTCAGAAACCAAGTGAGCAAGCTCGTGAAGGTATTTCAATATGCAGAACTTCCCGCTTTTCACGATTACTTGTCCTTTTCCTTTCGCATTGTTGCCATTTGCCAGTCTGGCAGTGAATATCCGTTGTGAACGAAGGCCCCGCCGACCTCATACATTTGTGTCACGGTCAACAAGGGACGTGTTGGGGGTAGTCACTTAATGGTGTGGATTTTTCCACAAGCGGTCGTTCCGAAAATGGGCTTCTTGCCACGTGCAGCAGCGAATTTATTGCAAAACTTGAACGGGCAGGGCGGGTGCAAGGTATACTCATCAAAACTGTCGCACCAAATGAACTTAGAGTGATTCATGGATTTACTGTCACTTTTGTGGGTCTAGATGTCCTGAATGCAACGAAATAAGCATCTAAACCATCGAACACACCATATATCAAAGAAACGCTTGGCATGAGCTAACGCGCCTTAGGGCACGAAAACGTGCGATCGGGCTGGGTGTTTTACGGCGCGATGAATGTTACGCCGGGAATGCGAGCGACAGTGCCCATGTCATCTTCGTAAATCTCGGTCATTGCGTCGATGTCACTGTCGATCCAGCCGGGCGCATCAAGTTCTTCTTCGATCGCATCTTCGACCGCAAATTTGTCAAGAAAGGCCGCGATTACGCGCCGGATCTGTATCTCGGTCAGGTCCGGATGATCTTTGATGTAAGCGTCAAACCGTTCCGCGCCTTCTTTTGACATGATGTCGTAGAGCAGATCGAAGGCGCCGATGATTGGTTGCCCATGATCGAGCCCCGCCATTTCGCGCATGATTTCAGACCAAATCATTGGCATGTCTTCGAAACACCAGACAATGATTTTGACGGTTGGGGCGGCGGCGCGGATCGCAGTCAGCGTGTCGGACCATTTAATATCTAACGGGTTAGCGCCACGCAGAAAACTATCCATGTCCTCCTGTGGTGCTTGTTGAAAAAGAGCTGGCAGCAGAGTTGCCGGATTGCGCAGCGCCAGAAAAAGCTCAAATTCGTCATGTTCAAAAAGTGCAGCGAGTTGTGCGACACGCTCAGGTGCAGATTCATAGATCACACCGTTGCGCACACAGGCGCGGGGCGCGCCAAATAAGAACATCTGGCTCAGGATCACCCGATCCGCGTTTTCTTCCTCCAGAATCAAATCAAACAAAACATCCCGGGCATCAGGTGCAGGCGGGGCGTCTTGCAGGGCGGCCACGGTTTCTTTGAGCAGCGTGCGATACTTGCCCGGTCCGGGGACCGTCACACCCCGGTTGGAAAACTCCTGCGCATTGCGCAAGAGACACCGCAACAGCCGATCTTCTTCGGTAAAATGTGCGCCTGCATGCAGGACCAGTTGCATTTGAGTTGCCTTTGAGTTCTGTGACTGGGCTTGCTGCAAGGTATAGTGGAAATCCGGCGGGATAAAACCTCTGCCTGACATGCATATTTGATCTTGCCACCATCTTCGCTTGGCATTAGAGACACGCCGAAATGCCCCTATAGCTCAGCTGGTAGAGCAACTGATTTGTAATCAGTAGGTCCGCGGTTCGAGTCCGTGTGGGGGCACCATTTTATTCCAGTAAATTGTTGTTTTCGTGGGAAAAAAGTATTTAGGCTCCTTGCTAATCCACCCTATCGCCCACCTTTTCAACTTTGCTAGGGCAGTGGCACATCATCAACCAAGTGAGAAAACCGCTCCATGAAAGCCACCGCAAAGGCGTTGTCAGATGCACCTTCCCAATGGTCGAGCTCGTACAGCAGCCGCTCATAGGTCTTTTGGTGCATCCCTTTCGGCTTATCGCCCCACGGGTCACACGGCCCGGTCATCCATCCAAGACGTTCACGGATTTTGAAGGCGCGCCGTTGATAGCGTTGAAACGGCTTTTCGCGCTGGGATGGGTAAGCAAGCTGGTGGCAATGTCTGCACGCGAATATCCGTCCACCATAGAGCTTTGCCACCCGCCGCCCGCATTCTTGCGCTGGGCAGGCGAACCACACGCGATGGCCACCGTAGTGGCATGGCTGGGAAAGCAGGCGCACGGGGTAATCGTGGCTCTCCCATTCGTCGCCATAGTCTCCGCTGCGATAAATGAGCCTGACCAATCCCTGGTCGGCCCTTACGTCGATGCCAGCAACCTTCTCACCTTCAATGGACCATTTCCATGAAGTACGCTGTCCCGGCGTCAGCAGGCCCTCACGCGCCCACCGCCGCACATCAATGCTGCGATAGTCTGCCGTGGTGCTTTTCGTGTTCCAATGCCAGTGTCGTCCGCTGCCGATGCCGCCCATTTTCGCCTCCGTATTTTGTCGAAATCATAAACGGATTTTGATTGCTTGCGAAGGCAATGTTCACTTATTGTTCTGTGTGTGATTTGGCCTAACTCAGCTCCGAGAGAACTAGCCTAGCCCCGAAGACTTCAATCAGTTTCCGCGCCATGTCAGGTCTTGAAAGCCGATCCACACTGTTGGCCTCAGTTCCAAATCAGAACTGCATAATCTATTTATTGGCTTGCAAGCAGACAAGCGCCCTTCCACTTACAAGACTACACTTCAGAGAAAGAACCAAAAATGGCGTCGAACAATCGTTTTCAACGGCTTGCTGGCGAAACTTGGAACGCTGCATTCAGCGCCTTTAATAAGGTTCAAAAAACTTCATACGGCGTTACTGACTGGACGAAAGTGCAATTCGAGGAATACCTAGATTCTCAGAAGCCCTTGGATGACACCAATTGGTTTGGACGCGCGGCCGATGCCTGTGAACACCTGTCAGATTGTGTCGTCAACGAGAGTGGCTGGACGAAAAAGGTTGCTACAGTTGCCACTAGTAAGCTTGCTGGCGCCGCCGTGCCCGCCTCGCTTTTCTCGGTTGCTGCACTTGTTGGAACAGCTTCAAACGGCACGGCAATTGCCAGTCTCGGTGGTGCGGCTTTCACCTCGAGCGCTTTAGCTTGGATTGGTGGCTCGGTAGCAATGGGAACATTGGTTGTGGGTGGCGCTGCGGTTGCAGGAGCGGTAGCTGCGCCGTTCGCAATCAAACCACTCGCCAACAAGTACCTTTTGGGCCCAACGCGCCACATCGACGACTTGTCCCAGTCAGAAAAGCAACTTGTCGATGCGTGTAGTGCGTTGGCTTTAGGGTTGCGGCAGGCAGAAAGGGGAGAGCTGGCACTCAGCGCAAAAGAGGCTGCGGCCCTGAACGAAGACGCGCTTGCGCCGCTTGTTGAGAAAGCGTCCGAAGTGCTGCTGGTCTCACAAGAATGGCCAATCATGCAGCGCCGTTGGTTTAGAAATGCTTTCACCGAACTGAGCTTTGTGCGTGGCTTCGCCAAACATACATCAACGTTAACTGAACCGCTCATAGTTGGCGTTGGCTCAGCGCTCATTTTCAATCTGTTGTCCGAAGGTCCGCACGAATTCGCTCTGGCGGAACAAGACATGCTGGACGCCATTCGGCGTTCATCCAATGAACTGTCTGAAATGACCAACGAACAGATTGCCGAACACGTTCAGGCGTTCTCACCCGCTCAGCTACAGGGCTTCAAAAACAACGTAAAAGGCATCGCGCACGAGTTACAATTCGCAAGAGCGGAAAACAGTGATGGCGACGAGTTCCGCGTGGAATTGTTTGAAGCGACCAACCATCCTGGAGCAGACGTTCAAATCATCAACACAGAAACAAGCGAAATCAGAGAATTCCAGCTTAAGGCCACGTCGTATGGGGCCTATGTCGAAGCACATTTTGAGAAGTACGAAGATACGCCCGCAATGGTCACATCAGAGGTCGCCGAGAAGCATGGTTTTGCGTCGACTGAAATTTCCAACGAACAGCTATCTCACGATTTCGACAGCGCGACTGAAAARCTGACTTCAGGCGCAGAACCGGAAATTCTGGACACAGTTGCCTTTGCGGGAATTGTGTCGCTGGCCAGAAATGTGCGAGTGCTTCTGAACGGCGATGCCATGAGTGAAGAGGCGCGCAAGACCGCCGTAAAACGCAGCATGCAAGCTGGCCTCATTGCAGGAATTACAGAATTGATAGTCTGATGCTGCGATAGGCTGCCGTGGAGCTTTTCGTATTTTTGTTCCGCACTCACGCTTGTTTGCATTCCATGCTGAAACTTTGGATGCGCTAGTTTTCTATTTAGAGTTAATTGATCAAGCCATATACTCGAGCCTGAGAGGTCGACAGCCAACGGATTTCCTCTGTCGGAGTATCGAGTGAATCGATAACAATCTTAGAGTCCACACCACTCGCCTCGAAATGCTTTACACGCAATGACAACAAGTTCTGGGTTGTCGCTAGACTCATCTCGTCTCCATCAACAGACATTGCATGAACGCCAAAACGTGCATTATCAGAATAGTATCGTTTCACACCACCAGCATATAGCTCGACGCACGCAGATGCACATGCTCCGTCAAGGGAGGTCGCCACATCATTGTTGCGCAGGTATGCGCCTGCCTCGATGGCTTCGCCTAATAAGCCTCCATTTGATTCTTCGATGACAAAGTAGTCAAAATCACCATATGATTTGACGTCTTCAGCAAAACCTTCTGCGACTACTCCATTAAAGTACACTACCGTACCAACTGAGGTGTCCTCCACGCGTAGTTCATATAGCGTATTGGGTAGCCCGGGAACTGGGTTGTCCATTCCAGGGACCGGAGCTTGCTTGGGTTCCGGTTGGGGTTCTGAAAACGCGTACGGCTTCAGGTTGTCCAAGCAATTCTCAACAATGGCATTAGCTGCCGCTTTTGATCCGTGTAAGGAAAACCAATAGAACTCTTCCTTTTCGCCGTACTCGTGGATTGACAGCCTCAGACCCTGACGGATTTCATAAAGAAGCCTATCGACGTTATCTTTGTCAGCTATGTAGTCGAGATCAACAAAGAGTGAGTGGTCATAGCCATCGGCTGGCATGTCCCAACGTCCGTAGTTGTCGATCTGTAGCTGGAACTTGTTTCCATCGGTCCAACTGCTGTAGTCCGCCTTTTCGTCGTACAGATGGAGTCTAGCATTTTCGTTGCCGTCCACAGTTAAACTGAGCGATAGACCATCATTTCTGATCTGCATCGAACAATTATTCCAGCCATCGCTTTCGTCGAAATTGTATACGACCGTCCAGTGTTTGTATGAATGAAGAGTAATCGTCTGGATTTCCGCGTGTACTGAGCCAGCCATTGCCAAAAGTGCGATTGTGAGTAGAATTTTTTTCATCATTATTTCTCCAATAGCCGGTTACCTGAAATCACCAAGATACGTCAAAACTACGTCATTTGGTTGACAGCCCAAAGTTCTTATTGCCAGCCCCACTCAAGTGTCATGTGTCTTAAGAGAAATTTAAGTCAATTCGGCAGGAAGAGCTTTGGACGTTTTGCCAAAAACCTTTGAATCCCAGCCAACCTTCGGCCCTTCTCTTTCATCCAGTTGCCTGTTTGCAAACCATGTTGAAAGTCGGGGTGTTTTGACTGGGGCTGGCCTTCGCGCAATAAGTAGAAAACCTCTTCGTCTAGCAGCGCATCGCGGATCCGGGCATTGAAGTAATTGCCACCACACATATAAATCTAATCACTCCGACATCTTTCAAGCGCTGTGTTTTTCTAAAGCGTATCAAAACACTAATGTAGAACCCCATTCAGCCTTGAGGTGGCCTTCAAGATTAGCCGACGATACGTTTTCTGCATTGATTTACGTCAACTGCTAGGCTCTGGACTCATAACCAAAACAACACCGCTGCCGCGAGGGCGATGGCAGACAGGAAGATTACAGGGCATCTGTCGTAGCGGGTCGCGACCCTGCGCCAATCCTTCAGCCGTCCGAACATGTTCTCAATCTTGTGACGGCTTCGATAAATCTTGGTGTCATGTTGGATGGCGTCTTTGCGGTTCAGCCGCGATGGGATGCAGGGTTTGATGCTCTTTTCTTTCAAGCCCTCACGGAACCAATCGGCGTCATAGCCGCGATCCGCCAGCATCCAATCGGCAGCAGGCAGTGAGGGTAAGAGCGCCCGTGCGCCGATGTAATCGCTGACATTCCCTGCAGTCAGAAATAGTTTGATGGGACGACCCACCGCATCGGTAATGGCATGGAGTTTCGAGTTCAGCCCACCCTTGGTGCGGCCAATCAGGCGACCACGCCCCCTTTTTTAAGCCCCATGCTGGAGGCCGTTCGATGGGTCTTCAGGTGGGTCGCATCAATCATTAGTGTGCTTGTTGCATCGCCTTGAGCGGCCAATTCGGTCAGGATGCGTGCAAAGACGCCCATCTGGGACCATCGCGCCCATCGATTGTAAAGCGTCTTATGTGGCCCATAGTCTGATGGAGCGTCTCGCCAGCGCAAGCCATTGCGAATGACATGGATGATGCCACTGAGAACCTTTCGGTCGTCAGCACGAGCAACACCACGTGGCTTTGGGAACATGTGCTTGATGCGGTTGAGACGCTCTTGGTCGAGCCAGAACAGATGCGACATGGACAATCCTCCTGTCGCACATGAATCACGTTAAATGGGTGAATGGAATCGATCATCGCAAGGGCCGCTATCCATCGCGATCCAGTCATCCGATAAAAAGAGTCAGATGACGGCGCTGAGCCCAAAGCGGCAGGATTGAAATCGTTTCCTTCGCAGGTGCAGCAACAAAATCGACTCAACCCATCAGTTGCACCGCAGCAAGAAACGCGGTCGTTGGTTGTAACCGCAGCGAAAATTGAAGAGCCTACGACCGGGTTACGGACAAAGCCGCCTGATACCCGTGCTGAGTTTGCACGTTAGTCTTGGCCACTCACAGCCATGCCAGCGCAAAAAAAGGCGATGTATTAACACCGCCTTTACCAATAGGTTATGTTTGATGGCACACTAGGCTTTCTTTTTGCGACGCTTCACAGCTGCCAAGCCACCCACACCAAACATTAATAGCCAAGCTGCCGCCGGAAGCGGAACCGTTGAAATGCCTATGTCGTAGGTAGCCCCAGGGCTACCATTTTGGCCATCAATTTTAAGAACGAAATTACCAGCGGTCCCAGTATAGTCGATTTCACTCTGTGTGCCGGCACCAAATGCTGCCGCAGTAATTGTGTTAGAGAAAAGAAGCGAGTTGTCTGACGCATCAAATATTGAGAAAATCGCAGTCGTTGTGTCAGCGTTGTCAGCGAAACCTCCAACAGGATCTGTGATATTCGAACTGTCAAAATACAGCTGGTCATCGATTGGCAAATCAACAAAACGGATAAACCATCTGGTGTCCGTCTGGAATTCCCACGTATCCACGGCCGTCACGATCCGACCTGCAATACCTACATGGGATCCAGCAGCGATGAGACCCAAATCGCTTTCACCGCTAATGTCCCCCGTTGCACCGGGACGGTTGTCCGAACTCTCGATGTAAATTGGATCGAACGTGGCAGCCATCGCGCCACTTGCGGGCAAAAGCACCGCGCTCAAAGATGTCGAAGCGAGGGCAATAGCACCTGCAACTAGTAAAGATTTCAAACCCATTTTTATCCTCTTGAGATACAAAGTGCATGCGCGCTCAAGAAAATCGAAACACTAACAACACGCACCCAGAAGTAACCAAGGCATAGCTTCTCGGAATAGGTTTTGGGGCGGGTAAATGGATATTGGGGCAGGTAAATGGATATCCTACTCACTCTTTCGTATAGGTGAGCCACCGCTTGCTACAGGTAGAGCTGCCTTTGAGCGATAGGTATTTGATGCCAGCTTTCGGGACGTCGAACCAACCCATTATTTGGCTATAGTTGAATTTTCGGTCTTGGATTGGCTGCCATGCCTCCAATTAAGTTTTGCATTTCAATCAGCGCTCCCAGCCCTCGGTCGCCATGATTTCCTGAGCCTCCTCAGACACAAGAAAATCTAGAAATGCCTGCGCCTCCAGATCGGCCCGCGGCGAAAGAACGATGTTTACATCGCGCCAAATCGTTCGCTCGGGAGCAAGCTCAATCATTTCAAGGTCCTCTTTGGTCAATGGCCAGTTTGGCCATGTGATCCAGGCATCTGCGCGTCCTTCAGAAATCTCAGCGTATCCGGCACCCGACCCCAAGGCAAAAGATTGAATGTTCGCGCGCAATCCTGCGATATCTTCCAGCCGCCCTAGACGACCGGCCACATCCTCCCAAGTGCCCGTGCCGGATGTGTTGTAGACACCCGCTCCCTCAGTGACGACAATGCGAACACCCTCTCCAAGTAAATCCTCAAAACTCTCAATGCCCAAAGGATTTCCTTTGGCCACCGCAATAATAGTGGGACGGATATAGATCGGCTCAACATTATCTGGATCGAATGCTGTATATGTCAGCAGGAAAGCGGTCATAGATTGTTCGGACGTGCCCCATAGAATATCTGCTTGGGATTGTGCTTCCGCAGTCCAATCGGCCTCTGGGCCGGCGACTACTTTGACTTCAGTCCCAGTCCGTTCGGTCCAAACTTTTGCCACACTGCGGAACGCTGTGTGGGGGCCGCCAGCACCATACAAGCGGACAATACCATCACCGGGCGCATGTTCAATTTCTGGATCATGGAAAGCTGTCTCGCCGCTCCTTTCGGCTGCTGTATCGGCCAGAACCGGTACAGCAAGAACTGCCAAGGTCAAAGACAGGTTGCGAAAACAACTCATGAAACAACTCCCGGTTTGCTGCGCTCTTAAATACGCAACCAGGAAATCCCTGATTTGGCATCTCGCGCACTAAAAATTTGTAACGCCTAAAGCACGAAAGACAACAAATTGTTGAACCACATACAATCTTGCAAAAGCCCATTCACTATCTCTTTGAAGCAGATGTTCGTGCGCCTGGCAGAATTCGACATTTTGGGCTCAAACTACGGAATTGTGCAACGCGGCGAAGGTCTGGTTTCGGGAACATGGAGTGTGCGATTGTGGTTCTATTTGCCTTCGGGGCAAAGTGGCCAGCTCACTCCAGGAGATCAAGTTCCTCAACAATTGCGTCAAGCGTACCAAATGACCGCAAAGTCCGCGTCTTTCCAGTTCATCCGGGTTGCGGCGAAAGTCGGCAAACCCCTGAACCAGTTCTCTGTCTGTGGTTAAGTCAAGTGTGTTAGGTTCTGTGTCTTCCGGGTCCGTGGTTCTCTACGAGGTCAGGGATTATCCTGCCTCCTGATGGCGTACGGGACTGATCTGCCAAAATGTCACTCACGAGGTTGGGAGTTGCCCACCTCAGCCGGTTGGCTGGCTCGATCTGCCTCCGTCCCGGAGGACGTCGAACCTACCCCTTGTC
>NZ_FRFA01000019.1 GCF_900143535.1 Tateyamaria sp. Alg231-49 | reverse complement strand
CAGCTCAGCTATGCTGTCCTCGCCCCTCAGACCGTCCAGGACGATCCTGATCTTCTCTTCGGACGAGTAATGCTTGCGGGTCGCTCGTTTGATGTCTTTGACGATCTTCTCGCCTGAGCTTTTGCGTGTTCCATTGGTCTGTCTCATCTTCCACTCCTCGGTGGTTACGATGAGCCAAGAACACTCTCTTAGCAATTTGCCCTATTTGGACCCATAAGCGCTGACGTCAGACAGTCCTCGTTTTCCTTTCCGAACAGACGACGTGTCAAAGCGTAGTGATGCCTTTGGAAAGATGACAACGGGAATTTGAGACAGACGCCCTGATCGCCAGAATACGGTGCCGTCAAAAGCGTTTGACGCGGTCAAATGCACGGATTTCTGGCATGCGGTGTTGGCCTGCGCCACCTTATCCTTGCCCGGAGCCGATATCCGGCGCGTCGGCGAGCCGTTCAAGAAGCCAGTCGCGAAACGCCTCGGCCCCCGGCACATCAGGAGTGATGCGCAGGAAATACCCCTCAGTGCTCTGAAGGCTCGCGGGGTTTGCTCGAACCAGTTGGCCCGAACTCAGTGCATTTTGTGCCAGCAATGCGCTTACAAGTGCGACGCCATTGCCCTGCGCTGCCATGTGCAATGCGGCGCCGTATGAATCTACAAAAATCTCGGGTTGCAGGACGGGCCCGACCACCTCGCGCCACTTGCTCCAGCCATCCGACGTGCCAACAGATTCTATCAGCGGCAAGCCCTCAAGCGACCCCCGCAACCCCGGGGCCTTCAACGCGATCAGGCCACCCGGCTCCAGCATTATTCCCGCGCGCCCGACCTGGCTGCGCGATCCAAAGGGAATTTCGACATCGGCACGCACCGTATTGTAGTCATCCGGCCAGATGGTGCCGACAAAGCGCAGGCGCAGGTCAGGCATGCGGGCTTTGAATTCGGCCAAATGCGGCGCGATCACCCACTCCGCCACGCTCACTGAACTGGCGATTGTCAGCAGGTTTTTGGTCGGCCCTGCCTCGAACCCGCGTGCGGCGTCGGCCAGAGTTTCGAGTGCGCTGCCGACTTGCGGCAGCAACGTGCGCCCCTCATCCGTCAACGACAGACCGCGCGCACGACGCAGGAATAGAGTCACGCCAAGGCGCGTTTCCAACGCTTTGACGTGCTGCGACACCGCCGATTGGGTCATGCCAAGCTCCTGCGCCGCGGCCGTAAAACTCAGCTGCCGCGCCGCGGCCTCAAAGGCGCGGAACCATGTCAGTGGAGGAAGAGATTTCGCCATACACAACGCAGCCATTAGCAGAACTTATAGCTTGACCCGCGAATCCTGCGTTTGTCAAATCCATGGCTGCAAACGAATATTGGGCCAACCAAAGAAAGATGCGCCCATGCAGCCCGAAATCAGAAAACTGGTCACCTATGACGAAGAGGTGTTGATCGAGGGCTTTCGCCCCGCAGACCGCCCATGGCGCATGTTTGCGCTGGCCGCCGTTGTCCGCAACCCGTGGGCCGGGCGTTATATCGATGATCTGAAACCTGAAATTCAGGCCTACGGGCCAGTCTTGGGTGAAATGATGACAGAACGCATGATCGCACTGGCTGGGTCTGGCGATGCGATCGAAGCCTATGGCAAAGCCGCAGTCGTCGGCCTGAACGGAGAGATTGAGCACGCCTCAGGCCTGATCCACACGCTGCGGTTTGGCAATCACTACCGCGAAGCCGTAGGCGCGAAATCCTATCTCGCTTTCACCAATACACGCGGCGGGGCAAACGCGCCGATCATGGTGCCCCTGATGGACAAGAACGATGCGGGGCGTCGATCGCATTATCTGACCATACAGTTTTCCATTCCCGACGCCCCGCGTGATGACGAGATTGTCGTGGTTCTCGGTGCGGCCACTGGCGGGCGGCCCCATCACCGTATTGGCGACCGGTATCAGGACCTCAAGGATTTGGGCCATGACCTGGACAACCCGGCAGCGGTCTGAGGTTGGCCCCCTCTCCGCGATTGTCGCAGGAGGCGGACCAACACTTGTTTTGATCCACGGCGTCGGCCTGCGAGCCGAGGCATGGGGCGCACAGATTGACGCGCTGTCCAAAGATTTTCGAGTGGTTGCCATCGACATGCCCGGACATGGGGACAGTGCCGCCTTGCCCGCGGGGCCAAGCCTATCGGACTACACAAAAGCCGTTGCCACATGCCTTGAGGAACCTTGCGTGGTTGTCGGGCACTCCTTTGGGGCAATGGTAGCCCTTGATCTGGCGATCACATATCCCGAGCAGGTCATGGGCGTCGCAGCACTCAATGCAATTTTCCGGCGCGAGCTGTCCGCACGCGACGCGGTGATCGCGCGGGCCGCAAGCCTTGATGGATCCTCCGTCGCGGATCCGACTGCCCCGCTTGAGCGGTGGTTTGGCGACATCCCAAGCCCGGAACGAGCCGCCTGTGCGGACTGGCTGCGCAGCGTCGACCCGGCGGGATACAAGGCCGCATACACAGTCTTTGCTCATTCTGACGGTCCGACCGAAGCCGGGTTACAGGCTATCAACTGCCCGGCCCTTTTCATGACCGGCGGACAAGAGCCAAACTCAACCCCCGCAATGTCGCGCGCAATGGCCGGACTGGTGCCAAATGGTCAGTGTGCCGTGATCGACGATGCCGCGCATATGATGCCGATGACACATGCCGCCGACGTCACCGTGCGGATCGCCTCCTTTGCGAAGGAGTGTATGCGATGAACGCCCCTGACCCACGCGTTCTGCGCGATGCTTTTGGCGCCTATATGACGGGCGTAACAGTTGTCACCGCACGGCGTACGGATGGGGTGGCCGTGGGGTTTACCGCCAATTCGTTCACCTCTGTCTCACTTGATCCGCCGCTACTGCTGGTGTGTCCGGGAAAGTTCCTGTCGAGTTACGAGACCTTTGCCAGTTGCACCCATTTCGCCGTGAGCGTGCTGGCCGAGGGGCAAGAAGACATTGCAACCGTCTTTGCCAGTTCCAAGGCTGATCGCTTTGCGCAGGTGCAATGCGATGATGACGTACATGGCGTTCCGGTGGTCAGGGGCGCAATTGCGCAGTTTTCCTGCACCCTGCACCACCGGGTTGAGGCGGGCGATCACTGCGTCCTGTTTGGAAAAGTTGAGGCCTTTGAACACGAGAGCGCTGCGGGTCTTGGCTATGTCTCGGGTCGGTTTTTCAGCCTTGGCACCGAACGCGCCGCTCTTGATCACGTCGACGGGCTGACGATTGCAGGAGCAATTGTTCAGGATGGCGGGACGGTGCTGCTGCAACGCACAGAGCGAGGTCTTGCGCCACTATCTTGCACACATTCGGATCGCGGCGCGTTGCTGGGCCACTTGCGCGATACGTTGGCGGCGATGGGCGTATCAGCAACATTGGGGCATGCCTATTCCGTGTTTGACGAGACCGGAGGGCGCACGCATCACAGCTATTTCCTTGCTGAGGGCCATCAGGTGCAACCGCACGAGGACGTACTGGCCGTGCCTATTGATGATTTGCCTGCACAGACGTTTGCCAGCCCCGCCTTGAAAACCATGATGCTGCGCTTTGCGAACGAGGCACGCAGCCGCAACTTTGGTCTCTATTTTGGCGACACCGAACGCGGTGCCGTACATGCCCCCACTGACAGGATGTAAACAATGGAATTTTCCCTTTTTGCCCATATGGAACGGTTGACCCCCGGTCAGGATCACAAGGATTTGCGTCAGGAGCTGATCAGTCTTGCGCAAATGGCAGACGATGGAGGTATGCGTGCGGTCTGGACAGGCGAGCATCACGGGATGGAGTTCACCATAACCCCCAACCCGTTCCTGAGCCTTGTGGATCTGGCCAACCACACCAAGAATGTGCGTCTTGGGACGGGCACCATTGTTGCGCCGTTTTGGCATCCCATCAAATTGGCTGGCGAAGCGGCAGCGGCGGACCTGATCACCGATGGACGGATTGAATTGGGGATCGCCCGCGGTGCGTATTCCTATGAGTATGAGCGGCTTATGCCAGAGATGGACGCGTGGGAAGCCGGACAGCGCATGCGTGAAACCACGCCTTTGTTGCGTCAGCTATGGGCGGGGGATTGCGCCCATGAGGGCGAGTTTTACGCTTTTCCCGCGACCACCGCAGCACCCAAACCCGTTCAGGACGATGGCCCCCCAATCTGGATCGCGGCGCGTGATCCCAACAGCCACAGCTTTGGCGTCGAAAACGGGTTCAACATTCAGGTGACCCCGCTTTGGCAGGGCATCGAAGAGATCGAAAGCTTGATGGGCAAGTTCAATGACGCCTGCGCTGCCTATTCCGGCCCACGGCCCAAAATCATGCTGTTGCACCACACCTATGTGGGATCGGATAGTGACGACGTGAGCCTTGCCGCTCAGCAACTGTCGCGCTTTTACTGCTATTTCGGGGCATGGTTTCAGAACAAAAAGCCCGTGAACCAAGGCCTGATCGAAACCTTGTCCGAGGAAGAGCTGGCGGCCAACAAAATGATGTCACCTGAGAATATGCACCGCGATCTGACCATCGGCACGGCGCAGGAAGTCATTGACCAGATCAAGCGCTATGAGGACCTTGGCTATGATGAATATTCATTCTGGATCGATAGCGGCATGGACTTTGAACGCAAACGCGCGTCCCTTGCACGCTTTATCGATGACGTAATGCCCGCCTTTGCTTGAGGATCTGAAATGACTGACCTGCCCCACTACCAACTGTTCATTGATGGCGCGTTCTGTGAAGGCAGCGCAGGTCAGGTGATGGCCACGCAGAACCCCGCCACGGGGCAAGACTGGGCAACCTTTGCCTGTGCGTCTGCCGCAGATGTGGATCGAGCAGTGGCCTCAGCAGCCCGAGCACTGGACGATCCCGCCTGGCGGGACATGACCCAGACCGCACGCGGCAAGCTGCTTTATCGATTGGCCGATCTGATTGAGCAGAACGCACAAGACCTTGGGGCAATAGAAACAACGGACAGTGGCAAATTGCTGGCCGAAACGTCATCGCAAACTGCATATGTTGGGGATTACTACCGCTACTATGCGGGGCTGGCCGACAAGATCGAAGGTGCGGTGCTGCCCATCGACAAACCGGACATGCACGTGTTCACCCGCCGCGAGCCCATTGGCGTTGTCGTGGCCATCGTGCCGTGGAACGCGCAGATGTTCCTGACGGCGACCAAGCTCGGGCCTGCGCTCGCGGCAGGATGTGCCGTCGTGTTGAAGGCGTCAGAAGTGGCCCCTGCCCCTATGCTGGAATTCGCGCGCCTGATCGAGGCGGCAGGCTTTCCGCCGGGCGTGGTGTCAGTGATCACAGGCGATGCCGAGAACTGTGCGATCCCATTGACCCGGCATCGGGACGTCGACCGCATCGCATTCACTGGCGGGCCTGACACGGCGCGCCATGTGGTGCGAAACTCGGCCGAAAATTTTGCAGTGACATCGCTGGAGCTGGGGGGGAAATCCCCGATCGTTGTGTTTGAAGATGCTGACCTCGACGGGGCCGCGAATGGGCTGATCGCAGGTAATTTCGGCGCATCCGGACAAAGCTGTGTTGCCGGGTCGCGCGGGTTGGTGCATCGCCCCGTCCTCGAAGACCTGATCGCCCGTATCACGGATAAAGCCAAAGGCATTGTCGTCGGTGATCCGTTGGAACAGGCGACACATGTCGGCCCACTTTGCACCCACGCTCAGGTCGCGCGGATCGAAGACACGCTGGGCAAGGCAACGGCCCAAGGTGCTACGATCCATATGGGCGGCGCGCCGCTGGATCGCGCGGGGAACTACATGGCCCCCACCCTCGTGGAATGCGCAGGGCCAGAAACCGAAACCCTGCATGTTGAGATGTTCGGCCCCGTGATGTCCCTGATCCCCTTTGATACCGAAGAAGAGGCCATCGCACTGGCCAACGACACACCATTTGGCCTTGGCTCGGGCGTATTCACGCAGAACCTTGCGCGCGCGCATCGGGTGTCGGCGCGGCTGAAGGCAGGGATTTGCTGGGTGAACACCTACCGAGCCATTTCGCCTATCGCACCGTTTGGGGGATACAATCAGTCGGGCTATGGGCGCGAGGCGGGGTTGGACGCGATCCACGACTACACCCGCACAAAAACCACTTGGATCAACACCTCTGATAGCCCGATGGCGAACCCTTTTGTAATGCGCTGAGCACTTGCCGCTCTCGCTAAATCAAGATTTTTCTTGCGCCTGAAAATTTTTGTATACTTTATGTATGCAATTCCAAAGGGCTGCCATGACACGATTCTCCAAAGACGACTGCCTTGCAGATATGCGCCGCCGGATCCTGTCCACGGATCTGCAGCCGGGGCATGATCTAGACGAAGTTGGCTTGGCCGAACGCTATGGCATGTCCCGCACACCACTGCGCGAAGTGCTGCAACGGCTTCAGGGCGAAGGATACGTGGTGATGTCGCAAAACCGCGGGGCCAAGGTGGCGTCCATGGACATCGCCGTGTTGCGCACGTTCTTTCAGACCGCACCCATGGTCTATGCCAACATCGCGCGACTGGCCTGCGAGAACCGAACCAGTGCGCAACTTGACGCGCTCAAGATCGCGCAGGTTGATTTCACCAAGGCAACAAAGGGCGGCAAACCAGACGACGCAGCCCTCGCCAATCACAAATTTCACGCCACCATCGGGCATATGGCCCACAACGCCTATCTGGTGGCTGCCCTTGACCGTCTGTTGATCGATCACACAAGGCTCAGCCAAACGTTCTACCGCCCTGCCTCCCCATCTGAAACGATGCTCGTTCTCAAGGCCGTGGAACAACACGATGCCATGATCGCCGCCATCGAGGCCGGCGAAGGCGCATTGGCCATCGACCTTACCATCCAACACTGGGACCTCAGCCGCGACCGGATGGAGCGTTTCGTGCGCCCCAATCCACTGCCTGTGGATGTGATCCCCCTCAAGGACCGCGAAAATGCAATTTGAAGGCATCTACACCCCACTCGTGACCCCCTATCACGACGATTTCACGCTGAATGAGGCAGCACTGGCCCAGACTGTCGATCTGCTGATCGACGCCGGTGTCGCCGGGATCGTCGTGGCCGGATCCACGGGCGAATACTACGCCCAGACGACCGAAGAACGGCTGGACATGATGACCCGGGCCGCAGGCCTGATTGCAGGCCGAGTGCCAATGATCGTTGGCACTGGCGCGATCCGCACCGAGGATTCGGTGATGTTTGCCAAAGCCGCCAAAGCCGCAGGGGCCGACGCTCTGCTGGTCGCCACGCCCCCTTACGCCTACCCCACGGGGCGCGAGATTGCGTTGCACGCGCTGGCCATCGACCGGGCAGCGAACCTGCCTGTGATGCTTTACAACTATCCCGGACGGATGTCCGTGGACATGGACGAGGAAACGCTGGACAGGGTTGGTCGCTCGCCCAACTTTTGTGCGATCAAGGAAAGCTCGGGCGACATCAACCGCCTGCACATGCTCGCTCGCGATTACCCGCATATCGCTCTGTCCTGCGGGATGGACGACCAAGCGCTTGAGTTTTTTGCCTGGGGCGCGCGCAGTTGGGTCTGTGCGGGATCCAACTTTGCGCCCGAGGCCCACATCGCGCTTTATCAGGCCTGCGCGGTCGAAGGCGACTTTACGAAGGGCCGCGCGATTATGTCCGCGATGCTGCCTCTGATGCGGGTTCTCGAACAGGGCGGCAAGTTCGTCCAATGCATCAAATACGGCCTGACATTGCGCGGGATTGATGCAGGACCGCCGCGTAAACCCCTGCAACCGCTCAACAAAGACGACAAGCGCGCACTGGCCGAAGTGATCGCAACCATGAACACCGCCATCGCGCACATTACGGGGGACGCCCAATGACCGACCTTTTGACCCATGCCGAATATGTCGCTTTGGCCGACGCATTGGACCCGCCGCGCAGCCCGTTCATCGATGGCAAGTACCAACGCGGCCACGGGCCGATGATGGCCACCGTAAACCCCGCAACCGGTGAGGAGATTGCGCAGATTTCGACGGCCAATGCCGAAGACGTCGATCTGGCGGTAACCAAGGCCCGCGAGGCGTTTGATCAGGGTCACTGGTCCAAACTGGACCCAGAGGCGCGCAAAGACGTGCTGATCCGATTGTGCAAGCTTATGACGCGCAACCGCCGCGAATTGGCAGTGATGGAAAGCGTGGAGTCCGGCAAACCGATCCTCGACTGCGAGACAATCGACTTGCCCGAAACGCTGCACTGCATCAAATGGCACGCCGAGGCGATCGACAAGATATATGACCAGACCGCGCCCACGGGCGATGGCGCGATGGCGATGATCCTACGCGAGCCGGTTGGCGTGGTGGCCGCTGTGCTGCCATGGAACTTCCCCCTTATGATGCTGGCATGGAAGATCGGACCAGCTCTGGCCGCGGGCTGTTCCGTCATTGTGAAACCCGCCGAACAAACGAGCCTGACAGCCCTGCGCGTTGCGGAACTGGCCCATGAGGCTGGCGTGCCGCGCGGCGTGTTGCAGGTCCTGCCCGGAGATGGCCCAAGCGTGGGCGAGCCTTTGGGGCGGCATATGGACGTGGACATGGTCAGCTTTACCGGCTCGACCGACACGGGCCGCCGATTCCTGCACTATGCCGCTGACAGCAATCTGAAAAAGGTGGTTCTGGAATGCGGCGGCAAGAACCCTGCGGTGGTGTTTGATGACGCCGAAAACCTCGATCACGTCGCCGAACACGTGGTAAATGCGGCGTTCTGGAATGCTGGGCAAAACTGCTCTGCCGCATCCCGGCTGATCGTCCACAAGTCGGTCAAACCAGCATTGATGGAGCGGATCGAAGCGCGTTTACGTGAATGGAAAGTGGGCGACCCCCTAGACCCGGGCCACCACATCGGCGCACTGATTGATGCCGGTCACTGTGCCAAAGTGCGCGGATACCTCAATGACAATGGCGATGGGCCCTATGTCGCGCCCGTCATCTTTGAGGTGAGCAAGGACGATCCCAAGGCCCGCGAAGAAATCTTTGGCCCGGTTCTGTCTGTCATTGAAGTAGCCAGCAACGAAGAGGCAGTCGCGGTGGCCAATGACACAGCCTACGGGCTTGCGGCGTCCGTTTTTTCGGCCAATGGGCGCAATGCCATTCGCGCCGCGCGTGACATCCGGGCGGGCACAGTCACCGTCAACTGCTACGGCGAGGGCAACATCGCCACACCATTTGGCGGCTACAAGCAATCCGGATTTGGCGGGCGCGACAACGGCGTACACGCCCATGACCAGTACACTGAAGTAAAAACCATCTGGATTGACCTGACCGATCCACGCGACGGGGACAACGTGACATGAGCCGCATCGGGTTTATCGGCACAGGCCACATCGCAGCCCCGATGGTACGCTTTCTGGCCCAGCGTGGGCACGAAATAACCGTGTCCGAACGCAACGCAAAGACCGCCCAAGCCCTCAAGGCCTCCCACGCCGTGTCAATCGCCGCAAATCAGGAGGTGCTGGATCGGAGTGACATCATATTTTTGTGCGTGCGTCCGCACGTGGCCAGCGACATCATTCAGCCACTGTTTTTTCGCGGCGACCATCAGGTCGTCTCGGTGATGGCTGGCATCTCACTGGCAGCGCTTGCGGAGCTGTGCGCGCCTGCGACCGATCTGACGATGACAATACCGCTGGGATATCTTGAACATGGCGGTTGCCCGCTTCCGGCTTGCCCGGATGCTCGCCTTCTGAAAACCCTGTTTGCCCCTGAAAACCCGGTGATCGAGGTGGCGGAAGAACACGCGTTCAATATGCATTTCGCAATTTGCGCCATGGTACCCGGAATGCTGGACCTGCTGGACACAGGCGGCCGTTGGCTGACCGACCACACCGGCGATCCTGACAATGCGTTGCGATACACGCGGCAGGTGCTCACTGGTTTTCTGGCCGCCCTGCCGGACGGAAATGCCGGACAACTGGGCCAGGAGCGCGACGCACTGGCCACCGAAGGCACGATTAGCCTGCAAATGACCCAAGGGCTAAGAGACGGCGGCGCGCATTCAACTTTGCGCGACACTCTATCGGCCATTGGTGATCGCCTTGGAGGCGCGACATGAGCGTAGATGCTGTGGGAACAGTCCGCCGCGGACGCGGCGCGCGCAAAGCCACACGGCAAACCCGCGACATCACGATGCTGCCCGCACTAAAATGCAAACTGCCGTTGACCGAGCCGATGAGCCCGGAACAGGTGGAAAAGATCGATGCGGCATCGATGGACATCCTCGAAAACGTCGGTGTTGTGTTTCGCGACCCCATCGCGCTTGAGGACTGGACGCGCGCCGGCGCCAAGGTGGTAGGTGAAACCGTCTATCTAGACCGCGCAATGGTGCTTGAATTGATCGCGACCATCCCCGAAACTTTCACCTATCACGCCCGCAATCCGGCCAATAATCTGCCCTTTGGCGCGGATCACAGCATCTTTGTGCCCATGACTGGCGCCCCATATCTGCGAGATCTGGATGATTTGCGGCGCAACCCGACGCTCGATGATCTGGCAAACTTCCACAAGCTCAGCCACATGCTGCCTGCGATGCACTCGTCCGCACATCACATCGTGGAACCCTACGATCACCCGATCAGCCAGCGGCATCTGCGCATCACCTATTCCTCCATGAAACACTCCGACAAGACATTCATGGGCATGACAACCTCGCCCAAAAATGCCGAGGACGTGCTGGACATGGCCGCGATCCTGTTTGGCGAGGAGTTTCTTGAAACCCACCCCGTCATCACCGGCAACTGCAACGGCAACTCGCCACTGGTCTGGGACGAAACCATGCTAGGCGCGATGCGCGCGTTTTGCCGACGCAATCAGCCAGTGCTGTGTTCCCCGTTCGTCTTGGGCGGCGCGAATACACCGGCCTCGACCCCGGCCACGGTTGCGCAGCTCAACGCAGAGGCACTGAGCGCGCTGGCCTACACTCAGGTCATTCGCAAAGGGTGCCCCGCGATCTACGGTCACTACCTGTCGACGGTATCGATGAAGTCGGGCGCGCCGATGGCTGGCACGCCGGAAATCAGCCTCATGAACTTCATGATCGGGCAGATGGCGCGGCATTACGGTGTGCCGTGGCGCACATCGAACACGCTGGGCGGGGCCAAGACGTTTGACGCACAAGCCGGTTACGAATCCGCAATGACGCTCAATGCGGTCATGATGGCGGGTGCGAACTATATCTGGCACTCGGCGGGCTGGAACGAGGCGGGCATGCATTGTTCCACGGCGAAGTTCATCGTGGATGCAGAGATGTGCGCTATGGCTTACCGTATGGCGCAAGGGATCAACTGGGACGATTTTGATGACGCTATCGCGGCTGTGCCCGATGTCGGTCCCGGCGGTCATTATCTGGGGCACCCCCACACGCTTGAGCACTTTCAAAAAGCCTTCTTCATGCCTGAAATGTTTGACAATAACTCAATCGAGCAATGGCAGGCCGAAGGCGCGATCGAGATCACCGAACGCGCTTTGATACAAGCACGCGCGATGCTGAACGAGTATGAAGAACCCAAGCTGGACGAAGGCGTGAATGAAGCGTTGCTGGACTACATTGCGCGACGCGAGCGCGAAATTCCCGCCGCAGATGCCCTTAATCAGGAGCATTGAGCGTGGTGCATTCAGTCGAACCCGCAGACGCCAGTATCGCACCAGAACGACTGGCTGACTTGCTATGGAACACCGATCCAAAACTAAACGCGTTCATGTTTCGCACGCGCGACGTGCTGCTAAACATCTTGCGCGCCGAATGGCCAGCGACACGCGGCCTTCTCAGCCATAGACAAGCCTTCACTGTCATGGATGGGGCGTCCGTCATAGGCCTGCTCGTTGGACATAAATGGGATGAGTATGGGCCGAACTTTGAGGCCGCACAGGATCTGCAAACACAGAACCTTGCGCAAGCAGATGCGGCACACCTGAACGACGCGCTGGAGTGGATGGATCGTCTATTCCCCGTCCCGCGCACGGGCGCATATTACATTCTGGAACTGTCAACTGCAGCGTCTGCGCAAGGGCAAGGTATTGCATCGCACCTGCTGAAAACGGCCGAAGAGCGCGCTCGCGATTCCGGCTGCACGCACATCTCTCTGGATGTGTCAGCGGACAATGCGGCGGTCGATTTTTATCGTCATAAAGGTTTCGAAGTTGAGATCGAAACCCGCGTACCGCATTTGGACAGAGCCCATGGAATTGGTCCGCATCTGCATATGTCACTTCCTCTGGATGTGAACCCATGAGGGTACGCCGCCTACCCCGCGACCCAGGCCCAGCGGCTTGGAACCGACTACTGGAAGACCCAGCACCTGCAAACCGCCTGGAAGCGTCGATCACAGCCGACTGGCTGGTGATTGGCGCAGGCTATGCCGGATTGGCCGCCGCGCACCGACTGTCCAAAGAGGCGCCGGGAGCACGCATTGTCGTGCTGGATGCGGTGCGGGTTGGCGATGGGCCAGCTGGGCGCAACTCGGGCTTTATGATCGACCTCCCCCATGATCTGACCTCGGACGACTATGGCGGGGCACTGGAAGGCGACATTGCGCAAACCAAGGACAACCGGCAAGGCATCGCGCACGCGGCCGCCATGGCCCAAGAGTACGGGCTGAGCAATGAGGCGTTCACGCTGTCCGGCAAAATAAACGGTGCGGCCACCGCCAAAGGGGCCGTGCACAATACGGATTTTGCCAAGCATCTGAGCGCGATGGACGAGCCGTTTGAATTGCTGGACAGCCAACAGATGCAGGACATCACCGGCACACAGTTCTACCAAAGCGGTTTGTTCACGCCCGGCTCGGCCATGATCCAACCGGCCATGTTCGTGCGCGGTGTGGCGGCGGGCCTTGCCTCGAACCGGGTGACGATCCATGAAAACAGCCCCGTCATTTCGCTTGAGCGCAAAGGAGACTGGGTGGCCCGCACCCCCAAAGGGCAAGTGATTGCACCTCGCGTGATCATGGCCGTGAACGGGCATCTCAACAGCTTTGGCTATATGCAGGGGCAGTTGATGCATGTGTTTACCTATGCCTCCATGACCCGCGCGTTGAGCGAGGATGAGATCGCACGGCTGGGTGGCCGCCGCATTTGGGGCCTGACCCCTGCCGACCCCATGGGCACCACGGTGCGCCGCATTTCTGGCACGGGTGGGGACAGGATCGTGATACGCAACCGATTCACCTTTGATCCGAAGATGGAGGTGGATGGGCGCCGCATCGCGCGCGTCGCCCAAGATCACGACCGGGCCTTTGCGGCCCGTTTCCCGCAGTTGAAAGGGGTCGACATGGAGCATCGCTGGGGCGGGCGATTGTGCCTGAGCCGAAACGGCGTGCAAGTGATCGGTGAGCTGGACGTTGGGCTTTATTCGGCCTGCTGCCAGAACGGTCTGGGCACGGCAAAGGGCACGCTTGCCGGTGGGTTGGCGGCTGATCTGTCGTTGGGCATCACCTCGCCCGCGCTCGAAAGAGCTCTCGCCGCCGACGCTCCGTCGCGCCTGCCCCCGTCTCCTATCGCGCAGATTGGTGCCAATATGCACATCCGACTGGCGGAAATGCGGGCTGGGAAGGAATTGTGATCGGGTTTACTCCTTAGGGGTCTTACGCCTGAGAGTACCCCAATGCCGATCGATACCTCCAAAGAAGAAGATCAAAGCGATGCCGCCGACCGGCGCGCGCAAGGCGAATTTGTACGCGGCGTCAGTGGCTTTCGCGATGTAATCGGAGAAAATGCGACCTACCCTGCGGAACCCGGCCGTTATCACCTGCATGTGGCGCTGAATTGTCCGTGGTGCCACCGCGTGACTCTGGCGCGCAATGTTCTGGGGCTGCAAGACAGCATCACACTGGACGTCGCCTTTCCCAACCGGACCGGCGAAGATGATCCGGCAGGCCCCAACCTGTGGGAGTTTGCGCCTGACCGTCTGGCCAGTGCGACCGGAGCGCCATTGCCCGAATGCACGTTTGAAACAGCCACGGGCCACGCACGGAGGTTGGTACGCGATATCTATGCCGCCGAAGGGTCGGAAGAACGCTCGGTTCCGGTGCTCTACGACAAGAAGACACAGACAATCGTTTCCAATGAGAGCGCAGAAATTGTGCGGATGTTGGGGGCTCAAGCGCGCGGGCTTGGCAGCACTCTCAGTGATGACAGCCTGCCTGCGTTGTATCCATTGGGGCCCGCGCATGAGGACTTGCGCAGGGACATTGATGCCCTGAATGCGGCGATCTATGTGGCCATTAACAACGGGTCTTACAAGGCAGGTTTCTCAGGCAACCAGGATGTCTACGACACCGCCTTTGACACCTATTTTGAGATGCTGTCGCAATTGGAAAACCGACTGAGGGACGGGAGGTCATTCTTGACGGGAGAGACATTTACCGAAGCTGATTTACGTCTGTTTCCAACGCTCTATCGTCATGACCCGATCTATTACATCAGGATGAAACTGAACGGGGCGCGCATCCTAGATTATCCCAACCTGTGGCGCTGGCTGTGTCGGGTTTATGCGTTGCCCGGCGTGGCAGAAAGCGGATCGCTTCTTCACTGCAAACAGGGGTACTTCGGGCGATCTTGGAACAACGTGGTGCCCAAAGGGCCGATTGCTCCTATGCCTTATCCGCAGGCGTATCTGCACCCGGAATTGGCCGAGCGATAACCGCGTTTACGGGGACGATGCTTGGGCCTTGTCGCTCAACGCTGTCCGATAGGTGTCAGGCGTCAGTCCTGAAATCTCCAGCACCAATTTTCGGCGCACGGTTTCTGCGAAACTGGTGCGCCCTTCGGCGGTGACCATGAACGCGCCGGGGCCACCGATAATCCGGGTGGCATATTCCTCTTCCAGATTGGCCCCTGCCCGCCTGCCATCCTCAGGGCGCAGGATTGGCAGAGCATTGATTGTGATCCCTGCGGCAAGCACTTCTGCCCGGGCTTGCGCGATGCCTGGGCCGGAGGAGTTGCGGATGCTGTCGCCGGAAAAATCGATGACCGCGCGCGGGGCAAAGATGTCATTCTGTTCGATCAACCGTTTGGCGTCCAAAAGGGCGCCACCTATGGCGTTGCTGCCATAGGCCTGACGCGGTGGGCCAATGAGCGCGGTGGCGAAATCCTCGGCCGTGTCCGGCCCGTCCACGATCATCCACGGCACCACAACGGCTTTGTTGCTGGCCCACTCCACATAGGTCACGGCCACATTGCCGTAGATCGAATTCTGAATGGCTGCGACCACTGCCGGGTCGGTGATGGCCAGCGCGTAGCCTTGCCGCTGGAACGCCAGTTCGTCGGGATCAATTGACCCAGAGGCATCCGCAAGCAGCACCAGCTCCAAGCCCGCCTCGCGTTGCGACTGAGCAAGCAGTGGTGTGGAAAGCAGCAAAAACAGCAACAGACGGATCAGCATGAGGTCAAGTCTGGGCTCAATCCAGCGTTGGGGCAAGGATTTCGACCAGACTGACTTGCCCAACCCGTCCCAGTTGATCAATTCGCAGGCACGACGCTACGTTCGTTCTTGGCGCGCGACAGGTAAAATTGCGCCCTCGATCAGCGCTTTGAGGTCGCCGAAATACCCCGCGCTGCGTGCGGGTCGGGTTGGGTCCGAGGTGATGGCCACGGTCAGCCCTAGGTCGGGTGAGATACAGATGATCTGTCCCCCATAGCCCCGCGCAAGCCCGTATTCCGTGCCCCCCGAACGCCCCAAAAACCAACCATATCCATAAGCGAGGCCCGAAAACGGCGACCGCGTCACAGGCCGCAAAGATTGGGCGACCCACGTTCGGTTTAGCACCTGTGTGCCCTCCCACATCCCGCCTTGCCGGTACATCTCGCCAAAACGCACCATGCCCGGCAGGCTTAGCGCCATTTCGTTACCGCCCAGATAGCGCCCTTGCGGATCGCGCGTCCACGCTGGGATTTCGATGCCCAAGGGGCGGCCAAGGCGTTGGCGGGCAAGGCCCAGCAAGGTGTCGCCCGACACTTCAGACAGAACCGCACCAAGCACATGAAACGACCCCGTGGAATAGAGCATCCGCGCGCCCGGTTCGGCAACAAAGGGGCGCGACAATGCGTTTGCCACCCAATCGTTGCTGCTGACCCAGCCACCGTAATTGGCACCAGATGTCCGCTCGAGCCCCGCTTGCATGGTGACAAGGTTTTCGACGGTGATCGTGCCGACACGCGGATCAGCGCCGCGCGGGATCAAATTGGGTGCAACTTCTGCCAGTGTGGCCTGCATGGATGGGATTTCACCGCGATCAATGGCCGCCCCGGTCAGCGCGGCGACGATGGTCTTGGACACGGATTTGATCGGAACCAGACGCCCGAGCGCGGGCCCGCGAAACTGTTCAGAAACCACAGCGACACTGTCGTAATGCACCGCAATCGCGTGGCATTGATCAAGCGTGCGGGCGCGTTCCACGATGGTCTCCCATGAGGGGGGCTGCGCAAAAGCAGGGTTGGCGCAAAGGGCCGCGGCACTAACGATCAAATCGCGGCGGGAAATGTGCGGCATGGGATGGGCTCCGATCAACTCTTGCAGAACATAAGCGGCGATCGCCAGCTCGCCAATCTCAATGGCGCGTGGCACTGTTTTTGTGGGCAACCCCCACGCCCGACTTGTACCCCGCGCAACTCCCTGTCAGTTTCCGCGAAAAAGGGGGACATCATGGCGCTGTTGGACGAAGATCGGCTGTTTCCGCCAGACCCGGGCACGCGCGCCATCGCGCGCGACCTTTATGCCCAGATCAAACATCTGCCGATCATCAGCCCGCACGGGCACACGGATCCACGCTGGTTTGCCGAAAACGTCGCCTTTGCGAACCCGGCAGAGCTGTTTGTGACGCCGGACCACTATGTGTTCCGGATGCTGCATTCGCAGGGAGTCGCGCTTGAGGATCTTGGCGTGCCGCGCGTTGATGGCGGTCCGGTCGAAACGGATCCGCGCAAAATCTGGCGGCTCTTTGCCAAACACTACCACCTCTTTCGCGCCACCCCGTCGCGGTTGTGGATCGACCACGCATTCCAAGAGGTGTTTGGAGTGACCGAAAGGCTTGCCGAGCACAATGCCGACGCCATCTATGACCAGATCGCCGCGCGCCTTAGCGAAGAAGCCTTTCGCCCCCGTGCCCTGTTTGAGCAGTTTTACATCGAAGCGATTGCGACCACTGAAAGCGCGCTGGACGATTTGCGCTGGCACAAGATGATTCAGGACAGCGATTGGACGGGCCGGGTCACGACCACCTATCGCCCGGACGCTGTTGTGGATCCGGAATTCGCGGGCTTTGCCGACAATGTCGCCCAACTGGGCGCATTGACGGGCGAGGATGCAACCACCTGGACGGGCTACCTGGCTGCACACCGCACGAGGCGGGCGTTTTTCAAAGAATACGGAGCAACAGCCAGCGATCACGGCCATGCCACCGCCCGCACCGAAGACTTGCCACAAGACGAGGCAGCCGCGCTGTTCGCCAAGGCCCTGCAAGGCAAATGCAGCGCAGATGAAGCAGACTGTTTCCGCGGCCATATGCTGACCGAAATGGCGCGGATGAGCCTTGAGGACGGGCTGGTTCTGCAAATCCATCCCGGTTCGGCACGCAACCATTCAGGGGAAGTCTTTGCGCGCTTTGGACGCGACAAGGGCTATGACATCCCGACCCGCACGGATTACGTGACGGCGCTGCGCCCACTGCTCAGCGCTTATGGCGGGCGCAGCGATCTGACGGTGATCATCTTTACACTGGACGAAACCGCCTACTCGCGTGAATTGGCGCCGTTGGCCGGAGTTTATCCCGCCCTGAAACTTGGGCCACCGTGGTGGTTTCACGACAGCTATGAGGGCATGTTGCGCTTTCGCGAAATGGCGACCGAAACGGCGGGTTTTTACAACACCGTCGGGTTCAACGACGACACACGGGCCTTCTGTTCAATCCCCGCGCGTCACGATGTGGCCCGTCGTGTCGACTGTGCGTTTCTGGCCGGATTGGTGCGAACCGGACGACTGGACCTCCAAGAAGCAGTCGAAGTCGCCCACGACCTGACCTATCGATTGGCAAAAACGGCATACAAACTATGACTGAATACCTAAATTTTTCCGCCCCTTACACCGATCAGGTGATGCTGAAATGACCCGTCCTGCATCCGGCATCGTACACCTTGGTCTTGGCGCGTTTTTCCGCGCGTTTGGCTGTGTCTACGTGGCCGACGCCATGGCCGCATCCGGTGGGGATTGGGGTATTGTCGGTGTGTCCTTGCGCAGCCCTGCAACCCGCGACGCTTTGCGCAGCCACGACTGGTCTTATGCGTCGATCACCCTGGCACCTGAGGGCGAAGACATCCGCAAGATCAATGTGCTAAACGATGTTCTTGTTGCGCCAGAGGACCCCGGCCAAGTTTTGGCTGCCATGGCTGATCCAGCGATCAAGATCGTGTCTCTGACCGTCACAGAAAAAGGGTACTGTCATAATCCAGCATCCGGGGCCCTGAACCTTGACCATCCGGATATTCAGGCGGATCTGAAAAACTCACGGCCCGTCTCTGCCCCCGGCTTTCTGGTGCGTGCGCTGCAAATGCGCCGCGCGGCCGGGCATCCGCCCTTTACCGTGCTAAGTTGTGACAATCTGCCCGACAATGGCAAGCTGGTGCGCGCCGTGGTGCTTGATTTGGCGCGCCAGATCGACCCCGATCTGGCGGACTGGGTCGCCGAACAGGGGCGGTTTCCCTCGACCATGGTGGACCGGATCACGCCAGCAACCACGCAGGCTGACATTGACCGGATTGCGGAACGCACCGGCAAACCCGGCGGCGCGCCCGTATTGCACGAACCCTTTTCTCAATGGGCGATTGAGGATGACTTTGTGAACGGTGCACGCCCTGATTTGGCGGCAGCCGGCGCCGAGATGGTCGCGGATGTGAGCGCCCACGAGCAGATGAAGTTGCGCATGCTGAACGGGACCCATTCCGCGCTGGCCTATACCGGTTACCTCGCCGGGCATGACACCATCGCGGCCACCGTCGCCGACCCGGTGTTCGCCGCGTTTGTGCACCGTCTGTGGGCCGAGATTATGCCTGCTGTGACGCCGCCCGATGGCGTCGACCTCAACGCCTATGCGGACGCGCTGTTCGCGCGCTATGCCAATCCCGCGATTCAGCACCGCACATGGCAGATCGCGATGGATGGCAGTCAGAAACTGCCGCAACGCCTGCTCGGAACCATTGCCGACAACATCAGCGCAGGCCGCTCGATTGAGGCCCTGAGCCTCGGTGTGGCCGCATGGATGCGCTACGTCAGCGGCGTCGATGAAGCAGGTCAGGTTATTGATGTGCGCGACCCGATGGCAGCGCATCTGTTTGATATCTCAACGGCGCAGGACAGTGTGGAAGACAAGGTGGCCGCCCTCCTCTCCGTTGCTGAGGTTTTTCCCACAGATCTGGCCACCCAACTGCGCACCCCCGTGACTGAGGCCGCATGGCGCCTTTGGACACTCGGTGCACGCAAGGCCCTTGAGGAGCACAACGGATGATCGAAAGCTGGCGTTGGTACGGTGACCTCGACACCATCCCTCTGAGCGACATCGCGCAGACTGGGGCCACCGGGATCGTCACCGCCCTGCACGAAATCCCATATGGTGAGGTCTGGCCCACGGATACAATCGCTGCGCGCAAGGCCCATATCACAGATGCCGGCTTTGAGTGGGTCGTTGTAGAAAGCTTGCCTGTGCATGAGCGGATAAAGCGCGGAGATGGTGACCTTTCCAAGCTCTTCGCAAATTATCGGCAATCCATGGCCAACCTCGCCGCCAACGGCGTTCACACGATCTGCTACAATTTTATGCCGCTGCTGGATTGGACGCGGACCGACCTGACCGCTCCAGTGGCTGGCGGGGCGACCTGTCTGCGGTTTGAGGCCACGCGCATGGCCGCGTTTGAAATCCATATGCTGGGGCGCAGCGCCGCCGAAGACGACTACCCCGAAGACGTGCGGGCCAAAGCCGCAGTGTGGTTTCAGCAGGCGTCAGAGGCGGATAGCGAAGCCTTGCTCGGCTCGATCATGGCGGGCATGCCCGGCGCATTTGATCGCTATGACCTGGCAGGGTTACGCGATGCCCTTAGCGCCTACGAAGGAATTGACCGAGACGTATTGCGGAGCAATTACAAACGCTTCCTTGATGAAGTTATCCCAGCTGCCGAAGAGCTTGGCATGCGTTTGTGCGTTCACCCGGATGACCCACCCAGGGACATTCTGGGCCTGCCGCGGATTGTGTCCGATGGCGACGATCTGGATTGGGTGCTTGGCGCCTATGACAGCCCCGCCAATGGGATCACGCTCTGTTCCGGCTCGCTTGGCGCGAACCCCAAGAACGACGTGCCCGCCATCGCAGCCAAAGTTGCCGATCGCATCCACTTTGCCCATCTGCGCAACGTCGCCAAGGACCCCGATGGGTCATTTGAAGAGGCCGCGCATCTGGAGGGCGACACCGATATGGTGACCCTTGTGCAGGTCTTGCTTGACGAACAAAAACGTCGACGCGCCCAAGGGCGCGCCGACCATTTGATCCCCTTTCGCCCGGATCATGGGCATCACATGCTGTCCGACCTCAGCCAAGAGATGATCCCCGGATATCCTTTGATTGGACGTTTGCGGGGGTTGGCCGAACTACGCGGTGTGATTAGCGCGCTGTCGCACGCATCATAGCGTTTCGCAGATGGGGCGCGGCAATCGCGACGGCCCCGACCAGTGCCAAGGCGACAATCGCAGCCATCGGTGAAAACGCTGTTGCCTCGTTATGCGCATGCGGCGCCAGAGAAGGGTGTGCCAGCGCGGGTGTGGTTGCGACGGCGGCAATCAAAGTGAGCATCGGTTTCATACATAATCCTTTCCGGATGCAGGGTGGTTTTGAATAAAGCTTCGCAGGTCCGTGACCTGCTTGGTCTCGAGCGAGACGTAGATGAGACCCATATTGGTACGCTCGGTCACCATCTCGCCCGGATATGGCATGTAGCTAAGCTCGCGCGAACCAAAGGACGGTGAAGCCGTGCCCACCTGCCATTCGGTGGTCAGAGTGACATCGACCAGTTTCATCTTGGGACCGCCGCCGGGGGCGTCAATTTCCAGCGGGACACCGGCGATACGCAGGTAAGACATCTTGTCCTTGGCAGCCACGAAGCCGTCGATAAACTGGTCGGTCAGGACCTGTAATTCTGCCGCATCATCAACAGCATGCATGTGGGAATGCATGTGATCCGGGTGGTCGTGGTTATGTCCTGGACCATGCGTGTGGCTGTGCCCGTAGTCATGGTGGTGCTGATGGTCGTGGGAATGGCTGTGCGCGCCATGCGCGTGATCATGTGGCATTGGACCACCGCTTTCCTTCAAACTCGCCGTGGGGGATTTCGACGGGCTTGTCCATGTGACGCTTGTGATCGCCCATCTTGCCGCTTGCAACGAGACTGCCCAGAACATCCACAATCACGCGCGTGCCCATGAGGGCGGTGATTTCGGATTGGTCATAGGGCGGAGCGACCTCAACCAGTTCCATGCCGCAGATCCCTTCGGCCGCGACCTTGGAGACCAAGGCGAGCGCTTCGCGTGGTAGGAAGCCACCCGGTTCGGGCCAACCGGTTCTAGGCACAAATCCGCAATCAATGCTGTCGATGTCAAAGGACAGGTACACCATATCTACGCCGTCCCACGCCATTTCCAGCGCCATCTCGACGGTCTTATCGATGCCCATCTTTTCCATGTCACCCATGGTGATGATGTTGGTCTCGCGTTCGCGTGCAACCTTCACCGCCTCGCGCGGAACCTGCCAGCCACCAATACCGATCTGCACAAGGTTTTTGGCAGGCACGTTGTCCATGTTTGTCGCATGGAACCATGGGGTTGTGTGCATGCGCTCATCCAGATCTTTCTCTTGAATATCTGCATGCCGATCAAAGTGAATGATCCCGATTTTCTTCGATGTGCACTGCGCTATGCCGCGCACGCACGGGAACCCAATCGAGTGATCCCCGCCGATCATGATGGGCAGCGATCCGGACGAGGCCACATGGCTCACCCCGCGGGTGATCTGATCGAACGTCTTTTCGATATTGGCCGGGATAGTGAACACATCGCCCGCATCACACAGGGTCATCTGTTCGCGCAGGTCCACCGCCATTTCATAGTTGTAAGGCGTATAAAGCGCTGAGATTTTGCGCACGCCCTGCGGGCCGAACCGCGTGCCTGCGCGGTAGGTCGTGCCTCCGTCAAAAGGAATACCCAGCACGGTGGCATCATAGTGCTGCACCTCGGTGACGTCCTCTGCATAAGGCGCTTTCAGAAAAGTGTTGATGCCTGCGTAGTGGGGCAACTCGCCGCGCGCAAAGGTTGGGATCGACTTGTCTTCGATGCTATCCGCACCGGTCAAGCCCATGCGCAACGCCCATTTGCGCTCCTGATCCCAGCCCGTCTCGGGCAAATCGCCCTCGGCCTGCATCGCCTTCCAACCGCGCAGTTTGGTCAGATCCGGGTGGTGGTGTCGCGCCTCTGTGCTCGAATGATCGTGCGGATGGTGCGAGCGTGTCCGCTCAGTGTTCTTCAAGAACATGGGTTTCCTCCTTCAAGGTTTGAAACGGGATGCCGCCGTTGCGGGCGTCAAAATCATAGGTGATTGTGGCCCCGTTCAGATTGGGGTCCTGCGGGTCCCAGCGGGGTTTATCAAAGACCAGAACCCGGTCGCCCAGCTTGAACGCTTCTTCCAGATCGTGGGTGACCATGAATACGGTCATGCCGGTCTCGGCCCGCAGGTCCGTCAGAAAATCGTGCATGGCGATGCGCGTGCCGGGGTCCAGCGCGCCAAAGGGTTCATCAAGCAGCAGCACGCGCGGGCGTGCAACAAGGGCCTGTCCGATGGCAAGGCGTTGCTGCATGCCGCCCGACAAGGTTGCCGGGTATTGGTCGGCCACATGATCCAACCCGATCCGCGCCAGTGTCTCATCCGCGCGGGCCTGTGCCGCCTTGCGCTCTGCGCCCCAGAACCGGCCCCACCCCCGGCGAAACGACTCGCCGGCCACAATGTTGTCGCGGATGCTCATGTGAGGGAAAACGGAGTAGCGCTGAAAGACGATACCCCGGTCGAGGCCCGGTTCGCGCGCCGGCGGCGCGCCAGCAATGCTGATTTCACCGCGTGTGGGTCGTTCTTGCGCCAAAAGCAGGCGCAGAAAGGTGGACTTACCACAGCCAGACGCCCCAACGATGGAGATGAACTCGCCCTCTTCCACCTCGACGTTTACCCGTTCGATGATGGGCCGGGTGCCATAGGTTTGGAATACGTTTTTGACAGAGACGAAGCTCACAACCCCTCCTCCGCCCAAGGGAAGAAGCGGCGCGCGGCGTAGCGCAGCCCCCAGCCGATGAGGAAGGGCAACAGTGTGATCCAGATCACGTAGGTCAGGATCACATCCATGGCGAGATAGCGGCGCACCAGAAAGATGCGGTAGCCAAGGCCTGCGTCTGACGCAATGGCCTCGGCCGCGATCAGGAACAGCCAAGCGGGGCCCAGCGACAGGCGGACTGCCTGAATGAGACGCGGCATGATTTGCGGCAAGGCCACGCGGATGGCGATCACCCATGTGGAGGCCCCAAGGGTCTGTGCCTTGACCAGCAGTTCTTGCGGGATTTCGATGGTGCGCTGGCTAAGATCACGAATGATAAAGGGCAGCGTCCCCACGACAATCAGCACCACCTTGGAAAGCTCGCCAAGGCCAAACACAATGAAAAGAATGGGCAGCAGCGCCAGCGGCGGAATCATCGACAAGACCGCAACAAACTGTTTGAGCGTGCTGCGCACCAGTGGCAGCAAGCCGATCGCCAAGCCAAAGAGCAGGCCAAGCGCCGCCGAAATTCCGATCCCAATGCCAAGCCGTTTAAGGCTTGCCCACGTGTCCACCCAGAACAATATATCACCAGTGCGCCTGTCGCCTTCGGTTGTCAGACGCACCATTGTGTCGCCAATGGTGCTGAGGGCGGGCAGCAGCTTGTCTGACGGGTTCGCCGTCAGCCGAATGTCCGATCCAATCGCATAGGCGATCAGCACAAGCGCAAAGGGCAGCAGCACGAGGAATGCCGTCAGTGCTCGGCCAGGAGTGATGTTGATCAATCGCATATCAGGGGCCCGCCACAGCCACGCGTAGCAGGCCAGCTTTCATCACAGCGCGCCGTCGGCGGCCATTTGCATATACGTGGTGTCGAAACGCAGTTTGACGTTGCTGGAATCTCCGGTGATCGTCCCATCTGGGTATTCGACACCAACAAAGTCTGGCGATGGAGCGCCCTCGCCCAGTATCCCGTTCTCAAAGAGGAACTCGGCCACACTGACCATCGTTGTCTTTAGCTCTTCGGATTCGGTGAAGGCGACAGCCTCGGCCGGGGTATAAAACATCTCGGTCGCGGCAAGCTGTGCTTTGTACCCTGCAAGGTCGGTACCCGACGCTTCGGCCATGGCTGTCAGCACCTCTTCATCTCCTGCTGCCATCAGTTCCATCACTTCGAACCAAGCCCCTGCGACAGCCTTCCCGAACGCTGGATTGGCTTCCAGCACTTCGGTGTTGGCCCACATGATGTCCACGATTTCGCCGGGAATGTCCGAGCTGTCATAGACGCTGTTGGCGACCGGATCGGCAAGGATTTCGGCGGCCATCGGGTTCCATGTGACCAGATGTGTCACGTCGTCCGTCGCATAGGCTGCGATCATGTCGGCATCCGAAGTGTTCACAAGCCCTTCAAGGTCACGTTCGGACAGACCAGCGCTGGCAAGGGCGCGGGCCAGAAGGTAGTGAGATACAGACAATTCAACGAGGTTGACCGTTTTCCCCGCGAGCGATGACACATCGCCTTCGCCCTTGATAATGATCGCGTCATTGCCGTTTGAATAATCGCCCACAATCAGTGTCGTGGTGTCCACACCGCCACCCGCCGGGATCGACAGCGCGTCCATGTTGGTGGCCCCTACTGCATCAAATGCGCCTGCCGTGAACTGGTTGATCCCTTCGATATAGTCGTTGATCTGCACGATCTCGACGTCGATTTCATATTTGGCGGCCCATTTGTCCATGATGCCGCTGTCTTCCAGATAGCCCCATGGCATCCAGCCCACATAGATGGTCCACGCCATCTTGAATTCTGTTTTGACATGTCCATCCGCCATGGCCGTACTGGCCAGCAAAAGCGCCGCAGAGGTGAGTGTTGCAAATTTCTTCATCGGTCAGTCCCCATTTGTTTAAAGGATGGATTGACCGCGTGGATGGGCATGCGGAGCGCGGGTCAAACCTGCGCAGTAGCCTCCCGGGATTTTGCCCCGCCGTGTACCAACCGGGTGCGCCCGGCCAGCGATGTCTCTTGGACCTGACCCTCTGACATGAGGCGGAACCCTAGACATCCTGCATGTTTAGACTGCGTGCGGTAATGGGCTATGCACAATGAATTTGCGGGATACAGCCATACAGACCACGCGAATCCGCCCAATCTTTAGGCACATGCCCCGCTTTTGCTCAGGATTTGGCGCCCAATACAACAAATAGGGCGTACATGCCTGCCACTAGCCCTTTTGCGAGGCTGTGTCCTCAACGTCGCCTTCCGGGGAATTCAACGTGGACCACGTGTCGTCCTCTGGTGGTTCAGGAGGCGTGGAGCAACTGCGCTGATGAATGTTCACCTTGGCGATGAAATTCGCGGATACAGGCGCCGTCACAAAGAGGAACGCCATAATCAGCAGTTCGTGCATGGATGAGCCACCAATCGCATAAGAGTGCAAAAGTGACGCAAGTAGCAACATCCCGATCCCGATTGTACCCACCTTGGTCGGCGCATGCAGGCGGGTCATCGGGTCGTTGAATTTCAACAGGCCAATGACCCCAACCATGATGAATCCTGACCCGATCAAAAGGCTAAGGGCGGCGGCATATGTCGCGATGATCTGTCCGGTCATTCGATGATGTCCCCCCGCAGCAGGAACCGCGCCAGCGCAACGGTCGAGACAAAGCCAAGCATGGCGATCAATAGCGTAACCTCGAAATAGATCTGCACGCCTTGATGAATGCCCAACACAACAACAAGGCCCAGCGAATTGATCACCATCGTATCCAGCGCAAGGATGCGGTCGCCATAGCTGGGACCCAACACAAGGCGGACCATCGAAAGGGTCTGACCCAATGCCAGTGCGCAAAAGGTGATCATCACGGCGATGTCTATGATGCCAGTCGCGGAACTCATGTGAAAATCTCCTTCAGGCGGGCCTCATAGCGGGTCTTGATCTCATCCCGCACCGAATCCGGGTCATCGGTGTGCAGCACGTGGACCAGCAGGCTGTGGCCTTCGTCCGACAGGTCCGCCGAAACGGTGCCGGGTGTCAGAGTGATGGTGCCTGCCAAAATGGTGATCGCTTCGGGCTGCACCAAATCAAGAGGCACCACGATCCATGCAGGTTTCAACTTGTCATTGGACACCGACAGAACAATCCACGCCACCTCGATATTGGCCTTGATGATGTCCCAAATCACCATCAGCGAATAGCTGAACATCCTGCCCACATGAAATCCACTTGGCGTGTCGGGCCACCAGATCGACGTGCCCCACGGGATCAGGATTCCAAGGATCAAACCAAAGACAGCCATGCCTGCGGAAAACTCGTTTTGCAGCAGGATCCACACCACCGCCAAAAGGATGGTCAGAAAAGGGTGTGGCAGCAGCCAGAAAAAGGCGCGACGGGCCATATCAGTGCTCCTCCTCTTTCTTGGGTTTGGAGAGTTTTCCGGGCGTATTCAGCACCGCATTGCTATAAGCGGTTGGTTCGAACAGCGTGGCCGCAATCCGTGTGGTGTACCCGTGTACCTGACCCGCAAAGACCGTGTGCAGGGTCAACAAACCGATCAATGCGCCGACTGCCACATAGGACAGAGTCGTGGGGCGCGGCATGACCAAATCATCTTCTGAATGGGTGACACTGTGCGCCTTCCAGAACAGAACACTGCCTGCGCGTGCAAAGCCGAGGATACTGATCAGGCTGGAACAGAGAACGATGATCCAGACCCACACCATCATGTCCGTGTCAAACGCAGCATCCAGCACCAAGAGCTTGCCAATGAACCCCGACAAGGGCGGTAGACCCGCCATCGCAATCGCGCCGATAAAGAACAACGCAGCCGTAAGCGCAGCGCCTGCCATTGGCGCTTGCGCAGTCAGTTCGACGTTGCCCCGCCCCGTGCGCACAAGGTCCGCAATCAGGAACAAGGCCGCCGCCGCAAGGGTCGAATGCACGATGTAGTACAGGGCTGCTGCGATGCCAGTCGGAGTAAAGAGTGCGATCGAAACCATCACCATCGCCATGGACCCGATGACCGCGAAAGCCACGAGGCGGTCCAGCCGTTTGGCCGCCAGCACCCCAATCATCCCGATCGCCAGTGACGCAAGTGCGGCGGGCAGCAACCACAGATCGTGCAGGCCTGACGTGACCTCCACATCCGGCGGGAAGATCAATGTGTAGACGCGGATGATCGCGTAGCCGCCCACTTTGGTCATAATCGCAAACAGGGCCGCGACCGGGGCCGGTGCCTCGGCATAGCTGGAGGGCAACCAGAAGTGCAGCGGCACCACAGCAGCCTTGATCGCAAAGACCAGAAGCAGCAGGACAGAGGCGACCCGTATCCCAACGGTTTCCGCCGGATCAATAAGCGCCACGCGCGCCGCGAGGTCCGCCATGTTGAGGGTCCCGGTCTCGGCGTAGATTGAGCCAAGCGCGAACAGGAACAAGGTCGAGCCAATCAGGTTGAACAGCACATACTGCACCCCTGCCCGCAGTCGCGCTGTGCCGCCGGCATGGATCATCAGGCCATAGGACGCGATCAACAGCACTTCGAAGAAAACAAAGAGGTTGAACAAATCGCCTGTCAGAAACGCGCCCATGATCCCCATCAACTGGAACTGGAACAAGGCATGGAAGTGCGTGCCCCTGTCATCCCACTCTGACCCGATGGCATAAAGCAGAACGCACAAGGCCAGCACCGCCGTGAGCAGAACCATCAGTGTCGAAAGGCTGTCCCCCACTAGGATGATCCCGAATGGTGCGGCCCAATCCCCAAGCTGGTAAATCTCAACCGTGCCGTCAGAGGCATTCCACGCCAGTGCAGCTGAAATCACGATCAGCGCCACAACCCCAGCCACAGAAAACGCGCGCTGGATGCCAATGTGATAGCGTGCGGCCAGCACGATAAACGGCGCCAGCATTGCAGGTAGAACAACGGGTGCAATCAACCAGTGGGTCATTGTGTGTCCTCCGGCTGATCATCGACGTGATCGTCGTTTGATCCAAGAAAGGCACCAAGACCGATCATCACGACCACCGCCGTCATACCGAACGAGATCACGATGGCCGTCAGCACCAACGCCTGCGGCAGAGGATCAGAATAAACGGTCATATCGTCGCGCAAGACCGGGGGTGCCCCAATCGTCAGGCGCCCAGAGGCAAATAGGAAAACGTTCACCGCATAGGTCAGCAGTGAAATCCCAAGGATCACCGGAAACGTGCGCAGGCGCAGCAGCAGATAAAGCCCGGCGGCTGTCATGATACCGATGGCAGAGGCGACAAGCAGTTCCATCTTACACGGCCCCTTTCGCATCTTCGACATCCCGCGAGGGGTCGATGTCCATGGGGTGTTCCGTCTCTGGTTCGTGGGCGCGGCGCGCCAAACGCGAGAAGCTTTCAAGCGACAGCATCACGGCGCCGACAACGGCAAGGAACACGCCGACATCAAACAGCGCTGCGGTGGCCAGCTCGAATTTCTCGAAGGGCGGGATGCGCACATACGTAAAGTCCGAAGTGAGGAACGGTTTGTTCACGAACCACGACCCAATGCCTGTAAGGCCCGCAACCAGCACGCCTGCGCCGATCACCCCGTGATAGGGGTAGTGCAAGCGCGCCGACGCCCAGTTGAACCCGCTCGCCATGTACTGCATCACCACGCCGATCGACACGATAAGCCCTGCGATGAAGCCTCCGCCGGGTTCATTATGCCCGCGCAGGAAGATGTAAAAACCGACCATCATCACGACCGGCATGATCACCCGCGTCAGGACCACCATCATCATCGGGTGCATATCCCCTGCCCGCGGCTGATCCGGTTTGCGGTTCAGCAAACGCGCCCGCACTGGTCCACCCAGCAGGGATTGCGTCAGCGCGTAGATCAGCAGGGCCGCAATGCCGAGCACGATAATCTCGCCGTAAGTGTCAAAGCCCCGGAAATCGACAAGGATCACGTTGACGACGTTTGTGCCGCCACCGCCCTTGTAAGAATTGGCAAGGTGGAATTCGGAAATAGGCGTCGTGACCGCATCGCGCAGCAGAAAGTGATAGGCGATCCCGAATGTCGCAACACCGCCCGCAACAGCCACAGCCACATCGCGGACGCGCCGCAAGACCGAGCTTTCGACCGGCGTCGTTTTCGGCAGGAAGTTGAGCGCAAGCAGCAGCAGGATGATTGTCACCACTTCGACCGTGAACTGCGTCATAGCCAGATCAGGCGCGCTGAAGAAGACAAAGCCGATGGAAACCATCAACCCAACGATGCCGATTAGGATCAGCGACAACAGGCGATTGCGGTGTAGGAACACAAGACCAACCGTCGCCGCCACAAGCATACCCCAGCCCGCAATGGCCACAGGGTCTGCGGCTTGTGCCGTGCGGGTAGCGGGGCCGACTTGCCCCGTACTCCAAGCGTGAAAGCCTGCCCCGATGATGGCGACCGACCCGATGGCGGCATAGCGCGAGAACGCGCCATTGTGCAGCGGCAGGATCAGCTTTTGCGCCAGCGTAGCCGCAGCCTCGACAATCGCCTCGAAGATTACTTTGGCTTCCGGGCGTGGGGCGCCATCCCAGATACGCAAGGCCGGCTTGAACACCATCAGAAGGATCAGGCCGCCCACCGTGGCGATGATGGACATGTAAAGCGCGGGCACAAGGCCGTGCCATATCTTGAAATAGGCTTTGGGCACTTCCGCCTCGCCCCCCAGAACAGAGGCCGTGACCAGTTTGACAAAGGGCTCGGCCAGAAACGGAGCCACCCCGATCACAACCACCAACACCACCAAAATTGCAGGAGGCATCCACAGACCGGCCGGAGGATCATGCGGCTTGGCCGGATAGTCATCGCGCACAGGGCCAAAGAACGTATGCCCGATCAGGCGGAAACAGTAGGCGGCTGAAAACACCGATCCGACTGTCGCCAGCACAGGAACCAGCCAGGGCACGTTGAACAGAACGGTGTGGTTCGCCTCTTCCAGCATCATTTCCTTGGACAGGAACCCGTTCAGAAGAGGAATGCCCGCCATGGATAGGGCCGCAAGCGTCGCTATCACGAAGGTCACTGGCATCAGCGTGCGCAAACCACCCAGACGGCGAATATCGCGCGTGTGTGCCTCGTGATCGATAATCCCTGCGGACATAAACAGCGCAGCCTTGAACGTCGCGTGGTTCAGGATGTGGAACATCGCCGCCATCGCACCAAAGGCAGTACCCGTGCCCAAAAGCATGGTGATCAAACCCAAATGACTGACGGTCGAAAAGGCCAAAAGCGCCTTGAGGTCGTGTTTGAACAGCGCAATCACCGCCCCGATACACATGGTGACGAGACCGGCTGTCGTGACGATCACGAACCATTCCGGCGTGCCGGACAAAACCGGCCACATGCGGGCCATCAGGAAAATGCCCGCTTTCACCATCGTGGCCGAGTGCAAATAGGCCGACACAGGGGTCGGCGCCGCCATTGCGTGCGGCAGCCAGAAGTGGAACGGGAACTGCGCAGACTTGGTGAAGCAGCCCAGCAAGATCAGGATCAGAGCCGGGAGATAAAGCGGGTCGGCCTGAATGAGTTCACGGTTTTGCAGGATCACGGACAGGTCATAGCTGCCCACGATCTGGCCGAGGATCAGCATACCGCCGATCATGGCAAGCCCGCCCATACCGGTCACAGTGAGGGCCATTCGTGCGCCCTGTCGCCCTTCGGGCAGGTGTTTCCAATAGCCGATAAGCAGGAAGGATGACAGCGATGTCAGTTCCCAGAAAATAAGCAAAAGCAATACGTTATCAGACAGAACGATCCCCACCATCGCGCCCTGAAAGAGCAGCAGATAGGTAAAGAACTGGCCCATGTTGTCTTCGCGGCTGAGGTAGTTGCGCCCATAGGCGATGATCAACAAACCGATCCCAAGGATCAGCAAAGCAAAGAAGAACCCAAGCCCGTCCAGCATCAGGGTAAAGTTCAGCCCCAAGACTGGCATCCAGTCGACGCGGGCGGTCACCACTTCTCCGGCCAGCACACTGGGCAGATTGGTCAGCAATCCGATGAAAGCCGTGAGCGATACGGTGAATGTCACACCCGCACACGCGGAGCGCCCGGCCGAATTCATGAGACCGGGCAGCAAAGCCCCCAAAAAGGGCAACGCGACTAGAATGAAGAGTGACACGAAACCTCCGCCCGATCTTTTTTATCAGCCCTCTACTTGGACCAAGTTTCGCGCAGATCAATCATAATCGACAGATTTTGTCGAGTACTATCGAAACGCCCTGCCCGTGCCCCTTTTGGGCACGTCCGTTCGTCCATGATACGTGATCATTCTTCTGCGCCTTAAACCTTGCTGATTGGTGCAACCGCGTCAAGCAATGGACGACCCACAGGATGCCTGAATCTCAAAGCCATCCCGTTGCAACAGCCCGCGCCCAGTCGAGACGCCCGGCATCGCGTGCCATCTGTGACATGCGCGCTGTGTCATACGGCACCGCGCGAAAGGTCACGTCCCACGTCCCGTCCATTGACTGCACAATACAGTAGCGCGCCTCACTTGACCCGGTCGCGACCACATGAGGCACCGGCGCGTCATCGTCATAGGCAGGGAGACCGACACTTCCCGGATTTACGATGACGCGCCCATCGTTCAAACGCACCATGCGCGCCAGATGCGTGTGACCACACAGGATCAACTGGCAATCCACGCCCGCCCCCGCCTCCTCGATCTGTTCGCGGCTGTTTGGTGCGACAGTGCCATCGCCCAATACCGTTTCAAGCCAATAGGTGGTGTCACTGTCCGGTGTGCCGTGGCACATAAACACGGACTGCCCAAAACTGCGGGTTGCAGGCAGGCGGCGCAGCCAGTCAAAATCCTGCGGGCGCAATTGATCAAAGGCGGCGGCATCTGACGCACCCATGTGGGCGCGGTCCTGTTCGATCAACCAACGGTCATGGTTGCCGCGAATGCTGATCATCTCCCGGCTTGCGAGCAGACCCGCCGTTTCGGCCGCCGCCAAAGGACCGCTGAAATGATCGCCAAGGTTCAGGATGGTCGCAATGCCGTGTGCATCAATATCCGACAGGACAGCGCTCAGCGCATCGGCATTGCCGTGGATGTCTGCGATCACCGCGAAAGAGGTGGATGTGTCAAATTCCATGGATCAAAGGCAACCACACCGCAGACACCTGAAGCAAGTCAGGTCACGGCTGTTGTTTCTGCATCCATTCATCCAGCACAGCGATCTGCGACTTTTCTAGCCGCAAGCCCAGCTTGTTACGCCGCCACACAACGTCCTCGGCAGTGCGCGCGTATTCATGAGCCATCAGGTAGCTGATTTCGCGTGCTGTTAGGGTCGCGCCAAACGCTTGCCCCAGATCATCCGCTGTTGCCGCATCCCCCAGCACGGTCCACGCATCCGTCCCATAAGCGCGCACCAGACGCCGCGCCCAGAACGCATCAAGAAAGCTGAACTCGGACTTCAAGCGCGACACCAGCGCATCGAAACCGTCCACCTCGAAGTCCCCTCCGGGCAAGGCCACGCCTGCAGTCCAGTGCCCGGGTGTTCCGGGAAAGAACGGTACGATCTTGTCCATCGAATCCTCGGCCAGCTTGCGATAGGTGGTGATTTTGCCGCCAAAGATGTTGAGGATCGGCGCACCGTCACTCTGGTCAACCTTCAGCGTGTAATCCCGCGTCGCCGCTGTCGCGCTGCTGGCACCGTCATCATAAAGCGGGCGCACGCCGGAATACGTCCAGACCACGTCCGCCGCGCTGATGTCCTGCTTGAAGTACTTATTGGCGAAATCGATCAAATAGGCCTGTTCTTCCGGAGTACATTCGGGGCGCACATCGGGGTCACGATGTTCGGCGTCCGTGGTTCCGATCAGGGTAAAGTCGGTCTCGTATGGAATGGCAAAAATGATGCGCCCATCGGTGCCTTGGAAAAAGTAGCATTTGTCGTGCTTAAATAGCCGCTTGGTCACAATGTGACTGCCGCGCACAAGGCGCACACCTTCGTTGGATTTCAGGCCAAGCTTGCCGTGGATGATATCGCCGACCCAGGGGCCACCCGCATTGACCAGCATCTTGGCGTGAACGGTCTCGACTTTGTCGGACGCAGTATCGCGCACGGTGATCACCCAGTGATCCCCATCCCGCATGGCCGCTTCCACCCGCGTGCGCACCATGATGCGGGCGCCTCGGTTTTCGGCGTCTCGTGCGTTCAGAACAACCAGTCGAGAATCTTCGATCCAGCAGTCCGAGTATTCGTATGCCTTCTGGAATTTATCGACCAGCGGCGCGCCCTCCGGCGCGGTGTTCAGGTTCAGCGTTGAGGTACTTGGCAAAATTTTGCGCCCCCCCAGATGATCGTAAGCGAACAAGCCCAGCCTGATCATCCACGCAGGTCTCCGCCCCTTCATCCACGGCATTACGCGCGCCAGCATCCGCGAGACCGGTGTTTCGCCTTCGAACCGCATGTCGGGGCTGTAGGGCAGCACAAAGCGCATGGGCCAGCTGATATGGGGCATGGCGCTCAGCAGGATTTCGCGTTCCTCCAGTGCGTGGCGCACCAGATTGATTTCGAGATACTCCAAGTAGCGCAGCCCGCCATGAAACAGCTTGGTCGAGGCAGACGAGGTGGCAGACGCAAGATCGTTCATCTCGGCCAGCGCCACGCGCATCCCCCTGCCCGCCGCGTCGCGCGCGATGCCACACCCGTTGATGCCGCCGCCAATGACGAACAGATCGTAAGTCTTGGTGTCTGTATCTGCGGGCATGGGCCAGCCTTCCTATGGTATGTGGGACGAGGTCATGAGTATGCACGCACCGGCACATTCGCAAGTTTCCAATCGCCTTTTTTGACCCACCAGTGACCGCAAGGCGCAGCCAATCGCCAGAATGCCCCCCCACGGGCGGCATCGTTGCTGCAAGCAGATTTTCAAAAATGATGGTTTCACGGCGTCTGGGCCTGTGCCAAACATTCCTTGATGTGAACTGAAATACGCACCCTTTACACAAAGAAAGCTGCGCCAATGACCCTATCTGCCTTCACCGCTCCGGGCACGTTCTGGCGGGGCAACCTGCACACCCACTCTGACCTGTCTGACGGGGCCTTGCCGCCCGAGGAAGTCTGCCGCCGCTACAAGGCGGAAGGGTATGATTTCATTGCATTGACCGATCACTTTGTCGGACCTTTCGACTATCCCATCGCGGATACGGTGCCGTATCGGGATGACAGCTTTACTACAATTCTGGGGGCCGAACTGCATTCTGGTGCGATGGAGAATGGCGAGCTGTGGCACATTTTGGCCGTCGGGCTGCCAAGCTTTTTCGCGCCCTCCAATTCGCCAGAATTTGTGCCGATCCCAGATCAGGAAACAGGCCCCGAGATTGCCGCCCGCGCGGTCGCAGCCGGGGCCTTTGTCACCATCGCTCACCCCCAATGGTCCGGCATGACGATGGACGATGCCCGCTCGATCACATCCGCCCACGCGGTTGAGATTTACAATCACGGATGTGCTGTGGAATGTGACCGCCCGGACGGCACCTTTTATGCCGATTTGCTGATGTCAGAAGGGCGCGATGTGACCCTGATCGCAACCGATGATGCCCATTTCCATGCCCCCGATCATTTCGGTGGCTGGGTGATGGTCAAGGCCGAGGCCAATGATCCCGACTTGCTGCTCGCGGCGTTGAAACGAGGAGATTTCTATGCCTCGCAAGGACCAGAGTTGCACAACGTTGAGGTTACGGACGACGAGGTCATCGTCACCTGTTCGGCTGTTAGCGTGATGACCGTTCTGGGACACGGCTCTGTCTCTCCGGCGGTGCACGGAGCGTCGATGACACGCGCGGTGATGCCACGCAAACGGCTGCGCGATAGCCCGTGGATTCGGGTGACGGTGATTGATGCGTCGGGCAGACGGGCGTGGTCCAACCCAATCCGGATTTAGAATGCGCGGTGCGTGATGCGCAGGCGTGCGGTGTGGTTTGATAAGGTGAGGTTAGTGGCGGCTTTGCGGATCAAGCCGTCATTCGCCGCACCGGCCATCAATGTCCGAGTTGCGGACTTTCCAGGCCTTCGTAGCCTGTAGGCTAACAACTGCTTCCAGCCCTTTGGCGACCTTGGTGGTCAATACAAAGAAGACTTGGGGCGAGCCAATAGCCAACACCAAAGGTGCAAAAGCTTGTCAGTTAAGCCGCGATCATACACGATGACTGTTGAAACAACCAAGGGCTTCGATATGGACAAGCCTCCAACCCAATTCACGAGGGCTGGCGATGTGGCAATCGCCTATCAGGTGGTGGGGGATGGGCCGGTAGATCTTGTCTATGCTTCGGGCTGGCTCAGCAATATTGACATTGTTTGGGAGCATCCAGGATACAACCGCTTTCTCACTCGCCTGTCAGAGCGATGCCGCCTCATCCTATTTGACAAGCGCGGGACCGGAATGTCCGACCGTGACGTAGGTGCGCCGACACTTGAGGAACGTTCCGACGACATTCGCGCAGTCATGAACGCGGTCGGGTCAGAGCAGGCTTCGATCTTCGGAATCAGCGAAGGCGGGAACATGACGACAATGTTTGCGGCCACCTATCCCGAACGCGTTAGCAGTATTATTCTTGCTGGTTGCTTTCCTTGCAAGGCATGGAAACCAGATTGGCCACACGGTATAAAAAGAGCTGATTTTGAAAATGATATAGCCGATTTGAGTCAGAACTGGGGTAGCTTTGAAAGTTTCTTTGAAACTGTGGCTCCTTCGGTCAGTGACGATCCAATGCAGCGAGCATTCATGAACAAAATCCTCGTTCAGTCCGGTAGTCCTGCTTCGGCCATCAAAATCACCCGACTGAATTACGAACTAGATATTCGACCAATTCTTCAAGTCGTTAGCGCTCCCGCACTTGTTTTGCATTCCGAGCGTGATCAAACGGTTAATATGGATGAGGCACACTACTTGGCCGACAACTTACCGAACGGAAAACTCAAGATTCTTGATAGAGACGACCACCTACCTTGGATTGGTGATACTGACGAAATGGCCCACGAGATCACTTCTTTTGCGTTACTGTCGGAAAAGGGGCCGTCAAGCGATCGAGTATTGGCCACAATCTTGATGACCGACATTGTTGGTTCTACTGAAACTTCAGTTCGAATTGGCGATGCCAAATGGCGTGACTTGATCGAAGCCCATGATACTGCAGCTGCTCGCAACATTGCCCGGCAAGGTGGCACTCTCATCAAAACGTTGGGCGATGGAGTTCTGGCGACGCTTGCGGCCCCAAGCCGCGCGGTAGCGTGCGCACGTGACATACAAGTCGAGGCGGCATCTTTGGGTCTTTCCGTTCGAGCTGGCATACATACAGGAGAATGCGAACGTCGGGGCGATGATATTTCCGGAATTGCTGTTAATTTGGCGGCGCGGATTCTCGATACAACACCGGGAGGTACGTGTCGGGTTTCGTCCACAGTCCACGACCTTGTCGCCGGCTCCGGGTTGCAGTTTGAACCTGCAGGCAGTCACACTTTGAAGGGGGTGCCCGGTGCCTGGGTGCTGCATACGGTGGCTTGAATACTGTAAGTCAAACTTAGTTATCAAACAGGTCACAAGTGCTTACAAATGCGTATCGCAGGCTTTGGAGCAACCGACAGCGAATGTCCGGAAACCGCTCTTACTGACAAAAGATGCAACATCTACCAACGGGTAGTTTGGGCTCAAACCCGTGTTTCGAGCACATTCATTAGATGGTGGTTTTCCAACACTGAGCAGCCGTTCGATAACCTCGATCCTTTTGGTCGTACTAGGACGCAACACTCACCAACAGAAAGTGATTTTTGGCAACTAGAACTCTTTTTGGCTGAGTACTACATTGCCGGTTCAACAGGAGACGAAGTAATGAGACACCTATCGGTCATACTTATGTTAATGGCTACTCCTGCGCTTGCTGACAATGGAAGGTATAAGGTCTTAAGAGATCTGACTGGTGGGGTTTACCTCGTCCTAGATACAGTGACGGGTGGGACCAAAATCTGTGTTGGGAAGGTGTCAGACGAAACTTGCGTCGCTTATTCTCGAGGCGGGGATCGCTAAGTGCGAGCCTTCGTTGATGTCCATTCTCTTCCCAACGAAAGGATGTTGAACGCCATGTTTGGAGAAGAGCAAAACAAGGGCTGAGCGAAATACACAGTCCCTTGGCAGCGGTCCCAAAACGCGCAGCATTTAGGGGCACTCATGTGAGGTGAACCCAGCAGTTACCTCCCCACCGGATGTGCTCGGTGGCTGCGGGCTAGTTCTCTTTGAATTTTGTTTGTTGTTCCCGGCGGGCTTCTGCATGAAAAATCCGCCAAGTGGCGGGCATTTTTTGCTATTGCAGTTTCACGGCGTCAAAGAGCGCGCCAAATACCTCACTGAACGAAGCTTCCAAACCCCGGACCGCGTCGAGCCATGGGCGAGCCATTTGATCCCAATCCATAAGACATCCATCAATTTTTTAATTCCAATGGCCTTTCAGTCCAAACATGCGTCCACTTTGAAACGTGGGTCACCTTGGGCACACCACCGCCATTCCCCGCGTGCGCATGTAGACTGCAGCGAATGGCAGAACTGGCAACGGGCTGCGCCCTACCCCGCCAGCGACGGCAGCCACAGCACGATCCCCGGGAACGCGACAAGCATCGCGATGGTCGCGGCATCCGCGATGAAAAACGGGGTCACGCCTTTGAATACATCCTGCACGGTCAGGTCGTCGCGCACGCCCGCCACCACGAAACAGTTCAAACCGATGGGCGGCGTGATCAGGCAGAACTCGGCCATCTTGACCACCAATATCCCAAACCAGATCGCGCACATGGGTCCTGACATGCCAAACGCACTGTCGGCGGCGGAAACGAACTCGCCCCCGTTCAGCGCCATCACCGCCGGGTAGACCACGGGCAGTGTCAACAGCAGCATCCCGATGGCGTCCATGAACATGCCCAGCACCGCATACCCCAGCAGGATAAAGATCAGGATCAGCATGGGCGACATTTCCAGCGAGGTAATCCAGTCTGAAAACGCGGCCGGCAGCTCCGCAAAGCCAAGGAACCGCACATAGATCAGAACGCCCCAGATGATAGTAAAGATCATCACCGTCAGCTTGGCCGTATCCAGAAGTGCGCGTTTCAATTCCCCCCAGCGCATGCCTTTGTACAGCGCCATAAGAAAGATGATGAACGCCCCGATGGCCCCGCCTTCTGTGGGCGTGCCCCAAGCGTCTCCGAACGGGTTGTAGACAAAGAAAATGATGATGATCACCACCGCAAAGATCGGCATGGCGGGGGGCAGCGACTGAAACCGTTCGCGCCATGTGAACCCTGTCACGGGTGGTCCCACCGTCTTGAACACCATCGCAATGCCGATGATCAGTGCGGCGTAGACAATGGCCGAAAATGCACCGGGCACAAAGCCTGCGAGCAGCAGCTTGCCCACGTCCTGTTCCACGATGATCGCGTAGATCACGAGGATGGCCGACGGCGGGATCAGCGAGGCCAACGTGCCCCCTGCCGCCACGACCCCTGCCGCGAATTGCTTGTTGTACCCGATCTTGAGCATTTCGGGGATGGCGATGCGCGCAAACACCGCCGCTGTTGCCACGGACGCGCCGGACACAGCCGCAAAGCCTGCTGTTGAGAACACCGTCGCAACTGCCAGACCGCCCGGCACCCACGCCACCCACCGTTTGGCAGCGGTGAAAAGGGCCGTTGTCAGTTGGGCATGGTAGGCGAGGTAACCGATCAGGATGAACACCGGGATCAGGCTTAGCACCTGCGCCGAAACCTTAGAGTGCGGTGTAAGCCCTGCGACTTTAACGCTGATCTCGACCGCCTTCCAAAACCGTTCAGGGTCGTAGTCAAATCCGTTCCAGCGCAGCCACACCAGACCGACAAAACCCGCCAAACCTGCGGCAAAAGCCACGCGCATGCCCAGAAGGACAAAGACCAAGAGGCCACCACTGACCCACAGCCCAATTTCAATGGGTTCCATCAGTCTGTCCCTTCCAGCGCTTCGGCCTCAATCCGCGCCTGTTCGGCGACAGAGAGGTTCAGGGGCACCGCCACAGGGTTCTCAAGCCCAAGGATCAGGGCCCGCCCGTATCCCCACGCCTGCAACAATAGCCGCAGGGTCAGGATGCCAAAGGCGATGGGCACCACCAGTTTGCTCGGCCAGATGGGCAGCCCGATGTCGATGGAGCTGTCGCGGCTACACAAGGGGCGCGCGCAGTCAAAAGAGCGGTCAAAGTGTTCCCATGCGCCCCACGTGAGCGCGGTGATCAGAAGCAGGATCAGAAGCACGGAAATCAGTTCGAAGAACCACAGGACACGGCCCCGGAGCGCGCTGACGAGCATGTCCATGCGCACATGAGTGCCGTCGCGCTGCACATAAGACACGCCCATGATCGCAATGATCGGCATGGCCGCTTCGATATAGTCCACATAGCCGGGCAGCGGAGAGGCGAAAAATTTGCGCCCCGTCACCGAATAGGCAGCCAGAAACATCAGGGAAAAGATCGCAAGACCCGACAGGAGCGCGCCAAACCGTTCTATCGGGAGCAGCGCGCGGTCCAGTCGACTGAGCAAACTGGAATCTTCAAGCACCGCCGCAGAGCCTGCCATGATCTACCCCCATTTTTGTTGATTTTCGGTGTTGTTATTGGCGAGGGCCGCCACGCAAAGCGCAGCGGCCCGAGGCAAATGCTTAGCTGCCGCCTTTGGCGTCGGCCAAAGTGCTCACAACCAGATCATAAAGCTCTTGGCCCGGCAGGCCCTGTGCTTCCATGTCGGCAATCCAAGCATCGTGGATCGGTTTGCCCGCAACCGCTTGGAACTCCGCGATCACTTCGGGGGCCACTTCGACCTTTTCAACGCCTTTTTCGGCCAGAACCGAATCCCAACGCTCCAGCAGTTCTGCGTAGTTGGTCAGGTAGTGTTCGATCGCTTCGGGGATCGAAGCGTCAAGGGCGGCGCGGTGCTCATCCGACAGGCTGTCATAGGCGTCGATGTTCACCACCACCGGGCAGTTCACGGTGCCGGGGTTCAGGTTGGCTGTCCACCAGTCGGCCTGGTTGATCGTGCCGAATGACAGGTGCGCGTGCTGGGCAAAGGCCACTGTGTCGACAACGCCGCCTTCCATGGCCTGATAGGCCTCGGTCGCGGTCACGGATGTTGGCACACCGCCAACGGCTTCGAATGCTTTGCCCAGACCACCTGTGGCTCGCACACGCATGCCTTTGAACTCGGCCAGTTCATCACGAGGCTCGCCTGTGCCGACAAGGTTGTACTGTGGCATAGGCGACGTCATCAGCAGTTTTGCATTCCACTGCGCCATTTCTTCGGTCGCGGCGGGGTGCGCATAGACCGCGCGGGCCACGGCCACTTCCTGTTCAAGGTTCTCAACCCCAAGGAACGGCAGTTCCAGAACGGTCACAACCCGGTTCTTGTCGGCGTGATAGCCAGCACAGAACTGCGCCATCTCGAACGCGCCGATAGAGATACCATCGAGGTTCTCGCGGTTCTTGGACAGACCGCCATAGCTGACGTTCATGGTGAAATCGCCACCGGTCTTTTCAGCGACCAGTTCGGCCAGCTTTTCCACATGTTCTGTGAACGCGCGGCGCTTGCCCCAGACGGATACGTTCCATTCTGTGGCCGCAGCCTCCAGCGCGAAAGTGCACGAAATGGCACCGACAACGGCGCCTACAGCAAATTTGTTCATGTATAGTCTCCCTAGATGCGGGCCGCTTCTCGTGCCCGCTTGGGCGAGAAGCTAGCGTGGTGCCGGGCGGTTGCCAAGTTGATTGCGCAAGCAAAGGGAATTGGTGCGTTGCCGGAGGGGGTGGTCGGCGATTTTGGTGGAAAGGTTATCGTGCGAGACCCGCGTGAGATTGCGCTGTGCCAAAGCCTGCTTTCAGCCCAGCGATGCTTTGTCGTGAATGCGGCCTTCGGCTACTGAGTTTGCCGTCGCACGCTCATAAGCAACCCGACGGTCAGGAAAGTGATGGCCAAAATACTGAACACTGTCAGGCTTTCACCCAGAACCAGAACCCCCAGAATCGCGCCAACACCCGGCACAGCCGCTAGAATAAAAGAGGTGTTCCCATTTCCGATTGCCCGCGATGCATGTGCAATAAAAAGCAAACCAATCAGGTTCGGCACAAATCCTTGGTAGATGGCCTGCAACAAAAGCGGGCCCGTCGGCGCATCTGAAAGGCCAGAGGGCAGCCAAATTGCCCAAATAGGCAGGTAGAGCAACGCGTTGACGATTGTTCCGCAAAAGATGATCTGCATCGCGCTCAGCTGCCACCGCTCAGAAAGAATGACATAAGAAGAGAAAAACAGAGCGCCAACAACAAAAAGCAGATCACCAAACCATGCGTAGTCACCGCTTGAAACACTTCCATCCCATGCCAACAGCACAGAGCAAATGAGAATAAGCGCCGCCCCCAGGAAACGACGCAAGCTGGGCAGCACACGCAAAAAAACGACCGAGAAAAGAATACTGAACAGGGGCAACATCCCGTTCATAAATATCCCACCGTGCGCTGCGGGCGCGTAGAGAAAACCAGAAAATACGATGAGAATATAAACAGGCCCCAAAATGAACGAGAGCACCGCAATTTTGGACAGGCTTAACCCCCTCCATGGCTTGTAATAAAGGCAAAGCGGCAAGGCCACGAGCGACGCCAAACCATATCTCATCGCCGCCAGATCATAGATCGTCAGTCCGCTTTGGCTGGCAACACGACTTACAATCAACCAAAACGACCACACCAAGACGATGCTCCATGCAGCGGCGGTTCCTGTGACATGAGAAGAGAAGCGATTGGGCATCAAACCTGCGGCGACCCTTTAAATTGTCTGGGGGAACTCAGACCATAGCTGTAGGATCAGACCAACGCATTGGCAATCAGTGTCTGCGGGCGAGGTGAATGGCCCTCTGGCTTGCAACGGATGTCTGCAGCATTGTTTTTGTGTGGCAGCCTTTTGTCGCCTTGGGCTTTAGCATCCTGCCGCAATCACCATGTTCTTTGTTCGGACCATCTAACCCATTACTGCTCAGCGTCGCAGGCGAGCCCAAGCGTTTTCGCCTATGACGTTTCAGACTCAGGTTCCTGTTTTAACGCAAACTTCGAACGCGTGCGGTTTGCAAAGGCAACCAAAGAGAGCATCACTGGCACTTCGACAAGGACGCCAACAACTGTTGCGAGCGCTGCACCCGAATTTAGACCAAACAGGCTAATGGCCACGGCGACCGCCAGCTCAAAGAAGTTTGACGTTCCGATCAAAGCGCACGGGGCAGCAATGCGATGCGGGACTTTCAGGGCATAGGCCGCCGCATAAGCGAGGGCAAAGATGCCATATGATTGCAAAAGGATCGGCACCGCGATCAAGGCGATGACCTGAGGTTTCTCTAGAATGACCTGACCTTGCAGTCCAAATAGGATCACGACCGTCGCAATGAGACCGACCATCGACCAAGGTTTGACGCGCGCCTGAAAAGCCTCAATTCGATCTGCTCCGCCCAATCGTTTCCGGGTCCAAAGGCCTGCCAACAGCGGCAGTGCAACAAACAAAACAACAGAGAGCACCAGTGTTTCCCAAGGCACTACAATGTTTGTTGCGCCCAAAAGGATGGCAACTATCGGCGCAAAGGCAAAGACCATAACAACGTCGTTCACCGAAACCTGCAAAAGGGTGTAGTTTGCGTCGCCACGGGTCAGTTGAGACCAGACAAACACCATGGCCGTGCACGGCGCAGCCCCCAAAAGGATAAGGCCCGCAATATACTGCTGTGCATCCTCCGGCGCGATCAGGTCCGCAAAGACCACCTCAAAGAACAACACTCCAAGAGCGGCCATCGTAAAAGGCTTGATAAGCCAGTTGACGATGAGCGTGATGGCAAGGCCCTTGGGTTGTTTGACCACATCGCGAAGGCTGGATGGATCAACTCCGACCATCATCGGATAGACCATGGCCCAGATCAGTACTGCGACCACCAGGTTCACGTTGGCCACTTCAGCTGCTGCGATCGCAGAAACCAGAGGAGGTGCGATGCTGCCAATAGAAATGCCGGCCAGCATAGCCAATGCAATCCAGACAGTCAGGTATCGTTCGAAGATGCTCAACGTGTTCTAGGCCCCTTGTATTCGCTCAGGAGTTGCCCGGAGCCGATGGCAGTCACGGCCGCCGATTGATATCTATTAATGATCCCGCAATGCGCCGCAAGTGTCACGCCAACAATGCTGTCCTGTGATGGTAATGATTATGTGCATTCCGGCAGAGTAGTCAGGATGCAAGGTGCGGAGCCGGACGTTAGGATTATGACGAGGAACTCTAATTCACCAAGACGAACCTTATGATACACCGATGAACTGTTGCTTTGTCCGCCAAGAGGAACTGTGCGGCGATCAAAACGGGCAATGGCGTTGCGCCTTGTTCGCCCAACACAACATCTGTGTGGACTTGTCGAACCTGCTGCACCGGCAACGGATACGGCGCGCCTTTGGGGGGTCACACCTGTTGCGTTGAGATGTCGTGTCGGATGCTTTGAGTAATGACGCGCGCGTTGCACAAAGTGCGCCCCAATTGGTTTACAGCTAACCATCTGTTTCTAATGTTCCTTTTAGACCATCGCATCATATTTTTACTAACTCCACCACTTACGTAAAAATCCTTCACAACAAAATCCTGCTATTCCAGCCTTTTATTCCTTTCTTTTCAGCAATGGGTATGATCGCCGCAATGGGAGGAGGCCGCGCGCCAGTCTACCCCGCCAACCAGTGTTGGACGGAGTTTCGGTGCGCATTTCCCGAACGACTGGAATGAAGACCGGAGGAACATTCATGTCCGATATCAAGACCTATGCCCCGAGTGCAGACATGGTGGCGCGCGCGCATATCGACGCCGCAAAATACGATGAGATGTATGCAGCCTCGATCAACGACCCCGACGCGTTCTGGGGCGAGCATGGCAAGCGGATCGACTGGATCAAACCCTACACACAGGTCAAAGACGTCGATTACACCCTCGGCAATGTTTCGATCAATTGGTACGCAGATGGCACGCTGAACGTATCGGCCAACTGTATTGACCGTCATCTGGCCACACGCGGCGATCAGACGGCCATCATCTGGGAGCCCGACAGCCCCGAGGATGAGGCCCAGCACATTACGTACAAGCAGCTGCACGCCGAGACCTGCAAGATGGCCAACGTGCTCAAGTCGCTGGGCGTCGGCAAAGGGGACCGGGTAGTGTTGTACCTGCCCATGATCCCGGAGGCAGCCTATGCCATGTTGGCTTGTACCCGCATCGGCGCCATTCATTCGATCGTGTTCGCTGGCTTCTCTCCGGATGCTCTGGCGGCGCGCGTTTCGGGCTGTGACGCCAAGGTTGTGATCACTGCAGATGGTGCTCCGCGCGGCGGTCGTGTCACGAACCTGAAGGACAACGTCAATCAGGCCCTCATCAACGTGATGCACGACACTCACTGTCTGGTGGTCAAGCGCACGGGACAGCAGATCGCATGGCGTGACGGAATGGATCACTGGCTACACGAGGCCGCCGCAGATGTCTCTGCCGATTGCCCGGTCGAGGAAATGGCCGCCGAAGACCCGTTGTTCATCCTTTATACATCCGGCTCCACCGGTCAGCCCAAAGGGGTTGTGCACACCACGGGCGGCTACATCGTCTATGCCGCGATGACGCACGAGATCACCTTCGACTACCATGACGGTGACATCTATTGGTGCACCGCGGATGTTGGCTGGGTCACCGGGCATAGCTATATCGTCTATGGCCCGCTGGCCAATGGCGGTACGACGCTGATGTTTGAAGGCGTGCCCACCTATCCGGACGCATCCCGTTTTTGGCAGGTTTGCGAAAAGCACAAAGTGGCGCAATTCTACACCGCCCCGACAGCTCTTCGTGCGCTGATGGGCCAAGGTGACAGCTTTGTGGAAAAGGCTGACCTGTCCTCGCTAAAACTGCTCGGCACCGTGGGTGAGCCAATCAACCCCGAGGCTTGGAACTGGTATTACAACGTCGTCGGCGGCGGGCGCTGCCCAATAGTGGACACCTGGTGGCAAACTGAAACCGGCGGGCACCTGATGACCCCCCTGCCCGGCGCACATGCGACCAAGCCCGGTTCCGCCATGAAGCCGTTCTTTGGCATCAAACCACTGGTGCTGGAACCAACCACTGCCGAAGTCATTGACGGTGACGGAGTCGAAGGTGTGTTGGTCATCGCCGACAGCTGGCCCGGTCAGATGCGCACCGTCTGGGAAGACCATGAGCGGTTCGAGAAGACCTATTTCTCGGACTACAAGGGCTACTACTTTACCGGTGACGGGTGTCGCCGCGACGAAGATGGTGACTATTGGATCACGGGCCGTGTCGACGATGTGATCAACGTCTCGGGCCACCGTATGGGCACAGCCGAGGTCGAAAGCGCACTTGTCGCCCACGCCAAAGTCGCCGAGGCCGCTGTTGTCGGCTATCCCCATGATATCAAAGGCCAAGGCATCTACTGCTATGTGACCTTGATGAACGGTGAAGAGCCTTCCGAAGAGTTGCGCAAGGAATTGCGCACTTGGGTCCGTCAGGAGATTGGCCCAATCGCGTCGCCCGATTTGGTCCAATGGGCCCCCGGCCTGCCCAAAACCCGGTCAGGCAAGATCATGCGTCGTATCTTGCGCAAGATTGCCGAGGATGACTTTGGCGCGCTGGGTGACACGTCGACCCTCGCCGATCCGTCGGTGGTGGACGATCTGATCGAAAACCGGATGAACAAGTCCTGATGGCAAAGGCGCGGGTTTAGCCCGCGCCTGTTACGTCGTGGCCGTAGACCCAGTCCTGACGCGCATGAAACGCGTTGGGAGCAAGCCGTGCCGCCAGCCCCATTGGCCTATAAAAACCCCAGCGCCCCGGTGTGTGGGCGTGATGGAACAATCGCGCATTTGCCGCTGATCCCTTTTGCACACGCGAAACGCGGTCGATCCGCTGTCTGAAATAGGCGGCAAACCCGTCTTGCGGTGTGGCCTTCTCCTCAAGGCTTTTTGACAGGACCCATGCATCCTCCAATGCCTGCACCGCCCCTTGCGCCATCGACGGCAGCATCGGGTGCGCCGCATCCCCCATCACCGCCACGCGTCCCTCGTGCCAGTGCGGCAGTGGTGCACGATCAAACAGTGCCCAGTGATGCAGAACATCGGCGTTGTCGAGGATCGCGCGGATTTCCGGGGCCCAGCCGTCAAAGGCGGCCTCAGCGTCTGCCCGATGTCCTTCGGCCCGCCAGCTTTCCTTTGTCGGAATGTCGCTTTCCACCATACCCACGAAGTTCGCGAGGTTGCCAGCCCGCAATCGCGTGGTGACGGCGTGCCGTTTGTGCCCCACCCAGACGCAGGCCGTTGGCGGCGGCGCGAGTGCGCCCAGCGCCTCAATAGGTACAACCGCCCGCCACGCCACGTTACCGGTGTAGCGCGGGGTGTCAGCGCCCAGCATCTGCGTGCGGATCACTGAATGCAGCCCGTCTGCGCCGATCACGATGTCGCCTAAGTGCGTAGTTCCATCTGCCATTGTCAGGGAGGCGGCATCCTCTGTCTGTTCATAGCCAGCAACCGCGTGCCCGGTGCGAATGGCACCGATTTGCAAACCAAGCAGTCGCGCCTCAAGTGCGCCGACAAGATCCGCACGGTGAATATGAATATAGGGCGCACCCCACCGGTCGCGGGCGAATCCGCGCATCGGCAGTCGAAAAATCTGCGCCCCGCCCTGCCCCATACGCATCTCGATGGCCTCGGGTTCAAACAAAGTAGATTGCAAGGCCTCCGCGACACCAAGAGCCTCAAGAACACGCCAGCCGTTTGGGGATATCTGCAGGCCCGCGCCGATCTCGGTCAGTTTGGGGGCCTGTTCGAAAACGGCGACCTCCCAGCCACGCAGGGCCAGCGCAATCGCGCTGGCAAGCCCGCCGATCCCGGCCCCTGCGATCAGTGCCCTCACGTACAGACCCCGCCATCGTGCAAGTCGCGAATGGCTGACGCGTCATAGCCCAACTCTGCCAAGATCACGTCCGTTTGCGCACCGGGGGCTGCGGGTGCAGGCAAAGTTCCCGCAGGCGCGCGCGAAAAACGCGGCGCAGGTGCTGATTGGCGCACGCCACCGACCTCTACATAAGTCCCGCGTGGTGCCAGATGAGCATCCTTTGCCGCTTCATCCATCGACAGGACGGGGGCGACGCACGCGTCAGTGCCCGAGAACACCTCGGCCCAGTGGTCTCGGGGGTGGCGCGCAAAAATGATCGCAAAGCGGGCCGTCATGTCAGGCCAACTGCCCCGGTCATTCTGGTCTGGGAGCATGGCATCACTCAGGCCCAGTCCGTCCAGCAACAGCGCATAGAACTGCGGCTCCAGCGCGCCAACGGCCACATCACGCCCGTCCGCACAACGGTAGCAGCGATAAAATGGCGCGCCCCCATCCAACCAGTTGGTACCAGGTGGTTCGCGCCAATCGCCTTTCGCCATCATCCCGTGGATCAGGCCCATCATGGCTGGAACGCCGTCAATCATGGCCGCATCCACCACCTGCCCTTTGCCCGTCACACCGCGCGAGATCACCGCCGCCAACAGCCCACAGACCAAAAACAGCGCACCACCACCGTAATCCGCGACTAGGTTCAGCGGCGGCTTGGGCGGTGCATCCGCGCTGCCCATCAGGCTGAGCACGCCCGTTGTCGCAAGGTATGTAATGTCGTGCCCGGCGACATGCGCCATCGGGCCGGACTGCCCCCAACCTGTCATGCGGCCATAAATCAGCGTATCGGGGCACGTTTCGGGGCCAAGCCCAAGGCGTTCCATCACGCCGGGACGGAACCCTTCTATCAGAATATCGGACTGGGCCATCAGGGCCTGCGCCACGTCGCGTCCTTGGGGGGATTTAAGGTTTAGCGCGACCGAGCGTTTGCCCCGCCGGTTCACATCCGTGGGATCGACAGGCGCAGATGCGCGGTCAATCACTGTGACCTGCGCGCCCATATCAGCCAGCAACTGCCCGGCCAGCGGTGCAGGCCCCAGCCCGGCAAATTCGACAACCCGCAATCCATCCAGCACGCCCGTCATTTTGGCCCTTGTTCTCCCCCTGCTCGCGCCCGATTGGACACAAAGCGTGCACAACGTGCAAGGCCCACCACGCACACAGAACAAGAGAGGTTCGCCGCGCAGGCCCTAACTTCTGTGCATTTGCAACACGATGGAGACACAGCATTCCCGAATCCGTTTGTTTTGACTAGGCAAGGCCGCGAAAACGGTGCTTCTCTCAAAGCACTGCAACTCAAAACACCGGACATAGCTGCGCGATGCTCCCAAGCAAAAACAACTTTGGCCAACGGCTGTCCAAACTGGTTGAACAGATCTATCCCGATCTCGACCGCGATATTCTGTCCAGCAAGATTGTGGACGCGTTCTGGCCCGAAGGCACCAAGCCGCGCAAACGGGGACGCCAACCCGCCAACAACCTGTGGACTGAAAAAGACGCCCTGCTGATTACCTATGGCAACTCCATCGTGGACGGGGTGCACAAACCGCTCGACCTGCTGCACGACTTTCTGTTGCGCAGGATGAAGGGTGTGGTCAACGGCGTGCACATCCTGCCCTTCTTTCCGTTCACCTCGGACGATGGCTTTGCCGTTTCTGATTTCCGTGCTGTAAACCCACAACTGGGCGACTGGCCGGACATCAACCGCATCGCAAACGAATTCCATCTTATGTCCGATCTGGTGCTGAACCACGTCTCAAGCCAGGGCGCGTGGTTTAATGCCTACCGGCAGGGCCAGTCCCCCTATGATCGGTTCTTTTTCGAGGCGTCGCCCGATGACGATCTCGACATGGTGGTCCGCCCGCGCACCACGCCGCTGTTGCAAAAGGTCGAAACCACGCATGGCGCGCGTCATGTTTGGTGCACGTTCAGCCACGACCAGATCGATCTGGATTTCCGCAATCCCGAAGTGCTTCTCGAATTCCTGCGCATCATCCGCCTGCATGTGGACAACGGGGTGCAGATCATTCGCCTCGATGCGGTGGCGTTCCTGTGGAAAGAAATCGGCTCGCCCTCGATCCACCTGCCCCAAACCCATGCGGTGGTGAAACTGATGCGCCTGCTGTGTGATTACGCGGCCGAGACGGTGATCCTGCTGACTGAAACCAACGTGCCCAAGGCCGAAAACCTGTCTTATTTCGGCAAACGGGACGAAGCGCACGCGATCTACAACTTCCCCCTGCCCCCGCTCATCCTGCATGCGATGATGTCGGGGTCGGCCGCCTATCTCCAAAAGTGGCAAAAGGGGATGCCGCCCGCGCAATTGGGCTGTGCCTACCTGAACTTTACCGCCAGCCATGATGGCATTGGCATGCGCCCCGCCGAAGGCATCCTGCCCAAAGAAGAGCAGGACAAGATGATCGACGTGATCAAGGACATTGGCGGGTTGGTGTCCATGCGCGCCCTGCCCGGCGGCGGTGAGGCGCCTTACGAGATCAACACCACTTTTTATGAGGCGACGGGGCGCACGTTTGACGGACCCGACGGCTATCACTTTGATCGCTTCATCTGTTCTCAGACTATTGTGATGTCGCTGGAAGGGATACCGGCCTTTTACATCCATTCGATGCTAGGCACGCGCAACGATCACGAACAGGTGGCGCGGCGCGGCATGAACCGTGCGATCAACCGACACAACTGGGACTATCCGTCACTGAACGCGGTGCTGGATGACCCAACCACGGCCCACGCACGTGTGCTCGCGGCGTTGTCAGACCGGTTGAAAATTCGCGCCGAACAACCCGCCTTTCACCCCAATGCCACGCAATTCACCATGTCCTTGCGGGATGACGTGTTTGGAGTCTGGCGCCAAAGCCTTGATCGCCATCAATCCATCTTTGCCCTGCATAATGTGAGTGCAAAGACGGTAGAGCTGGCCACCGATGCGATGAACCTGATTGATGATGAAGATTGGGTGGATCTGCTGACGGGCGAGGTGATTGACACGTCTGACGGTACGATCACGCTGGCACCCTATCAATGCCGGTGGATCACAAACCGGACTTGAACCGGTCTTCGTCTGTCGTCAATCAAACGCTTTGAAATTCGGCATCATCAGCGCGCGCCGCCGCCAGCATATCGGTCAAAAAGCTGGGATCAGCCGAATGCACGCGGTTCCACGTGGGTATAAACGGTGTCTCATGCGGGTTTTCGATAAACACCTGCCCGGCCCGCATGATATTTTCAGCAAACAACTCGATTGAACGTTCTTCGCTGTGCCGGTCAATGGACAGCCCGTTCATCTTGGCGTCGTTGTAATAGGCCTCAAGCAGATCCAACGCGCTGCGGTAATAGGTGGCCTTGAGTGTCCGGAACACATTGGCTGTAAAGACGGTTCCATCTGCGGCCAGCTTGCGAAAGATGGCCTTGCAGATGTCGGTGGACATGCGGCTAAGCCCCTCATTGGCGTCATCCGCACTGAGGTCCTGATGCTTGTGATCGTAAGCGTCCGAAATTTCGACCTGACAGACCGCCTTGGGCGCCAGATTACGCCAGGCTTCTGACAGCACCCCGATTTCGAGGCCCCAATCAGACGGGATACGCAAATCAGGCAGGATACCTGTGCGCATCGCAAATTCGCCCGACAGCGGATAGCGGAAACTACGCAGGTAATCGATATAGTCGCGATCCCCTATCACCCGCTTTAATGCGATCAGCAGCGGACTAACCAGTAGGCGCGTCACCCGCCCGTTCAAGCGATCCCCACCGATGCGCGGATAGTACCCCTTAGCCACCTGATAAGGAAAGTTCGGGTTCGCCACCGGGTACACAAGACGCGCCAGCATCTCGTTGTCATAGGTCAGGATGTCACAGTCGTGAATGGCCATCACCGCGCTGTCAGCACAGGCAATCAGATAACCAAGGGCTGACCACACATTCTTGCCCTTGCCCTGCTCTGCCGGATAAAGCCCCATCGCCTCAAGACGCCGCCCCAGTTCCAGCATGCGCGGACTGTCGTTCCAGATCACGATATGGTTCTGGTTCAACCCTTCAAAAAACGCTTTTGCATGACGAAACTGCGCCTCGTCTGCGCGATCAAGGCCGATGATGATCCGATGCAGATACGTCACCTTGGACAGTTCAGAGAGAATATGGGGCATCGCGTCCCCTTCCAGCTCTGAATAGAGGCAGGGGAGGATCAGGGAAATCTTGCGCGTCTGCGCAAAGGACACGAGTTCGTCGGCCAGTTCCGCCGAAGAGCGCGTGCGCAGATTGTGCAGGGTGGCAATGTTTCCGTTCTGGTGAAAGTCGGCCAAAAAGTCTGTCCTTACGTCAAGTTGTGTCGTGCCAAGAAATCCAACACCGCTTCGTTCCAAGCGGCAGGCCCTGCACCTGTTGTGCGGTGGATGCGCCCACCGTCTTCGCCGTTCAGCGGCGGCAACGGCGCACGGGCGGGATTGGCAATCACGACCCCGTAATCACATGCCTCCAGCATACTTATGTCGTTTGGCGCATCGCCAAGCGCGATTGTAATCTTGGGTGCGTATTCCATCTTTAGGGCGCTCACCCGTTCAGCTTTGGTTCCGCCAAAGGAAAGTGTCAGGAACCGCCCGCCTTGCTGCGCGACAATGCCCTGCTCTTGCAACTGGCTCAGAAACGCTTCTTTTTCCTCTTGCGATCCGTACCATGTGCCGGGTTCGGAAAATGCGCGCTGTTTCGCCTGATCGGCCCCTTTCGCGGACAAACCGGTTGCAGCAGACAACTCCGCCGCGCTCATGTCGTCAAAGCCTACAAACGAACTGCGCAACGCATCCGGCAACGCATCAAGGGCAGCCAGCAAACGCGTGTATTGATCCACCATGCTGTCGGGCGCCGCATGCGCGCCCAGCAACCCTGCGCCGTTTTCGACAATCGCAGGCCAGCCCGACAACCCCATTTCGCTGCGCAAGGCGTCAACCTCAACAGCCGTCTTGCTGCTGGCAAGAACAACCCCCGCCCCCACCTCTTTCAGCGCGTTAAGAGCGGGCCCCGCAGGTGTCCAGTCATAGGTGTGCTGATCGATCAGGGTGCCGTCCAGATCGGAGAACACCATAAGAGGCGGTGCAGTGGTCATGGCATATGCATGACAATGTGAGACGCGAACCGCAAGGTGGATGGCAGGGATTACCGCCGACGGGGCGAAACATCGTAAAAGTTGCACAGTCTTGGGTCAGACATGCGCGGTGGCTCTATCCAATCAAAATAAGCGGACGTTCCCGCGCGCGTGCAGCAAGAAATCACGCTGCACCGCGGTGGCGGTCGTACGCATCAATGGAGCGCATGATGCATTTGAAGGTATCGAATTGTTGTCAGATGAATTGTCGGGCTGAACGGTAGGCATTTATTGCTTTGCGCACCGCGCCAATGGCCCAGCCTTCTTTCACAAGCGCGCGTTCGACGTCTTCAATTGGGACCCCGCGAAACCTCTGCCAGATCAATGTCACCAACCGCGATACAGCTTCTTGCTTACTCATAACCAATCCTCAAACTCAATAAACTACATCTCTATAATACCACAAAAATTGTTCGGTTTTGTTGCGACCCAAGAAACAGACTGTTCTCGGCCTCAAACCAGCCCAGAAACGTCCGCCCATCACGCTTTCAAAACGCTGCGGGAAAGCCACTGCACACATGCAATGAAATGTATGGGAATTCATCTCATACCAGCGACCATTGCAACACGTCGGGTGCGGGGGATCATGTTTCTGGAGTCAGGACTCATAGCCATAGGCAGGACTTCAAATGACCAAAGAACCAACCACCTCTCAGAAGCTGCCACGACTCAAGTCGCCAGGCTTTGGGCATGCAAAACCAAAAGCTGACGGTTGGTGGCAAAGCGGACATTGATGCAAATTGCAGCGAACGACAACTCTGAGCCCGGAACGGCCGTTCAGCTATCCAAAGCTGTTGCTCATGTAGCAAACTTAGAAGCTCATGACGATATTGGGCGGGAAAGTTAAACGTATCCGCATCCGCGATGCAAGGGAATCCGTTTCGAACAAACGATCTGTGTGACTTGCAAGTGAGGCGGATATACGATTTCTGGGTGGCGTAAAGACTGACTGTACTCGGGATGAACCATGCAAGACTTCAAAATGCAGATGAAAGAGCTTTCAATTGCCGAAGCCCCACCGGTGTCCACGCGGTATCTTAGTAGCGAAACAGATTCATTTTTTCAAGATATGCGACTGGTGCTGGAGGGTCTCGCACAGTCGGAAGAGGTCACGAGGGATCCCCGTTCATCGGAGGGGATGGAACCGGATGGATACGACGTGCCCAAAGGTGCAGCTACCGCCGAGGACAGGGTTGCTCAGTCTATCGCGCTATTGGAGCGGCATTCAGACGAGTGGACTTGGCTCTACCAGGCGATGCACGATGATCTGTCGCGACAGACCCTCCTGACAGTACTGGCCTACCGCATACTGGGTTGGCCCTATGTACCGCTGCCGCTTGATTGCGCCGACTTCTGGTTAACGCGAGAGACGCTGGAAAACGTTGAGGCTGAGACGCCGGAAAAGTTTACTGAACCGGGTGGGGGGCAACTCTCTCTCTTTGATCTCAATCCGTTCGGTTTCAATGTGAAGATCTTCACGAAGGCATTCGGCGTCATCAACGAATTCTCTCATTCCCAATATGTGTACAGAGGCGCTGATCAGGTGATCGCGCCCGCGAAAGGTGACACCGTTCTGGATTGTGGCGCGTGTTTTGGTGGAACGTCGCTTTTCTTCCTGCACGCGGTCGGTGCAACCGGGCGAGTTTTCTCGTTCGAGTTTTCACCGAGCAATCTCGCCATTTTCCGACGGAATCTCGCATTGAATCCAGACCTGTCGCAGCGTTCGGACGTCGTTCAGGCCCCGGTTGGTGAAATTTCAGGACAAGCGTTCAGCGTAAGAGGGAGCGGGCCCGCGACGCATCTGGTCGTCGATAGCAGGTCTGCCACGCGCCGTTTGAAACACAAACTATTGTCTTTTGTCCTGCCTCGCTATCGGGAGTACCGAAACGAGGCGAAGGTCGAGACGCTGAGTATCGACGACCTCGCCGGGAGCAAGCCAATTGAGCGGATAGACTACATCAAGATGGATATTGAGGGTGCTGAACTGGCGGCCCTCAAAGGGGCGAAGAGGATTTTGGAACGCGACAGACCCACTTTGGCAATTTGCGTCTATCACAAGCTCGAAGACTTCCACACTATTCCGTCCTACATTGACGGGCTCGGATTGGGTTACGAGTTTTATCTGCAGCACGGGACCTTGCACAACGATGAAACCGTATTGTTTGCCAAAGCAAGGCTGAACTGACCCCCGAAAGCCATGCAGGTTTGGCGGTCATGTGTGGGAGCGGGACTGGAATTGCTCTGGCTGTTTCGATACGGGAATGTCGCAAGTGTCCGCACAGCGTTCGTTCGTACACACCGCAGCGAACGACTGCTCTGAGCCCAAAGCCGACGTTGATCTTAGGCCAGGTTTTGCAACCTTTACGAAGCTCAATTCTTTCCGAAAAAAGCCTGGCTTGGCAAATGCAATTGGGTTCCATCACGGAAATTTTGCAGCGGGACACGTTTTTCTTTTTTTGTTTTGACAACCCAAATTCAGCCCTACTTTCCACCGAAACAGCTCAATTACTTTGACGGAGATCTATAAACCATGAAAGAAGCTACAGTTGCGTTTGCAGTAGTTCTTGCCGGAACAACTTGGTTTGCCACCCAAACGATTGCGCAGAACGATGCGCTTCCGTCCGAGCTTTCGACACAGGAAAAGATGGTTCATCGCCGCGCTGTGGAAACCGCTGTTTGGGCGATGCCGCTGACGAACGCACTTGCGATGAGGGATGGTTTTGCAGAGGTGGGCTGTGATTACAACGTTGTCTGCTACTTCTCCAAGATCCAAGACTACAGGGCAGCGGTGACAACTCCAAATAATACGACGCCCTATGTGATGGCGTTTTGGAACATCGCCGACGGCCCCGTAATGATCGACGTGCCGCCCACGGAAGATGACCTCGGGCTTTGGGGTACGTTAATGGACATTTGGCAGCGCCCACTTGCCGACGTCGGTGCGAAAGGACGGGATAAAGGTGCTGGTGCTAGCTACCTCATTGTGCCTGAAGGATACGACGGGGACACGTTTGATGCGGATTATGTCCTGCCTCAAACAACGTTAAACGGTTATACACTCCTACGACCGATTATTCCCGATGCCTCACCCAATTCGTTGGCCGCGGCCGAAGAGTTCACCAAAAAACTGAAAATCTTCGACCCTGGGCAACCCGCGCAAACCCAGTACTTGGATGTACAGGGAATGGATATTGATGGCGTCGTTGAGTTCGATCGCTCGTTATTTGTGCTGATTGATGAGTTTGTTCAGAGCGAGAACCTTGAAGAACGAGATGCTGTTGCACTTGGAATGTTGCGCCGCTTGGGAATTGAAAAGGGGCGAGAGTTCACGCCCACAGAGCGCGAGCTTGAGATCCTCGATCATGCTGCAAATGAAGCGAAGGTTTTTCTGCAAGAAGCCTACTTCGACAATCATTCTGAGAAACAGGAAATGGGGAATGGATGGACGGTTCTAACCCCAGCGTCTTCTTATGAAACGACATTTAGTTGGCTCTTGGACTCTGGTGCGATTGCACTTGATGACCGTGGCAGCTCGTTCTTTGCATTTTATACCTCTGCCGAAGAGTTCAATCTGACGGCACCCCCCACGATGTATTTGCTGACCAGCAGGGATGCTGACGACGAACGCCTCGATGGAGGAACGACCTACAGTCTGGTTGTGCCACCTGATGTGCCCGTAAGCCAGTTCTGGTCGGTTTTGGTCTATGATTTCGAGGATGCAACCTTTCTTGACGGCTTCGAAAAGTATGGGGTCGCGTCGACAGAGGACCTTGAAGTCAACGAAGATGGCAGTGTACGCGTCGTCTTCGGTCCCGAACTACCAGACGGCGTTTCGGAATCGAACTATGTGCCCACAGCCACAGGAGGCGGGTGGTTTCCCTACTTTCGCTTTTACGGCCCAGGTGAAGCACTGTTCAGCGGCGACTACCAACTGCCCAAGATCGAAAAGTTTATCGAGTAGTCAATTTATGTCATGGACGTTGCGACACCGTTTTCGAGTATAACAGGTCCAATAGATGATAGTCGTGAAAGCGGGATCCTTGGTCTCGCGCAATTTTGCGCGTAGTTCGACCGCTTAGTCTTCGGACATAGCATGCAGCAAATGACTGCTTCGTCCGCAAGGCGGTGATTGGTGGGCGATGCGGCGAAAGGCTGCTTTGTCCGGAATAGCAGTCATTGGTGCAGACCGCCGTGATTGATCTCTCCACTGTACACCTTTCAACTCCGCCATTTATCCGAGGCTTCGCGAGACGGTGGCGTCACGCCATTTTGCTCAAGCCATTCTTTCAGAACCTCCCAAACGTCTGATGACGCAGGTGCGTCGCGATAGCGCGCGATTTCATCCGGCGCTTTAGCGAGGTCTGAGGGAACTGAATTGGGCCAAGCCATAAGTGGAGCATTAAGTGAACACCGGCTTCGCAAGTAATCAAAATTCGTTTATGATTTCGACAAAATACGAAAACGAAAATGGGTGGCATCGGCAGCGGAAGACACTGGTAATGGAACGTCAAGAACACCACAGCAAACTATCGCAGCATTGATGTGCGGCGGTGGGCGCGCGAGGGCTTCCTGACTCCGGGAAGGCGCTTTGGATGGCGATGGTCCATCGACGGCGAAAAGGTTGCCAATATCCAAGTGCAGACAGCGCACGGACAAGTCAGGCTCATTTATCGCAGCCGAGACTATGGCGACGAATGGGAGAGCCACGATTATCCTGTCCGCTTGCTTTCCCAGCCATGTCACTATGGCGGCTATCGCGAGTGGTTCGCCTGCCCGGCGCGCGGATGTGGGCGACGGGTGGCAAAGCTCTATGGGGGACAGATATTCGCGTGTCGGCATTGTTGTCAGCTAATTTACCCATCTCAGCGTGAAGCCGATTTTCAGCGCGGCCAACGGCAGGCCGACAAGATACGAGAGCGACTAGGCTAGGCGGATGACCCGGACCTGATGGAAGGTATCAAACCTAAAGGCATGTATTGGCGGACGTATCACCGGCTAGTGGACGAACTGGAGGACGCGGAATACCGCAGCACCCTTGGATGGGCGGATTTCATCTCTCAGAAGTTTGGCAACCTCAGCGACCTCTGATGGCGCTCGCTGCCTTTCTGTCGGATGCGTGGCCAATAAAGGCCAAAGATTCAGAAAGCCGAATCCTCAGTTTATGACCATCTTCAATGATCACCCACAGTGCCAAGGGTGGATATTGAGGTGGATACACGAACAATACATCCAGATGTATTGTTTAAAATCAATAAATTGATGGAAACATATGGTGCGGCCGGCGAGACTCGAACTCGCACGAGTGTTACCTCACAGCGACCTCAACGCTGCGCGTCTACCAATTCCGCCACGGCCGCATGCCTTGACTTGGTGAAGGGTCTTTAGCGGCGAACGCATCCCTTGCCAAGAGCACTTCGTAAAGAAAAACCGGGGCCCGCCAAGACCCCGGTCATTTGATGTTGCTGAGTGCGCGTCCTTAGTCGCTGGCAACGCCAAAGCTAGGCAGTGAAGCAGGCTGCACTTGCGGCTGCTGAGGGACCACACTGGAATTGGAAGTCCCAAGGCTGAGCGACGCTTTGCGCAAAAGCTCGGTACGCTCGGGCTGACCAGGGGCAAAGACAGCAGGCGCGCCGCTGTCCATTGCCCGGATGCCTTCGGCATACCAAACACGCGCCGTGTCCACCCGCTGAGATGTGCCGAACCCTTGGGCCAGATGGTGCCCCATCAATTCGCCATAGACATGATCCCCCATGGCATAAAGCATCAGGGCAGAGCCAAGGGCCACTTCCATGTTGTCCGTGCGATACCCGACACCCATGCAGATCTGCGCGGTGCCCTTAAGCTGCGCAGGCGACATGCCTGTGGTCAGGATGAACGCTGCCACGCCGCTCACAACTTCGGGCTGGGGTTTGAGCGCCAGAGCGGCCACATGAGGCTGCATCGCGGGGGCAAATTGTTCGCACTGGGCGGCAATCTGATCCGGGGTGAAGCCCTGCACCTTGGCTATCATATCTTCGCTCTTGGCAATGGCATAGGTGCGCGCAAGGCAGAACTGTTCGTTCAGCGCCACGTTGGGGTCGGTCATGGCCGCAGCCGTGGTAAAGCCGCCATTGCTGTTGGTCAGCAACGACACGGTGTTGCAATGCGACGCAAGCGATGGGGATGCGCCCCCGCCAAGGAAGCTCGGCAAACCAGCCGCAGGGGCTTCTGCCGCCGGTGCGGGCGCTGGGGCCGCGGCCACCACAGTCGTCGTTGTGGTGGTGGTCGCGGGGGCCGCAGGCTGTGGTGCCACAACAATCGTTGTGCCCTGAACAGGGGCCGCGGTCTGGCCCGCCAGTTCGGCGCGGTAGGTCTTGAGCAAGCCACGCGTGCCATCCGGGTTGGTCGCAACCTGTTGGGTGACCGCATAGCCACCGGCTTGGGCCCGGTTGTAGGAACTGATCAGCAGGTTCTGTTCAAACGGAGACAAATAGCCGGTGACAGGATAGCCAAGGTACGCCTGATAGGACGACACCGCATTGCGCGACCGCTGCCCCAACTGGCCATCCACCGTGCCCGCATTGAACCCGAAATAGTTTAGCGAGGCCTGAATCTCCCGCCCCTCTTGGGTCGAAGGAATCCGGGGACGGGCATAGGTGCTGGACGATGACTTTCTGCGTTGACTGTTTTTGGTTGCGGCATGGCCGATGACCCCGCCGATAATGGCTCCGGCCACAAAGTCACCCGCATCCGCAGCAACTCGGCTTGCAGGGAGTATGGCGAATGACAGGGCTAGAACGGATGCAGTAATGGTCTTGGTGAGCATGAAAAATCTCCTGAATAATACATCATCAGCGTACCATCGGTTCGGGATTCGCACAGTCATTATTTCCTTACCCGCCCCCTCGCACAGTCAACCCTGCTTGAATTATACGCAAATGTGCATGATGTAGGTTTGCACCCCTGCAAAAGGACCGCCCCACAGATGAGCACCCCAGACACAGCCCCCGTGATCCAGATCGACATCGTGTCTGACGTGATGTGCCCGTGGTGCATCGTCGGATTTCGCCAGCTCGAACAAGCGCTTGGCGTCACTGGCATGGGTGCTCAAATTCGCTGGCAACCGTTCGAGTTGAACCCCGCCATGGGACCTGAAGGGCAGAACCTGAGCGAGCATATCGCAGAGAAGTACGGTTCAAGCCCCGAACAGTCGGCGCAAAACCGCGCGCAGCTGCAACAGCTTGGGGCAACTCTGGGCATCGACTTTCAGTTTTCGCCGGACAGCAAAATCGTAAACAGTTTTGCTGCCCATCAACTGTTGGAATTTGCGCTGAGCGTTGGGTTGCAACACCCGCTGAAACTGGCGCTGTTTGAGGCTCATTTCACCAAGCAGCGCGACGTGTCCGACCAGCAGGTGTTGCTGGACGTAGCCGAATCCGTCGGCATTGTGCGCGATGACGCGGCGCAGGTGCTTGAGTCCGGCGCGCTGGCCGACTCCGTACGTGAAAAACAGGCGTTCTGGACGGGGCACGGCATTTCGGGCGTGCCGTCCATGATCTTTGCACAAAAATACCTCGTGACAGGGGCGCAGGGCGCAGATGCTTACGCGCAAATCCTGCGGCAAGTCGCCCAAGAAGAAGCAGCCGCCTGATCCCCATGGTCGAATGGATCACCACTGAGGGCCTCACCGATTACCGCCAGGCCGAGGCATGGATGGAGGCGCGCGCCACCGCCATTGCGGCAGGCGAGGCCGATGAATGCATATGGCTGCTCGAACACCCCCCTTTGTACACCGCAGGCACCTCGGCCAAGGCAGAAGACCTCACGGACCCCGACCGCTTTGACGTGTTCGAAACCCGGCGCGGCGGCCAATACACCTATCATGGCCCGGGCCAGCGAGTGGCCTACACGCTGCTGGATGTGGGCAAACGCGGCCAAGATGTGCGCGCCTTTGTGCACCAGCTTGAATCGTGGGTGATCGCCACGCTGGATACCTTCAACGTGCGCGGTGAAATTCGGCAGGGCCGCGTCGGCGTCTGGGTTGAACGACCAGAAAAGCCCCCCCTGCCCGACGGATCACCGGCAGAAGACAAGATCGCCGCCATCGGTATCCGCCTGCGCAAATGGGTCAGCTTTCACGGGCTGTCGATCAACGTTGAACCGGACCTGTCTCATTTTGACGGCATCGTGCCCTGTGGGATTGCAGATCACGGCGTGACATCTCTGGTTGACCTTGGCCTGCCCGTCACCATGGACGATGTGGATGTCGCCTTGAAACAGCGGTTCACGCAGATTTTCGGCGCGGATTAGCCCAGCAAACCTGCAAACGCACGCGCCTCATAGCCCTTGACGGCTGGGCGGGCACATTTGCTGGCACAAGCCAAAAGTTCTGGGAACATCCGCGCGATTTCAGCCGCAACAGCATCCTCTTCACTATGGCCATATTCAACCGCTTCAGCCGCCTCGCGGGTGAGGTGAAAGCTTTCGGTCGCGGCCCCTTCGGCAAAGATGATCTCGTGGCTGTCCATCAAGATGTGATAATAGGTGATGCGTGGACGCGGCGCACGGTAGACCAGATCGCCGCGCACAAGGTTCGCTGCACTCACCAGCACCTCATCCGCTCCAAACAACATCTGTCCCCGCCAGTCCGAAATCAACATCCGGTGCGCCGGCGACACCAGCAGATCGCGGGTGTTGCCAAGGGCACCAGCACAGATGTGGATCGGCGCAAGGTCGCCGCGCGCATCCACTTCGCGGCGCAAGACCGCGCGTACAAGACGGTTGCCATTGTCCAACGTCTTCAGACGCATACCCTTGCGCAACTTTTCCACAGGCACCGGACCATCAACGCTTTCGATCAGGGTACCGCGCGTGAAACAGGCCACGTTGGTGTTGTCAAAAGTCAGATCACTGCCCGGCACTCCGGTGAACGTGAGAGACCCACCAAGGGCGGTGTTGTCCGTGAAGTCGCCAACCGACTGGTCAAGAATACCGTTGTCCGCAAGGTCGGCCCGCAACTCGCCCAGATGGGTATAAAATGCAGACAGGTCGATAAAGTCGTTGTTGGCCTGATCGTCATCCTCGATCCCACCGGTGTTGCCGGTGTTAAAGTCCGTGATGACATCGTCGCCGTCGCCAGAGGTGTAGACAAAGACGTCATCGCCATCCCCGCCCGTCAACGTGTCATTGCCCGTCCCGCCAGTGATCGTATCGTTGGCGGTGTCGACGCGGACCACGCTGAAATTGTCGATCGCAAAACTTTCGTTTGCGATCGTGCTGTTGAGATCCGAGCCAAAGCCAATCGTCAGACTGCCCGGAGCATCCGTGATGGTCAGCGCGACATTGAGGATCGCATCGTCACCGGTAGAGTAACCAAGGTCGCCCTGTGCCTGATTGGTGAAGGTAAAGCTGTATGTCGCGCCGTCCGGTCCGACAAATGCCTGTGGAGCCGGGTCGCTTGCATCCCCTTCAAGATACGGCACGCGGACTTCGGTGCCGTTGACAGTGATGATAAAATCTTCGCCGTTCCAAGTGTCCAACAGCAGAGCGTCGAACGCCACGTTGATCTGTTCGGCGTCAGAGCCGATATCAAAGGTGCGCTGGGTCGCGATTGTGCCATCCGGGCTGCCGAAACGGCCCAAAGAGGTGCCAAGGCCGGAATCCGTTTCGGTCTGGTTATTGGACCAGCCCTCAACCGTGCCCTCAAAATCATCCTTGTAAATAGTCGTCTCGATAGATCCGTCATCGCCTGTGATAACGTCATCGCCCGAACCACCTTCGAGTTCGTCCGATCCGGCACCACCCTCAAGGGTGTCATTGCCGCCATCTCCGGTCAGGCTGTCATCGCCCGTCCCGCCGATCAAACTGTCATTGTCGGCACCACCTATCAGCGTGTCATCGCCGCCGTCGCCGGAAACGGTGTCATCGCCCGCACCGCCATCCAGTACATCATCGCCCTCGACCCCTGCCGGGGTGCCAGTGACAGAATTCAGCGGACCCGGAGGGATGCCAATCATGTCAGTGGTCAAAAGGTCTTCAGCGGCGCCGCCTGTGTCGGGGCCTGAAATCGTCGCCGACAGAACATCCGCGCCCTGGTTTTCCCAATAGCGGATCTGGATGGTGTAGGTTTCGTTGGGGTCAAGCTCGACATCGCCGTAGCGCGTTCTGGCACCTTGGTGGAAGTCATTGTTCAAATAATCCAGCGTGCCACCAGTCTGGTTGTCAAAGGACAATGGATTGCCGCTGGAATCAAATATCTGAATGGTTGAGCCATCATCAGAACGCGTCGTCAAACGGTAGGTACCGCCCAAAGTCGTGTTTAGCGTGCTGGTGTAGATGACACCGAAATCCGCAGGGTTGTTCACCCCGTCATTGCGCAATGTGCTGGTTAATCCACTTTCATTGAAATCAGTGACGTAACCCGTTCCGGTCAGTGTCCCGTTTTCAATGTCAAAAGCTTGTCCAGCGCTTGAACTGAAATTGTAATCATACGCCTCAAACAGCCAACTGCCCGCAACCGGACCGTCCCCGCTCAGAACGTCAGCGCCCGCGCCGCCATTGATGGTGTCAGAGCCAAGCGCACCCGTCAGCGTGTCCGTCCCGGTGGTGCCGGAAATGACCTGATCGTCCTCAGTGCCTGGATTCGTATTGTCGTTGGTTGCCATATTACTCAATCACTCAATAAATACTGTGCCTTGCGCACATTTGACGGTGACGTACTCGGCAAATTCGGTCGAACAATGAACGAAGTTTGACGACCACTTAGCAAAAATGCGGCATTATTCTGCGACAGGCCCAACTTCATGGCATGGCAGAGTAGGAAAAAGCGGCAATTTGGGCGACAATGCGCGACAATTCACCCCGGTTAAACGTGAGATCAGTTATTGAAGCGCTGAGTGCAAAACTCTAGAACGGGTCCAACGCATTGCGTGGTAGGGAACCCCGCGCGCGGCGAGAACACATATTTAGGAGGCACCGCATGGCAGACGCAGCCATTCACGGCCACGAACACGAAGACGAGCGCGGGTTTTTCACTCGCTGGTTCATGTCCACCAACCACAAAGACATTGGTATTCTGTACCTGATCGTTTCAGCCGTCGTCGGCTTTGTGTCGGTGGCCTTTACCGTTTACATGCGCCTTGAGCTGATGGACCCCGGTGTCCAGTACATGTGCATGGAAGGCGCGCGCCTCACAGCGGCTGCCGCTGGCGAATGTACGCCCAACGGGCATCTTTGGAATGTTCTGATCACGGGTCACGGCATTCTCATGATGTTCTTTGTGGTCATCCCTGCCCTCTTTGGCGGATTTGGCAACTATTTCATGCCCTTGCAGATCGGCGCGCCGGACATGGCGTTCCCACGGATGAACAACCTGTCTTTCTGGCTTTACGTCGCAGGCACCACGCTGGCGATTTGTTCGGTGCTGGCACCGGGTGGCAATGGTCAGCTTGGATCAGGTGTCGGCTGGGTGCTGTATCCGCCGCTGTCGACCAACGAACAGGGTATGTCCATGGACCTTGCGATCTTCGCGGTCCACGTGTCGGGCGCGTCCTCGATCCTTGGTGCGATCAACATGATCACGACATTCCTGAACATGCGTGCCCCTGGCATGTCCCTGTTCAAAGTGCCGCTGTTCTCGTGGTCGATCTTCATCACAAGCTGGCTGATCCTGCTGTCCCTGCCTGTTCTGGCCGGTGCGATCACCATGCTGCTGATGGACCGTAACTTTGGCTTTACCTTCTTTGATCCTGCCGGTGGCGGCGACCCTGTGCTGTACCAGCACATCCTGTGGTTCTTCGGACACCCAGAGGTCTACATCATCATCCTGCCCGGCTTCGGCATCATCAGCCACGTCATTGCGACGTTCTCGCGCAAGCCCGTTTTCGGCTACCTGCCGATGGTCTGGGCGTTGATCGCCATTGGTGTGCTGGGTTTTGTCGTGTGGGCGCACCACATGTACACGGTCGGTATGTCGCTGAACCAACAGGCCTACTTTATGCTGGCCACGATGGTCATCGCGGTGCCCACAGGGGTCAAGATCTTTAGCTGGATCGCGACCATGTGGGGCGGTTCGGTTGAGCTGAAAACACCCATGCTGTGGGCCTTCGGCTTCCTGTTCCTGTTCACCTTGGGTGGCGTTACAGGCATCGTTCTGTCGCAGGCTGCGGTCGATCGCTATTATCACGACACCTACTATGTGGTGGCTCACTTCCACTACGTGATGTCGCTTGGGGCCGTGTTCTGCATCTTTGCGGGGATCTACTTCTACTTCCCCAAGATGACGGGTCGCATGTACCCTGAATGGGCGGGCAAACTGCACTTCTGGACAATGTTTATCGGGGCCAACCTGACCTTCTTCCCCCAACACTTCTTGGGTCGTCAGGGCATGCCACGTCGTTACATCGACTATCCCGAGGCATTCGCCTACTGGAACGCATGGTCCTCATGGGGCGCGTTCCTGAGCTTTGCGTCGTTCCTGTTCTTCTTTGGGGTGATCATCTACTCGCTGCGCAAAGGTGCGGTGGTGACAGAAAACAACCCATGGAACGAGTATGCGGACACGCTGGAATGGACACTGCCCAGCCCACCGCCAGAGCACACGTTCGAAATCCTGCCAAAGCAGGAAGACTGGGACAAACAGCATTCGCACTAGCAAAGCTGTAAAGTGAAAATTCAAAAGGCCCCGGTGTCACGCTGGGGCCTTTTGCTTTGGTACGCCACGGCGATCAGGCACCTGCCAGCACCCTGCCCGCCGCGCCCCACTTGATATGCAATAACAAAGCGCCTGTTCCGGCAGGACGCTGCCTGTCAAACCCGCACCTTTGGCAGACCCTCGCCGGGCCACACAGGCAAAAGCCGTGCGCCCTTTTCGGCGCGCCAACCCGGAACATACTCTTTCTCAACTGCCACCCCGTGGATCACGCCGCCCAAACGCTGTGCCTCGTCTGTCGCAGGACCAAGAAAAAAGGACCCAACACATGTTACCGATCAAACTTACATCCGCCGTTCTGGCAACCGCGCTCACCCTTGTCCCCGCCACGCGAGCAAGCGCCGATACCCGCGACTTCCTGGCCGGTGCCGTCCTTGGCGGCGTGGCCGGTGCGCTGATCCAAAAAGAGGTGCGCAAACAAAAACTGGCACGCGAGGAACAGCAACGCCTGCGGTCCCGTGCCGCCGCCCCGCAGACCTACACCTCGGCACCCCGCCGCGCGGCTCCGAAAAAGACGTATCGCACCAGCATCCCGGCGACACCGGAAGGGCGCGAGATTCAGTCGTCGCTCGCCTACTTCGGATTTAACGCGGGGCACATAGACGGGCGCATCGGGCCCGCCACACGCCGCGCCATTTCCGAATACCAAAGCTATATGGGCTATGACGAAACAGGCACCCTGACCAGCTTTCAGCAAAAACTGCTGACCAGTTCTTACCTTCGGGCAGAAGCCGCCGGGGACACAACGCTTGGCACCATTGCGAGCCTGCCCGACGGCACCAAAGGCCTGCTCAAACTTTACCGCGAAGACCTGGCCTCAGGTGCCACGCAACAGCGCAACCTTACCCCTGCCCCCTCAAGCGCGCCGCTCACAGGCGCGATTGATCTTTAGGACTTCGCAAGGCTCACCATCTGTCGCGGGACGCACACTGCCCCGCGACACCCTGCCCTTCGACTTTTTGGCTGCGGGCCATATACTCTTCCCCATGCCCTATCAGTGGACAACAGCACCAGACGCACCAACGCAGGAACTGCACCTGTGGCCACACAACTCCCTGCCGCAAAAAGGCATGGCGGCGTTTGTGCTGTCCACGTTCACCCTGATCCTGATTCCGGCCCTGCCGCTTCTGGGCAGCGTGGTGCTGTGGGGGCTGTTGCCGTTCCTGATGCTGGCGGTGTGGGGCATCTACTTTGCATTGCGGCGCAATCGGCGGGCGCGACAAATCATCGAAGTGCTGACCCTCAGCGACGATCAGGCACATCTGGTTCGCACCAATCCAAAGGGCGACACACAAGAATGGGACTGCAACCGCTACTGGGCGCAAGTGATCAAATACGACCGCGAGGGGCCAGTGCCGCAATATGTGACGCTCAAAGGCATGGGACGCGAAGTCGAAATCGGCGCGTTTTTGAGCGAAGAAGAGCGCGTCGCCCTTTATGACGATCTGATAAAGGCGCTGAAACCGACCAACTAAAAGAGTACAGCAGCACAGCGTAGGGCCGCAAACGCCCTCTGCCTAACCTGCGCTGCGTGTTCCAAGACCCAGTTGCATTAGCGTTTTGCGCACAGGCGCCACTTCGTGCAGGGTTTTCAGCCCAAAGGCACGTGCATCGCGGGCCATTGTAGAAGACGCTTGGCTGGCGCGGTTCAAAAGGTCGATCCCCGTCACACGCATCCGAATGTCGCCCATGCGTGCCCGGTGATAGGCGTCAAGCATCGCCGCATCCCCAAGGCCTTCAGGGCGCTTCTGTGCGAGGTCCAGCAGGGTCGCGGTGTCCGCAAGGCTCATGTTCAGGCCCTGCGCGCCGATCGGGGGCACCACATGTGCGGCCTCCGCGATCAGAGCAAGCCGGGCCGCGCTCAGCCGTTCGGCATATTGGCTGATGATGGGCCAAATCGTGCGCCGCGACGCCAGCGTAAGAGGGCCAAGCATATGACAACTGCGCGCTGTCATCTCTGCTTCGAAATCGGCGACATCCGCTTGCATCCGCGCCATGCTGGCCGCCCCATCGTCCATCCAGACAACGGCAGAAGACGGCATTCCATCATGATCAGGCAAAGGAACAAGGGTGAACGGCCCGCCGGTCTGGTGCACTTCGGTCGACACATTCTGGTGCGGAATCGGGTGCGTTACGGCAAAGGCCAGCGCCTTTTGCCCATAGCGACGGGTGGTCACGCCGATGCCGGCCACGGTGCGCATGGGCGACGCGCGCCCGTCTGCCGCGATTACGAGCCGTGCGCTGATACGGCTGCCGTCAGAGAGCCCCACACGCGCCTCGGCAGTGCGACCCAAAAGACTGCGTGTGCCAACGCCGGGGCGGAAATCCACGCGGTCCATCGCCTCAAGCCGCGCGACCATTTCCCGGCGCAATCGCCAGTTGGGCAGGTTCCAGCCAAAGGGCAGATCGGACACATCGCTGGCGCGGAAGGCTCTGATTTCGCGTGCTGATCCGTCAGTGCCGCCCGCGTCCACGATCTGCATCACGTCAAGCGCGGTGGCATGGGGGGCAAGGGCCTCCCAAAGACCAGCTTGCTCCAAAAGGTCGCGGGCAGGTTGCAGCATGGCCGTTGTGCGCATGTCTGACCCTGTCGCCTCACGCTCGGTCACGGGCGGGGTGGGATCGACACAGATGACATCAAAGCCCGCAGCGCCAAAGGCCGCCGCTGCGGTCAGGCCAGCAATGCCGCCGCCGGAAATCAGAATATCACAAGGGGTGATGTCGCGCATGATGTGCCTTTCGTTACACCAGGACATATGCCTTTGCGCCGCCGGGCCAAGGCGGCATCCTGTCCTACCCGGTCAACCGAGTTAAAAAGTGGCTCAGATCGTCTGTGTGGTGGTGGATATGGGGTTCTTCCACCGGGTCGGGGGCCACATGGACCGTTTTCATCCCCATCGCGTGGGGGGCTGCAAGGTTGCGCGGCTCATCCTCAAACATCGCACCCACGGCCGGGTCCAGCCCGTCGCGGGTGAACACCTCTTCAAAGGCACTGTGTTCGGGTTTGGGCCGGTAGCCCGCATGTTCCACGCCATAGATCGCATCAAAAAGACCCGAAAGCCCCCGCGCTGCCAGCACCTGCTCGGCATAAGGCGCCGAGCCGTTGGTGTAGACAATCCGCCGCCCGGGCAGCGCACGGATGCGGGCGTGCAGATCCGCATCGGGTTGCAAAGCATCAAACGAAATGTCGTGCACGTCCACCAGATATGGATCGGGATCAAGGTCATGTTCGCGCATCAGGCCCGCCAGTGTGGTGCCGTGCTCGCGCCAATAGTGGACGCGCAGCCGATCTGCCTCGGCCTTGTCCACGCCAAGCGCCTCCATCACATAGGCCGTCATCCGAACCTCGATCTGATCAAAGAGGCGGACAGAAGGGTGATAAAGCGTGTTGTCGAGGTCAAAGACCCAGGCACGCACATGGGCGAATTCAGCAGTTGGCATAGGCGCAGGCTTAGAGCGGGGTGCGATTAACTGCAAGAGGGTTGCGCGGGTCACGCCCGGCACCCTAGGGTGCGCTATATCAACGACTTAAGAGCCTTGCCCCATGCCCTCTGCGCGCTCCAACAACACCGATGCCTATTCCCTGATCCTTGAGGCGATCGACATCGGCACCTATCGCCCCGGCGACCGGTTGGTGGAAAGCGAGTTGGCCGAACGCTTTGGCGTGTCCCGCACCCCGGTGCGCGAGGCATTGCAACGCCTTGAAACCCAGTCGCTGCTGGCGCGCGATGGGCGCAGCCTGATAGTGGCCTCTCTTGATCACAACCAGATGTCCGAGCTTTACGTTGTACGCAGCCAGTTGGAAGGGTTGGCCGCGTCCCTCGCGGCGCGCCATGCCACGGATGAAGAGGTCCGCATTCTGCGCGAAATGGTCGAAGCGGACAATGAATTGATTGGCGACCCGGCCGCGCTGTCACGCGCCAACCGGCGTTTTCACAAACAAATCCATCTGGCATCGCACAACCGCTATCTGGTGCAACAGCTTGATCTGGTGCACCGCACTATGGCGCTGATGGCCACAACGTCACTGGCAGCGGTGGGGCGTACCCGGATTGCGCAAGACGAACACGACAAGATCGTCAGAGCCATCGAAGCTAAGGACGAGGCAGGCGCAGGTGAGGCGCTGCGCGAACATATCTCTGTGGCGTTCATGACCCGTCTCAAGCAGGATGCGGACGCACGTCAGGACGAAGGCTAAGGTGCGTCGCTGTCCGCCTTGCCATGCCCATGCTGGGTTTTGTCCCAGTAGAACGGCTTGACCACCAATTCATAAAGCGCCTTGTAACTCGCCAGTGCCCCAAGCGGAAAATAGAACACAAGCGTGGGCACCCAGACCAGCAAATGGCGATGCCGACGGCCTGAAACCGCAAGCATACCAATAACGATATTAAGCACCTCGGTGCCGAAGAAGAACACCGCCACTGGCCAGACGACTACGGGGCCCAGCGTTTCGACCACCGGGTGGGGCAAGCCAAACACAGGCAGCGAAAAACTCCAAAGCACAGGCAAGGCCGCAAATTGTATGACGGTGGCCAGAAACATCGCCTGAATGCCCATAAATCGCCAAAACCCCAGATCCCGCATCAGGGCGCGTGGTGAACGCATGTGCACGAAATAGGTGATCAGATATCCCTTGATCCAGCGCGAACGTTGTTTGACCCACGGCCACGCACGGCAGTTTGCCTCTTCATAGGTCGCGGTCGGGATCAGTTCGGTGGTAAAGCCATGTCGCACAAGGCGGATCCCAAGATCGGCGTCTTCGGTCACGTTGTGGGCGTCCCAGCCCCCAATGTCTTCAAGAATGCTGCGGCGGAAAAACACTGTGGTCCCCCCAAGCGGCAAAACGAGGCCAAGGCGGGAAACACCGGGCAACACCAGACGCCACCAGCTTGCATATTCAATCGTAAAACAGCGCGACAGCCAGTTCTGGCGCGGGTTGTAGTAATCAAGAATGCCTTGCAGGCAGGCCACCTTTGGCCCGGCCTTGGCAAATTGCGCAACGACCTTTTCTAGCTGGTCGGGTTCGGGCGCGTCTTCGGCGTCCCACACCCCAATGATATCGCCCCTGCAAAAGTCGAGCGCATAGTTCATCGCGCGTGGTTTGGTGGTAAGCGTGCCATCATCGGGCACCTCGATCACCCGCATCCAACTGGGCAGATCCGTGCGCTCTAGCGTGGCGCGCGTGACCTCATCCTTGGCTTCCAGCACCAACACAACCTCCAGCAAAGCCTTGGGGTAAGTGAGTTTGGACAGGCGCTGGATCAGGGCTTCGGCGATCCGCTCTTCGTTGAACAGCGGCACCATAACAGAGATTTTGGGGGCCCGGCCTCTCGGGACCAGCACCAATGGTTCGACTCGGGCGGGCAGTTGATGGGTCATGCGTGCGCCAAGGGCAAAGGCCTTGAGCGTTGTTGTCATCACCAGCGTCAGCACCGCACATGCAATCAGGCCAGTCAAGGCCCATGCCGGGTAAAGGGCAATCAACCCAAAAACGACGCCCGCAACCAGAACAGCCTGCGCCCTCCCCATCGCCGCACCCAGTGACCATGTCCGAAAACTGAACGCCGCAGGCAACTTGGTCACAGCGCGCCGCGCAAGGCGCGCGCCATGAAGCGCACTGGTTTGGGCGATGATCTGATCCTGATCCGCAATCACCGGCAACATCGACGGGGCGGTGCGCGGCAGCGCGGCGGCCAACGCCTCCATCTGATCCGGCCGCGTGGTTGCAACCATCAACGTGTTGTCAATCCAGCGCCACGGCACGACGCCAAAGCGTTGGCACAAATGTGCGGGCAATGCCTTTGACATGACCGGATCGGGCGGATCGATATCCATATCCACGCGGTCGGCATCATATTGAACGGCCAGCGCCGACAGAACATCGTCACGCGCCACATGCCCTTCGGCCACCAAAATCTCACCCAAGGGGGAATCGATGCGCCGGTGCATGGCCAGCGCCTGCAACACGGCTGTCTGGCTGATCAGCCCGGCATTGACCAACTGTCGCCCCACCGGCAAGCCGGGGCGGTCGCGCCGCGCAACGGGGCGCGGCGCGGACAAACGCAGCAAAGGATCACTCATTCTCGGGGCCTGAACCTATGGGTCAAGCCACAGTGCGCCCGCATGGTTAATGGGACGTTAAAATTTCTATTTAGGGTGAACGGTTTTGAGTCAGGTGCGCTGTGCGTCCATAGCCGCAGCAAAGCGTTCGAACAGATAATAGCTGTCCTGAGGGCCCGGGCTGGCTTCGGGGTGGTATTGCACCGAATAGACCGGCCTGCCCTTGACCCGAATACCACAGTTCGAACCGTCAAAGAGCGATGTATGCGTCTCCTCCACGCCCTCAGGCAAGGTTTGCGCATCTACAGCAAAGCCGTGGTTCATCGAGGTGATTTCAACCTTGCCGGTCTCAAGGTCTTTCACCGGGTGGTTGGCACCGTGATGGCCATGGTTCATCTTGATCGTCTTGGCCCCAAGGGCCAGCGCAAGCATCTGATGGCCAAGGCAAATGCCAAAGACAGGAAGATCGCGGGTCAGCACGTCCTTGATCATCGGCACAGCGTATGCGCCGGTGGCGGCCGGATCGCCGGGGCCATTAGACAGAAACACGCCGTCAGGGTTATGGGCCATAACCTCATCAGCGGTCGCCGTCGCAGGCAACACGGTCACATCACAGCCCGCAGAAGCAAGGCAGCGCAGGATGTTGCGTTTGGCGCCATAGTCGATGGCGACGACTTTGTATTTTGGATCGTTCTGGGGCGTATAACCCTCGGGCCAGGCCCAACGCATCTGGTTCCAATGATAGGACTGTGCGCAGGTCACATCCTTGGCCAGATCCATGCCTTCAAGCCCGGCAAAGTCGCGCGCAGCGGCGACAAGGGCATCAGTGTCGAAATTCCCGTTGGGGTCATAGGCCAACGCCACATGCGGCGCACCTGCCTGCCGGATGGCGCGGGTCAGCCGCCGTGTGTCGACGCCGCCAATCGCGATGCGTCCCCGAGCAGCCAGCCACGAAGACAATTCTTCGGTCGCGCGCCAATTCGACGATTGCGTTGGCATCCACTTCACAACCATTCCACTGGCCACGGGATCGCCGGTTTCGTCATCTTCGGGGTTTACGCCGGTGTTGCCGATATGGGGAAACGTAAAGGTAACCACCTGACCGGCATAAGATGGGTCGGTCATGATTTCCTGATAGCCGGTCATCGCGGTGTTAAAGCACAACTCGGCCACGACCTGCCCCGTCGCCCCGAAACCGGCGCCGTAAAACAGCGTTCCATCGGCCAGCGCGAGGCAGGCGGTTGGCGCGGGCGGAGCGGTGATGTTCATGGGCAAACCTTTGGCAACAAGGGGGGGTGCACGCCCTATGGGCAGCAAATTGCGCGGAAACTAATGGTACCAGTGGGCCGGGTCAAGCAGGATCAGTATTTTACAGATATGAGCAATATCAATAGGTTAGAAAGAATTGCATGCCTTGCCACACAATCTGACATGGCCTATGAATGTGCGCTTATCACGAGGCCATGGGGATGGACGTCGAATATGGATTTGCGCACGAAGATTTCGGCTGCGATGAAACAGGCTATGAAAGAGAAAGATGCGGTGCGTTTGTCGACGCTGCGTCTGATCAATGCAGCCATCAAAGACAAGGACATCGACGCCCGCGCCGCGGGCCAGGACGACGGAGTGGGCGAAGCCGAAGTGCTGTCCATTCTGGGCAAAATGTCCAAGCAACGGGTCGAAAGCGCGCGCACCTACGAAGAAGGTGGGCGTCTTGATCTGGCCGAACGTGAGTTGGGCGAGATTTCGGTGATCGAAGAATTTCTGCCGCAACAGCTGGACGAAGCGGCCTCCGCCAAGGCCGTTGATGCCGCCATCGCCGAAGTGGGCGCGGACAACATTCGCGACATGGGCAAGGTCATGGGCGTGCTAAAGGCCAAATATACGGGCCAAATGGACTTTGGCTCCGTTGGGCCGATGGTCAAGGACCGTTTGTGCGGCTGACCTGAGGCGGGCAAGGCACACCTCAGGGTGTCATCCTTGCTCTGCCCCTCAAGGCGGACGCGTGGGCGCCCGCCTTTACAGCACCTGATCGACAACACGTCCCAACCGGGCCACCGTCGCATCCACATCATAAAGCTTGTCGAGACCGAACAGGCCAATCCGAAAAGTCCGGAAATCCGCAGGCTCATCGCATTGCAGCGGCACACCGGCGGCGATTTGCATCCCTTCAGCCGCAAACCGTTTGCCGGTCTGGATATCAGGGTCGCTGGTATAGCTGACGACAACGCCCGGTGCCCCAAAACCATCAGCAGCAACCGACGTAATGCCCTTGTCAGCCATCATCGCGCGCACCGCATTGCCCAGCGCCAATTGCGCATCCTTCAGCTTGTCAAACCCATAGGTCTGCGTCTCTTTCATGGTGTCACGGAAATCGCGCAGCGCATCCGTGGGCATGGTCGCGTGATAGGCATGGCCCCCATTCTCATAGGCCTGCATGATCTGGTGCCACTTCTTGAGGTCGATGGCGAAACTGTCTGATGTGGTCTCTTCCATCCGGGCCACTGCCCGCTCGGACAGCATAACCAAACCGGCACAAGGCGAGGCTGACCACCCCTTTTGTGGGGCGGAAATCAGCACATCCACACCTAGCTTTCGCATATCAACCCAGGCACAGCCCGATGCGATGCAATCCAGCACCATCAGCGCGCCGACATCGTGGGCCGCCGCCGCCATCGCTGCAACGTAGTCGTCCGGCAGGATCACACCCGCGCTTGTTTCTACATGCGGGGCAAACACAACGTCGGGTTTCTGGGTCCGGATGGCCTCGACCACCTCGTCAATCGGGCAAGGGGCAAAGGGCGACGGGCTTGCATTGCCAGTCTGGCGCGCCTTCATCACCGTGGTAGAGGCGGTCAGCCCGCCCAGTTCAAAAATCTGGGACCAACGATAGGAGAACCACCCGTTGCGCACGACCAAAACGTCCGATCCGCGTCCAAACTGACGGGCCACAGCCTCCATTCCAAAGGTGCCGCCACCGGGCACAATGACCACAGCGTCAGCGGAATACACATCCTTCAACATGGACGAGATGTCGTTCATCACCCCCTGAAAGGCCACGCTCATGTGGTTCAGCGAGCGATCCGTGAAAACCACCGAGAATTCTTCCAGACCGGTCGGGTCTACGGTATCCAAAAGTGCAGCCATGTCATGTTTCTCCCATCATTAACTTGATGAATTACCGGAGCGTTGCACCAAAGGCAAAGTCTACCTTGGTATTCAATTGGATGCTCAGCCCCATGTCACCGGATCAAGTCGCAACAGTTTGGAAATCTGTTCGTACACCTTGGGTTCCGCACGCTTCAGCACGGCAGGCCGTTCGTAAAAGAGCTCAATGACGACGGCAAAGTACTCCTGGTGATTGGTAGCGCCGTAAGCGTCAACAGCCGTTCTGCGACCATTCTCTACATCATCTACATGGCGGTTGAAGGCGTCCACGAACACGGCCTCCCATGTTGCAAAGGCCTGCCCCGGCTCAAGTACCGGGATGCCGTTCGTGCGCCCGGACATATCGTCGAGTTGATGGGCAAACTCGTGCAAAACCACATTGTGCCCGCTGCGATCCTGTTCTGCCCCGATTTGTGCGTCTCTCCATGACAGGATCACTGGCCCCCTGCTCCAGCTTTCGCCGGTCCGCACCACTTCGGCCTCGCTCACGACATATCCGTCTCGGCGCACCTGCTTGGATTTGAAGGCCGCCGGGTACATCAACACGGTGGTCAGCTTGTCGTACCAGCGATCCGTATTCACCACGAGCAGGCAGGCCTGCGCGGCAACGGACAGTTCCATGTCTTCGGTAACCTCCAGCCCGTTGCAGCCCTGAAATTCCACTTGGTCGAGGAACAGATTGACCTTGCCCTCGAACGCTGCGCGAAACTTGACAGGCATGCGGCGCAGCAAAGGCACGGCATCAAACAGGATGTCCCACTCCCGGTCGGTCAAAGGCGCACTCAGCAGCGCACGCCTATGGCGCACGCGACGGACGTAAAGTGCGCCGATCACACCCAAAACAACGATGATAAGCAAAAGGACGAGCATGGTGTGATCCTACTACAGGCCTGAGCCGGGAAAAGGCAATGTCAGCCAACGCCGGGCGCGCCAACCCCCAGTGGCCCCGGGCGCCGCTCTTCGCTGAGCAGTACATTGGCTTCGACCTCGCCCGCACCGGGCAAAGTCATTATGCGACGGCGCAAAACTCGCTCAAAGTCGGGCAGGTCGCGGGCCACAACGCGCAGGCGATAGTCATAAAGTCCCAGCACATGCTCAACCGTCTGCACCTCGGGAATGGCGCTGACGGCGCGCTCAAAATCATCCAGACTAACGCGGCCCTTGGTGGCCAGTTTCACCCCCAGAAACACAGTCACACCAAACCCGAGGCCCGCCGCATCCAGCACCAGCCGCTGCCCCCCAAAAACACCCGCCTCGCGCAACCGCTTGATCCGGCGCCACGCGGCAGGTTGCGACAGTCCACAAGCGCGCCCAATGGCCCCCGCACCCTGCCCTGCATCCTGCGCCAACATCCGCAGGATCGCGAAATCTGTGTAATCCAACGTCATAACGGCAGCGCCAGATCGCTCTTGATGCGGGCCACATGCATCAGCGCCTCGATATCCGCGATATGGGGCAAGACCAGAATGCGACTGCGATAAAGATGCTGGTAATGGGCCATGTCCCGCGCGATGACCGACAGGCGCACGTCAACCCGACCCAAAAACGTTTGGATCTCGATCACTTCGGGCACCTCGCGGGCACCGGCAATAAATTCGTCAAAGGCCGCACCTTGGGTCTTGTCCAACGTCACGCGCAAAGACACCTCAACCGCGTATCCAAGTGCCGCCCAGTCAATGATGCCAACGACCCCCTTGACCACCCCGGCCTCGCGCAACTTGGCCTGACGACGGGCAAGCTGGCCCACACTGACCCGCGCCCGCTCCGCCAGATCAGCAGGGGCAAGGGTCGGGTCGGCCTGCCATTGGCGCACTATGCGGCGGTCTACATCATCTAACATGATTTCACCGCATAGTGGCTTTCTTACGCATGATCTACCCCACTTGACACCAAAATAACTCAAAAACCAACGCTGTCCAACCGACAGAACATCCGTATAACCCAGCCCAGACATCAACCCCGGAGGGACAAGACATGCGCGTATATTATGACCGCGATTGCGACATCAACCTGATCAAAGACATGAAAGTGGCCATTCTCGGCTACGGCTCCCAAGGCCACGCCCACGCGCTGAACCTGCGCGACAGTGGCGCCAAGAACGTCGTCGTTGCCCTGCGCGAAGGCTCGCCATCCATCGCCAAAGCCGAAGGCGAAGGCCTGAAAACAATGGGCATCGCCGAAGCCGCCGCTTGGGCCGACCTGATCATGTTCACAATGCCCGACGAACTGCAGGCCGAAACCTACAAGAAATATGTGCACGACAACATCCGTGAAGGCGCTGCAATCGCATTCGCCCACGGCCTGAACGTGCACTTTGGCCTGATCGAACCCAAAGCAGGCATCGACGTCGTCATGATGGCCCCCAAAGGCCCCGGCCACACCGTGCGCGGTGAATACGTCAAAGGCGGCGGCGTGCCCTGCCTTGTCGCGATCGACAACGACGCGTCCGGCCGCGCGCTGGAAATCGGCCTGTCCTACTGCTCCGCCATCGGTGGCGGCCGCTCAGGCATCATCGAAACCAACTTCCGCGAAGAATGCGAAACAGACCTCTTCGGCGAACAGGCCGTTCTGTGTGGCGGTCTGGTCGAACTGATCCGCATGGGCTTTGAAACGCTGGTCGAGGCGGGTTACGCCCCCGAGATGGCCTATTTCGAATGCCTGCACGAAGTGAAGCTGATCGTGGACCTGATCTATGAGGGCGGCATTGCCAACATGAACTACTCGATCTCCAATACGGCTGAGTACGGCGAATACGTCTCCGGCCCGCGCGTGCTGCCGTACGACGAGACAAAGGCACGGATGAAGGACATCCTGACCGACATCCAAACCGGCAAATTCGTGCGTGACTTCATGACCGAAAACGCAGTTGGCCAGCCGTTCTTCAAAGGGACACGCCGGATCAACGACGAACACCAGATCGAAGCCACAGGCGAAACCCTGCGCGGCATGATGCCTTGGATTTCGGCAGGCAAAATGGTCGACAAAGCCAAGAACTAAGGCACGGCTGCGACGCCAAACGCAACGGAGGATGGGCAACCCTGCCCATCCTTACACCATCGCTGGCAAGGCTGGGTTTCAGCGGATTGAAGGCATAGGTACGGTGTCCGCTGTGCGGACGAAGGGTGAATTCGCTGCGTTTGCGCAAGAGGCTTCTTTCGTGCGCTTTCCGGACCTTCACTTTGGAGTGCACACGAGTTGCACACCTCCAGTGGTTACGACCTTGGTCCAGTGAGACAGTCTGTCCATTCCTCCATAAGTCGCGAAGCGTTCGACTCGCGGTCAATGGCCAATAGCCATCTCCGGAAGAGATGCAGGGTGAGTAGTATTGGCAAGGACAACGATTAGAAGTGTGGGGCGTTTGCCGCCCCACACAGTGTCTTCACTATGCGTGGTGTTTCGGCATTTTTTGAAACACCACATAAAGGCCCGCCAGAACCAAAGCCGTTCCGACCACGCCGGCATTCCAGGCGGTCATAGGTTCGGTGAATCCGAACAACCAAGGAGCCGCTACCAAAACCAAACCGTAGGAAACTCCCAGATAGGTCTGGATCAGGTAATGTTTACTGTGGCCGTAGCCCGCTACGGTCAATGCCAAAAGCCCCGAGAGAATGAGCAGTCCTGCATCTCCAACGAGGGCATTGCTAAGAGCCGATTGGCCGCCGAGAAGCATGAATGGCGACAACATCAGCCAGAGCCCCGAGGCGGTGAAGGTCCATCTGAAAGCTTCACGATTCTGCATAGCGCGCACTCCAATCCTTGGTTTCAGGCATCGGTTTCAGGATCCGCGAGATTGCCAAGCTCGACGGCGATAGCCATTTCCTCGTCGTCGACAAGGCCATCGCCGTTTGTATCGATGTCCATGAACATTGAATCGGTGAGGAAAGGGTACACAAGCTGAAGTTCAGCGAAGGATGCCATGCCGTCGCCGTCGGTATCAGTGTCGGCGGACATTGCATTGGCAGAGAATGCGACGGATGTCACAAGGGCAGCTACGAGAGTTGCATTTTTCACGTTTTTCCAATCAATTTAGGGCAATCCATCATGGATTGCGGTTCAGGTCCCGGCATATTGCATTCTGCATTTGCGCAAACTGGCCCGTTTTTTCACGCGGCCGTTATTAATTACGCAAGGGCCTTCCTGGCCGCGTCGAGTTCGTATTTCGTCTTGATGTCGTCATTCGCTTTGTGCGCGGCGCTCAGCAGCGTTGTAATGTCTCTAGGCCTGCGTTCTTTTTTCACCGAAGGGTGCGCCTCCACAGCTGGCTTTAACGGACTTCATCTTTTCCAAGATGGTATTGGTGTTGAGTTTCATTGTGGTGTCCTTTCCTAGGCACTTCGAGAAAGAGCGGCACGCGAAAGAAGAATTTCTTTTTTAGGGAACTGCCACTTGCGCGCCGCTTAAATACTCGAAAACACACTTCCTACTGAATTTTCAGCAGGCATTCTCTAGCTAGCTTACATTCCAGTTTTCGACGCTTACACAGATCAGCTTGGAGCAACTTAACGTCAGAAAGCGGAGCCTTCAGACATGGTCTACTCAGGGGGCAGAGCGACCAAAGAAGCAAGGTCGCTGGTGCGAGCCGTCTTCAGAAATATGCTGCTCGCGGCTCATAAAGATTGGTTCCAATGCCGCGAGCAAAAGTTCGCTTCTAAATCATGCCTTCCATACCCTCCATGTCGGGTATGCCGTGGCGGTTTGGCTTGACGGGTTTATCCGCCACCATCGCTTCGGTGGTAACGAGCAGGCCCGCAACCGATGCCGCGTATTCCAGCGCGATCCGAACGACCTTGGTCGGATCAATGACACCGGCCTTCAACATATCGCCGTACTGGTCCAACTGCGCATCATAACCGAACGTCTTGCTGGTGTTCTCAAGTACTTTTCCAGCCACGACCGAGCCATCGACACCGGCGTTTTCAGCGATCTGGCGCAACGGGGCCTGAAGGGCTTTCCGGATGATCTTGATACCCGCATCCTTATCCGCGTTGTCACCTTTTAGACCTTCCAGAACCTTGCCCGCATGGACAAGTGCAACGCCACCGCCTGGTACGACGCCCTCTTGGACGGCTGCACGAGTTGCGTTCAAGGCGTCATCAACCCGGTCCTTACGCTCTTTCACTTCGATCTCGGTCGCGCCACCAACTTTGATTACCGCAACACCGCCCGCCAGTTTGGCGAGCCGTTCCTACAGCTTTTCCTTGTCATAGTCAGAGGTGGTCTCTTCAATCTGTGCACGGATTTGGGTGACACGCGAAGCGATAGCTTCTTTGTCGCCAGCACCGTCGATCACAGTTGTAGTGTCCTTGGTGATTGTGATCTTTTTGGCATCGCCAAGCATGTCCATTGTGACGTTTTCGAGCTTGATGCCCAGTTCTTCGGAAATCACTTGTCCGCCCGTCAGTACGGCAAGATCTTCCAGCATCGCTTTGCGGCGATCCCCAAATCCGGGCGCTTTGACAGCGGCGACTTTCAGGCCACCGCGCAGTTTGTTCACGACAAGCGTCGCAAGTGCTTCACCGTCAATGTCCTCTGCCATCACCAAAAGCTGCTTGTTTGACTGCATCACAGCCTCAAGCAAGGGCACCATGGGTGCCAGAGATGTCAGTTTCTTCTCGTGCAGGAGGATGACGCAGTCTTCCAGGGTCGCCGTCATTTTAGCGGTATCTGTGATGAAATACGGGCTGAGATAGCCGCGATCAAATTGCATGCCTTCGACCACTTCGGTCTCGGTCTCCAGCCCTTTGTTCTCTTCGACGGTGATTACGCCTTCGTTGCCGACCTTGGCCATCGCGTCCGCGATTTGCTGACCGATAGCAGCCTCACCGTTCGCGGAGATTGTGCCGACTTTGGCGATCTCGGCCGTATCGCCCACTGGCCGCGACATTGCCTTGACCTCGGCAACAACGGCGGTGACCGCTTTGTCGATACCGCGTTTGAGGTCCATCGGGTTCATGCCAGCGGCGACCGACTTCATGCCTTCCTTGACGGTGGCCTGAGCGAGAACCGTGGCGGTTGTTGTGCCGTCGCCTGCCTCGTCATTGGTGCGTGATGCAACATCCTTGACGAGCTGTGCGCCCATGTTCTCGAACGCATCCGAGAGTTCGATTTCCTTGGCGACTGTAACACCGTCCTTGGTAATGCGTGGCGCGCCATAGGATTTGTCGAGGACCACGTTGCGGCCCTTGGGGCCAAGCGTGACCTTGACTGCGTTGGCGAGCGTATTAATGAGCATGCGGTCACGGGAGTCCGTGCCGAATTTGACGTCTTTTGCAGACATGTCGGTATTCCTAAATGAAAGATGTGTGAAAGGGGACGCGTCGTTCAGGCCATAATGCCTAAGATGTCGCTCTCCTTCATGATCATCAGCTCTTCGCTATCAATCTTAATTTCAGTGCCCGACCATTTGCCGAACAAAATTTTGTCGCCAGCTTTGACGTCCATTGCGATACGTTCGCCTGCGTCGTCTTTTGCACCGGCACCGACGGATACGACTTCGCCTTCCTGCGGTTTTTCTTTTGCATTGTCAGGGATGATCAGGCCGCCCGAGGTCTTTTCGTCGCCTTCAATACGGCGGACCAAGACACGGTCATGTAGGGGTGTAAACATCATGGAAATGCTCCTTTTCGGGATTTCCGGGTAGGGGTGGCATGCATAGGGACACATTGGCACTCGCCACACCTGAGTGCCAATGTATCAAAAGTGGCTATCCCGACGGAACTCTACAATAGGGGTCAGAGACCGTGTAAGCCCCGGATGCGATGTCCGGGGATCAAGTTTCACCAGGACTGAGGCTTTCCAGGCTGCGGGATCCTGTTGATCCGGGGGTGAAACCAATTCCGTTTCGATCTCGTACTCTCCCGCCGGAAGCGTCTCGTTGACGCCTGGAACGGTGATCAGCCCCACCTGAGTGGTCCAGTTTGAATGTTAGTGCATGATTGGCGTGGTTTCCATCGGGATGATGGTTTCCAGTGCCGGTGGGCGATAGCCCAGTGCACTGTGGGGTCGTTTGGTGTTGTAGTGTTTTCTCCATTTTTCGATGATGATTTGGGCTTCGCGTAGCGAGTAAAAGACCTCGCCGTTGAGCAGCTCCTCGCGGAGACGGGCATTGAAGCTTTCGCAGTATCCGTTCTCCCAA
>NZ_FRFA01000024.1 GCF_900143535.1 Tateyamaria sp. Alg231-49 | reverse complement strand
GRGTATAAGAGMCAGCTTTCGAGGTCTGTTTCAACACGGAAGGATGGATCTTCGGCCGCGAGGCGTTGCAGACCCATCGACATCTTCTCTTGGTCAGCCTTGGTTTTCGGCTCAACCGCGATCTCGATCACCGGATCAGGGAAGGTCATTGTTTCCAGAACAACCTGCGCCTTGTCGTCAGACAAAGTGTCACCCGTTGTCGTGTTCTTCAGGCCCGCAAGCGCAATGATATCACCAGCATAGGCTTCGGTGATCTCGTCTTGCTTGTTGGAATGCATCATGACCATACGGCCGATGCGTTCCTTGTTGCCCTTGGTTGTGTTCATCAACGTATCACCCTTCGACAAGGTGCCAGAGTAGATGCGTGTGAACGTCAAGGTGCCCATGAACGGGTCGTTCATGATTTTGAACGCGAGGCCAGAGAACGGCATTTCGTCATCCGCACGACGTGCGATGGTCCGTTCTTCCGTTTCGTCACCTGGTGCAAAGCCCATGTAATCCACAACGTCCAGTGGGGACGGCAGATAGTCGATAACCGCATTGAGCAACGGCTGAACGCCTTTGTTCTTGAACGCAGATCCACCCAAAACAGGAACGAATTTCAGATCAAGGCACCCTTTGCGCAACAGAGCGCGCAACTGTGGAATTTCGGGCTCTACGCCTTCCATCAGATAGGATTCCATCGCCTCGTCGTCCATTTCGACGGCGGCTTCGATCATCTTGCCACGCCATTCGTCCGCTTGGGCCTTCAGGCTGTCGCGAATGGGGGCTTTGATCCAGGACGCACCAAGGTCTTCGCCCTGCCACAACCACTCTTCCATGGTCACGAGGTCGATAAGGCCTTCAAGCTCTGTCTCAGCGCCGATCGGAATGCCAACTGGGATCGCTGTCGCGCCCGTGCGGTCTTCGATCATGTGCACGCAGTTGAAAAAGTCTGCGCCGATCTTGTCCATTTTGTTGACGAACACGATACGCGGAACTTTGTAACGGTCAGCCTGACGCCACACGGTTTCTGTCTGCGGCTCAACACCGGCGTTCCCGTCAAGAACGGTCACGGCCCCATCCAAAACAGCCAACGACCGCTCAACTTCAATGGTGAAGTCCACGTGGCCGGGGGTGTCGATGATGTTCAAACGGTGCTTGAGAGAGTCGGCGTCTTTACCGTTCTCTGTGCGCTCCCAGAATGTCGTCGTCGCAGCCGAAGTAATGGTGATACCCCGTTCCTGCTCTTGCTCCATCCAATCCATCGTTGCGGCGCCGTCATGGACTTCGCCGATGTTGTGGGATTTTCCGGTGTAAAACAGGATACGCTCGGAACACGTCGTTTTACCCGCATCGATGTGCGCGATAATGCCGAAGTTCCGGTAACGGTCGAGTGGATAGTCGCGTGCCATGGGGCTGCTTCCTCAGAGTGTCTTTGTTACCAACGGTAATGGCTGAACGCTTTGTTGGCGTCGGCCATTTTGTGTGTGTCTTCACGCTTTTTCACGGCGGTACCGCGGGACTGCACTGCGTCCATCAGCTCACCGGCAAGGCGTTCTTCCATCGTGTTTTCGTTGCGCTTGCGCGACGCGATGATCAACCAGCGGATGGCCAGCGCTTCGCGGCGCTCTGGGCGGACTTCAACAGGCACCTGGTAGGTGGCACCACCGACGCGGCGCGAACGCACTTCGACGGATGGTTTGATGTTGTCCAGCGCTTCGTGGAACACTTCCACAGGGGCGCGCTTGATTTTGGATTCAACCCGGTCGAACGCGGAATAAACGATGCGCTCGGCAGTCGATTTCTTTCCGTCAACCATCAGGTTGTTCATAAACTTGGTCAAAACCTTATCGCCATACTTGGCGTCGGGCAGGACTTCTCGTTTTTCGGCGGCGTGACGACGTGACATCTGCTGCTCTCCTTATTTGGGACGCTTGGCGCCGTATTTCGAACGACGCTGCTTACGATCTTTGACGCCTTGGGTATCCAGAACGCCGCGCAGGATGTGGTAACGCACACCGGGAAGGTCTTTGACACGACCGCCACGGATCAGAACAACCGAGTGTTCCTGCAGGTTGTGGCTTTCACCGGGAATGTAGCTGATGACCTCAAAGCCGTTTGTCAGGCGCACTTTGGCAACCTTCCGCATGGCCGAGTTCGGCTTTTTCGGTGTCGTCGTGTAGACGCGCGTGCACACGCCACGTTTTTGAGGGTTGCCCTCAAGGTGGAGCGACTTCGAGCGTTTTACTTTTGGCTGCCGCGGTTTGCGGATCAGCTGTTGGATCGTTGGCATTGCAGGTATGTTCCCCGTCTCATCAACATATGTCGTGCGGGTCGACCCCGCGGTTTCAATTCAATCGCCCTCGTGCGTCCACAAAAGCGCAAAAACCGCTATCGCTCCCGCTTGAAAGGGGCGACGCGGTGGGTTTCCAGAGGATCGGGCCAATGCAAGCCGGATCGTGTCCACTTCGGTTCTGATTTCGGTTTCGAGTGTTAACCCGGTCCGAGATAGCGGGCGTATAGGGGGAGTCGCAGGTGCTGTCAACAGCCAGAGGCGGCTTGCGCAACGACAAGAGGCTGAGGCATGGTTGTCCTCGCAACGTACCGAATTTTCAAGGGGTTTGGACCATGCAGGTCATCGGGCTTTGTCGGTTTTCCTACCCTGCGGTTAGCGGCTTTCAGGTCGATTTCGACAACTTCGACGAAAAACTTGCCTACCTCTATGCGCCCGCCCGCATGGAAGAACGATTTGCAACGTTCGAAACCATCACCCTCCCCCCTCTGCGCGCGCAAACAGACCCGGATTTCACCTTTGTCGTGGTCATCGGCGACAGCCTGCCGGACGAATACCGCTCTCGGCTTGAGGCGTTGCTGGCCGACATGCCCCAGGCGGTGATTCAGTCCCACCCACCTGCAAAACACCGCCCCATGATGAAACGGATCATAAATTCAGTGCGCCGGGATGATGCCGCGCCCTGCCTGCAATTTCGCATGGATGATGATGACGCGGTGGCCGTCGATTATGTGGAACGGTTGCGCCAAGTCGCAACAGACGTACGCGATCTGGCCGCGCGTGATGCCCTGATGTCCATCGACTTCAATCGCGGATTTATCGCCCGCCCAAGCGCCAATGGCATCGCCGCGGCCGAGACGACAGCGCCCTACCAGACAGCGGGCCTCGCGATGATGGTGGCCCCATGGTCGAACCAGACCATCATGAACTTTGCACACAATAAACTGCACCAGAACATGACGACCGTGACGGTCACAGACAGCATCATGATGCTGCGTGGGCACAATGATTTCAACGACTCGCGACAGGGACCATCGGCCAAACCGCATAAACTGACACTGATGGATGCAGACGCAGAAGCAGTACTGAAGGACCGTTTTGACATTGATGCAGACGCGGTGCGCCGTGCCTTTTCAGTTTTGTGACACCCGCCGCTCGCGGTAAAGGGTAAAGAGACCAGTCGCGACCACGATCGTTGCACCCATCAGGGTCAGGTTGCTGGGCCAATCGCCAAAGACCAGCCACCCCAGCAAAAGCGCCCAGACCAATCCGGTATATCGAAACGGCGCGATAAAACTGATGTCCCCAACCCGCATCACCCGCACCGAAAACCAGTAACCGCCGATGATGAACACCGAAGACGCCGTGATCAGGGCTGTTAGCCGCAGATCAAGAGGCGCCCAAGGCTCGGCAATCGACGCCAGCCCGGCACAGCCCATCACTGTCAATGCAGCAAGAAACGTCACCGTCATGGATGGCACGTCCGGCGACAATCTGCGCGTTGCAAGATCACGCATCGTCACAAATACCACTGCCATCAGCGCGTACCCCGACCACAGGCTAAACCCCTCCGGCCCCGGGCGTACGATCAACAACATACCCATAAACCCAATCATGATCGCCGACATACGCCGCCATCCCAAAGGTTCGCGGAAAAACAGGGCCGCACCAATGGCGACGGTCAAGGGCAGCACCTGCAAGATGGCAGTGACATTGGCGAGCGGCATATTGAACAAGGCCGTGAGAAAGAAATAGGCCGCGCCCACCTCAGCCCCCGACCGTATCGCGATCAACCACCAATCGCGTGATGCAATGCGAAAGTGGATCGCCCCAAGCCGCTGCGCAAGGACGAGGATCAGCAGAGATGAAAGCACACCGCGCAGAAACAAAAGCTGCATAAGCGGCACCGCGCCGCCCGTCAGCTTGATCATCGCATCATTGAGAGTGAAGGACGCCATCGACGCCATCATGAGGAGCGCGCCAGTCATATTCGGGGTCATGGGCATGACCAGTGCAATTATCAGCGAAGCCTGCCCGGCACCATGGGTAAACAGGCTTTGATGCGCCTGCTGGCGGTAGAAACATTCGAGATAGCCAAAATCTTGATAGGGTCGCTTACAAGTCCAGATTGGGCCATCATATTGAGATCCACGCGCAACACACCCATGGCAGAACCTAAAACATGAGGAAACAATACCATAGTCGCTGGGTCGGGTCTGACCGGCACACTTGGAACGTCCACCGCCTTGCCCGGTTGGCCAAGGGGCAAGTGCCTGTCCTTGTCGCATTATCTGACATCGCGGAACTGGACGAATTGTGGTGGTATCAAACCGAAGACGACGCTCCAACGCCACGATCGCTGGCGGAACACATGGTTCTGGTTCGGGAAACGGATCTGACACATCCCATCATCTTGTGTCAGGACGGGCGTCTGATGGATGGCATGCACCGGGTTGTCAAAGCCCTGCTGGAAGGACGCGACAGTATCAAAGCCATCAAGTTGGTTCCCACACCTGCGCCAGACTACGTGAACGTCGATGTGAGCACGCTGGACTATACTGACGAAGATGTCGGACGGCGACCATTGCTCAGCCTAAAAAAAAAGCCCCCGACTTGCGGAGGCTTTTTTGAGTTTTCTTAGTAGAACGCTTAGTCGCGGCTTTCCTCGGACGTGTCGATGACGGTGTTGAACACATCGCCCCCAACCATATCGTCCGCAGTTGGCGCGGCCAAAGCGGCTGCGGCCTCGGCCTCTTCGCGGCGTGCTTCGATGACAACGTTGTCACGATCTGTCGCGATCTTGCGCACAGCTTGGGTTGCCCCACCGGTGCCCGCAGGGATCAGACGGCCCACGATGACGTTTTCCTTGAGGCCCACCAGCTTGTCTTTCTTACCCTGCACAGAGGCTTCGGTAAGAACACGTGTGGTCTCTTGGAAGGACGCCGCAGAGATGAACGAACGTGTTTGCAACGACGCCTTGGTGATGCCCAGCAGGATGGGCGCGCCCTGACATGTACGACCCCCTTTGGACAATGCCTTGGCATTGGCAGCATCGAACTCTTGCTTGTCCACGTGCTCGCCCTTGAGCAACGTGGTGTCGCCGCTGTCGCTGATCTCCCACTTCTGGAGCATCTGACGCACGATGACTTCGATGTGCTTGTCGTTGATCTTCACGCCTTGCAGACGGTACACGTCCTGCACTTCGTCAATCATGTAATCCGCCAGCGCCTCGACACCCATGATCGACAGGATGTCGTGTGGGGCCGGGTTGCCGTCCATGATGTAGTCACCCTTCTGGACAAAGTCGCCTTCGGCCACGGGGATGTGCTTGCCCTTGGGCACCATGTACTCGACCTTGTCCATCGTCTCATCTGATGGCTCGATCGCGATGCGGCGCTTGTTCTTGTAGTCCTTGCCAAAGCGCACATAACCATCGATTTCGGCGATGATCGCGTGATCCTTTGGACGACGGGCTTCGAACAGTTCGGCCACACGCGGCAGACCACCGGTGATGTCCTTGGTCTTGGCACCTTCACGCGGGATACGGGCCACTACGTCACCTGCGGCGACCTCCTGACCTTCTTCGATGGACAGAACCGCATCAACAGACATCGGATAGGTCACCGGGTTGCCCGCATCATTGCGGACCGGCTCGCCATCTTCACCCACCAGGATGATCTCTGGCTTCAGCTCATTGCCACGGGCAGCCGAGCGCCAGTCGATCACGATCTTCTGGGTCATACCGGTTGCATCATCGGTTTCGTCGCGCACAGCGATACCGCTGACAAGGTCAACGAATTTCGCTGTACCGGCTTTCTCCGCGATGATCGGCAGGGTGTATGGATCCCATTCGAACAGCTTGTCGCCACGGTTCACATTCTGGCCTTCAGTGACGAACAGCGCCGTACCATAACCCAGCTTGTGGTTGGCACGTTCTTCGCCGTTCTCGTCCTGAATGATCAGCTTCATGTTGCGGCCCATGACCAAGGTCTGGCCACTGGAGTTTTGCAACAACTGCGCGTTCTCAAAGACGATCTTGCCTTCTTGGCTCGCCTCAAGGAACGACTGCTGACCACCCTGCGCAACGCCGCCGATGTGGAAGGTCCGCATCGTCAGCTGTGTACCGGGTTCACCGATGGACTGCGCGGCAATGATGCCGACAGCCTCGCCAGTGTTGACCATAGTACCGCGGGCAAGGTCACGACCATAACATGTCGCGCACACGCCTTCTTCGGCCTCACAGGTCAAAGGCGAACGGATGCGCATCGACTGTACCGCGAATTCATCAACCGAATCCGCCATGCGTTCGTCAATCAGGGTCCCCTTGGCGATCAGAACTTCGTCTGTACCGGGTTTCATGATGTCATCCGCAGTGACACGGCCCAGAACACGCTCGGACAACGGCGAAACAACTTCGCCATCGTTCACAGCCGCTTCGGCCGTGATCGCATTCTCGGTGCCGCAATCGCGATCCCGCACAATGCAGTCCTGTGCGACGTCCACCAGACGACGGGTCAGGTAACCCGAGTTCGCCGTTTTCAGAGCCGTGTCAGACAGACCTTTCCGCGCGCCGTGGGTCGAGTTGAAGTATTCAAGAACGGTCAGACCTTCCTTAAAGTTCGAGATGATCGGCGTTTCGATGATGTCGCCATTCGGCTTGGCCATCAGGCCGCGCATGCCGCCCAACTGCTTCATCTGTGTAACCGAACCACGGGCACCAGAGTGGGCCATCATGTAAACCGAGTTTGGTTCACGCTCGGACCCGTCCGCATCAGTCTGCGCCGCCGAGATGGAGCCCATCATAGCGTCAGTGACCTTGTCGTTACACTTCGACCAGGCATCAACAACTTTGTTGTACTTCTCACCTTGGGTGATCAGGCCGTCCATGTACTGCTGTTCGAAATCCTTCACCTGTTCCCGTGTCTCGTCGACGATGGGCCATTTGGTTTCAGGGATCAGCATGTCGTCCTTGCCGAAGGAAATGCCCGCTTTGAAGGCGTGCTTAAAGCCCATAGTCATGATCTGGTCACAGAAAATGACGGACTCTTTCTGCCCGCAATACCGGTAAACGGTGTCGATGACCTGCTGCACTTCTTTCTTGCGCAGCAGACGGTTGACGAGGCTGAAAGGTGCCTTGTTGTTCAGCGGCAAAAGCGCGCCAAGCAGCAGGCGACCGGGGGTCGTGTCAAAGCGTTCGTTGACCTCAAGCCCTTCGGCGTTGATCTGCGGAATGCGTGCCTTGATCTTGGTGTGCAGGTGCACAACGCCAGCATCCAGCGCGTGCTGCACTTCCTCGATCGAACCAAAGACCATGTCTTGGCCTTTCAAGCCTTCGCGTTCCAAAGTCACATAGTAGAGACCCAAGATCATATCCTGCGACGGAACAATGATCGGCGCGCCGTTGGCGGGCGACAGAACGTTGTTCGTGGACATCATCAGAACGCGTGCTTCCAACTGGGCCTCAAGGCTCAGCGGCACGTGCACAGCCATCTGGTCACCGTCAAAGTCAGCGTTGAAGGCCGAACAGACCAGCGGGTGAAGCTGGATCGCTTTACCTTCGATCAGAACGGGTTCAAACGCCTGAATGCCCAAACGGTGCAGCGTCGGCGCACGGTTCAGCATGACGGGGTGCTCGCGGATGACTTCATCCAGAATATCCCAAACTTCGGGACGCTCTTTTTCGACCAGCTTCTTGGCCTGCTTCACAGTGCTGGACAGGCCCTTGGCCTCCAAGCGGCTGTAAATAAACGGCTTAAACAGCTCAAGAGCCATCTTTTTCGGCAGACCACATTGGTGCAGCTTCAGCTCCGGACCAGTCACAATGACCGAACGACCAGAGAAGTCGACGCGTTTGCCCAAAAGGTTCTGACGGAAGCGACCCTGCTTGCCTTTCAGCATGTCAGACAGCGATTTCAGCGGGCGCTTGTTGGCGCCGGTGATCACGCGGCCACGACGACCGTTGTCAAACAATGCGTCAACAGATTCCTGCAACATCCGCTTTTCGTTACGGACGATGATGTCAGGCGCGCGCAGTTCGATCAGACGCTTCAGACGGTTGTTCCGGTTGATCACACGACGATAAAGGTCGTTCAGGTCAGACGTCGCAAAACGACCGCCATCCAGTGGGACCAGCGGGCGCAGTTCTGGCGGGATCACGGGGATCACGGTCAGAACCATCCACTCAGGGCGGTTGCCGGATTCAAGGAAGGACTCAACAACCTTCAGACGCTTGATGATCTTCTTGGGCTTCAACTCGCCTGTGGCCTCTTTAAGGTCAGCACGCAGGGTTTCCGCCTCTTGCTCCAGATCGATCTGGGACAGCATCTCACGGATCGCTTCGGCACCGATATTGGCGGTGAAGGCGTCCATGCCGAACGCATCTTGGGCGTCCATGTACTCTTCTTCGCTCAGCATCTGGCCATAGGACAGGTCCGTCAGGCCGGGCTCGGTCACGACGTAGTTTTCAAAGTACAGAACACGTTCCAGATCGCGCAGCGTCATGTCGAGCATCAGACCGATGCGGGACGGCAGCGATTTCAGGAACCAGATGTGGGCGACGGGGGCCGCCAGTTCGATGTGGCCCATCCGCTCGCGGCGGACCTTTTGCAGCGTGACTTCCACACCGCATTTCTCGCAGACAACGCCGCGATACTTCATGCGTTTGTATTTGCCGCACAGGCATTCGTAATCCTTGATAGGGCCAAAGATACGGGCACAGAACAGGCCATCACGCTCGGGCTTGAAAGTCCGATAGTTGATGGTCTCGGGCTTTTTGATCTCACCGAAAGACCAGCTCAGGATACGCTCTGGCGATGCCAGCGATACCTTGATTTCGTCAAACACCTTTGGGGGTGTGAGCGGGTTAAACGGGTTGTTTGTCAGTTCCTGGTTCATTTTCAAATCCTTGAAAGGGGAGCAAAGGGAGAGCACGGGTAAGGCGGATTGAAATCCGCCTTACTTTGGTTCCGTTATTCGTCTTCCTCAGCGTCCAGGAGTTCCATGTTGAGGCCCAATCCGCGGACCTCTTTGACGAGAACGTTGAACGATTCCGGCACGCCGGCTTCAAAGTTGTCCTCACCCTTAACGATGCTTTCATAGACCTTGGTCCGGCCAGCCACGTCGTCCGATTTCACCGTCAGCATTTCCTGCAAGGTGTAAGCGGCGCCGTAAGCTTCCAAAGCCCAGACTTCCATCTCACCAAAGCGCTGACCACCGAACTGCGCCTTACCACCCAGCGGCTGCTGCGTAACAAGCGAGTATGGACCGGTCGAACGGGCGTGGATTTTGTCGTCCACAAGGTGGTGCAGCTTCAGCAGGTATTTGATGCCAACCGTAACAGGGCGGCTGAACTGCTCGCCTGTACGACCGTCAAACAGCACCGACTGACCAGAGGTCGAGAAACCAGCACGTTCCAGAGCGTTGTTTACATCCGCCTCTTTCGCACCGTCAAAGACGGGCGTGGCGATTGGAACACCGCGTGTGACGTTGCCAGCCGCTTCGACCAGCTGATCCTCGTCCATGCCGGTGATGCCTTCTTGATAAACATCATCGCCATAGGCCAGGCTCATCGCCTCGCGCACCGGTGTCAGATCGCCAGAGCGTTTGTACTCTTGCAGCGCCTCGTCGATGTTCACACCCAAACCGCGTGCGGCCCAGCCCATGTGGGTTTCAAGGATCTGACCAACGTTCATACGCGACGGCACGCCCAGCGGGTTCAGACAGAAATCGACCGGGGTACCATCTGCGAGGAACGGCATGTCCTCCATTGGCACCACTTTCGAAATCACACCTTTGTTGCCGTGACGGCCAGCCATCTTGTCGCCCGGTTGCAGCTTGCGCTTCACCGCGACGAACACTTTGACCATTTTCATCACACCCGGGGGCAGATCGTCGCCACGACGGACTTTTTCGACCTTGTCCTCAAAACGGGCATCCAAGGCACGCTTTTGCGCCTCGTACTGCTCGTTCAGGGCCTCAACCACTTGGGCTGAAGACTCTTCTTTCAGGGCAATCTGCCACCATGCGGAACGCGGGAACGCTTCCAACAGATCAGCATCGACTTTGCTGCCTGTTTTGACGCCTTTCGGCCCCTTGGCAATCTCTTTGCCCAACAGCATGTCGCCCAGTCGGGCATAGATGTTGCGGTCCAGAATGGTCAGCTCGTCGTCCCGGTCACGGGCCAGACGTTCGACTTCTTCACGCTCGATTTGCAGCGCACGTTCGTCTTTTTCCACACCGTGGCGGTTAAAGACGCGCACCTCAACGACCGTACCAAAGTCACCCGGCTTTACACGCAACGAAGTATCACGCACGTCCGAAGCTTTCTCACCAAAGATGGCGCGCAAAAGCTTTTCTTCCGGCGTCATCGGGCTTTCGCCTTTTGGTGTGATCTTGCCGACCAGAATATCGCCCGGCTCAACGTCCGCGCCGATATACACGATACCCGCTTCGTCGAGGTTGCGCAGGGCCTCCTCGCCGACGTTCGGGATGTCGCGGGTGATCTCTTCTGGCCCAAGCTTGGTGTCACGGGCGGCAACTTCGAACTCTTCGATATGGATCGAAGTGAACACGTCATCGCGCGACACACGCTCGGAGATCAGGATCGAGTCTTCGTAGTTGTAGCCATTCCACGGCATGAACGCGACGACCACGTTCTTGCCCAGCGCCAGTTCACCCATGTCGGTGCTTGGCCCATCGGCAATCACTTCGCCCTTCTGAACCGTATCACCCACCTTCACCAGCGGACGCTGGTTGATACAGGTGTTCTGGTTAGAACGCTGGAACTTGCGCATACGGTAAATGTCCACGCCTGCGTCACCCAACTCAAGGTCATGCGTGGCCCGGATCACGATCCGTGTGGCGTCGACCTGGTCGATGATGCCAGCGCGTTTGGCCATGATGGCCGCACCAGAGTCGCGTGCCACAACTTCTTCGATACCGGTGCCGACCAGCGGCGCCTCGGCTTGAAGCAGCGGAACCGCCTGACGTTGCATGTTCGAACCCATCAGAGCGCGGTTGGCGTCGTCATTCTCAAGGAACGGGATCAGCGAGGCCGCGACCGAGACCAACTGCTTTGGGCTAACGTCGATCAGGTCCACAGAGTCGACAGGCGACAATGTGTAGTCACCCGATTTCCGGGTGTTGACCATCTCGTTAATGAACTTGCCACCTTCGTCCAGCGTCGCGTTGGCCTGCGCCACGGTGTGACGCATTTCTTCGGTTGCGGACATATAGTGGACTTCATCCGTCACCTGACCTTCGTTCACGACGCGATAAGGTGTTTCAATGAAACCGTACTTGTTCACGCGGGCGAAAGTTGCCAACGAGTTGATCAGACCAATGTTCGGGCCTTCAGGCGTCTCAATCGGGCACATCCGGCCATAGTGGGTCGGGTGCACGTCGCGGACCTCAAAACCGGCACGCTCACGGGTCAAACCGCCGGGCCCAAGGGCCGACAGGCGACGCTTGTGCGTCACTTCGGACAGTGGGTTGGTTTGGTCCATGAACTGCGACAGCTGGGACGAGCCAAAGAACTCGCGCACAGCGGCAGCAGCCGGCTTGGCGTTGATCAGGTCTTGGGGCATGACCGTGTCGATTTCGACGCTGGACATACGCTCTTTGATCGCACGCTCCATGCGCAGCAAACCAACGCGGTACTGGTTTTCCATCAACTCACCAACAGACCGCACACGACGGTTGCCAAGGTGGTCGATATCGTCGATGTCGCCCTTGCCGTCGCGCAGATGCACGAGGGCCTTGATGCAGGCCACGATATCTTCGCGGCGCAGGGTACGCTGCGTGTCTTCGGCATCCAGTGCGAGACGCATGTTCATCTTCACACGACCAACGGCCGACAGATCATAACGTTCTGAATCAAAGAACAATGTGTCAAACAGCGCTGACGCCGCATCAACGGTGGGAGGCTCGCCCGGACGCATGACGCGGTAGATGTCCATGAGCGCGGTTTCGCGGTTCATGTTCTTGTCGTTGGCCATGGTGTTACGCATGTACGGGCCGACATTGATGTTATCGATGTCGAGCACGGGGATCTCGGTGATGCCAGCATCAACAAGTTCCTTGGCAGTGCCACCAATCAGAGTGCCGTCCTTGTCATACTCAAGGGTCAGCTCATCACCGGCTTCGACATAGATCGCACCGTTTTCTTCGTTGATGATGTCCTTGGCGACAAACTTGCCGACGATGTGCTCGAATGGCACGAGCAGGTCGTTGACCTTGCCCTCGTCGATCAGTTTCTTGACCGCGCGTGGGGTGACTTTCTTGCCAGCTTCGGCGATCACTTCGCCGGTTTTGGCGTCGACCAGATCATAAGTGGGACGGGTGCCGCGCACACGATCAGGGAAGAACGGAGTAACCCAACCCTTGTTCTTCTTCAGCTTGAACGTGACCGTTTCGTAATACGCGTCCATGATCGCTTCCTGGTCCAGACCAAGAGCGTAAAGCAGCGTTGTCACAGGCAATTTGCGGCGACGGTCGATACGGGCGAACACGATGTCCTTGGCATCGAATTCGAAATCGAGCCACGAGCCGCGATAAGGGATGATGCGGCAGGCAAACAGCAACTTACCGGAGGAGTGCGTCTTGCCTTTGTCGTGATCAAAGAACACGCCGGGCGAGCGGTGCATCTGGGACACGATGACACGCTCAGTGCCGTTGACGATGAAGGTGCCGTTGGGCGTCATCAAAGGCATATCGCCCATGAACACGTCCTGCTCCTTGATGTCCTTGACGGACTTGGCACCGGTATCTTCGTCGACATCAAACACGATCAGGCGCAGCGTCACTTTCAGTGGCGCGCTGTAGGTCATGTCGCGTTGCTGACATTCCTCAACATCGTACTTGGGCTTTTCCAGCTCGTACTTGACGTACTCCAGAACCGAAGTCTCGTTGAAATCCTTAATCGGAAAGACCGACTGGAAAACACCCTGGATGCCATCGCCATCCGTGGGGGTTTCTGCATCGCCGGAATTCAGGAACAGGTCATAAGAAGACTTCTGGACCTCGATGAGGTTCGGCATATCCAGAACTTCGCGGATTTTGCCGTAATACTTGCGCAGTCGTTTTTGGCCAAGGAACGTATTTGCCATGCGGTTTTCGCACTCCATCTTTGTGGCGGCCACAGTCCGGGGGGGCGGTCCGGTGCGACCTCTCAAAGACCGAAAAGAAGATCTATCCTTGCGCACCTGCCCATGGCGCGCGCCCGATCTCAATCTTTCCTAAAAAGCCGCTCTGGTAGGGGGTCCGGGGCGGCTTTTTGCGAAAGAATGGGGATATTATGTGGTGTGACTTCTCCTGCCATATCTAAGACGCAAAAAGCCGGGCGCGAATCAACGCTCCCAGCGGAAGCTCTCAGATAGGCTTTGCTTGACAAAAGCACAACCGGGCGAACGCAGAAATGTCGCAAAACATCGCCACAGGCAGGCCAAGGGCCGCAATCAGATTGTGAACCCACCCTAATGCACGAATGTCGCCTATGGCAACAAATAGACGCAATCACCACTCCTCCCCCAAAAGCGGCAGGTCAAGCGTTTCACCTCAACGCCGCCGAGCCGTGCACCAGTCCGGCGCCACAAATTTGAGTGGACCATTGGTTGGCCGCCTTCTTCAAAGCCCGCATCCTGCGCGCGGCGACACCTTTCCACCGGGCCGGTGATGATGCAGCGACGGTCGGCTTGCGCCTTTATGCGAGGTGCCGGGTCGCCATTTGGATCAATGGCATCGCACCGTGGGCCCGTCAGACCAAGATCCGCCACCCAAGCAACGAACAGCGCCAATCACCCAAGCGTTCCGGAACAGAGCAATCCAGGGCATTCTTTTCCTGACTAAATTTGTCGGATTTACATATATGACTCTTTCACTCAACTTTAACCGCACAAGCCAGCCCCCGAATCTGAGGCGAGCCAAACACCCAAAACGCACAAGGGACTGGGTAGATGAAACTCGCCTGCGAAACCGCCAAAAATACCGAGCCAGACTGGAGAGGCGCCTTGTCCAATTGCTTTGAGTTGGGTCTTCCGAGCCTCCTCAACATCGAATGGCTTATCGACAGAACCGAGCGCGACGAATGGAGCGGGCTATGGTGGTGAACGTCGCCCGAGAAACCACGGACCGCCCCGAGGATACACTGCCGGTCTACGAAGCGAGTGACCTCACACACGGCGGTGACCTCGCCCGGATCAAACACAAGGATCAGCTTTACACGCTCCGCATTACCCGTGCGGGCAAGCTGATACTTACCAAATGAACGCCATGTCCCCCCCAAATCGCGGCGGTGCCCCTGTCGGATACATCACAGAGCTTGGGCCAGTCGAAGCTGGCGCGGTTTTATACCTGCGGCTGTGGTGCGATGGACCGGATGCGCAAGCGCAGGTGTGGAATGACTTTGCAACCGCTCTCGGCGCGGAAAAGGGCCGCAAAGTCCTAAAGTCTTTCGAGACACTCTGTGATTTGTGCGTGCGACATGGGCGCCGCCCCCTGATGCGGCACCACGTGACATGCAAATGCCTCGGGGCAGATGAATCATGTTTCGCCAATTTCGTTGGCTATGCCAGCGACGGCGAACGCGAAGACGCCATGCTTATCGCCATAAACATCGTGCGCCCGGACATTGCGCCGGTTCTTGTCAGCGTCGCGCAAGACTTCGGCTTTGCTCTCAAACAGATGGCACTCAAAGCCAGCCGCCCCATCACAAAACCCAAAACCCTTCACTAACAAGGAAGTCCCTGATGAAAGCCCTCACCCTTGCCACAAGTGCCCTGGCGCTCAGCGTCGGCACCGCAGCCATGGCCGATGGACCAGCAACCAATGCGGCAGTGCTCGATACCTACGCGGACATTGCCGCCGCGAATTACACCGACAGCCTGATCACGGCCCAGCGGCTGTCGGCGGCGATTGATACGCTGATTTCCGACCCGTCGGCAGAAGCGCTCGAAGCCGCCAAAGCCGCTTGGTTGGCGGCACGCGTGCCATACCAGCAAACCGAGGTGTTTCGCTTTGGCAACGCCATCGTCGACGACTGGGAAGGCAAGGTGAATGCCTGGCCGCTCGATGAGGGCCTGATAGACTACGTAGACGCCTCATACGGCGGGCCAACGGACGAAAACGAAGCGGCTGTTCTCAACGTCATTGCCAATTCCAGCTTCACGCTGTCGGGCAAGACGGTCGATGCATCGGTCATTTCCCCTGCCTTGCTAGAAGACACTTTGCAAGAAGCCGACGGGGTCGAGGCAAATGTCGCAACCGGATACCAGGCGATTGAGTTCCTGCTGTGGGGCCAAGACCTGAACGGTCACGAGGCCGGTGCCGGAAATCGCCCGTGGACCGACTATGCCCAAACGGATGCACAGTGCACCCATGGCAACTGCGATCGCAGAGGACAGTACCTGCGCGCCGCAACCGACCTTTTGGTCTCTGACCTAGAATGGATCGTCGCCCAGTGGGCAGACACAGGTGCCGCGCGCGCCGAACTCAACGCCGATGCGGATGCAGGTATTTCCGCCATTCTGACAGGCATGGGGTCACTGTCCTACGGTGAAACAGCCGGAGAGCGGATGCGCCTTGGCGTCATGCTCAATGACCCCGAAGAAGAGCACTCGTGCTTTGCCGACAACACCCACAACGATCACTACTACAACGGTGTTGGCGTCCAGTCCGTCTACCTTGGCAGCTACACCCGCATTGACGGAAGCATTGTTGAAGGCCCTTCCCTGTCTGATCTTGTCTCAAAAACAGACGCCGATCTGGATGTCGAAATGCAGTCCAAATTGTCAGCAGCGGTGCTGGCCCTTGGCCGCATCAAGACAGCAGCCGAAGCAGGGTTCGCGTATGACATGATGCTGGAACGCGGAAACGAGGCCGGCGAAGCCCTGATCATGGGCGGCGTAAATGGTCTGATCGACCAGACACGCAGCATCGAACGTGTTGTCGCCGCGCTGGGCGCGTCGATCGAGGTTGAAGGATCCGACAGCCTCGATGATCCCGAAGCTGTCTTCCAATAAACTCTGTCACTTGGGAAGGCGCGGCAATTTCAAGCCACGCCTTCCCCACCGGATAAAGATGGTAGCCGAGTTATGCTCAAGCCACGTCTGTTGAACGTCTTGCTCACGATTGCAGTCCCAACCATGGGCACTGCGGGGCCATTGGACGAACCCCACCTGAACATCAGCCCTCGAACGCAGGCCGAAGCCGCACGGATCGCCGCGGTGACTGCGTTAACGAGCAACTTTGATAAGGCGCAGGCCTTCGAAGAAAATTCGGCGGGGGCGGCGACTGTCAGGGTCTTGCCGAATGCCAATGCGTTTTCACAGCCATCGGGAAACATCTCCTTTGAAGATGAACTGACCTTCAAGGTCGGCAACGGGTTGTTTCGCAAACTGTGGGTGTCTTCGCCCTCATCCACGCTCGCCTCGGACGGTCTGGGCCCACTTTTTAACGCCCGATCCTGCCAACGATGCCATATCAAGGACGGTCGGGGGCACCCGCCAGAAGGGCCGGATGACAACGCGATTTCGATGTTCCTGAGGGTGTCGATCCCAACCGATGACGCCGCGATGGCGCAGAAAATCAAAGGGTACATCGCAACGTTGCCAGACCCAAACTACGGCACGCAGATGCAGGATTTCAGCCTTCCCGGTCATCCAGCTGAATATCGGCTGCAAGTCGAATATGAAGAGACCGAGGTCCGACTGTCAGGCAAAGAGGCAGCGTATCTGAGACAGCCAACGTACACCGCCACAGACCTTGGATATGGCCCATTGCATCCCAACGCCATGCTCAGCCCACGTGTCGCCCCCCAGATGATCGGCCTTGGCCTGCTCGAAGCCATCCCAGCCGCCAACATTCTGACTTTGGCGGATCCGGATGATGCAGATGGCGATGGCATTTCGGGGCGGGCAAATATTGTTTGGTCGGCCGAGTTCAACCAACCCATGCTGGGCCGCTTCGGGCTCAAGGCGGGCATCCCGACAGTCAAAGAACAATCCGCCGCAGCGTTCGCCGGGGACATCGGCATTTCCAGCCCCCTTTTTCCGGCGGCTTGGGGCGAATGCACGCAAACTCAAGCGGAGTGCCAAAACGCTCCGCATGGCGATGCGGATGACAGAGGCTTTGAAATCGACGCCGCAGGTCTCGATCTTGTGACGTTCTACAGCCGCAATTTGGGTGTTCCGGCGCGGCGTGACGTTGAAAACCCCAACGTTCTGCGCGGCAAGGAAATCTTCTATGCAACGGGGTGCACATCCTGCCACCAACCGTCGTTCGTGACGCACAGACTAAAAGACCAGCCAGAGCAAAGCTTCCAACTGATCTGGCCCTATACCGACATGCTGCTTCATGACATGGGTCCCGGCCTTGCAGACAACCGGCCCGAGGCCCGCGCCACAGGCACCGAATGGCGCACACCACCTTTGTGGGGGATCGGGCTGACCGGGCAGGTATCCGGACATACCTATTTTCTGCACGATGGACGCGCCCGGTCGCTGCTAGAGGCCATTCTTTGGCACGGGGGTGAGGCCCAATCGCAGCGCGATTCAGTGGTCGACATGCCCCCCGCAGACCGCCAAGCCCTGATCAAATTTCTGGAAAGCATATGAACCGCATCCTACTCCTATCGACCCTCATTTTCGCGGCGGCGCCCGTTTTTGCACAAGACATCGACATCAAGGCCATCGTCGATGGACATGTCCTGCCCCGGTATCAATCGCTGGCCGTTGAGGCCGCCGACTTAGCGCAGAGCGCGACGACGGATTGCAGGCCAGATAGCGATACTTTGATCGCGGCCTATCACGATGCCTTTGACGCATGGATCGGCGCAAGCCACTTGCGCTTTGGCCCCTCTGAACAGGACGACCGCGCATTTGCGCTGGCATTCTGGCCCGACCCACGAGGATCGACACCCAAAGCCCTTTCAGCGCTGTTGCAAGACCAAGACGCCGCCGTCGCAAGTTCCCGTGAATTCGCGACGGTCTCTGTCGCCGCACGCGGTTTCTACGCGCTGGAGTTTCTTTTGTTCGACCCTCAGTTTTCAAACACCGCAAACGCGGACTATCACTGCGCGCTCGTGCAGGCCGTGGCCACTGACATATCGCTCAATGCCTCCGCCATCTTGGGCGATTGGGAAACCGGCTACGGCGCCCTGATGTCCAAGCCGGGAAACGACACGTACCGCACGCAAACAGAGGCCGCCCAGCAGCTGTTTACATCCCTAGCGACCGGGCTGGAATTCACATCCCAAACCCGTCTGGGCCGTCCCATGGGGACATTTGATCGGCCTAGACCCAACCGTGCCGAGGCCCGACGCTCAGCCCGTTCTCTGCGCCATGTTCAACTTTCGCTCAGGGCAACGCAGGAACTGGCCGCACTGATCTCGATAGGTCATGTTGGTGTCGACAAAGCCTTTGAGGCTGCGATCCAAAGGGCGGACACCCTTGATGACCCGGTCTTTGCCGGTGTCACCGCACCCCAGCGCCGGCTGCGCATCGAAGCGCTGCAACAAAACATCGACCTGATCCGCAACATGCTGGCCCAAGAGGTCGGCCCGGCCTTGGGCATCGCGGCGGGTTTTAATTCATTGGACGGCGATTGATGCCCAGCCGCAGATCCTTCATCGCCGGAATGCTTGCCGCCGGGATTGCGCCGAAACCAACATGGGCAGACGCCGGAAACCCCGCCTTCCTGTCCGCGGGTATGAAGCCCGACGGCAGCTACGTTCTGTGCGGACTAAGCGCCGACGCTCAAATAACCTTCGAGCGTCCGTTGCCTGCCCGTGGGCACGCCGCCGCCGCACATCCCAATTTGGCCGACGCGGTCGCCTTTGCAAGACGGCCCGGCACCTACGCGATCGTACTGGATTGCGTCACAGGGCAACAGAAAGCACGTCTGACCGCCCCCCACGACCGACACTTCTTTGGCCACGGCACCTTTTCAGCAGATGGCGACCTGCTGTTCACAACCGAAAACGACTTTGAAGCGGCCCGTGGTGTGGTTGGTATCTGGGATGCACGGCATAACTACGCGCGGATTGGTGAGTTTTCATCAGGGGGGATCGGTCCACATGACATCAAGCTGATGCCAGATGGGACATCGCTGGTGGTGGCCAACGGGGGCATCGAAACCCATCCCGAAACCGGACGCACAAAGCTCAACATCCCGACCATGCAGTCGAACCTCAGCTACCTCAGCTTCGATGGGAAACGGCTGGGACAAATGCAATTGGACCGCGCGCACCAAAAGAACTCAATCCGTCACCTCGCTGTGTCCGCGCAGGGGGACGTGGCTTTTGCAATGCAGTGGCAAGGCGATTTGACAGCGGACCTGCCTTTGCTGGGCACACATCACCTGAAAACTGAAAAAATTGCGTTCGCGGAACAGGCTTCAATCCGCAACATGAACGGCTATCTCGGCAGCGTCGCCGTTTCCAGGAATGGAAACCACATCGCAACAACGTCTCCGCGCGCAGGCATTCTCCAAAATTTCAAAGGCACTGAACTTTTCGACCAGACCGTCATAACTGATGCCTGTGGGGTCGCATCGTCGAAAACCGACTTCATCGTAACGTCAGGCACAGGTGTGGTGCAGTCGCGATCAGGTCTATCAGTGCTGCATGACGTCGCTTGGGACAACCATCTGATCGCAATTTGAACGCAGCCAGAAACTGCACACCGGCGGACCGTGAACTGTTGCGCGTTCCACCCAAAAGATCGCGCCAACCCACCGGGCAAACAAAAACGGCGGCTCCTTTCGGAACCGCCGCATTTCGTAGGATGGGCAATCTGCCCATCGACGGCTTAGGCCAGTTCGACTTCGGCGCCAGCTGCTTCCAGCTTGGCTTTGACGTCTTCGGCTTCGGCTTTGTCGACGCCTTCTTTGATCTTGCCACCGGCTTCGACCAGGTCTTTGGCTTCTTTCAGGCCAAGACCTGTGATGCCGCGGACTTCTTTGATGACGTTGATTTTCGATGCGCCTGCGTTTTTCAGGACGACGTCGAATTCTGTCTTCTCTTCTTCAGCTGCACCGCCACCATCGGCAGGGCCAGCCATCATCACAGCGCCACCAGCGGCGGGCTCGATGCCATACTCGTCTTTGAGGATGGTTTTCAGTTCTTGTGCTTCCAGCAGGGTCAGACCCACGATGCTTTCTGCGAGTGCTTTCAGATCAGCCATTGTATCAGCTCTTTCCGTTTCGATTTGTGTGTTCCAACGCGTGAGATTTTCACACGCCAATCAGACATTTGCTTACGCGGCCGCCTTGTCCTCGATAGTGGACAAGATGGACGCAATGTTGCTTGCAGGTGCGCCAATGGATCCGGCGATATTCGATGCAGGTGCGCCAAGCATGCCCGCGATGGTGCTGATAAGCTCCTCGCGCGAAGGCATTTTCGACACAGCCGTAACACCGGCCCGGTCCAGAGCGTTCTCACCCATTGCACCGCCCAAGATCACGAACTTGTCGTTTTCCTTGGCGAACTCTTCGGACACTTTGGCGGCTGCCACAGGGTCTTCAGAAAAGGTCAGAACGGTCATACCCGTCAGATAGTCAGCAATGCTTTCGCAAGGCTTCCCATCAAGGGCGATTTTGGCGAGCCTGTTTTTGGCAACACGAACGCTCGACCCGTTGTCGCGTGCACGGGCACGCAGGTCTTGCATTTCGGCAACTGTCAGACCGGCGTAGTGGGCAACCACAACGACGCCAGAGCTTTCAAAGATCTGGCCGAGTTCGTCGACCACTTTCTCTTTCTGGGCTCTATCCACAGTTTTCTCCAGTTTTTGAGGGGCGGACCCCCCGGCTCAAGTAACACCGGATCACTCCGGCGGTTTGGTCCTCGAAATACACGGGTCCAAGACCGCCAGAGGCTCAAACGGAGCATCTGGAAGAAAGGTCTGTTCCCGCCTCGGGCAGGATTTATGAGGTACGCCTCACCCACCGTCTCGGACGAAATAATAGGGCAGCCGCGAATCGCGAATGACCTATCAACGGGTCGGATAGAGGGTTTGAGGCGCGTTGTGAAGGGGGTTTGGAGTGCTTGGACTCAGTGAGCTTGGGCGATATGCGCAGAAAGCGGACTTTGAAGAGATTTGTAGACTTTGGCAGCTGTCGGCTTTGAGCCCAAAGTGGAACCTTCATTGTCGCCAAGCGAACTCCTGCTTTGCCAGAGTTTCTTAATGTCTAAGAACGGAAAAACGGGCCAATTTAAGCAAAAAGTTGCCTTTATGGCCTTTCGATTTTCAGGAAAAGGTCAGGTTGCCCTGCCCATGCAAAAGCGGCGGCGCAAAGGGCCGCCACTTAGCAATCTGTAAAGTTAAATCTATTCTAACTCTTTTTCCGACGCATCCCGGCAAGTCCGCCTAGACCGGCTAGCAGAAGCAATGCTGAAGCAGGAAGTGGTACTGGTGCGAGCTCATCTCCACTGAAAGTCGCTCCGGTAGTTACTTTGTTACCAACACCTACAGTGTAACTGAAAAAATTTGGCTCGGTATCCGCCAATGCAAAGTCTAGGACCCCGAACGTTCCAAAATTAATTTCACCTTCTCCGTCATTGTCCCAGTTCAGTTTTCCGCCACTGATAGACCCGAAAAAAGTTCTTATGGTTCCCGCACGCCCAGACCCCGTAGCGCCGCCAGTCGCACTATTGGGCGCAGAGAATTTCAGTTCAGCCGTCACTCCAAACGACTGGAGGCCTAAGTCACCATTGATTTCCCACTCAATGAACTCGGCTATCTCCAATGTGTCAGTTGAGCTGGTAGGTGTCCAAGGGAATCCGTTGTCAAGAAACGTGCCTGTAACTACTGATGTTCCAATGTCGATGTTCGGCGTTACGGTTATCGATGAAGCACCTGCATCGAATACGATTTCCGGAAACGTAGCGGCAATTGCGCTCCCGACGCTCATCGCTAATCCCAGTGCAGCAAATGTTATTGGTTTAAGATACATGATTTACCTCTGAATCTTTAGAAAGAATAGAGCGCTATTGCTCATATTTCTAAGGATGAACTTTGGCCTGACGATTGCCTAGGAAGGTCGCGGCTTTTCCTAACTTTTGCCACAATTTCCACCATTGGGCGAAAATGTCGCCCAAAATGTGTTCAATGCATCTTAGAAAAGCGAATTGTCGAATAACTTGAGGGGAAACAGTCTGCCTCTCTAATGTTTCCGCCGCAAGGTCGGCATCAAAGTCCTGCGCGATTCTCGCTTCGAGTTTTAAGCCCGCGGCATTTTACAAATCTCTGAGCCATTGCGAAACTCGGAAACAAGAAACGGCACATCTTCTTATTGATCAATCGAAATTTCTGGAAGGCGTTCTAAAACTAGACATATGGTCCAGAGCGACAGGATTTGGCCGAAAGCTCTTTTGATCCTTGGCTAGGCTTTTTCGCGGTTGTAGAAAACGGCAGCTTTGTTCGCAAGACGGTCACTAAAACAGGTTAAGGCGAAAGCGAACTTCGCCCGCACCTCGGTCATTCATGTCGGACGCAGCAAGGGTCCGCTTCGTCCACTGACCGACAGTAGCCTAGGCATTCTATCCACCATCCAATCTCCCAAGGAGCCCCCTCTCTGGTACCAGCTTCTCCACAACAAGCGAAAACCCGTCCCCCTTATCCTCTCCGTTGCATAACAACTCCTGGGCAGTTATCGCTCCGAAACACTCAGAAATGAACGCGCATTGGGGGCAACTATGATTCCGAAAGCCGAAATTCACTGCCATATCGAAGGTGCTGCCGATCCAGAATTGGTTGTGGCCCAAGCGCGAAAGTACAACGTCGATGTGTCCGACATAATTCAGGACGGGGCGTTCGTCTGGAACGATTTCTCCGAGTTCCTAAAGTGCTTTGATGGTGCCGCAGCCCTGTTTCGCACATCCGATGATTACGCTTTGTTGTCCGAAACCTATCTGACCCAACTTGCCTCGACCGGTTGCATCTATTCAGAGGTCTTCATTTCCACAGATCATGCGCGGATGATCGGCATTTCGGAACGGGACTATATCGACGGCCTGGCTGAGGGGATGACACAAGCCAAGCAAAAGCACGGCATAGAAGCGCGCATGATTGCCACAGGCCTGCGGCACGAAGGGCCGGAATCAGTGTTGCGTGCCGCGACCTACATTGCCGAAAACCCACACCCTCTTGTCACGGGGTTTGGCATGGGCGGTGACGAACGTATGCACCACCCCAAAGACCTTGCTCCGGGTTTCGATGTTGCGCGCGACGCGGGTCTGGCGATCACGACACACGCAGGTGAATTCGGTGGTGCTGACTCTGTTCGGGATTCGCTGACATATCTGAAACCAAGCCGGATCGGGCATGGCGTCCGAGCCATTGAAGACCCGGCTTTGGTCCACGAGCTTGCCGACAAACAGATCGTCTTGGAATGTTGTCCGGGTTCGAACATTGCCCTGTCTGTCTACGACAGCTTTGATGAACACCCGTTTATGGCGCTCCGGGACGCCGGCGTTCCCGTCACGCTGAATTCCGATGACCCGCCCCATTTCCATACATCGTTGGCGCGCGAATATGACATCGCCGCCACTGAATTCGGCCTGAACGAGGATGAACTGCGCGACATCACGCGCACAGCGATCAAAGCAGCATTCGTGGATGAAGACACACGCGCGACACTGCTGACGAAAATCGACGCCTAACCCTTAACTCGAACCTCATGTCGCCAGATCTTAGGCGGGCGCGACAGCATAGACACAAGGACGTCTGCCAGATCTTCGGGTACTGTTACGATGTGACTTGGCACCTCTTCGTTGGCCTCGCGCACCCCAACCATCTTGGGCCCCATAGGTTACCAAATTCTAAACCTGCCTCTGTAACCCCTTGATTTTCCTATGGCACAAATGTGTCCCAGCGTGGGACACCCCATGTGCTCAACCAAAGTGATCCTCTCGCAGCTGCCGCCGCAAAACCTTGCCCGACAGGGTGACGGGCACATCCTCCACAAATCGGATTTCCTTGGGGATTTTATAATTGGTCAGCGTCTCGCGGCAGGTCGCAAGGATCGTTTCTTCTGTCAGGCCCTCATCTGAGCGGACCACAAAAGCGACCGGCGCCTCACCTGTCTTTTCATGCGTGACCCCCACGACCCCAACCTGAACCACACCCTGCAAGGTCGAAATCACGTCCTCGATCTCGTTCGGCGCGACGTTAAAGCCTGACACGAGGATCATGTCCTTCTTCCGGTCCACAATCTCAAGGAAGCCATCTTCGTCCATGACGCCAATGTCCCCGGAATAATACCAGCCATCCTTCAGCACCTCACCCGTGGCATCGGGATTGTCGAGATAGGCCGTCATCATCGACGGAGTCTTGGCGATGACCTCGCCCGGTTCACCGACCGGCAGCTCTTGGCCCGCGTCATCAACAATTCGAACATCTGCTCCCGGGACGGGCACTCCGACCTTGCCCAGACGGTTTTGTCCCGGCGGGTTTAACGTCAAAACACCCGCCACTTCAGTCATGCCATACCCTTGCAGGATCTCGACACCTGTCTGGTCCTGCCACTTCTGGGCTACACCGGTCTGCTGGGCCGCACCGCCCGACGCGCAAACGCGAATGCCTGAGAACAGTTTGGGATCAAACCAGTCTTCGGCCATGAGCCCGGCAAACAGTGTATTGATCCCGGTGAACCAAGTGATGCGGTACTTCTCAAACGCCGTTTTGACATTCGAGGGCGGTCGAGGACTCGGAACAAGGATGCCATGGCCCCCGACTTTGAGCCCCGAGACAAACAAAAGGACAAATGCCGTTATGTGATAGAGCGGCAGGGCGACCAGCGCGACCTCTTCACCTTCCTTCAGGACATCAGCAGTCATCAACCGCGCCTGTTCTGCATTGGTGAGGACCGCGTGGTGCGTCAGGGACGCACCTTTGCTGCGTCCCGTCGTTCCGCTGGTATATTGATAAAGAGCCACCGATGTTCCAGTAATTCTTTTTGTGTAGGCTGCAACATCTGCACCGTTGCGATGCTTGCGCCCCCGCGCCAAAGCATCCGCAAGCTTGGTGTTTTGCGTCGTCATATTTGGAATGACTTTGCGCACCCGCTTGAGCACAAAAACAAGCAGCATCTTTTTGAGCGTTGGAAAGAAATCGACGATGGACAGGGTTATGACATGCTTCACCCCCGTATTCGCAACGATCTTGTCGAGTTTGTCCCCAAACAGATCGATGATGACAATCGCCTTTGCCTTACTGTCATTGAGCTGATGCTCAAGTTCGGTCGGTGTATAAAGCGGATTGACGTTGGTGCCGACGCACCCCGCCATAGAAATTCCAAGAGATGCCACACCAAAACCGATACAGTTCGGGGACATGATGGCCACCGTGTCGCCTTGAGCCAGCTTCAGGTCTTCGCGCAGGTAGGACGCAAAATCGGCCGCATGATCTCTCAGTTCAGCGTAGCTGACTGTGGTGTCAGCGCCTGTGGGCAAGATTGTCGTCAGAGCCGGTTTGTCAGCAAATTTCGCAACCGCTTGATCGATTATCTGCGGCAGCGTCTGTGCAGGCAACTTGCCCGCATCCAAGGCCTTTGCCTCATCTGAAAAATACTTGTGCCACGCCTTGTCGCCGTCCATAGTAGATATCCCCCCATCGTTTCACCTGACCCTACTACACTTTGCGGCTTTCGGTAAAATTTTGGGGCGTGTGCAATAAAAAAACCGAGCTGCTTGTGCAGCCCGGTTTCTAAACTTGTGATGTGTGTCCCGATTACTCGGTGACGGCACTGTCCACGTTGACGCTGACGCCCGGGCCCATTGTCGAGCTCAGCGATACTTTCTTCATGTACGTACCTTTGGATCCGGCTGGCTTGGCTTTGGCCACAGCACCGACAAAGGCGCGAACGTTTTCGATCAGCTTGGCTTCGTCAAAGGACGCTTTGCCGATACCCGCGTGGATCACGCCGGCTTTTTCGACCTTGAACTGCACTTCGCCGCCTTTGGCCGCTTTGACCGCAGCTTCGACGTCCATGGTTACTGTGCCAACTTTGGGGTTTGGCATCAGGTTCCGGGGGCCAAGCACCTTACCCAGACGACCCACGATAGGCATCATGTCTGGTGTGGCGATGCAGCGATCAAAGTCGATCTTGCCGCCCTGAATGACTTCCATCAGATCCTCGGCACCAACGATGTCTGCGCCAGCCTTTTCAGCTTCTTCAGCTTTGGGGCCACGAGCGAAGACAGCGACGCGAACGTCTTTGCCTGTACCGTTGGGCAGACCAACCACACCACGGACCATCTGGTCTGCGTGACGGGGATCAACACCGAGGTTCATCGAGATTTCGATGGTCTCGTCGAACTTGGCTTTGGCGTTGCCTTTGACGAGGCTTACGGCCTCTTCAACAGTGACGTCCGATTTACCTGCGAATTCTGCCCGAGCGGCAGTTGTGCGTTTTCCGAATTTTGCCATCTTACTTCACCTCGATGCCCATAGAGCGGGCAGAGCCCAGGATGATCTGCATTGCGCCTTCGATGTCGTTGGCGTTCAGATCGGCCATTTTCGCTTCGGCGATTTCACGCACCTGCGCAGCAGTCACTGTGCCGATGGTTTCGCGCGATGGCGTTTTGGCACCGGATTTCACCTTGGCGGCCTTCTTCAGATAGTAGGACGCTGGCGGCGTCTTGATATCCATCGAGAAGGATTTGTCCTGATAATAGGTGATCACGGTTGGGCACGGCGCACCGGGCTCCATGTCTGCGGTCTTGGCGTTGAACGCCTTGCAGAATTCCATGATGTTAATGCCGCGTTGACCCAATGCAGGGCCGACGGGTGGGGACGGGTTTGCCTGACCTGCTTTAACTTGCAGCTTCATCGTCCCGACGAGTTTCTTGGCCATGTGCCAATCTCCTTTTCAACTCCCGCACGTCGCGACGCCGGGATATGGTTGATGTGGTTCGGTTTGGACAACGCGTTGCCCTCGCCTCCCACATGGGATGTCACCAAACGTGACAGAGGCGCCGGATACAGCGCCTCTGGTTCATTATCAAGCCGAAAAGTTGGGGTTCCGGCCTATACGTGGATCACGGGTTACTCTTCTTCGAGAATGACGTCGAAGTTGACCCGGCTACCAGGCAGGCCAGACTCGTTAAGGGGACGTGAGTGGGCAGCGATAATGATTTGTTCGGACGGAATGCCGCGTCCAACCAGCATTGCCATCAGGGCCTTGGCTCGCAAAAGGCCAGTGCGCATGTCCTCGCGAGCCTGAATGTCCCCAGAATAGTGACCAACCACACGCAAGCGGGCATGCGGGCATTCGCTGGCCAGCGATGCGATTTGAAGCGCCGTGTCGAGGTCTTGGGACTGCAACGAAACGGAACGTGGCGCATAGAAAAGCGACGTACCAGACGCCGCACGCTCTAGCTCGGTCACGCATGTGGCGTTCGCCCATGGCTTTGCCGTACCGGGCGCGCGCGCCGCGACGCGGGTCACGTTTTCCACCACCTCAAATTCAACACGGCGGTCGTAGAACGCCCGCGACTGCGGACCCACAACGCCAGAGGGGCGACGATCGCCTGCACCTTCGGCAAAGAACATGCTGGTATCGATGCCCGACGCTGCGATCCGCTGAATCACTTGCTGCGCGCGCTGTTCACTCAGGCGCAGGTTTGCAGCAGGATCGCCGGTTGCATCAGAGTGGCCTTCGACTTTGATCCGGACACCATCGCAGGATTGCGCCACGAGGCCGATCAGGCGTCCTTGCTCCACGCCTCCTTCGTCCGCTGTGACGCCACCACTTGGAAAATACACGACTGCCTGAGATGTCAGGTTGCGCAGATCCTCCATGCAGCGCGCAGCATCTTCTGCCGCGGCCTGACCTGATGCGAACAGCTTGGCGGCAGAGTGTGGCGTCGTCAAAGCGGCCACACGATCATCGACCGGTTCAGGCTGCTTTGGTACGGCGACTGGTTCTACTACGGCAACTTCTGGCTCGGCGCGGGGTGCGGGTTTGGGCAATTCAACCAGCGCATCGGCAGAAGTGGCTTGGCGGGCGACGATCTCTTCTTTTGCATTCGCGAGCAACACAGCATCAAGGGCGGCTTGCAAACGCTCGATTTGCGCCTCTGATGCGGCAGCCGACGCAGGCTGTGGTTCCGGTGCGGCAACAGTCGGCGCGTCGTACACCGTCTTTAAATACCCCGTCCCAACGACCGCAATCACAACCGATGGCACCAGCCAAGGTAACGAGTCCTTAAAACCCTTAAAGCTCATAATATCCCCCAAGATACACTCTAACTATTGGATCAAACACCTATATGATGTGTTTATCCCTGCAATTAGGCGTGAATTGGCTGGGCCCGTCAATAGTATACACAGACTTATCCACGACTTTTTCCCGTGGAGCGTGAGTTTCGGATGTAGGGCCGCAACCCCAATCGAAGACGTGGGGATGTCTAAGGCGTTCTCGCCAAAAGCAGAGTTGTTGGAATGCATGTCCAAGCCACGGATCGGGTCCCGGCGCACAAGAAAATGGCCGGAACCCGATAAGGTTCCAGCCACTCTAACTTCTGAACGATATGCGTTTCTCTTAGGTCTGCTTGTTCACTTGTGTGAATTCCAGCTCGACCGGAGTTTCGCGACCAAAGATGGACACAGTGACCTTGAGGCGTTGGTTTTCTTCGTCCACTTCCTCGACCATTCCGTCGAAATCCTCGAACGGGCCGTCGTTGACTTTGACCTTCTCGCCAATCTCGTAATGGATCAGGGTACGTGGGCTGTCTTCGCCTTCCTGAACGCGGTTGAGGATCTGGTTCACCTCAGCGTCGCGCATCGGCATCGGACGTCCTTGTGGACCCAGAAAACCTGTGACGCGGTTGATGGAATTGATCAGGTGATAGCCTTGATCAGACATCTCCATGTGCACAAGGACGTAACCGGGCATAAAGCGGCGTTCGGTCGTGACTTTCTTGCCGCGCCGTACCTCAATGACTTCTTCAGTCGGCACCAGCACTTCGTCGATTTCGTCCTCAAGGCTGTGTTCTGCCACAGAGGTGCGGATCGTCTCGGCGATCTTCTTTTCAAAGTTCGAAAGAACGCTGACCGAATACCACCGTTTTGCCATGTGCCTTTGGTCCCTTGCCCGAAGTTCGTTTTTTGCGCCACGTGATCTGAACACGCGCCAACCTGAATTAAAAGTGGCGCGGGGCTTCGAATCGCCGCGCGCCTCAGCTTAGGTCAGGAATGCGGAATACTCCGCAGATTTTCAAAGTGCAAGAGCCCCGGGCGGCAAACGACGGGTTAGCCGAAAGAGGTCAGTATCATCTCAAGCCCGCCGCGGATCAGGATATCGACGATAGCAAAAAACACAGCCGTCAGCGCGGCAAGGATGAAAACCATAACGGTCGTCAACAGCACTTCGCGCCGCGTTGGCCAAACAACCTTGGACACCTCGGACCGAACTTGCTGGATAAACTGAAGTGGATTTGTGGTGGCCATGGCGTGAACTCGTGTCCCTATCTGCGGATTAAAGGCATGTAGCCGCCCGGTCTGGTGAATTCAAGGCAGGATTGATGCACCGTGCCTCAGATCATCGATCAGGTGTCATGCGCCATGCGCGCAAGCCTTTGGGCCATCGCATATGTGTGCGCAGCTTCCGCGCTCTCCATCGCTTGCAAATCCGGCATGTAAAGCCCGTCAACCATGCCATCCGGGAAACGGTCGAGGACACCATCCCAACGGCAGGCAAACCGATCCATGCGTTCGCGCAGCAAAACGCCCCGCACTGGATCACGTGCATCCACCCGACGCAGATACGACACAACACCTCGCCAAATCCGATCAGAGCCAAAGAGAAGGAAGAGACCGACAACACAGGCCAAAACCAGAGCACCGCTGATTACAAACCAATGCGGTCGAACAACAACCAACAGGGCAAGACAGACCAGCGCCAATTGGCGGGTGGACGGGCGAAAGGAACGAATACGACGGACCAATGGTGCAACCATGTTGACCAACTGTGCAGTCCGCTTTGGCTGTGGGGTCTCGGGCTCGGCTTCGGCAAGTTTCGGAAGGTTATCAGCGCGGCGGCGTGGTTTGGATCCGCTGCTGCGTGCAACAAAGGACCTGAGGCTTTCGCCTGGACGCCTTTCAGTGTTCCAATCCACGTCAACCGAACCGCTCTTTTGCCGTGCCAAACGCTCGGCCTTGCGGGTCGGTTTAGGCTCCTCATCCTCGGTCAACACGGCACGGATGATCGCCATTGTCTCTTCTTCGGTCGCGTGTTGCGGCTGGCCGGGAATAGGCTCGTATCTCATCAGAGAGGTCCTTAACTCATCACACTCTTCTGTCGCGCTCAAATCAAAACAGGGGCAAACAGGTTACGTCCAGCGCACGTGCGCGGATGCGGCAAAGATGCGACGCAAACGTGCGGCTCGCGTGTCAGAAATGTGTTCAAAAAATGGCACTGTATCGCGCGTGGATACAGTCCTGAGCTAATGCGAGAAACTGTGTCGGTAGCGTTCAGCACAATGGCAGACAGGCGACAACAGTTGGACAACTTCTGGTCAAAGCAATCCACGATTCGATTTTGCGGTGTTTGGTGTCGGATGAATTGGCAGGGGCATCAGGGTTCGAACCCGAGACCTACGGTTTTGGAGACCGTCGCTCTACCAGCTGAGCTATACCCCTGCGGTGCGGGCGGGATATGCGATGGCAAGATCAAGATCAAGACCTCATTCGCGCATCTCCCAGGCGGGGAAAACAAAAAGGGCCGCTCGGTTAGAGCGGCCCAATGATGGGCGGAGTTATTGTCCGCCTTGTCTTTGCACAATAGGGCGCACCTGTGGGTGCGCCCTACCTGCTTTTACTCAGTGATTTTGGAAACCACGCCGGCGCCGACTGTGCGGCCGCCTTCGCGGATCGCAAAGCGCAGACCCTGCTCCATCGCGATCGGTGCGATCAGCTCAACGCCGAAGGACACGTTATCGCCGGGCATAACCATCTCGGTGCCTTCAGCCAGCTGAACCGTGCCGGTCACGTCCGTGGTCCGGAAGTAGAACTGAGGACGGTAGTTGGCGAAGAACGGCGTGTGACGGCCACCCTCTTCCTTGGTCAGGATGTAGGCTTCGGCTTCGAACTTGGTGTGCGGCTTCACGGAAGCTGGCTTACACAGAACCTGGCCACGCTCGACAGCTTCACGGTCGATACCGCGCAGCAGGGCGCCGATGTTGTCGCCCGCTTCACCGCGATCCAGCAGTTTGCGGAACATTTCAACGCCTGTGCAGGTCGTTTTCTGGGTGTCTTTGATGCCGACGATTTCGATCTCGTCACCAACGTTGATCACGCCACGCTCAACACGACCGGTCACAACCGTACCACGGCCAGAGATCGAGAACACGTCTTCCACAGGCATCAGGAACGGCTGGTCCACGGCGCGCTCAGGCGTCGGGATGAACTCGTCAACAGCAGCCATCAGCTTGCGGATCGCTTCTTCGCCGATCTCAGGGTTGTTGCCCTCCATCGCGGCCAGAGCCGAGCCGGGGATGACGGGGATGTCGTCGCCGGGGTAGTCGTAGGAAGACAGCAGCTCGCGGATTTCCATCTCAACCAGCTCAAGCAGCTCTTCGTCGTCGACCTGGTCCACTTTGTTCATGAAAACAACCATTGTCGGGATGCCAACCTGGCGGCCCAGCAAGATGTGCTCGCGGGTCTGTGGCATTGGGCCGTCAGCTGCGTTCACAACCAGGATCGCGCCGTCCATTTGGGCAGCACCGGTGATCATGTTTTTGACGTAGTCGGCGTGGCCGGGGCAGTCAACGTGGGCGTAGTGACGGGCTTCGGTCTCGTATTCCACGTGCGCGGTCGAGATCGTGATGCCACGGGCCTTCTCTTCGGGCGCGCCGTCGATCTGGTCATAGGCCTGAAAATCGCCAAAATACTTCGTGATCGCCGCCGTCAGCGTCGTCTTGCCGTGGTCAACGTGACCAATCGTGCCAATGTTAACGTGCGGTTTGGTACGTTCAAACTTTGCCTTTGCCATGGTGTTGGCTCCTCTTTTGTCTTTGTCGGTGCGTGATGCACGCACCCTACGGGGGTGGTCGGCGGGCCCGATGGACCCCCGGGGTTAAGCGAATTTCGCCTGGATTTCGTCGCTGATGTTCTGCGGTACGGCTTGGTAGTGATCGAACTGCATGGTGAAGTTCGCACGACCAGAAGACATTGAACGCAACGTGTTGATGTAGCCGAACATGTTGGCCAGCGGCACCTGCGCGTCAATCGCGATGGCGTTGCCACGTGTGTCCTGACCCTGAACCTGACCGCGACGCGATGTCAGATCGCCGATGATGCCGCCTGTATAATCTTCAGGTGTCACAACTTCGACTTTCATGATCGGCTCGAGCAGTTTCGCACCGGCTTTGCGCATGCCTTCGCGCATACACATACGTGCTGCGATCTCGAACGCGAGTACCGAGGAGTCAACATCGTGGAATTTGCCGTCCAGCAATTCAACTTTGAAGTCGATGACGGGGAAGCCCGCCAACGGACCGGAGTCCATGACCGAGTTGATGCCTTTTTCGACGCCTGGGATGTATTCCTTAGGCACAGCACCACCAACGATGCGCGACTCGAAGGAGTAGCCTTCGCCCGGCTCTGTCGGAGAGATCAACAGTTTCACTTCGCCAAACTGACCAGAACCACCCGACTGTTTCTTGTGGGTGTAGGTGTGCTCAACTTCGTGGCCGATGGTTTCACGGTAGGCCACTTGTGGCGCACCAATGTTCGCTTCGACTTTGAATTCGCGCTTCAAACGGTCGATCAGGATATCGAGGTGCAATTCCCCCATACCACGCATGATCGTCTGACCACTTTCGAGGTCTGTTTCAACACGGAAGGATGGATCTTCGGCCGCGAGGCGTTGCAGACCCATCGACATCTTCTCTTGGTCAGCCTTGGTTTTCGGCTCAACCGCGATCTCGATCACCGGATCAGGGAAGGTCATTGTTTCCAGAACAACCTGCGCCTTGTCGTCAGACAAAGTGTCACCCGTTGTCGTGTTCTTCAGGCCCGCAAGCGCAATGATATCACCAGCATAGGCTTCGGTGATCTCGTCTTGCTTGTTGGAATGCATCAKGAC
>NZ_FRFA01000025.1 GCF_900143535.1 Tateyamaria sp. Alg231-49 | reverse complement strand
GGTCAGACGGAGCTTCTTTTAAGCAGTCCTTGGCAAAATGCAGCGCATGGTAGATGCCTTGAGGCAAGATGATACCAAACTCTGCCAGCTGCCCTCGCAGCATATTGATGGTCTGAGTACGCTGTCTCACAATCAAGTCGCGTGTGCGATGAACAGAGAGTATCGCTTGTTGTTCGGGTGTCTTTACCTCAACAAATCGCATTGTTGGCCGAGTGACTGCCTCGCAAATAGCTGCGGCATCAACGGCATCTGATTTACCGCGCTTGACGTAGGGCTTCACATAAGCTGGCGGGATCAGCTTCACGTTATGACCCAGTTTGATCAGTTCGCGTGCCCAGTGATGGCTCGTTCCACAGGCTTCAATACCGACCAAACATGGCTCGAGGCGTTCAAAAAATGCCAGGACTTGCGCCCGTCTCAGCGCGCGGTTGAATACAACCTCACCATGGTCGTCGATACCGTGGATCTGAAAAATGTTCTTGGCTAAATCTAAACCGATTGTTGTAACTTGCATTGGGTGGCTCCTCTCAAAAGCGGTTCATAGCAGCTGCACTATGGCGCATTACGACGCCGGGTGATGCAGGAGCCATCCACCCCATCCGCAACTCAGACACTCGTGCAAGGTGCAGCGAATGTCCGGTACCGGTAAATGCAGCCATTCAAGCTCGAATTCTCAAACCACACCTCGCAATGTCCGCTTAACGTGATCAAGCGGTCATCTGAGTAAAACCGTCGGATGACCGCACTGAGCCCAAAGCTACCATTGTTCATTTTGGCAACTGAAGGCCGCATTTGGGCAATTTCAAGCAGCCCAAAAAAGAACCTAAGCCGGAGCTGCTTCTATTAAACCAAATGAATTTCCGTTCTGCAAACAACCGAGTCTTCAGCAGGTCGTTGTCACCAAAATGGGGGAGCAGAGGATGACTCAATATTGCGTTTGGCACGCACGAATCGCCGCAGTTTTTCATTTTTGGGCATTATTTGTTTAGGGTGAGACATTGGCCATAGCCAACTGCGGGCGCTGGCCTTCTGGCTTAGATAGAAAAATCTTCCCGCATTTGGTGAAGCCGTGCCAGATCGCAAGAATAATGTGGCAAATCTGTGGCAAATGCTTGTTTTTAATATTTCCGGCGCGTGCTTTGGAGGCTAGTAAAGAAATGATTGGTCTGCTTCGAGCCAATTGGGAAATGTCGGACCACGACTGTATGGCGTTTCCCTCGGTACACTGACGTTAACAAATGGTTAATGAGGGATAATTTAGATGAAAAAAACACATTTGCTTCTGGCTTCCGTTTCAATAGCTCTGGCATTGCCAGCTTCATCCATGGCCGCCACACTGGTCAATTTTGAGCAGGGCTATACCGACAACCAACTGCTCACCACGCCTATCGGATTGCTTGACAGTGCCGGTAATGCCTCCGGCGTCACTCTAAACGCAGGCGCGGGAACTATGAGCATTGAGAAATCCGGCTCGTCTGACCCTACGACAGGATTCGTCACCGACACCATTGTTCCGAACGACACCGACATTGACGCCACTGCGGACCTAGGTGGCTATTTCCTGCGCACAACTGGCGCGCTGAATGTTAACTTGCAGAACTTCAACCCCGTCTTCTCGCTGAGCTTTGCGGGCGGCGCCTCTGCGATAACTGGCGAGATCTGGGATATCGACGGCACCCAGACGCTAGGCACCGAAAGTTGGACCCTTAACGCCCATACCAGGAGCGGCGGAGTATTGTCGCTCGACAGCTTCGTCGGCTCCACCAATGGCACGGACACAACCACGTCGCTCGACGGCATGGCGTGGAAATTCTCGTTCGACGCTTCGGGAAGTGATGCTATCACCTCACTCGACTTCGTGTTCACCGGTACCAAGACAACCGGTATCGGCGTTGCGTTTGACAACCTGACAGTAGCGCCTGTGCCCCTTCCCGCGGGGGGCCTGCTAATGCTCACCGCCCTGGGTGCCGTAGCGGCCCTGCGCCGCCGCAAAAAGAGCTAAACTCGCGTCACGATTAGAGCAAAAAGCCACCTAATGCGGTGGCTTTTTCCATTTGTGTGAAGAAAGCAACCTGTTTGGATAGTGCGCTGAACGGTTGAACAGTCCCGCAACTGAGACATTGGGCATTGGCGCAGCGAACGTCTGAAGCTGGAAAAAGCTGCCGTTGAGATTAACGTCTGTTTATAGGTTGTGGAAGCTGATTAGAGCGCAAAAGTCTCACCTCGTCAGGTCTCAATCCTACCAAAGTGGCTGTTCTAACCATGAGACCAGCGGTACTTCCCGACTGCCTCGTTAGTCCAATCATCCAATCGTTTAGCTCAACTAAGGTGGGGAGCCTGAGCTCTTTAGGGTGTCTACGCATGCGTCCAACCCGAGCTTGGGTGGTTCTGCTGGGTACATCTGGGCGACGAACTGACTCCAATTGGACCACTATCGGTTCGCGCCAACCGCGGTCTGCGGCGAACTCTAAGAAGTCACAAGCCGTTCCCATGCGGCGATTAATTGTGGATGGAGAAAGTGGGCGCCCCCTTTCCAACAGGGACCAACGGCCCGCGTTCATTTCTCCCTGGTAATGATCGACGAGGTGATTATAGCTAAGTTTTTTCCAGTCAACTCTCCGGGTCTCACACCAGCTGAGCAAATTAACCAGATCAGCGCTGAGACCTTTGATGGTGTTTGCCGATGGGCGAGACAATGACGAGTAGGCCGACTGCCCCTTAGACCGCCACGTACCCATAGCCTTCCAACGCAGATAATCTGTGGCCGCAATTTCAAGGCGGATTTCTCGGGACCAGAAAACTCCAACATTGGAGCCAACTAAATCTTCTAGCCCTTCGGCCCTTAGGTCGTCTTTGACTGCGCGGATAAAATGCGCCATGACAGTGTCCCTCTCGCTCTAGGGCTTCCTATCAGAAAGAAAAATGTCGCTTAACCCGCTGAAAAAAATAAGAATTTTGTTCATCCCAGCAAGAATAACTATCCTTTGAAAAAAAAATGGCAAAGATAGATTCGGAACGTTTTCCCAGTTTTGGGAAAATATGGGAATAAAATTCCACCTATCCCACAACCGACTGACTTGGGTCAGGTACCGACACTTGATAATTCTAGCAAAAAAAGGGGGGGTGCTTCCGCGGCGACGAGTCATCAGGCCCAGGCCGCCAAGCACAACCACCAGCAGCGGTAGGTCTGCTGACATCAGGACGGGTACGACCCCATCGTCATAAGACAGCACGATGCTATCAAGGATACTTTCACTCAAAAACTACCAAGCCACGAAAAACAATCTCGTCACCGCCGCAGGCTTGCTGCTGCTGCGCTATTTGAGGCTACACAGCATCAAGCCTGCTTTCACTTTGCGGCAGCGCTATTCAAAAGATCGGGAGTCTCTAGGGACATCTAAACCTTATTAGGTCATACCCAAGCATTCTTTGTACATTTCCAGCACCGCTTCTTCCTCGGCGATGTCGTCCTTGTCACGCTTGCGCAGCGCGATCACCTTGCGCATGACTTTGGTGTCATAGCCACGCGCCTTGGCCTCGGCCATCACTTCTTTTTGCTGGTCAGCAAGATCTCTTTTCTCCATGTCCAGCCGTTCGATCCGCTCGATAAACTGGCGCAGTTCATCGGCAGTGACGCGGTAACTTTCGGCGTTGGTGGCAGTGTCGGACATGCGCGGCTCCTCGCGGCTGGGGGTTGGTGCGCCTCGATAGCCGCGCAAGGTAGGCACCGCAAGAGGCAACCCGGCTTGCCAATGTGCGGTTCCTGCGATAGCCCGGCGGCCATGGAAAACGACGCTGGCATGAGCATTTTTGACGGACTGATCTGGGGTGGCGCAGCGCTGTCGCTTCTGGGGCTTGCAGGACTTGTGTTGTGCATCATCAAAGTCTGGTCAGCAAGACGTGCCGGGCTTGATGATGAAGCCATGCGTGCGTTGATGGCGCGGGTGCTGCCGATGAACCTTGGGGCACTTTTTGTGTCGGTCATCGGTCTGATGCTAGTGATTGTCGGTATCTTTCTGAAATAGCAAAAGGGCAAGGCGATGGAGATGGCGTGGCTCTACGGTCTGCTTGGCGGGCTGATGATTGGCACCGGGGGGGCTGTTCTGCTTCTGGGTACGGGGCGCATCATGGGTGCCAGCGGGATCGTTGGCGGATTGGTGGACGGCACCGGTTCAGACCGTGGTCCGACATTGGCCTTTCTCATTGGGCTCATCGGCGCCCCTGCCCTGTTCACATTTGGTGGCTGGGCTGTGAATACCCAAGCGACGTCGCAACTCTGGCTGCTGATATCGGCGGGCCTGTGCGTTGGTATCGGTACGCGCTTTGCCAATGGCTGCACTTCTGGTCATGGGGTCTGTGGTCTGTCGCGGTTTTCGCTGCGCGGGCTGGTGGCGACCCTGTTTTACATCGGCGCTGGCGTTGTGACAGTCAGCGTTATGCGGATTGGGTTCGGGATATGATGCGTGCGGTTCTTTCGCTGGTCAGTGGCGCCCTTTTTGGAGCCGGGCTGCACGTGTCGGGCATGACGGACACCAGCCGTGTACGAGGGTTCCTCGACATCGCTGGACACTGGGATCCGACGCTGGCCTTTGTGATGGGCGGCGCAATCCTGCCTATGTTGCTGGCGTGGCGGATGACGCGCGGGCGTGTGCCGCTGGCAGGTGGGGCATTTCCGTCCCCTCCTGCAAACACGCTTAATCGCCCTCTGGTATTTGGGTCCATCCTGTTCGGGATAGGATGGGGGCTTGTGGGCCTTTGCCCCGGCCCGGCCATTGCATCAATCAGTTATGGCGGGTGGCCGGGGGCGGTGTTCCTGGTGGCGATGCTGGCCGGTATGTGGGCGGTACCGCCGCTACGGCGCATGCTGGACAGACAGGCGTCGCACGCCTAAACCTCCGACATGGATATACGTCAAATTACACCGAACTATTTCGTGGCCCCACAGCTGGATCCAGCCGATATGGCGGACATTGCGGCTGCGGGCATTACAACCATCATCAGCAATCGCCCCGATGAAGAGGTGCCGCCTCCCCTTCAAGCGGAAGCGATCGAAGATGCAGCGCGCGCGGCTGGTCTTGGCTTTGTGCGCCTACCCCTGACGCACCAGACGATGACCCCACCCAATGTGGCCGCGCAGATGGAACACGCAGCAACAGCGGGCGGACCCGTTCTGGCCTATTGCGCTTCGGGAACCCGGTCCACCGTTGTGTGGTGCTTTGGCCAAGCCGGAGAGATGGCGACAGATGACATTCTGAACGCCGCCCGCGCAGGCGGGTATGATCTGGAAAACTTGCGCCCAACGCTTGAGGCGATTGCGCAAGCCAAAAACAGCGCCTGAGAACCACCGACCGAGACTAGCTGGCCGCTTGCATTTCGAGATCAGGCAGGTCCGCCAAATCCGGCAAGTCATCAAGTTCGGGCAAACCGTTTACGTCCGGTAATCCGTCTAGATTGGGCGCATCCTCAAGACCGGGCAAAGCGGCCAAGGCTGGCTGGCTTGTTGTATCATCCGCGTCGTCTTCGACGGGAAACGGTTTGTCTATATCGTTATCAGATGCAGCAGGCGCGCGGCGCTCCACAATCGGTGGTAGGGTGCTCGACGCATCGGCAACCTTTTCGGCGCTCGCGTCCACTTCGCGCGGTACGGTTTTGCGTCGACCTGACGCCGTCAACACTTCGACTTCGGGCATATCAACCAAAGGCTGGTCACTGACGCGGCGCAGGGGCCGCACGGCGTGTAGTGGCGCGCGCATTATCTTAACCGCGCGCACACCATCCACATGCCCGACCTCACCGCGCCCAAGGATACGGCCCATTGCAGTCGTGATCTGAACATTTGGGAACACGCCGGGCGTCACTTTCAGCGTGTCCCCGACTTTCAAAGCGTTCAGACGGCTTAACGGCAGATTGTTTTGGCAGAGGATCATACGCAGATCTGCATTCAGCCCCATGACCAACTTGGTCATGTCGGCCCCATCACTAGCCGCCCCCGGATCCGGGTCCATGCCCGCTTCATCGGGTTGTTCGGCGCGCGCCTCAAGCGTTGGCAGGATCAGGACCACTTCGCCCTGTCGCGCGCCGCGCGCGATATCCAACGTTACGCGGATCGCGATGTAGGCGGACGCATCCAGCGCCAGTGCCAGCGTGCGCGCAACATGGGCCTTGGCCCCGAACTGAAACCCATCAATCAACTCCACCTCGTCAGGTTCATCCAACAGAGTGGGCAGTCGTTCAAAAAGCGCGTCAAGCAGCGGCGCGCAAATCGCCGCATCCGTGCGTGTCATCGCCCGCTCAGGGTCAGGGCCTTGGCTGACATTGCCGATCGTTTGTTGCTGGATCATGGCGCCAACCACAACTGGCGCGAACATAGCCGCCCCGATGCACCCGTGGGGACCATCGAGGATCAGCTGCAACTGGGCATCATCAAGCGCCGTCTCGATATCCTCACCGTTGATGTTCTGGATCGACACACTCAAAACTGCCGCAGGCAGGTCCATAAGCGCGTCGGCCACCTTGGCAAACGCGATACGCAACGCCTTTTGCAACTTCATGGCTTTGGCCTTGCGCTCACTTCGGGCGCTTGCGGTTATGCGCGCCAAGACGGTTTGGTTTTCGGTTTCGCCCATATCCTCTGCCATGAACCGGCCTACAATTTCGCCGTCACCTTTAGGCAGAATTGGTTACCAAGCACTTTAGATCGCCCCATAAAAATGATCCGATCAGATGGGCCTATTGCGCGGCCAGTGCGCTCTGACTGGGTAAATGCACGACAAAGGTGTTCCCGTGGGCTTCGCGCACGTGGGTGACGTCACCGCCCAGACGGGTCATGATCTCGCGACAAATAGCGAGCCCCAACCCGGCACCAGACCCGTCCTGATTCCCAACCCGTGCAAATTTCTCGAAAATCACGCGGCGATCATCGTCTGGGATGGGGGTTCCATTGTCCGCAAAGGAAACAGACAGGTTCGGCCCATCACGGCTCACGGAGATCACCAGTTCCGGGGTCTCGGCATCGCAATACTTCCGTGCATTTGTGATCAGGTTGATGAACACCTGTCCCAAGCGGTCATGGTCGGTGGACAGCATCACCGCCTCGTCTACGTGGCGTCGGCGAATGGTGAGCGGTTCGGTGCTGCCCGCTTGCGCCGTCCGTATGGATTTTTCCAGAAGATCGCCCAAACCACCAGTTTCATGGCGCAAGGACACCTGCCCGTTTTCAAGGACGCTGAGGTCCAGCAAGTCATCAAGCAACCGCGTCAGCCGCATCGCCTCACCGTGGATGATCGAGGCATAGCGCGTCTTTTCAACCTGCCCCATGCCTTCGGTGTCGCGCAAAATCTCGGAAAAGGACCGGATGGAGGTCATGGGCGTGCGCAATTCATGACTGATCTGGCTCAGAAAGGCATCTTTTTGCACAGAAAGCGCCGTCAGTTTTTGGTTCGCTTCACGCAATTGGTGGGCGGTGCGTGACAGCTCGTGTGACTTTGCCTCCAGCTGGTTGGAGTATTCGAGGATCTGCGCAGATTCGTCGGCCACCGCCATCAGGTCCTGCACCGATACGGAGGCTCCGCCCACAAGCTGGCTGATCATCGCATGGGCGGTGGCCGCGCCCACACTGGCCGCCAGTTCCCGTTCAAGGTGCTGCACGAACCCTTGAGTGGGCTCGGGCAAACCGCCGTCCAGTCCTTGCCGGGAGGCCTCAAGGCGAAACAGCGTTTGCGCCTCCTCGGCACCAAGGATCCGCTGGGTCATAACCATCAGGTCCTCGCTTGTGGCGCGGGCTGCATCCCAGCCCTGTGCGCGTCCGGAATGGTCAAAGACATTGACAAATTGGGCGCCCTGCAATCGTTCAAGCGGGCTGGGAAAGGTCACAAGGGAAACAATGATAAAAGCGGCGATGTTCAGCGTGATTGACCAGGCCACTGCGTGCACCGTCGGATCAATCCCCTCAATCCCAAAGAGCGCATGCGGGCGCACCCATCCAAGACCAAAAAGCCCTTGTTCGAAGACGCTCGACGACAAAACGACACCGGGCCCAAAACTGGGCAAAAGTGAACAGAACACCCAGATCGTGAATCCCATGAGCAGCCCGGCAAGTGCCCCCCAGCGCGTCGCCCCACGCCAAATGATACCCCCCAGCATGGCCGGCAGAAACTGAGCAACACCCACGAAGGAAATCAGCCCGATCGCCGCCAGCGCCGCACCACCGCCGGAAAACCGATAGTAGACATAGCCAAGACCGATAATCAGCAAGATTGAAGCACGCCGCGACAAGATTACCACGTTGCGCACGTCGCCAGACACCTGCGCCCCCTCAACACGGGAACTGAGCCACACGGGCATCACAATGTGGTTTGACACCATCGTGGACAGCGCGAGCGTTGCCACAATCACCATCGACGTCGCTGACGAGAACCCCCCCAGGAAACTGAGCGTGGCAAGCCCCACCTGTCCTTGTGCCAGCGGTATCGTCAGAACGAAAAGATCCGGGTTGGACCCTGCTGGCATCAGATCAAGGCCAATAACAGCGATGGGCACCACAAACAGGCTCATCAGCATCAGATAGAGAGGGAAGGCCCAACTGGCGATTTGCAGGTGCCGTTCGTCTTCATTCTCGACCACCATGACCTGAAACATGCGCGGCAGGGCCAGAAAGGCCGCCGCCGACAGCGCCGTGAGAGCCAGCCAGCGGCTGCGATCCATTTCCCACGTGCCAATGGGAGAGGCGTCGATCCGCTCCATCATCGGGGCCACGCCCCCTGCCACGCCCCAGACCACAAAAACACCCACGGCCAAAAGGGCGATCAACTTGACAACCGCCTCGACTGCGATGGCGATGACAACGCCGTTATGGCGTTCATTGACATTGAGGTTGCGGGTTCCGAACAAGACCGTGAACAGCGCCAGCCCGAACGCCACCCAGAACGCGGCTCCGGTCTGGTTCAATGCGCCCGCTTCTGGCTCGGCAAAGATTGCCAGCGACAGGGTTACCGATTGCAGTTGCAAGGCGATGTACGGTGTCACCCCGATTACGGCCATGATCGTCACAACAATGGCCAGAAGGTTCGATTTGCCAAACCGGGACGAAATCAGGTCTGCCACCGATGTGGCCCGCTGCGCGCGCCCCACCCGCACCAGCTTGCGCAACGCCCACCACCAGCCAATCATCACAAGGCTGGGGCCAAGGTAGATGGTTACAAATTCCATGCCCGAGCGCGCCGCATATCCGACCGCGCCGTAGAATGTCCAAGCTGTGCAGTAAATTGACAAGGACAAGGTATAGACCAGAGGCGAGCGCAGCCATGTCACCTGCCCCCGCGCAGTCGCCCGCTCAGCAAAGAAGGCGATGGCAAAGAGAAACGTGACGTAGGTCAGGCTGACGCCGATCAGCAGATTGACCGAGGCCATCAGCGCAGCTCTTGGCTTGCGTCCTCATCCATCTCGGGACGCGCACGCAATAAGGACCACAGAGAAAATGCGGATGCGATCAGGGCCAGCCACACGACAAAGACGTATGTCGCAGCAGTAGACAAAGGCACCGCCTCGGGTGCTGTGGGCCCGTCCGCAGGCGTTGGCCAGAACAGTGGGAGCATCCACAAAAACACCCCAAGGATCGGCAACAGGCGCAGCGCATCCATCATCCGGCGGCGGCGATAACTGCGCCGCTCAAGAAAGACAGGCGTTGCGCCTTGGGTGCTCATTGCGCCAGCTGCACAAGATCGCGCACAGCAGTGACCACTTCGATGTTCGAAAACGGTTTGGTCATGAACCGACTGACACCAGCCTTTTCGGCCTGTTCCCGGTCGCGGGCCTGACCGCGCGCGGTCAGCATCAAAACCGGAATGGACTGGAACTCCGGATCAGCGCGCAGCTCGGTCAGGATGTCGAGACCGCTTTTGCCCGGCAGCATATGGTCCAACACCACAAGGTCCGGGCGCGCCGCTCTGATCGTTTCCATCGCCGTCGCCCCATCCGAATGAGTATCGACCTGCCACCCTTCGCGACTGAGCAAAAAGCTGATGGCCTCTATAATATTGACCTCGTCCTCGACGAGCAAAACATGCTTGCCCAATGTGCGGCTCCTCCCCTACGCACCGTCGCCGCTGGCGATCCGTCTCAAACGGTGCTCATCAACGGTGCACAGCAACTATGTGCGGTTTTGGCGGGCCTGTCAAAACGCCTTAAAAACCTTCGCTTAGGATGGATGGTTCGCGTCGGCTTTGACACTGTTGGGCTGGGCAGATTCTACAGGCCGGTCCAACGTGAAACGGGGACGGCCCAGCGGCGTCTTCGGGCGCGGACACCGGAACGATCAGCATAGTGGATTGCAGCAAGGGTGGTGTGTTCACATCGACATACCCAACCGGCTCGGCAGTTGCGAAACAGTCAAACAGACCCTCCTCCCGCGACGGCATGCGCACCCGCTGAAACAACACCTGCCCCGGCGCTCCGAACGCCTGAAACAACGGCCAGAGAGGGCAGCCCGCGCCAAACCGCGGCAGCGTGAAGCCCTCAACCCCCTTGCGGAACAGGAGGCTGCCTGCCCGGTCAGCAACCACAAGGCCAACGCCAAGATCTGGCATGGAAATCAGGCGGCGCAAAATGCATGCCACCGACACCCGAAAGCGGGCGGCGAGAGCGGTTGGGTCGAGGCCGACGTCGTCCAGCCCACCGCGCAATGCGGGCAGAGACACCTTGGCACTGTCCACGCCCATACGCTGCAACACCCCCTGCGCAATGTAGCGCGCGGCAACCGAGGTCAGTTCGGGTGCATCTTTGACAATTTGCGCAATGTCAGCCTCCCCAGCCTCGATTGCGTCAAAGACATAGTTTTGCGCCTCCAGAAAGGCCTCGACATCTTCTTGGGGCGAGCCCGTGTGCGCAGCCTCCCCGGTTTCGGGATCGAGGAAGCCGACCAAAGCCTTTGAGCTGTCCGCAAGACGGCGACTGTCTGCGTCGATATTGGCATGAAACCTGTCGCGCCATTCTTCGGGCAGGTCCTTGTCCCCTGCCAGAATAGACGCCGTAGAGCGGATCGCGGCGGCGGTGGACAACACCTCGTGGACCGAAGCCGCGACTTCGGGGTCGTGAGCAAGGCGATCACTCAGCACTTCGACCGTGTGTTCAAGCCCGGCGAGTTTGCGGTGGGCCAGCGCAAGCGCATCCGCCCAGCCGGGAAAGCGCCCCACGAAATCCTCAGCCCGGTCCAGTTCACCCTCGGCCATTGCAGCCCCGCTGCCTGCCTCGCGCAACGTGGCAATCATGGCTGCCTCGGCGCCTGTGGTGAGGGCCGCAGGCTCGACTCCAAGTGCCGCGGCGATATCCAAGAGCAGCTTGCCGCCGATTCTGCGCCGATTATGTTCGATCAGATTTAGGTAGGACGCAGATATCCCGATTTCACGGGCGAGCGCGGATTGCTTGGTACCTGCCATCACGCGCCGGTCGCGGATCCGGGTGCCTGTCAGTGCGTCACGCATGGTGCGCCTCCTATTGATTTCACGTTCTATATCAACGTGTTTCTGCGCTGCAACATAACTAAATTTACAAGATACGCCGTACTCTTGTGTATATATTTACAAGATAGTTGTGAAAAACAAAGGGTTTATTGCTTGGTTTTCACATCATGCGCGATAAGGGATTTGCATCAATAGGTGCCGCGCGTCCCACCTGAGGAGAGGGGACTGCGCATTTCAACAAATGGGAGGATTTTCATGTCCAAAATGAACCTGACACGTCGCGGTGTTCTTAAAACCGGCGCAATTGCCGGCGCCGGCGTCGCAGCACCAACGATTTTCACGGCACAATCTGCCGCGGCGTTTACCAACGAACCCACAGGCTCGTCGGTTACTCTGGGTTTCAACGTGCCACAATCCGGCCCCTACGCTGATGAGGGTGCAGACGAACTGCGTGCTTATGAGCTTGCAGTCGAGCACCTGAACGGTGGCGGCGACGGCGGCCTGATGAACACATTCTCGTCCAAGGCCCTGCAAGGCAACGGCATCCTGGGCAAGAAGGTTGAATACGTCACGGGTGACACGCAGACGAAATCTGACGCAGCTCGCGCTTCGGCCCGTTCGATGATCGAAAAAGACGGCGCCGTCATGATCACAGGTGGCTCGTCCTCCGGTGTGGCTGTTGCCGTTCAGGCGCTTTGCCAAGAAGCGGGCGTGATCTTCATGGCCGGTCTGACGCACTCCAACGACACAACGGGTAAAGACAAGAAAGCCAACGGCTTCCGTCACTTCTTTAACTCGTACATGTCTGGTGCTGCTCTGGCCCCGATCCTTGCCAACAACTACGGCACGGACCGTCGCGCCTATCACCTGACAGCGGACTACAACTGGGGTTACACCACAGAAGAAGCCGTACGCACATCCACCGAAGCCATGGGTTGGGAAACTGTTGCAGCTGTGAAAACGCCGCTGACGCAGACTGACTTCTCTTCCTACATCGCGCCTGTTCTGCAGTCCGGTGCTGACGTTCTGGTTCTGAACCACTACGGCGGAAACATGGTGAACTCGCTGACCAACGCGGTTCAGTTCGGCCTGCGTGACAAGCTGGTGAACGACAAGAACTTCGAAATCGTTGTTCCGCTCTACTCTCGCCTGATGGCGAAAGGTGCCGGTGCCAACGTTAAGGGTATCTTCGGTTCCACCAACTGGCACTGGTCGCTGCAGGACGAAGGTTCCAAGCAGTTCGTTCAGTCCTTCGGCACCAAATACGGCTTCCCACCCAGCCAGGCGGCACACACGTGCTACGTTCAGGCCCTGCTGTATGCAGATGCCGTCGAACGTGCCGGCTCGTTCAACCCATGCGCCGTTGGCGAAGCCCTTTCGGACTTCGAATTCGACGGAATGGGCAATGGCCCAACGCTGTATCGCGGCGAAGATCACCAGTGCTTCAAAGACGTGCTGGTTGTGAAGGGTAAAGAGAACCCAACTTCCGAGTTCGACCTTCTTGAGATCGTCGAAGTCACGCCAACATCTCAGGTCACGTATGACGCGTCGATCTTTGGTGGCGAGCTGGGTGCCTGCAACCCAGGCGCATAAGCGTATCAAAATAAGGGTGGGCAAATTGCCCACCCTACCCTGCCCGGGCCTCAGACGCCGCGCGGCACAAAACGTTCCAACCAAAGGTTAGGCCGATGGACGCGATCATCCTTCAAATTCTCAATGGACTCGACAAAGGCTCCGCCTATGCGCTGATTGCGCTGGGGCTGACGTTGATCTTTGGCACGCTTGGTGTCGTGAACTTTGCCCACGGGGCGTTGTTCATGATCGGTGCATTCTGCGCTGTGACACTCAGCCGTCTGCTGCAAATCAGCCATACCGTCATCGACGAAACGCAAAAAGACTTTTTGGGCAATCCGCTGCAAGTCGAGGTGCCTTACATCTACGATATTTTCGGGCAGGCTACTGGGGATGTAATAATTGACTGGGCGGTGCCCATTTCGATTCTGTTCGCCATTCCAGTCATGGTCCTGATCGGCGTCGCGATGGAGCGCGGCCTGATCAAGCACTTCTACAGCCGCCCCCACGCAGACCAGATCCTTGTAACCTTTGGTCTGGCCATCGTTCTCCAAGAGATCATCAAGTATTACTATGGCGCCAACCCGATCCCGACGCCCGCACCCGATGCGTTCAAAGGCTCTTTCGACTTTGGTGCAGCGCTGGGTTTTGACCCCAACACGATCATCTATCCATACTGGCGACTGGTCTATTTTGCCTTTGCGGCCATTATCATTGGCGGCGTATTTGCCTTCCTCCAATTCACCACCTTCGGGATGGTTGTGCGGGCCGGAATGGCAGACCGCGAAACGGTCCAACTGCTGGGCATTAACATCGACAAACGCTTCACACTGATGTTCGGACTGGCTGCCGCCGTCGCGGGTCTCGCCGGGGTGATGTACACACCGATCAACTCACCGAACTATCACATGGGTATGGACTTCCTCGTGCTCAGTTTTGTGGTGGTGGTTGTCGGTGGCATGGGCAGCCTGCCCGGCGCGGTGCTTGCGGGCTTCCTGCTTGGCATTCTGGAAAGCTTTGCGTCGATGCGTGAGGTCCTCGAATTCCTGCCCGGTATCAACCAGATCATCATCTACCTGGTTGCAATCATCATTCTGCTCACCCGTCCCCGTGGCTTGATGGGCCGCAAAGGCGTGATGGAGGATTAAACCATGCTCGGACTAGACAAAAAACACACAAACCTCCTGTTGCTGGTCTTCGTACTTACGTTACTGGCCCCCTTCATCCTCAACCCCTTCCCTGAAGGCTCGGGTATGGCGCAGTTCAACGCGGGCTACCCTGACCTGATGCAACGGTTTGTAATCTTCGGCATCTTTGCCATCGGTTTCAACATTCTGTTCGGCTTGACCGGCTATTTGTCCTTCGGACACGCCGCTTTCCTCGGTGTCGGTTCTTACGCCGCGATGTGGATGATGAAGCTGCTGACGATGAACATCATTCCGGCGATTGCTGTGTCAGTCATAGTCGCGGGGCTGTTTGCCCTGCTGGTCGGATGGATCAGTCTGCGCCGTTCGGGCATCTATTTCTCGATCCTTACGCTCGCATTTGCGCAAATGTCTTATGCCCTTGCCTATTCGGTACTGACACCCATCACGGGCGGTGAAACGGGTCTGCAGCCTAAATTGCAGGACCCGCGCATTCTGGACGGTGCGCTGGAGGCAGGTGCATCGCCCAAAGCCAACCTGTTCGGGCTTGAAATGGGCTCCAGCTTTGAATGGTCCGTGGGATCATGGTTGTTCACATTCAATGTCGGGTACTACGTGGCTGCGATTGCAATGCTGGCAAGCTTCTATCTTGCGATCCGGATCTTCAATTCGCCCTTCGGGATGATGTTGCGCGCGATCAAGTCAAATCAGCAACGCCTGAACTACACCGGCCTAAATGCACGGCCCTACACGCTTGCGGCCTTTGTGGTGTCGGGCATGTATGCCGGTCTTGCTGGTGGTCTGATGGTGGCGATGGATACCCAAGTGGGGGCCGAGCGCATGTTCTGGACCGCAAGTGGTGAAGTCGTCTTGATGACCATCCTTGGCGGTGCGGGCACGCTGATTGGCCCGGTTCTGGGTGCGGGCATGATCAAGTACATGGAGAACATCATGTCCAAGATCAACTCGACCATCCTGCATGAATGGTTCGCCTTCCTGCCAGATGGGCTTGAGGACTTTGTCGTCACGCTGATCTATCCCTTCATCGGTAAGGGCTGGCACCTGACACTGGGCCTGATCTTTATGCTGGTCGTGATCTTCCTGCCCGGCGGGCTGGTTGAGGGCGGGCAACGGATTGCCAAGCTGTTCAAGCGCAAAAACCCAAGTTCGGACACTCCGGACGGCAAAACCACACCTGCGGAATAAGGAGCCTTTCACATGGGTATTCTCGACATCAAAAACGTGGGCAAACGGTTTGGCGGTCTGCAAGCGCTTGGAGACGTAAACCTGAGTGTGGCAGAAAACTCCTGCCACGCGATCATCGGCCCCAACGGGGCGGGCAAGTCCACTCTGCTGAACTGCCTCGTGGGCAAGCTGATCCCGGACACAGGCTCGGTCATGTTCGACGGCAAATCTGTATTGGGACGCAAGCCCTACGAGATCAACCAGATGGGTATTTCCCGAGTGTTTCAGACGCCAGAAATTTTTGGCGACCTGAGCGTGTTGGAAAATATGTTGATCCCCTGCTTCGCCAAACGTGACGGATCGTTCACGCCGAACGCGTTTATCGACATGTACAAGGACCGCGAGATCGTAGAGCGGGCCGAACACATGCTCGAAGAAATGGGCATGGCCGATGCGCGCGGCGACAACGCGGCAACCATGTCTCGCGGTAACAAACGTCGTTTGGAAATCGGCATGTGTCTGGCGCAAGAGCCACGCCTGCTGCTGCTTGACGAACCGACCGCTGGCATGGCGCGGGCCGACACGAACAACACCATCGATCTCTTGAAGCAGATCAAGGATGAGCGCGACATCACCATCGCAATCATCGAACACGACATGCATGTGGTGTTCTCTCTTGCTGAACGGATCACGGTACTGGCCCAAGGCACGCCACTGGTCGAAGACACGCCCGACAAGATCAAGGGACACCCCAAGGTGCGCGAAGCCTACTTGGGCGAAACGCAAGACGCGGCATAACCGGAGGCGGGCAACGCGCCCGCTTTACGGCCGAACAGAAATCGTAAGGCGGAGGTGTCCTCTGCCCTACCCCGCCCAAAAGCGAGGACAACGACATGAACGTCAAACCAGATTTTTCCAAAGGCGTCAGCCACGCCCAAACCGCCCCAGCCTTTCTGTCCGTTTGGGACATGCACGCCTATTACGGCGAAAGCTACATCGTCCAGGGCATCAGCTTTAACGTGCACGAGGGCGAAATCCTTGCCCTGCTCGGGCGCAACGGAGCCGGAAAAACGTCGGCTCTACGCTCGATCGCGCGCATCGGCGACCCACAAGTGACCCATGGCGAGATCTGGCTGGACCACCAGCCCTTGCACAAAATGTCCAGTCACGAGGCGTCTCAGGCCGGTCTGGGCCTTGTGCCCGAAGATCGCCGCATCATTCCCGGCCTCACAGTCGAAGAAAACCTGAAACTCGCTCAGATCGCACCCCCAATCGGATGGTCGATCGAACGGCTTTACGGACTGTTCCCGCGTCTCGGCGAACGCCGCACGCAAGAGGGCACCACCCTGTCCGGAGGCGAGCAACAAATGCTTGCCATCGCGCGTGCGCTGGCCCGCGACATCAAAGTGCTGCTTCTTGATGAACCCTACGAAGGCCTCGCGCCAGTGATCGTGGACGAGATTGAAAAGACGCTCAGCATCATCAAAGAACAAGGGATCACGACCATCCTTGTCGAACAAAACGCCGTACGCGCACTGCAATTGGCAGATCGGGCCGTCATTCTCGACACCGGTGGCATCGTATTTGACGGGACTGCGGCCGAGGTGCTGGAAAACGAAGAGTTGCGCGCAGAATACCTCGCAATCTGATCTCCGGTCAGCGTCAGGCAAGAATTTACCAGCACGGAGCCCTCGGCTCCGTGCTGGCATTTTAAGCACTACCTGCCCTGCTGTTGCCCCCCTGTAACGCCGAGAATAGCGCAAGGTCATCAAGGGCGCTTTTCACGGCCTCAATCGCCCGCTATACACGCACCACTGTGTGGCATGCGGCTCCTTGCTGATGCCAAAGGCTTGAGGACAAAAATGAGCAAAAAAAATCAGGACGCCGACGTCGCCTTTATCCAGGCTCTGGCAGAACTGCTGCGTGAAAACGATCTGACCGAAGTTCAGGTGAAACGCGAATACGGCGAAGATGACAGCCTGAACGTGCGCGTCTCGCGCCACACTGGACAACAGGTCGCTGTTCAGGCCCTGCCCGCCGCAGCACCCGTCCCAGCCGCCAGCGCGCCAGCAAGCCCGGCACCCGCGGCAGCGGCACCCGCAGCTGATCCCGCCGATGACCCCGGCGCCGTGCCATCTCCGATGGTCGGCACAGTCTATATGCAAGCCGAGCCCGGCGCTCCGACCTTCATCTCTGTTGGCCAGAAAGTGGCCGAAGGCGACACATTGCTGATCGTCGAGGCGATGAAGACCATGAACCACATCCCTGCCCCGCGTGCAGGCACCGTCAAACGCATCCTTGTGGACGATGGGGCAGCGGTCGAATTTGGCGCACCTCTCGTCATCCTCGAATAAGGGAGCGCGCATGTTCAACAAAATCCTGATTGCCAACCGCGGCGAAATCGCGCTGCGCGTTATCCGGGCCGCACGTGAAATGGGCATTGCAAGCGTTGCCGTGCACTCCACCGCAGACGCGGATGCCATGCATGTCCGTATGGCCGACGAATCCGTTTGCATCGGCCCGCCATCTTCGACGCAATCCTACCTGTCTTTTCCAGCGATCATCTCTGCCTGCGAAATCACCGGCGCCGAGGCAATCCATCCCGGCTATGGTTTCCTGTCTGAAAACGCCCAGTTTGTTCAGATCGTCGAAGATCACGACCTGACCTTTATTGGCCCCACAGCGGAACATATCCGCGTCATGGGTGACAAGATCACGGCCAAGGATACGATGAAGGCCCTTGGCGTTCCTTGTGTGCCCGGATCCGACGGCGGCGTGGACACATTGGAAGATGCCAAAAAACTTGGTGAAGAGATGGGGTACCCCGTCATCATCAAGGCCACAGCAGGCGGTGGCGGTCGCGGCATGAAAGTCGCTCAGACAGCGGCCGACATGGAAAGCGCGTTCATGACCGCACGGGCCGAAGGCAAGGCTGCCTTTGGCAATGACGAAGTCTACATCGAAAAGTATCTCACCACTCCACGCCACATCGAAATTCAAGTCTTTGGGGATGGTAAGGGGCGCGCTGTGCATCTGGGCGAGCGGGACTGTTCGCTGCAGCGCCGCCACCAAAAAGTATTCGAAGAGGCCCCCGGCCCTGCGATTTCCGCCGAAGAACGCGCCAAAATCGGCAAAGTCTGTGCGGATGCTGTCGCCAAGATCAACTACATAGGCGCTGGCACAATCGAGTTTCTCTACGAAAAGGGTGAGTTCTTTTTCATCGAGATGAACACGCGCTTGCAGGTGGAACACCCGGTCACAGAGGCCATTTTCGGTGTCGATCTGGTGCGCGAACAGATCCGCGTGGCCTCCGGCATGGAAATGACGTTCCAGCAAGAAGACCTTGAGATCAACGGTCACTCTATCGAAGTCCGCTTGAATGCAGAAAAGCTGCCGAATTTCTCACCCTCACCGGGTCGGATCACGCAGTATCACGCGCCCGGCGGCCTTGGCGTGCGCATGGATTCGGCCCTCTATGACGGCTATTCCATACCGCCCTATTACGACAGTCTGATCGGCAAACTGATTGTGCACGGACGCGACAGACCCGAGGCATTGGCCCGGTTGCACCGCGCCTTGGGTGAGCTGATTATCGATGGTGTGGACACCACCGTGCCCCTGTTCAACGAGTTGCTGGCAGAACAAGACATTCACACCGGCAATTACAACATCCACTGGCTAGAACACTGGCTTGAAAGTCACATGGCCTAAGGCGGCATTCGCGCGCTTTTGGCAGGGTTGGTTCTAAAGCTTTTGCCCCCTATCATCGTGGCCATTGGCGCACCCCAAGTGGATATGAGGTTCTATGGCAGACAGCGCGTTGACGCCTGAACTGTTGTTGCATGGCTATGCATCCGGCATCTTTCCGATGGCCGAGTCGCGCGATGATCCGGACATTTTCTGGGTCGACCCACGCCTGCGGGGGGTGTTGCCGCTGGACGGTCTGCACATCTCACGATCCTTGGCCCGGGCGATGCGACGTAGTGACTGGACAGTCCGCCTGAACACCGATTTCACCGGTGTTGTAGATGGGTGCGCAGACCGGGCGGACACATGGATCAACTCTGAAATATATAACCTTTACAGTGACTTGCACCGTAGCAATTATGCGCATTCCGTCGAAATCTGGGACGGTACGCATTTGGTTGGCGGCGTTTATGGGGTCACATTGGGTGCCGCGTTTTTTGGGGAAAGCATGTTCTCGCGGGCCACGAACGCTTCAAAAATGGCACTGGCGGCAACAGTTGATCATCTGACCCAGACCGGTTTCACCCTATTTGACACGCAGTTTTTGACCCCCCACCTGTCCAGTCTGGGCGCTGTCGAGATCACCCGCGCGCAATATCGGGCACGACTTGCCGAAGCTTTGGACTTGGAAGGGACATTTGGAACGGTGCCGCCCGCCTCTCTTCAGGAGGTCGTGCAGCGCAGGACCCAGACGTCGTAGCGTGCGTGTTCCATCGCACTGAGGGCGGGGGCCGATGCGACCATCCAACCGGAAAAGACAACGCCCTCGCGCCCCGTTTCGGTGATTTGCAGACCCGCATAGGCATTGCCTGCAGGGTTGCCAGCAGGGTATCGGCACTCGGTGAGTGTGATTGTCAGGCGATCAAACTGAACGCTTCGTCCGGCTGGCAGTTCGATGTCGACAACTTTGCCATTCAACTTGTCCAGACCGCGCAAAATGGCTCCGGATGCAATTTGCGTCTGTTCCTGCGCAGCGAGCGGACTGGCAAGCAACATAGTGACTGCCAACGCAGCCCTGATCATGGGCTGTCCCCGCCTGATACGAACTTGAGCAGCAGCGAAATCAGACTGACCGCACCTTGGGTGTCCGTTATCTCGTCGCCGGGCGCGAAGTAGAACGGAGAGCCACCGGGTACGATCTCAACGAAGTTGCCGCCCAGCAAACCCTCGGAACTGATGACAATGGCGCTGTCATCAGGCACTTGCGTTGCACTGCGCAGGGTCACGACAGTGTCGGCGCGATAGGTGTCAGGGTTCAGGTCAACATCCGTGACAGTGCCGATCTTGACCCCAGCAAGGCGCACATCGGTGCCCACATTCACGCCCTCAAGGCTGCGAAAACTGGCGGTCAGAGGGTATGTTTCACTGCCTGTGTTGCCAAGGCCTGCCACTTGCGCGCCATACACTGCAAACGCAATGGCCGCCGCAAGAACAGCGCCGCCAACCAGAACTTCGGTGGTGTTTTCTGCCATTGCTTGGCCTGACTTATTCGGGCGACCAGGCTTCGTAGTCGGCCCGGTCTGCTGGTTGAGCGCGCCGGATGGATCCAGCGGGCGCATAGGCCATTGCCGTGCCGGTCAGGTTGGGCTGATGTGGTTTTTCCCAATCCTTGCGTTTCAGCGGCTTGTCTGTGGGCGGCTCGTCCCATGTCCGGTGCAGCCATCCGTGCCATTCAGGATCCACACGGCTTGCCTCGGCCTCACCGTTGAAGATCACCCAACGCTTGCTGTCATCCGCGTTCTTGTAAAAGATGTTGCCTTGCGCGTCGTCGCCAACCTTGATGCCCTTGCGCCACGTGAACAACTGCGTGTTCAGCGTCTGGCCGTCCCACCATGTCACCGCCCGCAATAATGTGTTCAGAATGCCCATTGTCTGCCTCCAATGCTTGCCATCGTCTATGCCGCATTGCCGCGCTGGCGTCCAGAGGACACGCGGCCTCAGGTAGGCAGAACCGCAGTCACTTCGATCTCGATCCGGTCTTCAGGCGTTATCAGCCCACATTCTATCATCGTGGTCGCAGGCGGGTTGTCGCCAAAGGCGTCACGCAGCATGGGCCAGCAAGGTGGGAACTCACTGCGATCCGGCAGCATGTAAGTAACACGGACGACATGTGCAAAATCAGTGCCTGCCTCGTTTAGTGCTTTGCCGATGATTTCGAGCGCAGAGGCGCATTGTTCGAGTACGGTCGTCCCCTGTCCAACTGTACCGGCCACATGGACCCAGCCGTTTGCAACGACCGCACGGCAATAGCCGATCTTGGGTTCGAATTCCCCGCCGGAGTGTATGCGTTTGATGGACATGGGTGCGTTTCCTTGCTGCACAGGATCATGCGCGCATCGGGCACAAGTGCATGGTAAAGGTCAATGCCCCCTGGCAATGACCGTCAAAAGTGCTTTGACAGGTTGTCCAACACATGTGACCAGCCGCCCTCAAATTCGCCCATCATCTCCTCTCCGACAAAGCCGATGATTTGGATGCTCGCTTGCATGGCAGTCCCGGCGCCTTCAGGCGACAACTCAAACGTCGCAAGGCTGCAGCCCAGTGTTTCGCCCTCTGCTGACAGCGTTTCTGCATAGATCAGGCGCGTCGGCGCTTCCATGACGATCCAGTCTGTGGCGACATCGACATAAGGGTTGTCGCGCGGACCGACACGCGACGTTTCGCGCACGCCCGGTGCGGCCTCGGGCTGATCCTCGATCAGAACAACGCTGTCGACATCCGGCGGGCCCCATGCCATCCGGTCTGCTTGATTGGTCAGCGCTGCAAACACCCGTACGGGATCAGCGCCGAGGATTCGGGTGAATTCGAGGGTACCAAGCTGTGTTGTCATATCTTTTTCTCCTGTTCCACGGCGTCCAAGTGCGCCGAAAGCCGATCCAGCGCATCGCCCCACTGTTTCGCCTCTTGGGCGAGCCAGTCTTGTGCAGGTGCGAGGGCGTCGGCGTGCAAATAGCAGGTCCGCACCCGGCCCGTTTTTTGCGTCGCAATGACCCCTGCCCGTTCCAGTTTGTCGATGTGCTTGAGAAAACTTGGCAGCGCCATGTCATGGGCTTCGGCCAGATGCGATACCGGACGCGGTCCGGCGCTGAGTGCCTTGATCACGGCGCGCCGCGTTGGGTCTGCAAGAGCGGCAAACAAGGGGGACAAGTCATCTGGGATTTGATTAGCCATATGGCTAAGTAATGCACAAGCACCGCTCGGGCAACCACAAACTTACCCATAAGGCTAAGTTTTTTCACTTGGCAAAAGAAAAGCAGGCCGAAGCCTGCGTTTCCCCATCAATTCAATGAATTAAGCTCAGCCTGCTGTCGCAGGCTCCTTCTCTGCGTCGCCGTGGATCATCAAAGGGGCCGCATCCGAGGTCACAGCCTCTTCGTTCACGACCACTTCTGACACCGAATCCATCCCCGGAAGGTCGAACATTGTATCCAGCAGGATGTCCTCGAGGATAGAGCGCAGTCCGCGCGCGCCAGTCTTACGCTCGATGGCGCGTTTGGCGATGGCAGACAGAGCGTCCTCTGTGAATGTCAGTTGCGTGTCCTCAAGCTCAAACAGGCGTTGGTACTGTTTGACCAACGCATTCTTGGGTTCGGTCAGGATTGTGACCAAAGCGTCCTCGTCCAGATCCTCGAGAGTAGCCAGAACCGGCAAGCGGCCCACAAATTCTGGGATCAAACCAAACTTCAGCAGATCTTCGGGTTCAAGCTCAGTAAAGATTTCACCGACACCGCGTGCATCGTTGTCGCGTACGTCCGCGCCAAAGCCCATCGCCGAGCCTTTACCGCGCTGCGCAATAATCTTGTCGAGACCGGCAAACGCACCGCCGCAGATAAACAGGATGTTGGTCGTGTCCACTTGCAGGAATTCCTGCTGTGGATGTTTGCGCCCACCCTGAGGTGGGACCGAAGCAACGGTGCCTTCCATCAGCTTTAGCAACGCTTGCTGCACACCCTCGCCCGACACATCGCGGGTGATGGATGGGTTTTCGGACTTGCGGGTGATCTTGTCGACTTCGTCGATATAGACGATGCCGCGTTGGGCGCGCTCGACGTTGTATTCGGATGATTGGAGCAACTTGAGGATGATGTTCTCGACATCTTCCCCGACATATCCCGCCTCGGTCAGCGTGGTTGCATCCGCCATAGTGAACGGCACGTCCAAAATACGGGCCAGCGTCTGCGCCAGCAGGGTCTTACCGCAGCCCGTTGGGCCGATCAGCAGAATGTTGGATTTCGCCAGTTCGATGTCCCCACCCTTTTGGGCGTGGTTGAGGCGTTTGTAGTGGTTGTGCACAGCGACGGACAAAACGCGCTTGGCGGTTGCCTGACCGATCACATAATCATCCAGCACACCGCAAATGTCGCGCGGGGTGGGCACGCCGTCTGTCGACTTGAGGCCGGACGCCTTTGTTTCTTCGCGAATGATGTCCATGCACAGTTCGACGCACTCGTCGCATATGAACACTGTGGGGCCCGCAATCAGCTTGCGCACCTCATGCTGGCTCTTGCCGCAAAAGCTGCAATAAAGCGTGTTTTTGCTGTCGCCGCTTGAATTCGTGGCCATGTCGCGTCCTTCCCGGCAAATACCGTCGTCTTTGTCACCGGACTTGCCATCCGGATCGTGCCCCGCGGGAGACAGCTTAGGCCAGCCCAGCGAGGTCCACAATCGCCTTTTTCGGCGATGCCGCACCTGTGTAGCCCCAAAGTGTCGCGCCTGCCCGAGGCGCGATCTATGGTCAGGCGCAGCTGTTAACTTTCGTCGTCGTCTTTGCTGCGGTTTTCGACGATTTCGTCCAGATGGCCCCACTCTTTGGCCTCTTCCGGTGTCATCCAGGTGTCGCGATCCAGCGCCTTCTGTACCGTCTCATAATCTTGGCCAGTGTGGTCAACGTAAAGCTGATAAAACCGCTCGCGCGTGCGCTCGATGTGACGGGCAGAGATCAGGATGTCGCTGGCCATACCTTGCGAGCCACCTGAGGGCTGGTGCACCATGACTTCGGAATTGGGCAAGGCAAAACGCATACCCTTTTCGCCCCCAATGGCAATCACGGATCCCATAGACGCGGCCATGCCGCAGATCAGCGTGGACACTTTGGGTTTGATGTATTGCATCGTGTCATAGATCGAAAAGCCGGCCGTCACCTCGCCCCCGGGGGAATTGACATACATGCTGATTTCCTTGGACGGGTTTTCGGCCTCAAGGTGCAGCAACTGGGCCACCACGAGGTGGCTCATCCCCGAATGAATCGGGCCGTTGATAAAAATGATCCGCTCTTTCAGCAGGCGGGAAAAGATATCATAAGCCCGCTCGCCCCGGCTGGTCTGTTCGACAACCATGGGCACAAGATTGTTCTGGATATGAGCGTATTGGTCGATGGGATCGCGCATGCATTCTGCCTCGTCAAAGTGTTGCGAGACCATACCCGCCAACATCTTACCTGAGTCTTAGTATCGCCACTCAGGGGCTGCAAGGGCACCCCGTGCCTTGAAGTGCGTTTCGTCCCTGCTAACTGGCCCCCAATGAGTGACTCCTTGACCCGTTTTCCACCCTCCCGCACCGCAGCACTTGAACGATTGCAGGCCTTTGTTCCCAAGGCAGGGCGCGATTATGCCGCACGGCGAAATTACGACTTGGGGCGTGATGGTCATGACGGCGTGTCAACACTTTCGCCTTATATTCGGGCACGTCTGATACCCGAAGAAGAGGTATTGGCCGCCACATTGTCCCGTCACAGCGCGTCCGCAGCAGAAAAATTCGTGCAAGAGGTGTTCTGGCGCACCTATTGGAAGGGCTGGCTGGAGATGCGTCCCTCTGTCTGGACGCAGTATCAGGGTGCTGTGAAACGGTGCCTTGATGAGGTGCAAACGCAATCGGGCCTGCGGGATCGGTGGGAAGCCGCCTGTCTGGGCGAAACCGACATCGACTGTTTCAACGCCTGGGCAAAGGAGTTGGTCGAAACGGGGTATTTGCACAACCATGCCCGGATGTGGTTCGCGTCGATCTGGGTTTTCACCCTCCGTTTGCCGTGGGAATTGGGCGCGGATTTCTTCCTGCGCCATCTGCTTGACGGTGATCCGGCAAGCAACACGTTAGGCTGGCGCTGGGTTGCGGGCATTCAGACGCCGGGCAAAACCTATCTGGCCCGCACCTCAAACATCTCAAAATATACTGAAGGGCGATTTGCACCTAAATGGCAACTCGCAGGCGAGGCCACCGCCCTCAGTGGTCCACAAAACCCACCGCTTAGCCCCCTGCCCGCAGCAGATCTTCCGATTTCGTCTGCGCGTACCGGCTTGATCCTACACGACGAAGACATGAGCCCCGGCTTTGTCTTGGACGTGGGGATTTCACCGGTGGCGACGGCCTGCATCGTGGGGCGCGGTGGTCTTTCCCCGCTTTCACTGGCGCCACATGTCAGCGACTTTGCCTTGCGCGCCTTACAGGACACAGAGTCTCGATTTGGAGCGCGATTGGGGAACGTGACGTGGCCTGAAAGCACGGTTACGGAGCTGGCTTCATGGGCCCAAGATGCAGAACTGGATCAGATCGTGACACCATATGCGCCCGTCGGCCCGGTGGCCGATGTGTTAGGTGCTTTGGCCCGAACGCCGGGCATGCCACCGATGCGCATGATCCGTCGGAGCTTTGATGACCGCGCATGGCCCAACGCAACCCACGGCTTTTTCCGTTTCAAGGAAAAGATACCAGGGCTGCTAGGGCAAATGCGCGGCATGTCGATCGCTTAGGCTGGGGGCGCCAGGCAGTCATACAAAGACGACGCCATATTGCTCAGCAAGTCGCGATAAAGGCCCGCACCAAGATCCAGACCGACGCCCAGCGGGTCAATCTCACCCAGTTCCGTGGTCCCAATCGCATCAACGATGCCGGGGTTGTACTGGGGTTCTGTCAATGCGCAGACAGCCTCGAGTTCAGCAATAGTTTCGCGCAACTCAGCAACCCGCCCTGCACTTGGTGACACGGCATCGCTGGCAGACACGGCTCCGGCCGCTTCAATGCCAAATCGGTCTTCGAAATAGTGATAAGCATCGTGGAAGACGACAAAGGAACGGCCCTTGATGGGGTCGAGCGTTGCTGCGACTTCACCTTTTAATGCTTCTATATCAGCCTGAAACGCCTGCGCATTTGCAGTATAAGTTTCAGTGTTTTCGGGGTCCTGCTCAGCCAGCAGTTGAGCAATTGCACCAGCCCAGATGATCGCATTGTTCGGATCCAACCAAGCGTGCGGGTCTGCGCCTTCATTTGCGTCGTGATCGTGCGCGTCTGCGTGTTCTTCGTCATCATGCGCATCATCATGAGCATCGGCATGTTTTTCTTCGCCGTGTTCGTCGTGGTCATCATGATCATGGGCGTCCGCATGCTCTTCGTCTCCGTGACCGTCATGATCATCGGCGTCGGCGTGCTCTTCATCGCCATGGTCGTCATGGTCTTCGTGTTCATGCTCTTCGTCGTGGTCGTCATGATCATCAGCATGCTCTTCGTCGTCATGATCGTCGTGGTCGTCATGCCCATGATCGTGCGCGCCGAACGTGGCCCCCTTTCGCACATCCAGCAGGAGTGTCTGTGGATGATCCAGCAGTTCGACCACAGCTGCGTCGCCCGCAAGGGTTTCGACCGGGCTCTCAAGCCAAGGGGTAAGGGAATGGCCCATCCATACGACAACATCAGCTTGGTCCAACGCACGCGCCTCGGATGGGCGCAAAGAATACTCATGAGGTGAAGCCCCGGCGGGAATAACCAGATCGGGCGTTCCAAGATCCCCCATTACAGCGGAAACAATTGAATGAACGGGGGCAATATCAACCGCCACATTCGGTACTTCCGCAGCGACACCGGTCGCTGCGCATCCCACAACGAAACCCAAATACTTCATGATTAATCCCTGCTATTGTTCTGATTCACAGACTTGCTAAGTGTTATGGTATAACATATCAACCCACGAATTCCAGATTGGACACAACACTCATGACGGCCATCGGCTTTCGCAGTCACGACCACGCCCAATGCGTCAGCACCACGCTGGCGCGTGCAGAGCGCTATTGTGTTGAAAAAAAGCTGAAATTCACGGCAATTCGTCGCCGGTCTCTTGAAATTCTACTGGCTGAACATCGCGCGCTAGGGGCTTATGATTTGCTTGCTGTTCTGGGTGAAGAAGGATTGGGCACGGCCCCGCCCGTCGCCTATCGTGCGCTCGATTTTCTGACATCAGCCGGATTCGCGCACAAGATCGAAGGGCTGAATGCCTACATCGCCTGTGCGCATCTGGGCGCTGACCACGCGCCTGCCTTTCTGATTTGCACCAGCTGCAAGTCGGTGGCCGAAGCAGAAGCAGACGCGACCGAGGGCCAGCTTGGAGAAGTGGCGCGCGCCACAGGCTTCACGATCCGGCGCACAGTGATCGAGGCCCTTGGCCTTTGCCCCAACTGCCAGCCAGAGGCCCCATGCGCCTGATCACCGCCACAGGGCTGACCCTGCAACAAGCCGGAAAAACGGTTATGCGCGATGTGGATATGCACATCGATCAAGGCGAGATCGTCACCCTCGTAGGGCCCAACGGCTCCGGAAAATCCACTCTAGTCAAAGGTTTGATCGGCGCAATCAAACCACTCAGCGGCAATGTTGAAACAATGCGCGGCATCCGCATCGGATATGTCCCGCAAAGCCTGCACATGGACGGGCTTTTGCCCCTGACCGTCAGTCGCTTTTTGTGCCTGCCCAACCGTCATAGCAAAGATGCGATGGCGCGCGCTTTGACCGAGGCAGGCGTGCCAGACCTGGCGAAGGCGCAGATGCGGACGCTGTCTGGTGGGCAATTCCAGCGGGTCTTGCTGGCGCGCGCCTTGTTGATGTCGCCCGACCTGCTGATCCTTGATGAGGCGACCCAAGGGCTCGATCAGCCCGGGGCCGCGGACTTTTACCGCAAAATCGAGCATGTGCGCAGCCACCTCAACTGTGCCGTTCTGATGGTGAGCCACGATTTGCACGTGGTCATGGCCGCGTCGGACCGGGTTCTGTGCCTGAACGGGCATGTATGTTGCGAAGGCACGCCTGAAGTGGTGCAAGGCGCGCCCGAATACCAAGCGCTGTTTGGTACCGGAGACAGCGGCGCGTTCGCCATCTACCGGCACCAGCACGATCACCACCATCATCACGACCATGACCACGAAGAACATGACCATGCTTGACGATTTTTTGGTGCGAGCGGGCCTCGCAGGTATCGGCACCGCCTTGGCGGCGGCACCTTTGGGCTGTTTCGTGGTTTGGCGACGGATGGCCTATTTCGGAGACGCCACGGCGCATGCGGCCTTGCTCGGCGTTGCGATGTCTTTGGCATTTCAAGGGCCTATCATGCTTGGCGTGTTGGCCGCAGCACTCGCAATGGCCATCCTCGTACAAACACTCTCTGGTCGCGGACTGGCCGAGGACACGCTGCTGGGCGTGTTGGCCCACTCCGCACTTGCTATCGGTTTGGTCGCGGTATCGTTCCTGTCAGGGGCGCGGCTTGATCTGATGGGGTACCTTTTCGGGGACATCCTTGCGGTCAATGTGTTTGATCTGGCCCTGATCTGGGGAGGTGCGGCAGTGGTGATCGCCCTGCTTGCATGGCGTTGGCAGCGTTTACTGACGGCGACGCTCAACCCAGATCTGGCTCAGGCCAGCGGTATCTCCTTTCGCACAGAACAAATGGTTCTGACCGTCGCGCTGGCATTGACGGTGGCCGTGGCAATCAAAGCCGTTGGGGCACTGCTGATTGGTGCGCTTTTGATCATCCCGCCTGCTGCCGCGCGTCCCTTGGCGCGCACACCCGAAGCAATGGCCCTGATCACTGCGGCCATCGGATCCGGAGCGGCCATCGCGGGCCTTGGTGCGTCGTTCCAGTTCGATACGCCCACGGGGCCCACAATCGTCTGCGTGGCTGCCGCTTTCTTTTGCGCATCAGCACTGGTTGCACGCCTGCGCGCTTGAGCGTGTAAAAGATGCCGTGAGCGTTGGCCCCAAACCAGTTCTTTCAACCGTTTTTTTGACTTTCAGATTCAAAACTCGCGCGGGTGATGCTTCTTAAATCTCTAGATGATCTATGCGCCACAATTTCTTGTTATTATTAAGTTAAAAAGTTATCCACAGCGCGCCACCCCTCCACATCTCTTCCCATTTGTCGATAAACCCAAATGCCGCGCAAGGCGGATGCACCGTGATACCGCTCGACCTGAAAAGACGTGCGCCGCCAAAGACCTCTCCATAGCCTTCATCGCAGTTTCCAAACGACGTGGGCGATACGGCTGGCTTCTTGGGACAGCCCCTGCTACCTGCCAAAAACACCAGAAATATCCTGACCGGGACGCACCGCCATGAGCACAAACAAACGTATTGTTCTGTCAAGCGATCACGCCGCCATCGACCTGCGACAGGCGATCGCCAAACATATCACGGACCTCGGCTGGGAGGCCGTCGATATCGGTCCGAACACGACCGAGAGCACGCACTACCCCAAGCATGGCCGAGCGGCTGCTTTGCAAGTTGCATCCGGGGATTGTCGGTTTGGGATCATCCTGTGCGGCACGGGTCAGGGGATCATGATGGCCGCCAATAAAGTTGCAGGCATCCGCTGCGGCGTGTGCGCCGACGCCTTCTCTGCCCGCATGATCCGCGCGCACAACAACGCCAATATGCTATCGATTGGGGCCCGGGTTGTCGGCGACGCCCTCGCAATCGATATCGTTGATGCTTTTTTGAATGCCGAGTTTGAAGGTGGACGTCACGGCACGCGTATCGACATGATCGAACCTTAGGTCAGACAGGCGCCATTGTGGCGATTTGTCGAGTCAGGGCGAACACTGGCGCTCTGATAACTTTCGTCGCGCACGCATCCTGAAAAGGGCGCTGGAATGGCGAAGCGAATTTTGGTTTGCCAAACCTTGCATCCTCGCAATTTTGCAAAGCGAGCATGTTTTGCTGCGAAAAGCCGCAGGTGAACCGTTGGTTTTGCCTGCACCAATAGCTTTCGAAGTTGGAAAGACAGCAGGGCCCGCAATCAGCGCCTAAATTCAAAGCACGCGCTTGATTTTGCCATCCATGTAGTGGTGGCGGAGGCTCAGTCCGCCATATAAACGCCCTACCCTATTGAAATTGCTATGTTTAAGCGGCTGTAAGACGGGTCTGTCTCCGAATCGGTCTTACAATGCGGTCAAAAATCTACCTGCCCAACTTGGGCAGGTAAAGCCCGGTGCGCGGCGATGCAAACCAACTGTGTCCAAATTCGTCAATGTTGACGAATCTGGACAGGACACCCAAGACACTGAAGAAAACTCCGGCGGTTTTTCGCAAACCGCCAAACCCGATTAAGCCTTTGTTTTCAGGTCGCTAGGGTCAGGACCCATAAAACTGGTCGGCAAGCAGTCGCAGGTCCGCGCAAGTTGACGTAAGGGGAGCCGAGTTCCTATTTGCTTAATTCAGGTGTTTCACCGATGGTCGAACCTTAACCATTAGGAAAGTCCATGAAAAAACTACTTTTGAGTGCGCTCTCTGCACTAACAGTGTTGTTCGCCACGAATGTTTCCGCGTCAACGCTGACGGATACTGAGGCTGGGATGGCGGTGACAGGTTTTGGCGACCCGCTTGGAAATTCCGGGTTCACGGTAGGCTGGACTTTCAACCTTACGGAAACTCGTACAATCAGTCATTTTGGTATCTACGGCTCCCAATTGTCAGATGGGTCTAATAACTTTGACCTCGACCGGGAGATAGGTCTGTGGGATGAAGCTGGCAACTTGCTTACGTCGGTGACCATCCCGGCAGGCGCGTCCGGCGCTGAGTTTGAAGCAATTGTCGCTGATCGCGGGTTCTTCTATTCGGTTTTGGGAACTGGTGTTTCGGTCGGGCCGGGGCAGGAATACACCATAGCGGCGCGATATGATGGCGGAAGCGCGCCCGGAACATTTTACAACAATACTTTTTCGATGGCTTCCGGCGTAGTGTACGGGAATTCGGTGTTCGATAGTGCAGGTGCGGCATTGTCAAAGCCGACAACCGTAGACACAACCTACCCCGATGGCTGGGTTGGTCCAAACTTTCGGTTGGAAACAACAACACCTATTCCGCTGCCCGCCGCCCTGCCAATGCTGCTGGCAGCACTTGGCGGATTTGGCCTAGTGGCCCGTCGCCGCAATAGCTGACATACCCCGAAAGTTCACTAAGCGCCCTGCATCTGCGGGGCGTTTTGCTTTTGGCGGTGGTGTTGATTAATGGGTCCTGAGCCTAGATCAAAGCACAGCCGACACGCGCCGCATCAGCCGCGAACGCTCGTAACCGGTCAGACCCGTGCCGTCGTGGCGTCCGAATGCCAACGCAAGAAGGATGCTGCGCACCTGATCGTGCCCGGTCGTCGCCACTTCGAACGTGGCAATCATGCCCCGATGCGGTGCTGAGACGGCCACACGATGGCCCGCAATGACAACCTGAACGCCACGGATTTCAGTGGACAATATGCGCTCCGCTTGGCGCGCAATGGGGCACTGATATCCGTCGGTGATCGCATCGATCTCAATCAATCTGCGGGTCGCATATGTCTCGTCGCCAAAGCGGTGTGCATGGTTATGCTGCGTTACCATCTCGGACAGGTTCAGGAAGTCCTCATAGGTGAGATCGGTCATCAGTTCTGTCTCCGAGGTTGCGTGGCGGAGTCGCGGGTCTTGGCGTCTGACCACTTGTGCATGGAGCAGTTCGGTAGCGGGCTGTATCGTTTGCCGGTGCTGGCAGTGGTTGCGGTGGTTGCGGTGGTCAATATCAGTCCACCTTGTCTAAGTTGATCGGCGTTCCGTTCTCCAACTTACCGTCAAGAAAGTTCGTTGCATGGATGAGACCATGAAATTCAATCCCGTGAATCACGAATTTTTCGTCTCCGCGTCCCGGAATTCTGTATCCTTTGTATACATAATCGTGCTCCGAAGTTGAAGGGGGCTGCTTTTCCATTGGTGTCTGGGGATTGCCGTTATCATCGGCCATGGCCGTATTTCGTGGTTGAGAACTTTTGGAACTTGCATTCACTGGAAGCTTGACCGGCTTCTGCACCATCAGCTTAACAAGCCTGTCAGTATTTGATGCCCCATCGAAAACCGCTTCCATTACGTGGCCAACGCCAACAAGCAATAGCGAATTGAACAGGCCAATCCCGGCAAATAATGCGCCATATGCATCCTCACCAAATAACGAACCCAAACCCACTAAAAACGAGATAGTCACACCCACCCAACCGAATAGACGCATCAACTTGGCTATCGTGTAGCCCGCCCTGTAATTTCCGTCCATTTCAAATCTCCAAGTCCATTTCCTTGCACCAAACCTAGATTTGGTGGGGCCGCGTGACTATCGAATTTTTGCAATCTTGCGTTTGTCTGAGCCAGTCTGCGCCTGAGTTGACCCACTGCTCCAGCATCTGAGTCTCCGTTCAAACGGACAAGCTCCCAAAGCAACTGTTCAATCATGAACCCGCATTTCCCAAGTAACCTGATGTTTTCGCCTCTCTGACGGCCAGTAATGTGTTATATTTCAGCATGTTAATTGGGCTTGAGGTTGCGGATTATGGATCACCCAGAGGGTGCAGGCGAAACGGGCGATGTCAGGCTCGGTTTTGACCGTCGTGTGCGGCTGGAATTCCATGGCTCCAAGATCAGTTCGGACGGTGGTCTGCTGTTATTCCGTGAACTGGATGAAGTCCTCGGCCTGCACGACATTGCGGGTGGTTTGTTGAGAGACACGCGGACGGGTCACAATCGGTTGCATACACTGGTTGGTCTGTTGCGCCAGTCTGTCTTCGGTCGGCTGGCCGGGTACGATGATGTGAATGACGCGGATCGTCTGGCGCGTGATCCGGTGATACGGCAGGTGGTCGGCGGACGGGCTGTGGATGCCAAGGCCGCGTCCACAAGCCAGATGGGAAGGTTCGAGACCGAGGTGCTGGCAACGACGACTGACAATCGTAGCGCGCTGGCGGACCTGTCAGGACAATGGATCGACCGGGTTCACGAATGCAAAATGCCCAAGTGGATCACGCTGGATATGGATAGCTCAGTCAGCCCGACCCACGGCGCACAAGAGGGCACGGCCTGGAACGGTCATTTCGGCTGCATGTGTTATCACCCTTTGTTCGTGTTCAACCAGTTCGGGCACCTCGAACGCTGCGCCTTGCGCCCCGGCAATGTGCACAGTGCTGATGGATGGGAAGGGGTTCTGAAGCCAGTCATTGCACGATATGCGGATCGTCACCTGATGCGGTTCTTTCGAGCCGATGCCGCCTTCGCCATCCCAGACCTGTACGAGATGCTGGAAGCCAAGGGCTATTTCTACGCCATCCGCCTGCGTGCCAATCGCGTTCTTCAGGGCAAGGTTGCCCATCTGCTAAAGCGCCCGGTCGGTCGTCCGCCGAAACACACTCGTCGCCTATACGGTGACTTCGAGTATCAGGCGGCGTCGTGGGACAAGCCCCGGCGCGTTGTCGCCAAGGTCGAGTGGCATCCGGGCGAGCTGTTCCCCCGCGTCGGATTTGTCGTCACCAACTTGCCCATGGAGCCTGACTGGATCATCCATTTCTACAATCAGAGAGGCACCGCCGAGCAGCACATAAAGGAGGGCAAGCAGGCGATCAACTGGACGCGCCTGTCCTGCAAGGGCATGGCGCAGAACGAGGTGCGGCTACAGCTTCATGCATTGGCGTACAATCTTGGCATCTTCCTACAGGGCGCTGATCTGCCGGAGGAGATGGCCGACTGGTCGCTGACCAGCCTGCAGACCCGGCTGATCAAAATCGGTGCAAGGGTCGTTCGCCATGCCCGCGCTATCACGTTCCAGCTTGCCGAGGTCGCCGTTAACGGCGCTCTGTTCAGTCGTATCCTCGCGGCAATCCAGCGGCTGCGCTCCCCACCAGTTCCAACATGACGGTGTCGATAACAAAACCCGAACGAAACCGGCTCGACTGGTCTGTCCAAACGGATGTTGATCATGCCAAAATCCGTATCAATCCAGCGTCCGAGGCCGTAAACCACGCTCAAATCGCGCGTCAGATGCCCGAACCACGGCACAGCAGGCCCAAGACGCTTGATCTGGGCGCAAAACAGCGGCAACATTTTGGAAAAGGCGTTCTACTTGGGGAATGTCGGTTTGACTATCTCTTGTCAGGCGAACAAGGAGAAAAAGCACATGAAGAAAACAGCGCTTCTGTCCGGGACCTTTCTGCTCGGTGCGACAATGGCATTGGCGGAACCGGTCACGATGGAAAACTACGTCGTTGCCGAAACTGATTGGTATTTCAACAACCAACAGAACGCTGGGCCGGTCAATACGTTCACGCACAACGGCCCGGTCAGCAAGGACGCGCAGGATGTGATCCGTTCGAACCGGGATGTCATGTACTCGCTCGCCGTTGTCGACATTTCGGCCGGTGCTACGCTGACAGTACCGCCGCGTGATGACTTTCAAATTATTCACGTGATGGATGAAAACCATCTGTCTCATTTCGTGATCAAGGCCGGTGAAAGTCGTACTATCACCCCCGAAGACGTCACTGGCGGTACGCATGTGTATCTTTTGGCACGGACAAAAATCACCGACGATCTTGAGGAATCCCTCGCGGCACAAAGTGCTATGACAATTGAGGCCAACTCGGCCGTGCCATATCCTGCAAAAGGCTTCCACAGCGAAGACGTTGAAGCGTTTCGCAACAAGCTCGTTCAGGAGTTTGCCGAGGGCAAAGCTAAAATAATCGAACACGAGTCTTTTGGCGCAACGATGGATGACGTCGATCCGACAAGCTACATATACGCCGCTGCGGTTGGGTGGGGTGGCTTACCTGCTAGTACTGCACAATACCTCTCGGCGGTTGCGGGCCAGGGAGACGCTTCATGCCAACGCTACACCTTGCCGAAACCCAATCTAGATTGGGAAAGCGGTGGTTTCTTTTCGTTGACGACTTACGACACCGCAGGCTGGATTGTTGAGGATGATTTCTACATCGGTCATGAGAACATGCAGGACGACGGCGAAACCTATTCAATCTATCTAAACTGTCCGGATCAACCCAACAGTCTGACGGTTCCGGAAGGATGGACTGGGATTGTTCGGATGTACCTGCCAGTCGATGTGCAGGAAAATATCGACTACATTGAGTCGGTTCGCGGCATTGCGCCTGAAAAACAGTGAACGGCCAAGACGTAAGAAAGAGAGATATTCGTGGCTTTCAATAAACGTGAAATAACAGATTCCAGGAAGCCGAAGCTGCCCGAACACAGCTTGGCAAAAGCGTCTTTGGTGAATGCTGAATGAACCCTTAGGCAATCACGCAATGCTATTTCAAAGTCGCCTGCTTGCCCATCAGCCCGCTGGTCAGCGCGATGCGCACCGCATCTTGCCTAAATTCGTCTGTACGTCTCAGCTCCATACACAACCAGCGCGGACAGTATCAGGCTCATCAGCGCTCAGCCCGCAATGACCCCCCACACATGCCGCTTTGGCGACGGCGGGGCTGGCTCAGGGATGTCGATGCGGATATTTTTTGCATGATGCATTTTCCAATTATGTTTCACACAAATTCAATACCGGCAGCCTGATAGCGGTCACTTCCGTCCTGTGGGACACTGGAGCGATATCCTGCGGCGTTTATTGCCTTGTCCTCTTCGTGAGTGATTAAGGCTGTTTGGAAACCCTCTGTCAGCACTCGGTCAATCGCATCAATGTCATCCCGGACGGCAAACATCCGATCATGCAAGACGGACAGCGGCGTTTTGTGTTCGTATCGGATTCCGAGCTTGTTCCATCTCTGGCCGGTCTTGTTCCTTTCCTCCTCCTGCAAGATGCGGGCGGCAGCGACGCTCCTAGGGATATAAGACGGGTCGACCAATTCTGGATGAGTAATCGTGATATACTCCGACAATGCATATCGCATGGCTGGATTCCGAAATTTCGTCTTTCCGGTCATATTGCGGATTTCAGCGTCTGCCAGAAGCAAGGCTTGAACGGCGCGAAGTATAGTCGAGTTGAAAGTCGTTTTGTGTGGTGGCGCGATACTTTCGATCATTTTTCATGCTCCTATCCATCAGGTAGATCAGCCTCATAACCCCTTCTTCAAGGCTTCTTTTCCGTAACAGTCGGTTGCGCCGCAGTCACAGCGCATCCCTCCCTTGGTAAAGCCTCGCTCCACTTGCTTGTGTGGGCCGTTCCGGTGGTGGTGGTTCGTGACTGGCTGGAGTTTGTGTATCAATTGGGCTTCGCGCAGCCGAGTGCGTGCGGGGCAAGTGTAGGTTTCTAGTACTACAACTTCCACGTCCCGGTCCCCGACATAATCACGCCACGGCGCACCACGCACGGGACTGAGCGCTCTGCCGGGTTTACCGCTACCGATGTGGAACAGTTCATCCTCACCGGGGAAGCGGTGGCCGTATACAATCTGAGGGTCGCGATAGCCATTTGCGTACACCATCTTCGTCATGGTCAGTCACTCTCTCTTGTGTTGGGAACCGAGCACTTGGACTATTTTGCAGGCAACTCAGATTTACAACCATCGTTGTCACGCCTGACGGTCATGGTTGCTTAGCTGAAACATCCAAGTAGATTGGTTTTGGAGATTTCAGAACACTTCCGGGGAAACAAAGTTGAAGATAATTTTCAGTCGGAAAGGCTTTGACAGTGGTGCTGGTGGAACAGCTTCTCCACTAACAGAAAAATCTTTGATCTCTTTGCCAATCCCCACTAGCCGTCGCAGCGAAACAACATACTCAGACTTGGGTCTTGGAGACTTGGTGGAGGAAAAGACCGCTGGGAAAATACCTGCACATCACTTGTGCCATGCCGATCCGTTCTTTGCCGACGGGCGCTGTGCGTTTGGACAAACTGGTGCTGCGCAATCACATCTGGCGAACAATGGCGTTGGTGAAGGCGATGTATTCTTATTTTTTGGTCTCTTCCAAGCCAGCGGCAGGCCTAGACAGCACTGGATATTCGGCTGGCAACAAATCGAACACATTATACATCTGGGCGCTCATCCGAGTAGAGAACAGTCGCCCGATTGGCTTCCGATTCAACATCCGCACACACTCGGGGAATGGAACCAAAACAACATGATTTATCTCGGCAAGGGCGGCCTTTTCAAAGAACCTCGCCCCGGCTTGAGGCTGACACAGGATGGAGGCCCGTTAACTATTTGGAATGTGCCCAGTTGGCTGAAAGAGTGTGGTTTGACCTATCATCGCGCACCCGAAAGATGGCTGCCAGACAATCGCTTGCAGTGTGTGGCGCGTGGGCAGGAATTTGTTTGCGATATCGGAGTTCGGAGCGATGCCAAGGATTGGCTAGATCAATTGATTTCGAAGCCTTCAGTTGTATGAGGTGCTTTAGATACATTTTAGCCCATGACAGTGGCCGCGCTCCATGCATTGATCAAAACCTTATCACTTTGGCAACCTGCAAGCCTCTCATTCGAAGAAGCGCGCGCGCAGGCGATTGGGTTGCCGCCTTTATGCCCAGACCCCATGAGAGAGGGGAACTGGTTTACGCTGGCCGTGTTGCGGATGTTCTGGAATGGACGGACTATACCGAAAGGTATCCTGAAAGGATTGATGCGGTTTACAGCATTCTTGCGGACGGAAGTGTTGAAAGGCTTGACCCCAGCTACCACGACAATTCAGACGCACAAAGAAAAGACCTTTCCGGGCCGATACTTGTGCTAGACGCGGATTGCAGTTGGTACTTTGGTAGATCACCGATTTCGCTGCCTTGGGAATTGCAGCATTTGGCGGCAGCTGGTCGGGGACATCGCGTATCCGGTGTCTCAACTCGGGATGTCGAGCAATTGGAGAAATGGCTACGAGACGGTTCCGAACCGGGTGTTCACCATCTACCGAGGACGCCGGACGTTCGCTTTTCTGCCAGCTACGGATGCCGCCTTTTTTCTGTGTTACGACGTTAGCAGGTAGGTCCCTTAAGTGATGGCAGCCAGTTACATCAAATCAAAGAGATGTCGTCGGGATTGTTGCCAGAATGCGTTGCGGAGTAGCTTTCGCGCATCTGGCGCTCGGCGTCTGCACGGGCGGCGATCCCACGTTTCGTAGCAACACTCATCCTTGTGATCCCAAGTCGTCGCAAGGTGGCGTTTATCTGCGAGTTCAGAGCACTCAATGCCCGACCGCGCGGGTTCACCACCAAATTGGTTCCGTTCTTTCCGCCAGCGATTAAAGTGCCCTCTTGCTCGTACAGCCCCTGTTCACGATCCGCCTGAACGATAGTTTTGCTGACCCGAGCAAGTTCGATCAGATCAAGGGGACTCCAGTCCTCGTGCGCCCTGCTTAACTGACCGGCCCGAAAAACATCCAATGCGGCCTTTCCGGCGGGACCAATCGCGATGAGATTGGGCCAGTCATGTTGGGTGTCGGATGCGGCGACTTTGGCGGATTTGAGTTGCTGTTCAAGCGAGTTGGCAGCGGCTCTACGGCTGGACATGATGGCTCCTACAGCGCGGGTATGGGGTATTATATTACCATCCCGTAACGTTGGCAAATCGACTCCGCACCGGAAGCCGCTCTCTTACGGATTTGGTCAGTTAACCGGAGCCAGTCTGAAGCAGACATGGCGCGATTGAATATAGCTGGTTAGAGCGGCCCCTCTCACGCCTGTTGCCGGTTGCCCTGCAATTCGGCACATTCAGTCTGAAGTCCCGCGCCCGGGAAGCGCCCGGATCGCGACGGTGTACGACACGCTCTTCTTAAGGAGCTTTCTTGCTCTTGCAGTAAGCTAGAACGGGTTGGACCTGTCCCGCTTTCGTGCCGCCCCAAGTGCTCGTTTAGGCCACCTTGCGTTCGAAAGCGACGGGGCTTTTCCAACCGAGTGCTGAGTGTCGTCGTCGCGGGTTATAGAACCCGTTTATGTATTCGAAGATCGCCATCTCAGCCTGCCGCCGCGTTTCCCATGACCGTCGCCAGATCAGTTCAGCTTTGATGGTCTTGAAGAACGTCTCGATGGCGGCGTTGTCATAACAATTACCCTTACCGCTCATCGATACTTTGAAGTCGTGCTGGCGCAGGATTTTCTGGTAGTCATGGGAACAATATTGCGACCCGCGATCAGTGTGATGGATACAACCTTTGGGCGGCTGCCGGAACGCGATGGCCATATTCAACGCCCGGATCGCCAAATCGCGCTTCATGCGATTGCTTACTGCCCAGCCGATCACACGCCGAGAGTGCAAGTCTAGGATCACAGCCAAATACAACCACCCTTCGCGGGTCCAAACATAGCTGATGTCGCCTGCCCACTTTTGATTTGGCAGGTCAGCTGAGAAGTTTCGATCCAGCAGGTTTGGTGCAATGTTGAACTTGTGGTCGCTATCGGTTGTCACCTTGTGTTTGCGGGTCCGAATGACAGATATCCCGTTCTGGCGCATCAATCTGCCCACACGGCGGTGCCCCACATTCAGACCAATCTCCTTCAACTCTTCGGTCATTCGAGGCCTGCCATAACTGCCCAGGCTGAGACGGGACTGTTCCTTGATGTGGGCCAGAGTGACCAGATCAGACCGCTGCCTGCGACTGGCGGGCCGACTTCGGAACGCCCGCAAGCCCCGCGTGCTGACACCAACAACATGGCAAAGCCGTTTGATTGGGAAGTTGCATCTGTGTTCTTCGATAAACCTAAATCTCATTGCTTTAGGCCCGCGAAGAACTGGGTGGCTTTTTTTAGGATGTCCCGCTCCTCCTTGAGAATGCGGATCTCACGCCGAAGCCGGTCATTCTCTTGAGCGAGGCTAATATCCTCTTTCGACACCACGTTTGTGTCTCGATGCGCCGTGATCCATTTGTTCAGCGTCGACATCCCAACGCCAAGATCGTCCGCAACCTGCTTGCGCGTTAGCCCGCTGGTCAGTGCGATACGCACCGCATCTTCGCGGAACTCGTCCGTCCGTTTCAGTCCCATAGTTCATCTCCTTTGTTGCAGTAAGTGCTATCAAAGGGGTGGCATCAAACCGCGACAGGTCCAAACCTGACCCGGAACTGAACTTCGTTCGTGGTTACCGAAGCGTTGCAGACGAATGCCAACTTGTCGGCGAAACGGCGTTCACTGTCGATTTCCTTGACGATGCGGCCGATCTTGTGGCCTGTCCGACGGGAAGTGCCGCAATGGCAAGCCTCATCGCGGAAACTGGAGCGCCTGTAATCACCCAGACCAACAGCTTCTCGTTCTTCAGCATTCCCTACCGTTGATAATGAGGGCGCTCTATCGACGACGATCCAAGATGATTGAAATCACGACAAGCGCAACGCCGAGCACCGCAAAGATAAGTGTCAGAGGCAAGAAAAAGCTGTCCTGAAGCACTCCCTCTGCATCGACATCGCCATAAAAAAGCGTCTCTGTAAGCCATGAAAAGCCAGCCAAAACAAGACAGACAAGGCCAAGAATGCCCAGTTTATTCCTCATGAGCCACACCGATTTCCAGATCACAGAACTTGGGAAAAAGAGATAACCGTTTACACTGGTTTCGCGTGACAAGACTGACCTGTCGTACACCCGGTACCGCGAGTAGGTTACGCGGGTCAGGCAAAGCCCCTCAACAGCGTCACGGCAACGAACTCGAAGGATTCTTCATCTGATTCCCGCGTTCCTAAGGTCAGTAGCTGGCGTCTCCAGTCAGGCCCAAGTACTACCCGCTTGAAGACCAACCCGCATTGTATCCGCTTGCGAAGTAGGGTTCGAAAGTCGAATCGTATCCGTCATGACGCTCATAGGCCATGCTCATACCCATGCCGCGATCTTGGACACCAAGTGCGTAACCGTCTCGATAGTATTCGCACTCGTTCGCGCCAAGATTTGATGGGCAAGCGCTACTGGACACTGCTGCACCAGGGGTGGTGGTCGTTTCCACGCATCCCGCCAAGGCAAATGAGAGCGTTGTCAGACCGCAAAAAACAATACTTTTCTTCATGTTGACCTCCTCCATCGATGTGAACCCCGTCCATTAAACACGTCCAGTTTACCCGAGGCAACGCCAAACTGATGCGCCTCGGCTCTTCTCCTCCCAATGCTATTCAAACCAAGGTTTGATATTCACGACCCGCAAGTAATGTGGGCTAAGTATGCTCTTCTTTAAGGCAGCGCCCATTGAGGTCGGCGCGCGTCAAGGCAGTCAAGATCGACACCTGCGCTGGGTGCATCAAGGAAAGCAGCTGCTATTTGTCCCACGCAGCTCTCCGCTGAGTTCCAAGTGCCATGACCTTGTTGCGGCACCAGAACATAGGTGCTGTTGTTGAGCTCGCGATGTGCGCGTCTGCCCATGTAGGTCGGTGTCGGTTTGTCGTAGGCACCTTGAAGTATCAGCGTCGGAACTTCGCTCTCCACAGGGTTTTTGGCTTCAATCGATGCCCTTTGCACGGGCCACCCTACACAGCGCCCAGCCTCCGCTCGCGACATGTCCAAGTCCGTCAGTTGAGGGAAGAGCAAGTCGTTGTAGCTGTTCACCGCATCCTCAAATCGTTCGTGCAGGATGTCGTCTGCGCAGTGGATTGCGGTGTAGAGAAAATGCGGTAGCGTGCCCGTTATGCTCCTGCGAAGGTTCATGCGTTGCGCCTCGGAGTTCTCCTCCGAGGCTGAGATGAGTGCACGTTGTCTTGCTACATATGGGGACCTGACAACGTCATCAACAGTCAGTCGCTCGAGCATATCGGACATTTGTGCACGGATGTCTCCAGCGTAGCCGTCGTCGACAATGGTCCTAAGGGTTGCTATCGGATCATCCTGCACCAAACCAAATGACATATAGAAAACGAACTCGGCGGCCGCCTGATCGTCCAAAAGTGTCGCTGCATTGCTGATGAACGCCTGTACCGGATCAGCCATGTCGAAGGTGAAGCCCATTGAGCTCTCGGCAAGCTCTGTGCCGACCTGCCCGTCGCGCAGCGCAAGATAGGTGTCCAACTCACCTGCCTCCAATTCTACGATCATCCTCGGAATGTATGCGGCGCGCGACCCTGAAACGTTGGTCAATTGCGCAACAACGTCCGCAAGATTTACGGTTTCCGAATCAACGGATAACGGTTGATCGTCCAAGGAGATAAGCAGGTCGGCCAACCGGTGCCCTAGACTGGGATAGGCTGCGTCACAGGCCCTATCCGTGCTGCACTCCTCGAGAAGTTGAAGAATGAAGTCGTGATCAGAGTGCACGATTGTACGGATCAGATACACGGAGGGAGGAAAGGTCGAGTCGAGGACCACGGACCGTAGTTGCGGAGCGTCCGCATATCCCGGCAAGCCGTCCATGATTGCCATGGCCAATCGCGTTCCGTAGGAAACGCCTTCAATATTGAATTCATCGTAGCCTATGGCGCTTATCAATTCGATGGCGTCCCTCGCATTTGAAGCCGTCGTAAATTGATTCAGATCGATACCCTGAGCTGTGAACTGCTCCCAACAAGTCTCGTTGAGCACAGGAATGTCTAGATCCCAAAGCCTTGGAGTACTTGGGGTTTCTTCATTGCGCGCCACGGCAAGAAAGCGCGTTGCAGCAGACTGCAACGCGGCAATTTGATCGGTCGGAGCTCCGTTTTGTAGAGCCAACACAAGGCACTCTTCGACACCGAGGCGCTGGCTGACGCCGGCACCGCGAATATCGAAAAAGATGATATCTCGCTCAAACCTCACGGACCGGTACTTCTCGACAATTGGGGCAAGGACCGACGATTGGCCTGGCCCCCCCGCCAGAGATAGCAGGGGGTCACGTCGCGGGGTCTCACCCGATGCCCTTGCCACCAGGAAGCCAATGTCCAGATTTAGGCCGTCCGGAGCCCACCAATTCTGAGGTACGGTGAAAACGCCGCAGAAGTAGTCCTGTCCTTCGATCTCACCTATTCCGAGCGTCGTTCCGGGCAAGCAAGGCACAGTATGCAGGTCAAGTTCTCGGTCCGACAATCGAGGAGGAGGTGCAAGCGAGGCCAGTCGCACTGGGTCGACGTCGAAGCCGCCGCCAGCCACAGGGGTTAACTCTTCCGCGCTCACATCTTCAGCTTCAACAACTAGGAAGATGCCCAAAAAAGAGAGGGCACAAAGTACTGCCGTCTTCATCCGATCAAATGCCTCCTTGCCATCGTTGCACGGGCTTATCCGAAGTCCCCGCCAAGTCCGCCTGTTTTCATACCACTATCTTTCGATCATCTACCCGTGAAAAACAAGCATTACGCGGCAGTTTGGCAGCGAAAGCTGAGGTCGGCCGATCATATTGACCAGACTCGATTTCACGGCAGCAATGTCGGCTACGCCCGCAACTTGATCCTTCAACTTCATAGTCTTGCTGCACGATGTCTGAGTGACCGGTTTTCCCGCCGCGGCGCAACACCGAGATCTACGCAGCTGCGGCAATATTCGCGCTGCGAGCGCACGCAGCATGAAAATCGAATTCACAGTGAGGGCTTGTCTTATGCTTTCCTTATCGATCTGCAAAGATTGAGCCACTGCCGGCCAAGCCATTTATGGCTGGCAGTGGTGGCGGCTGGATCGCTTTGGGCTTGGTCGTGAGGGACCGTTTTCGAGTATGGTCAGCCGCCGTCTTCGCATGAGGCCTGAACGGATACGCAAGCTGGATTTTTCATGGGCTTGCATGACAAGCATAGGAC
>NZ_FRFA01000027.1 GCF_900143535.1 Tateyamaria sp. Alg231-49 | reverse complement strand
GATCATGCTTGAGTTGGCCAGACGTCTGGACATGCAAAAACTGCAATTCTCTCCACAGGGACGTGAAGAAATCCGTGATTTTTCAGACCGTGTCCAAAGCAACGTTCAGCTTGCCCTGAATGTAATGATGAACCAGAACCCGGCCGAGGCACGCGAGTTGGTCGCGGCCAAGGAAAAGGTGCGTAAAGTCGAGCAAAAATTGCAGCGCAGCCATATCGGTCGTCTGCGCGAAGGGCTCGTCGAAAGTATCGAGACCAGCAATATTCACCAGGAAACTCTCCGGGCGCTGAAGCAGGTCAACACCGCGTTCTCAATGGTGGGCCATCCAATCCTTCAGAAATCCGGGGATTTGTTAAAGAGCCGCCTCGCTTAGGGGCGACGTCAGCTTCGAACGTCTTGGCTCTTGCGGAATTCAGTTGGAGACATGCCCCGCGCGTTCTTGAACGCACGGCTGAAGTTGTTGGCCGTCTCATATCCCAAGGCCGTCGCAATTCCGGAAATCGTTTCGGATCGAAGTGCCAGCAATTCTGCCGCCCGTTCGATGCACACTTCGTTCACGATGTCTCGGAACCGCGTGCCTTCGGTCTCAAGTTTGCGTTGCAACGTGCGAACCCCAAGATCGACGGAGCGAGCCACCGTTTCTATTGAAACTTCGTGGCTGGAAAGCTGTAGCCGAGTGATCTCGGCAACTTGGTCGCGAAAGGTTTTTGGCGGCCCCCCAAGACGTTCCCGGGCAATATCCTGAACGGTTGTTGGTATTGAATTTGATGCCGGGTGATTGGCAGGCACGCTCAAGCATGAACTGTGAAAGACGACACCGAGCTGAGTGGCGTTCCAAATAACCGGGCACTGAAACGTGTCTTCGGTGTCTTGTGCACTTGGTACCTTCGGGAAATCCAGCAAGACTGCCGATGGGCTCCAGGATGGTCCAAGATAGGCGCGGAAAATGCTCAGGAAAACGCCAATCGCTGAAAATCCGATGTCGGCATATGCCTCATGCGACTGTAGTCCGAATGCGTACAAATAGCGTGATGTGTCGCCCTGCGTCTCAAGCCACGCGCGATCTGTGGACGAGTGAAATGGCATCACCGACGATGCACGGGTTAACGCGGCGTGCAGGTTCGGGGCTGTCAGAACATATTGTCCCCATACCCCATAGTCAGCGACAGTCAGGAAGGGCGCCCAGAGTAACCCGATGTTTTGCTGCCCGGCCGCGCGTGCAGATTCTTGCATGAACGTCGCCAGAGAGTGTTCTGAGATATAACCCGAGCGCTCGTCAATGAATTGAAATGGCAGGTCGGCAGCATCCAGAGCTTTTGCAAGTCTCTTTTCGCCGGCAACCTCCAGCACAAACTGAGGCATGGCGCCCAGTGCCTTGGCCGAAATCATCGCCGGAAATGCCATAGGGTTCTTTCCAAAGTTCAACGCGTTGTCGTGAAATGATACGCAATCCGTTCGCGGATGTGCAACCAAGGGAGAGTTTGAATGGGGGGATCCACTATGACCAAGAAGCGTCACGTATTCGGCGAGGGCTTGCTAAAGCACTTATTGGCCGTTGCATTTGGGATGACGGTCGCAATTACGCCCGCCCTGTCGCAATCCTTCAATGACACCGGCGACATTCTGGCTCGGTCCGCTGAAGTTGATGATATCGAGTACAAAATCATGGTGCAGCGGGCCACTCAGACCGCCATCTGGGGGATGCCTGCCGCAGGGATGGTCGATTTTCTCAAGGGTATCCGGCGCGATCTTGGCGGCGACTACAACGATATTGCCTATCTCAACAAACCGTTCGATTCCAAACATGGTTTTCTGACAGCCAATGACGTGACCGCATATGCATGGTCTTCCATGACATCTGAACCCGGCCCACTTGTCATCGAGGTTCCGGCTGCGACGGACAACGTCAGTTACGTCGGAACGATTGTGAATGCCTGGGATGTACCGATTGCCGATGTTGGGCCTGATGGCCATGACAAGGGAGAGGGAGGAAAGTACCTGATGCTCCCGCCCGGCTACGACGGCGAAATGTCGATGGAAGATTTAATAAGCGCCGGATACTTGCCCTTTGAAACGGACACCTTTGAATACGGGTTCTCTTTCCGCCCCAGATTGTACAATGGGGCCACGGATGCGGATGCGGCGGAATACGCCAAAACGATCAAGATTTACTACTTGTCCGAAGCCGACAATCCCCCGACGAACACCTACCACGAAGCCTCGGAAGTCCCCTACGACTCGCTTCCTTACTACAACCATTCCTATTTCGAGGACTTGAACGACTACGTTCAGAACAACCCGATCCGACCGCAAGACAAGATCATGGTGAACTTTCTGAAGGACCTGGGAATTGAAAAGGGCAAGCCCTTTGAGCCGACCGAACGTCAGGTCGAGGCTATGAACGAAGGGCTGGTTCTGGCGTATGCCTCTATGCAGCGCTATTTTGTTGAGCCGGGACTAGCGACTGTTCCGCTTTGGGTGAACGACAAAGGCGAACCCCAAAAACAATGGCTTATCTGGGACTTTGCCGAAGGGCAGGCCGAACTTGGTTTTCCTTATGAGACAGATACCGAAATTCTTATCGATGACCGTGCGGGCGGCAGTTATTTCTGGATCACGTATCTACCCAAGAACCTTGGGGGAGGGACCTTTTACCTAACGGGCCTGCGCGACAAGGATGGCGAAGATTATGACCATAACGCCACCTACAAGCTTAACGTGCCTGCCGACACACCTGCCGAAGACTTCTGGTCTATCATCGTCTACTCGATGGAAACGAAAAGTTTCATTCGCAACGTCAACCCCGTCGGTCTGTCTTCGAGGGATGCAGATACGATGCAGGTCAACGAAGACGGATCATATGATATCTATTTCGGTCCCGAAGCACCGGAAGGGCAGGAAAGTAACTGGGTTCCAACGACGGAACCATATTTTTTCCTGTTCCGTTTGTATGGCCCAACAGAGGGATGGATCGAAAGCGGCTGGCAATTGCCGGACGTTGAAAAGGTGAATTGACCTGACCGGCTGATGCCTATCCTGGCTTCAGTATGTGCGGCGGTATCGGGACATCTCAGCATCTTACCTCGCGCTGCAGGTGTCTTGGACCCGTCTCCTTTAACGAGTGTCACAGTTCTCAAATCTGATCAATGAAACGATAGACCCGTGGACCCCGACATTGGCACACATCTCAACGAACGTCTGAACGGCCCGTTCAGCCTCAGACTTTTATAGCAGCCGACAATGGCATTGCTTTTTGCGATCAGAGATGGCCGCAAGGACGCGGCCTCAAATGCGACACCTTATCTGCGCGCGTTGATGAGCGGGCGAAATGAACGACGGCAAACGTTGGTTTCTGCGTGGACCTCTTTAGGCAAAGTCATGGTGATGGCCTTTGTTCTGGACTGTGCCTTCCAATACGCAACTGGCGGCAACATCCGGATCGTCCAAGCCGTTTTGATGGCCGGCCTCCTTTGCGCCATTCCCTACACCCTGATGCGCGGCCCAGCGGCGCGCATCAACCGATAAACCAAAAGGAACTACGATGAAGCATCTCAAATACACGATGACGGCAATGGCACTGGCGGTCAACGCTGGTCCTGTGACAGCTCAATCGCCATTCGGGCAAGAACGTGCCCGCGCGATTGGTGAGCTGACAAATGAAGCGGTTTTGGCCGCCTTGCGCGAAGACGGACGCGTTTCGATGAGCGGCGGTTTCTTTGAAACAGACAGTGCAGATCTTAGCGGGACGTCACCAGAGGTATTGTTCAAACTCGCCAGCGCCATGGCGACATTGCCGGAAATGCGCATCGCCATTGTTGGACACACGGATTCTGTGGGCGAATTTGGCTACAATGTGGATTTGGGACAGCGCCGCGCAGCAGCTGTTCGCGCTGCGTTGATGGCCGCGCCATACAATGTGGCTGAAGATCGGCTGGTCGCGATGGGTGCAGGCCCAATTGCACCTGTCGCGTCGAACCTGTCCGACGAAGGCCGCGCGCTGAATAGGCGCGTTGAATTCGTCCTTCTGGACGAAGAATTGATGGAGCAAGGGAACGCCAGTGAAGACGCAGTTGCTCTGCCCGCGCAGTCAAACGCCAAGTTTGCAGCCCAGGTACCCGAGAATGTTCTGACGCCTGATCGGGTTGAAACCGAAACACTTGGCACATTGGAATTCTTTGACGGGATGCCCTCTGCCGACACAGTCGAGAAAACCTTCGACAATCTTGACCTCATGAGAGCGACCACCGCTTTCCTTGATGGCATGAAAATCGCTTCCCTTCGGGGCATGTTTCAAGGGTACGAAAGCTTGGGTGCGCAACCCAACGACGTCCTGATCGCGGAAACGCTCTTGGATGCGCGGTCGATCTGGCTGACGCCGAACACGACGACCATCTACATCGGCGCCAATGTTGATATTGCTCAAGGCCCAATGGTTATTGAGGTACCTGGCGGTCTGCTTGGTTTGCTCGACGATGCGGCCTTTGATTACGTTGCCGACATCGGTGCCCTTGGCGCCGACAAAGGTGAAGGCGGCAAATACCTACTGCTGCACAATGACGATAAAACAGTCGTGCCGGAGGGGTATTTTGAGCTGCGGACGAAAGCAAATGAGCATTGGTTGCTGTTGCGGCGTTCGTCCGGTCCAGATGGGGACACAGCGGGACCCGTTGCCGAGATCAAAGCGGGCTTGAATGTCTATCCACTCGCCGAAGCCGCAAATCCACCTGCTGAGACTTTCATCAATATGTCAGGCACGCAGCACAACACTGTTCACGCCAATAACGAAGATTTCTTTGAAGAGATCCATGTGGCGCTGGAAAACAATCCTGTCGGTGCCTTTGCGCCGGAGATCGTTGGCAACTTTGCATCCATCGGCATCAAAAAGGATGAGCCATTCGAGCCAGACGCTCGGATGAAAGGTATTTTCAAAGAGGCTGCGGCAATTGCGAATGCGACTGCCCGTTCCATCACTTATGCTTCGCGTGATCCAGGAGTGTTCTTTTACGAAGATCGCCAATGGAACTCGCCATTCCAGCGCCAGAGTTACGAGTTCTTGCAAGATGGAGCGCGTATTCTGGATGACCGGACATACTTTTTCTACATGGCGACGGGCATAACGCCAGCTATGACAGCACCGCCGGTTGGGTCTGGCTCTGTTTATGCGATGACCGCGCGCGACAAGGATGGCGCATATCTGGATGGCTCCAAGACGTACAAAGTCACGCTGCCTGCGCCGGTCCCCGCAAAGAACTTCTGGTCATTCATGCTCTACAGCGGACAGACCCGTTCGATCCTCGAAACCGATCAACAATCGGGCGGCATCGATTCAAACCGCGAAGGGATCAAGGCGAATGACGATGGCAGCTACACCATTTACTTTGGCCCCGAGGCACCGGAGGGTTGGGAAAACAATTGGGCACAAACCGCGCCAGGCAGAAGCTTCAACGCTATGATGCGCCTCTACGGCCCATTGGAGCCCTGGTTCGAGAAAAGCTGGAAACCAGGAGACTTCGAACTGGTGGAATGATGACCTTATGCATTTGCCTCGCCGAATTTGTCGGCGAGGCAGTTGTATTTCGGCGTTTTGAGAGTTGCACTTCCACTTTCTGATGCAGTCCGCTGAGATAGTAAACCTCGCAGCCCACGCGCATACTTTCGTTCACCAATCGTTGGTTAGGAAACGAAGTTGACCTTCGCGGTGTCCGGTGGCAATGGCTGCCGCACGGACAGCGCAGCCTGATACATGCGTCATGAAAATCACCAAGACTGAGAGGCCGCTTTGGCCCAGTCTTTGCTTTGCGGGACAAAACAAAAAGAGCACAAGTTTGACGGATTTGTCTCAATTTTGTACGTTACCCATCCTCTAAAAAGTGGATCAAATGGCTGAAATAAGCACATTCAACATCGACACGGGTGAGGTCTTCATCCGAGCTTTGCCCGAGGAAGATTTGTTGGGCTGGTTTCTGGTAAGTTATGGGCAATCCGGAAACGGATCAGCTCCCGTCCAAATTACCCGTGTAGAAACATCAATGCCTTATGTTTCGGATCCTGACGACGGCTTTATCTACTATCGCCAGGTCTTGGGTCCACTGGACTCTCCGTCAGGGCAGCGAGATGCACTAATACTCACAGATGATACCCTGTCGGTTGTCGATGTCGTGGGCTGGGGAAAGGATAACGATTTTGACCTCATCGGAGGTCCCGGTGATGGGATTTCGATCAGTCCCGGCGATGGCAACTACGCTCCCGGGGATGGACCATGGTATTCTAACGGGCCACCTTGGGAGACCAGCCCGCCACCGGATAACCTTGAACCCGTACCACCGCCCTGTTTTGTAGCTGGCACCCTCCTCGAAACTCCAAGAGGTCCGGTTCCAGTCGAAGACCTGCAAGTTGGACAAATCGTGTCTACCTTAAGCGGGCCAAAGCCGGTCCTTTGGACAGGTGGATCAATGGTCAAGCTGGATCATCCGGGCAGAAACCACCTGCGCCCTGTTAAATTCAAGGCAGGTAGTCTCGGACACAGTCGACCGACGCGGGATGTTCTGTTGTCACAGCAGCATCGTGTGCACTGTGACAGCAAATTGAATGAACTGAATTTCGGCGTTTCGGGAGTTCTCGTGGCGGCAAAACATCTGGTTAATGGGCGCGACATCACTATTGATGCGGAACTGGATGCGGTTAGCTATCACCACATCCTTCTTGAAGATCACTACATCGTAAATGCAAGTGGCCTGTCGGCGGAGACTCTTCTTCCAAGCGAATGGACCATCTCAGGTTCGGCGCTCAAGACCAACGCTGAATTCCAAAAGATTTTTTCAACTGAAGCCGCAATGGTGACAAAAATTCCATCGTCACTTGCCTACCCAGTCTTGAAAAAACACGAGGCTAAACTGTTAAACTGGTAGTCAAATCGCAACGAGCAGAAAGAAATTTGAAGGCAGTGGTCTTTATTCACAACTCAGTAGAAATCCCTCCGAGCTTTGCTGCGGTAGGGACCTCATATGCTCATTTCTAGCGGCGTCGCATCAAACATTTGGGGCGACGGCGTCAGTGCATTTACGAAATTGGTGTGAGTTTGTGTCTACATTGGGCTTTAACCGATCATTCGCTGCGAAACCTATAAATCTCGTGTCGACCCCATCCGGCCAGTGAAGTGCAGCAGCACAGCGCGGATGCCTCAAAGCGGTCGTTGCCAGTCAACCAAGTCAATAGGATCCAAACCGTCCATTCGACGCGTCAATGGCAAATATCTCAGTTGCGGAAGAAGCAGCCGTTGCCCGTATTGGCGCCAATCGCTGCGAGCAGGAAAGAGCCCTGAGTGTAGTTAGACGATCAAACAAGAGACCCGGGCTCGTCAATTTTTACATTGACAGCAGCAAGATTGCATTGAACGATGCGTCCCGCGTAAAGCGCTGATATATAACCCGTTTCTTGATTTTTTGTATCCAGTCTTCAAACAATCACACCTTAGATTGGGTATCGTTAACAGTTGATAAACCTAACGATGCAGAAAAAAGGCTCTCGGCAAAAAAATCAGCGGGCAATTTGTGCAATGGTTCTGCGTTAAAAGTGTTTGGGAGACGAAAATGCCTGCAACAGGAAACAACGATGTCGCCACAGAAACCCAGGTGATTAATCCCACGTCAAACAACCCTGAGTCGCTTGTTCAAACATCGACCCTGTCCACCACTGACAATGGCGGTTTGGGAGAGGACGAGTTTTGTTTGTCTGTGAACTTGACCAACTCCAATGTGGAAGCGCAGGTAAACATTGCGATTGTGATCGACACATCCGGATCATCCTCGAACAGTTCCGGGACGGATTTCGACGGAGATGGCACAGACGAAACCATCCTTGAGGCCGAGTTGATCGCAGCGCTTAATCTTTATGACGAGTATATTGCAGCTGGATACGACGCCAGCGAGATCGATATCTCTCTGGTCACTTATGGCCCAACGGCCGAGGTGCGAGGCAATTTCACGCTGGATGAACGCGACGAGTTTATTCAAGCACTGGAGGCTATTGACGCTGACGGATCAAACGGGACAACCAACTATGTCGCTGGGCTAGAAGCAGCAGGCGATGCGTTTACCGCCATCGATGCGGATCCCGCCACTCATACGAACTTGGTGGTTTTCCTGTCGGATGGTTTTCCGGTGCCCTTCTCGCAATCGCTGGTGCCGGACGGTGAAACGACGACCCCAATCCAAGATGCTGCGGCAGAACTGGAAACTGATTGGGGAGCGGCGATCAATGGGATCGGTCTGGGCTCGGCCAGTAGTCTCTTTGCGCTAAATCAGTTGGACAATACCGGCGGCGCGACTCAGGTGCTCAGCACGGATGAATTGCTGGACGTTATTGTCGAGCCATTGACGGACACTGAATTCCTCAGATTTGAGATCGAGATCGAAGGCTTTGACGCCGATGGCAACCCCATCACGCAAACGATTGTTTTGGAGGCAGACGATCCAAACGTGATTCAGACACCTACGGCCATTGATATTTCACTTTTCCCCATTGACCCTGTTTTTGCTGCAGGTCAGGACGTAACGGTTACAGTCACTTCTGTCTTTGCGGCCGATCCGGGCGACCCGCCCGATACGCCGCCGGGTTCAGCAGAACAAACAATCGAAACCGAACACAATCTAACCATTGTGGTTTGTTTCACGCCCGGCACCCTTATTCGGACCCTCGCCGGTGATGTTCCAATTCAAAACTTGAAGGCTGGTGACCGTGTTGTCACCCGTGATCACGGCGCGCAAACCATCAAATGGATTGGATCGACGACCGTGTCGGGGTCTTATGCCTCCGTCAACAAACGGTTGCGGCCAATCCTCATCCGCAAAGATGCACTGGGCCCTCAGACACCTGAGCGAGACATGCGGGTTTCCCGCCAACACCGTATTTTGGTTCGGGACTGGCGCGCTGAGATGTTGTTTGGAAATCCGGGAGGCGTTTTGGTTCCAGCGTTTACGCTCTGCAACGACAAAACCATTACGGAAGAAAGGCCAACTGAGGATGTGACCTATATCCATATGGCGTTTGAAAACCACGAGATCGTTTACGCTGACGGTATTGAGGCCGAGAGTTTTCAACCTGTTGCCCGAACTGTAGCAGGACTAAGCGCGCCACACCGTAAAGAGCTATTTGAGCTGTTTCCTGAGTTGGCGCATGAGCAGTCTCACGTGTACGAAAGTGCCCGCGAAGAGTTACGTGGCCATCTGGCTAGGGCAATCACGAACTAAGCTTGGAGCGGGAACGATGTCTGCGGATAATGGCCGATCCGCCATGTTTCCAAAACATGGATGGTCACAGCCCAGATTTGGATCGTCGCATTGTTGGGCGGTTATCCATTTTGGCCATCTACCATAAGCCATATGTGTCATCCTTGCCCTTGAACCCTTTGTTTGGCGGGTTTTGTCCACTCTGGGCTCAAAGCAGAGGTTCCAGACCCTTTGGTCCAACGACCGCTGCGAACAGCTGAATGTCCGAGCACGGGGTCCCGCCGCTGAACGCGTTGAAATTCCTGTATTTAGGGAGTGGCTGCTTGGCGCTGTTAGATTTTGAGTATTTTTCTGGAAGTTTTCTATTCCAGTGTCATATCAGGCTTCTTGAATTTGGTTGGAGGTTGAGGCGCGGGCGGCAAAAAAATCTGGGGGATTTGCCGTCTCCGCGCCTCGTGATCAGACAGACACCCCCACCCAAAAAACAACCATTGAACCAGTCCGTCTAACCACACCACATATGAGGGTGATTTGCCCGGTTGCCTTGTGAATGTCGGCCAAGTTCTTTTGATTTTCCGCCAAATATCGGTGTGGGGTCTGCGATGGACGATACCCGCATCTGACACATCGTTTTAAATCGATCTCTAAAGCAGTCCCCAAAAACCGGCTTTGATGCCTATCACAGTCAGCCACGCACCACAGATAGGTATCTAACGAATTAAAGCGATCAAAGGTGAAACAAGGTTTGAATGCGCGCGCTTGCCTTCAGAAGTCTATTCCGCAGGCGCGAAGCCGGTGATCAATTGTTTCAGCCCCACAGCTGCTCCGACGAAGATCGCCAGGAAGGCCAGGGGAGCACTGAACGCCAAGACCGAAAATGCAGAGATGCCTTGGCCAACGCTGCAACCAACGGCAAGGATGGCCCCAGGCCCCATGATCGCGGCGCCCATGATCTGACGGCGCAATTCGCGTGGATCTTCGCAGGCTTCCCAGCGAAAGTGGCCCTTGGAATAAGAACCGAGGGCTGCGCCGATCACCACACCCAACACAGACCCTACGCTGAATGATAGGGCATTGCCGGACGCTGTCATCGAATAGAAAATCGTATCGCCAACCGGGGCGGCAAAGGTGTGGGTTTCGATTGGCTCAGCCTCGAACCCGGCCATGGCGACCCAGTAAGTACCAATCCATCCGGATACGATGGCGAGGCCGACCACAGCACCCCAAAACATATGTCCAGGCGAACGGCGCATTTCTGCGGACGAGATGGCCCATATCAAAAGGGCCCCTCCAGCCACCAGTCCGGTTGCAAGGGGGGCGACCCCAAACCCTTCGAACAGCTGAGTAAAACCCTGAGCCGACGTGGCATCGGTTTCGACCGGGAACAAAGTGACCCGCAGATGGGCGAGGGGCCCTGACATGACGAAATAGGCCGATAAGCCCATCACCAACACGATCACAAATGATCTCAGATCGCCTCCACCAAGTCGCGCGAGCGCGCCGTAGCCACAATTGCCGCTGAGGGCCATCCCATAACCGAACATCAGTCCGCCAATGATGGTTCCCAAGGGGTTCCACACCCGGTCGAGATAGGCCGCTTCGGCTGAGTCAAATAGATCGGTAGAGATGGCAATGTGGGTGCCAACGATTGCGACTCCGATGGCAATCAGCCACATACGCATGCGCCGATCATCTGAGCCGTAGAGGAAGTCTTCGATTGCCCCAAGCGTGCAGAAGCGGCCAATGCGTGCTGCCAGCCCAAGCGCTATGCCGCCCAGCAATCCAATAAAGGCAACGGTGTTGGCTTCACCCAGTAATTCCAGCATCTCGGCTTCTCCCCCGGGACCGATCGCTGGCTCAGCAATCGGTCAGTCGTCGTCCCTGCAGAACAGGTCGTAGACCACTTCCATGATTTGCCGAGGTCGGTCATCTGTCAAGCTGTAGTAAATCGCCTTGCCGTCGCGACGGGGTTTCACCAGCCCCTCGAGCCGCAACCGGGACAGCTGCTGGGAGACCGCTGCTTGTCGGGCAGACAAAAGATCCTCCAGCTCAGTCACAGACTTTTCGCCGGACGCCAGATGGCACAGGATCATCAATCTGCCTTCGTGGCTGATGGCCTTGAGGAAGTTTGAGGCTTCCTGCGCGTTGCGCATCATCTTTTCCATATCCTCGGCGCACATTTTGGCGTCAAAAACCGGAAGGCGCGAGGGCGTGTCGCTCTGTGGAGTTGGTTCACTTGTCATATCAAGCGTCATAGCGTTCTAGCCCGTATTGTCCAAGGGAATGTCAGCGCGTTCAAACATCAATGTGAGGAGTCCCCAAAAGAAATCTTCGCCGGGGTATCCTTCGATCCGGCCCACTTCGACATCGTCCTTGATAAGAATGAACGTCGGCGTAAACCGCACCTTCTGAGCGAAGGTGACATCCGGTGCTTCACCGTGCAGATCGTAGCGTTGGAGAGGGGCGGTCTGGCCCTCAGGCGTCTTTGGATAGATATGAGAGATTTCTTCGTTCCAGCGAGCACACCAAGCGCATCCAGCCTCTTCCGCCATCAGCAGATAGGTCTGCGCAAAGGCGGGCAGGGGCAGAGCCAGAAGGGCCACGACCAGCCAGGCATTCAGTGTTTTCACGACCCACTCCAATTGACGGCAGTTCACTCTTCATCATAATCTAATTTGTGAATATCTCAAGTCAAAGGGCCGCGAAGACATGTTTGATGTGACATATTTGGGCGCTTTGCTGGCAGGTCTGCTGTCTTTTTTGTCACCTTGTATACTTCCGATTGTGCCGTTCTACCTGAGCTACCTGGCGGGCGTCAGCATGAACCAGATCTCGGCTGAGGCAGAGATCTCGCGCGCCGTTCGCATGCGTGCGTTTCTGGCGGCGTGCTGCTTTGCACTCGGGGTGATCACGGTGTTCATGGGGCTTGGCGCCACGGCCACCGCTTTTGGGCAGATGGTGCGCGAGTATTTTGACGTTCTGCGCTGGGTTGCGGCCGCGATCATCATCGCGATGGGGCTGCACTTCTTGGGCATTGTGCGCATCGGATTTCTGTACCGGCAGTTCCGGGCGGATGCGGGGAATACCTCGAATGTGGGTCTGTTCGGTGCGTTTGTGATCGGGCTGGCCTTTGCCTTTGGCTGGACGCCCTGCGTGGGCCCGGTGCTGGCTGCCATCCTGTTCACCGCCGCTGGGCAAGAGACGGCCGGGCAGGGGGCGAGCCTGCTCTTTACCTATGGTCTGGGCATGACGTTGCCGTTCATTGCGGCCGCGCTGTTTATCGGGCCGTTCATGAGGTTCATGGCGCGGTTTCGCCGCCATCTTGGACTGATCGAAAAAATCATGGGGGCGTTGCTGGTCCTGTTCGGGGTTCTGATCGCCACCAATTCCATCAACTACATCGCACAATGGATGCTGGAGCACGTGCCGTGGTTCAGCGCCATTGGCTGACATTCAACGGAGGATACTATGTTTCGACTGATTGCACTGCTGATCGCTCTGAGCCTTGCCGTTCCAGCAATGGCTGGCGAACTGGGAGATGACGGGCTGCACAAAACGCCGTGGATGCGCGATACGTTCAAGGACCTGACCGAAGATCTGGACGAAGCCAACGCAGAAGGCAAGCGCCTGATGATCATGATCGAGCAACGCGGCTGCATCTACTGCAAGAAGATGCACGAAGAGGTCTTTGTGATCCCTGAGATTGGGCAATACATCGAGGACAACTTTTTTGTGGTCCAGATCAACATGTTTGGCGACGTGGAAGTCACAGATTTTGACGGGACAGTGTTGCCTGAGAAAGATATGGTTAAACGCTGGGGCGCACTATTCACGCCCAGCATTTATTTCTTTCCGGAAGAGGTGGGTGACGATGTGATGGCAACTCAAGCGGCAGTTGCGAACATGCCGGGTGCCTTTGGCCGTTGGACCACGTTCAACATGCTGAACTGGGTTGTTGAAAAGGGTTACGAGGGCGACGAGCCGTTCCAAAAGTACCATGCACGCAAATTCGAGGCGCAGAAGGGCTAAGCAATGCTGCAAGCGCATAGTGATTGTTGCGCAGAATGCTGCAGGTGCGAACAGATATAAAAATTCAAGTAGTTGAATTTGATATTGTGTAATGGCGAATGTGTACGGTAGTGTACCTGCTAAGGACCATAAGAATCGTCCAGGGAGGGTGCATGAAATACGCATTTGGATTAACAGCCGCCGCAGCACTATTTGCTTCGACCGTTGTTGCAGAAGAAGTGAAGCCGACAACTGTTTCATTTGTCGATGGTACAATCGCAGAATCTTTGACAGGCCAAACAGGCGACCCGGTTGAGGGGCGCAAGGTGTTCGCCAACCGCAAGTTGGGCAATTGCCTAGCCTGTCACACCAACGCCGATTTGTCCGAGGAGAGCTTTCACGGTGAAGTCGGCCCGCCCATGGACGGCGTTGGTGATAGGTGGCTCGAAGCAGAGCTGCGCGGTATCGTCACCAATTCCAAAATGATGTTCGAGGGCACGATCATGCCCGCCTTTTACATCGACGAAGGCTATACCCGTCCTCTGGACGACTTTGCGGGCAAAAGCATTTTGACCGCGCAACAGGTTGAGGATGTTGTCGCCTACCTGATGACCCTCAAAGAACAATAGTATCCTGGAACTCGAGGAGAGATGACATGAAACTGACACGGCGTAATCTGCTGATCCTGAGTTCGGCAAGCGTGGCGGCGACGGCGATGGGGTCTTTCCCTGCCTTTGCCTCGTTGACCGATGACGCTATCGCGGAACTGACCGGTGGTGCCGAGCTAGGCGAAGGAGCAATCACCATTACAGCGCCTGAAATCGCTGAAAATGGCAACACTGTGCCGATCGAAGTCTCTGCCCCTGGCGCAGTCGCGATCACACTGTACGCTGACGGAAACCCGGTTCCCAGCGTGGCGACCTTCAACTTCGGACCGCTGAGCGCGGAACGCAGCGCCTCGACCCGTATTCGTTTGGCCGCCACCCAGAACATCGTTGCCGTCGCGAAGATGGAAGACGGATCGTTCCAGATGGCAAAAGCCAACGTGAAAGTGACCATCGGCGGCTGCGGCGGCTGATTCAAAGAGACGAGGAGAAAAAATATGGCATCTGGTGTAAAACCCCGCGTCAAGGTTCCCAAATCGGCGGCAGCTGGCGATACGATCACGATCAAGACCCTGATCAGCCACAAGATGGAAAGTGGTCAGCGCAAAGACGCTGATGGCAACGTCATCCCGCGCTCGATCATCAATCGCTTTACCTGCGACTTTAACGGTCAGAACGTGATCGATGTGACGCTCGAGCCGGCGATTTCAACCAATCCGTACTTCCAGTTCCAGGCGGTTGTGCCTGAATCCGGCGAATTCAAATTCACTTGGTACGACGATGACGGCGACGTTTATGAGACAACCAAGAAGATCGAAGTTTCTTAATAAAAAGTGACACGATCCAGTGTGGCCCGATCAGGGTCAGCCAGGGAGGGACCAAAATGAACTTGAAACCATGGATCACAGTGGCAGTGGCCGGCTTTGCAGGCATGGCCTTTGCTCAAGACAGCAGCACGCTTTCGATCGAGGGCGACGCTTTCGTCACGGAGACAGCGGCGCCTGCACACATGGAGAATGTCGACACGATCTATTCGGGTTGGCGTTTCCGTTCTAGTGAGACGCAAGCGCTGGAAACTGACGATTTCGACAACCCCGCGTTTGTCTTCGTCGATCAGGGCATCGACTTGTTCGACAAGGTTGAGGGCACCGAAAACAAGGCGTGTTCGTCCTGCCACGAAGATGTCGAGGACTTTGCCGGACTGCGCACGCAACTGCCGCGCGTAGATGATGGCGAACTGGTCACAATGGAAAATCTCGTCAACGAGTGTCGGACGGAGCGAATGGGTGCAGAACCCTGGAAGTATTCGGGCGGACAGATGACGGCGGTGACTGCGCTGATCGGTCTTCAGTCGCGCGGAATGCCCATGGATGTTGCTGTTGATGGCGATGCTGCACCGTTCTGGGAGCAAGGCAAAGAACTCTACTATACCCGCGTCGGCCAACTCGACATGTCCTGTTCGAACTGCCACGAGGATAATTACGGGGTCATGATCCGTGCCGATCACCTCAGCCAGGGTCAGATCAACGGCTTTCCGACATACCGTCTGAAAAACGCCAAGTTGAATTCGATCCATGGTCGTTTCAAAGGTTGCATGAAAAACATTCGCGCTACGCCGTTCAAAGAAGGCGGAGCCGAATTCAAGGCACTGGAGCTGTATCTGGCTTCACGCGGACAAGGTCTGTCGGTAGAAACACCTTCCGTACGCAACTAAACTGATTTGGGCCTCGCCTCTTTATGGGGTGAGGCTCTTTTTTTGCGCAAGAATTCAAACATGCGCATATGTATTAAGGGACTGTTAGGACATGATCTCACGTCGGGACTTTCTGCAAGTGGGCATGGCGGCCTCAGCGCTGCTGGGAACGTCTGGTTTTGGCAATTGGGCCCGGCTGGCCGCGCAACAGGCGTTGACCCAGGACCAGTTGCTGGAGTTTGACACCTTCGGAAATGTCTCGCTGATCCACATCACGGACATTCACGCGCAGCTCAAACCCATTTTTTTCCGCGAGCCTTCTGTGAATATCGGCGTTGGCGGCAACAAGGGGGCGGTGCCACACGTCACGGGCTCTGATTTCCGCAAACTCTACGGGATCGAGGACGGCTCGCGCTCGCACTACGCGCTGAGCTCCGGAGATTTCGCATCGCTTGCACAAGGTTATGGCCGCGTCGGCGGGATGGACCGCGTCGCAACAGTGGTTAAGGCCATCCGCGCAGACCGTCCCGATGCCATCCTTCTGGATGGGGGCGACACATGGCACGGCTCTTACACCTGTCTCAAGACCCTAGGTCAGGACATGGTCAACGTAATGAACGCGCTTGAGCCTGATGCGATGACCTTCCACTGGGAGTTCACATTGGGGTCCGATCGTGTGAACGAACTGGTCGAGGGGCTGCCCTTTGCCGCTTTGGGTCAGAACATATTTGATACCGAGTGGGACGAGCCAACAGATCTTTTCCCGCCCTACAAGATGTTCGAACGCGGCGGCACCAAGATTGCCGTAATCGGACAGGCGTTCCCTTACATGCCAATCGCCAACCCCGGTTGGATGTTCCCCGAATACGCCTTTGGCATCCGGGATGAGAACATGCAGGCGATGGTGGACGAAGTTCGCGCTGCCGGTGCTGAATGCGTTGTCGTCCTCAGCCACAACGGCTTTGACGTTGACAAGAAGATGGCCACGGTCGTCAGCGGCATCGACGTGATCCTGTCGGGGCATACGCATGACGCGCTTCCCGAACCCGTTTTGTCTGGCGAAACGCTGATCTTTCCCTCTGGTTCCAACGGAAAGTTTGTGACGCGTATCGACCTTGATATCCGCGACGGTCGGATGATGGGCTATCGGTCCAAACTGATCCCGATTTTCTCCGATGTCATTTCTCCCGATGCTGATATGGCCGCGCTGATTGATGAGCAGCGCGCACCTTTTGAGGCGGACATGGGCCAGGTGATCGGGCAGACCGACGGCCTTCTCTACCGTCGCGGAAACTTCAATGGCACATGGGATGATCTGATCTGTGATGCGTTGTTGTCTGAACGGGAGGCCGAGATTGCGCTCAGCCCCGGTGTGCGTTGGGGCCCATCGCTGATCCCCGGACAGGACATCACCCGCGAGGATATCTACAACGTTACTTCCATGACCTATGGCAAAGCCTATCGCACGGAAATGACGGGCGAATTCCTAAAGGTTGTGCTGGAGGATGTGGCCGACAATATCTTCAACCCCGATCCCTATTACCAGCAGGGCGGGGACATGGTGCGCACCGGCGGGCTTGGGTACCACATCGACGTGGGCCAACCCCAAGGCAGCCGGATCAGCAATATGACATTGCTGGGCACGGGCGAACCAATCGATCCCGCACGTAACTATGTCGTGGCCGGTTGGGCCTCCGTCAATGAAAACACCGAAGGGCCGCAAATCTGGGACGTGGTGGAAAGCCACATCGCCAAGATGGGCACTGTGACCGTTAACCAAGACAACAACAGCGTCGTCGTGACCGGCGTTTAATCAGGGGAATTGTCAAACATGGATGATATCTTCAAACCATCCCGGCGGGCCTTCCTTCGCGGTTCCGCCGCTTTGGCTGCCGGAGGCGTTGCCGGGGCGGCTGCGGCGGACACGCCCGATCCGTTGATCACAGAGCTGCAGGACTGGGCCAGTTACACAGGCGTCGGCGTGGACGAGACACCCTACGGTATGCCTATCAGTTTTGAGTCCCACGTGGTGCGACGCAATGTGGAATGGCTGACGGCTTCGCCCATCTCGTCGATCAACTTCACGCCGATCCACGCGCTCGAGGGAACGATCACGCCACAGGGCTGCGCCTTTGAGCGGCACCATTCGGGTGCCATCGAACTTTCGAAACCGGACTATCGATTGATGATAAACGGTCTGGTCGATCAGCCACTTGTCTTCACTTACGAAGACCTCGAACGTTTCCCGCGCGAAAACCACGTCTATTTCTGTGAGTGCGCGGCCAATACCGGTATGGAATGGGCGGGTGCACAGCTGAACGGCGTGCAGTTCACCCACGGCATGATCCACAATATGGAATATACTGGCGTGCCTCTGCGTGCATTGTTGCAAGAGGCGGGCGCGGATTTGTCGTCGGACAAATGGGTGTATGTTGAAGGGGCTGATGCGTCCTCCAACGGTCGCTCAATCCCGATGGACAAAGCACTGGATGACGTTCTTGTCGCGTTCAAAGCCAACGGCGAAGCGTTACGTATGGAGCACGGCTATCCGGTGCGCCTCGTCGTGCCGGGCTGGGAAGGCAATATGTGGGTCAAGTGGCTGCGCCGCATTGAAGTGACCGATATGGCCGTGGAAAGCCGCGAGGAAACAAGCAAGTACACAGACGTGCTGGAGGACGGCACGGCGCGCAAATGGACATGGGAGATGGACGCAAAATCCGTCATCACGTCGCCTAGCCCCCAGATGCCGATCACCCATGGCAAGGGGCCGCTGGTCGTTTCGGGCCTTGCATGGTCCGGCCATGGCAAGATCACCCGCGTCGATGTGTCTAAGGACGGTGGGATCACTTGGGACACCGCGCGTTTGGGCAAGCAGGGCGACACCAAAGCGCTCACACGCTTCTACCTCGACATGGATTGGGACGGCGCGCCGATGCTTCTGCAATCGCGCGCAATGGACGAAACCGGATACGTCCAGCCGACCAAAGAGCAGCTGCGCGAAAAGCGCGGCGAAAACTCCGTCTATCACAACAACTGTATCCAGACCTGGTACGTGAACGCAGAAGGGATCGCCGAGAATGTCGAAGTCTCCTAATCTCCTCATCCCCGCATTGGGCGGGACGGCCCTTGTTCTTGGCGTGGCGTTTGGCGTGATGAACCGTGATTACGCTGCCGACAAAATCGATACGCTCGAAACGCGGGTGAATCAGGTGTCAACGCAGGCAAGCTCTGCTGCTGAAACGGCCAAGGCTGAAGCGGCCCGTGCGGCTGAGTTGGAGCAGCAGGTCGCCGATATCCAAGCCGCTGCAGCCAAGCAGGTTGCCGGCGGGACGCTTACCGAACCTGCGCCGCAGATTGACGGCCGCTATGGACTGGGCCGTGCCGCTCTTGCCGAAGAGATCGCCGCCTGGGACGTGGACGTCTTGCCTGACGGTCGCGGTCTACCTGAGGGCAGTGGCGACGTGTGGACCGGCGAAGAGGTCTTCGTTGATTATTGCGCGTCGTGCCATGGCGACTTTGCTGAAGGCGTCGACAACTGGCCCGTGTTGGCCGGTGGTTTCGATACGCTGGCCGATGAGGACCCGGTCAAGACCGTGGGCAGCTACTGGCCCTATCTCTCGACCGTGTGGGACTACGTTCACCGTTCGATGCCTTTTGGCGGTGCGGGCACGCTGACGGCAGACGAGACCTACGCAATTGTCGCCTACATCCTCTATTCTAACGACATGGTTGATGATGACTTCGTCCTCAGCAACGAGACGTTCAAGGATGTCGAGATGCACAATGCCGGGGGTTTCATCGTCGATGACCGTGCAGAGGCGGAATATGCCGAATGGAGCGCGGAACCTTGCATGGAAAACTGCAAGGACGAGGTATCGATCACTATGCGCTCGGTCTTCCTGGTAGAGACACCGCCCGAGGGTGGGTCGAATTCTGTGATGAACCCGGCCAAAGTCGACGACTTGCCGTCCTTCACGGCCGCAGGCCCGTCGTTCATTCCGGTAGCGGCGGCGAAACCCGCCAAAGCACCTGCTCCAGAAGCGACCGAAGTGGCTGCAGCCGACGATGGTGACGCGCTGCTAAAGCATGGGGAAAAAGTGTTCCGCAAATGCTCGGCCTGCCACGCGGTCGGTGACGGAGCCAAGAACAAGGTGGGCCCTCAGCTCAATGGGGTAATGGGCCGGACAATGGGATCGGTTGAGGGCTTCGGTTATTCGAACGTGTTTGTCGAGGCCAACGCGGAAGGCAAAGTGTGGACACCCGAGGAAATGGCAGCATTCCTCGCCAAGCCCAAGTCCTACATGAAAGGCACCAAGATGGCCTTCGCCGGATTGAAAAAAGATGAGGATCTGGACGCCATCACTGCCTATCTGGCGAGCTTCGCGGAGTAATCGCGGTGCGTGCTTTTCAATATCTGATGCCATTTGCCCTTGTCGGGCTGATGGCGTTGCCCAGCCACGCCGACACTGGCGATGCTGAGCTGGGCGAGAAGGTGTTCCAACAGTGCAAGGGGTGCCATCAGGTCGGGGCCAGTGCCAAGAACCGGATTGGCCCGCACCTGAATGGCCTTTTTGGGCGCAAGGCAGCTGGGCTTGAGGGCTTTAAATACTCCAAGAGTTTTCAGCGCGCGGGCGCGGGGGGACTGGAATGGCATGCCGACACGCTTGACGTGTTCCTTGAAAATCCACGCGCTATGACCAGCGGCACACGGATGAGCTACCGGGGCCTGAAGGATGCACAAGACCGCGCGCACCTGATCGTGTACCTGCGCCAGTTTTCGGACAATCCCGCAAACATCCCCGAGGCAGATCCAACGGCGCAGGCGGTTGATCACGATCTCGACCCTGCGATTCTCGCGCTAGTCGGTGACCCCGAATACGGCGAATATCTGAGCGGGGAATGCACCACGTGTCATCAGGCAGCCGGTGGCGACGACGGCATCCCGTCGATCACACTTTGGCCTGAAGATCAGTTTGTAGTGGCCATGCACGCCTACAAGAACAAACAGCGCAACCACCCCGTCATGCAGATGATTGCGGGGCGTTTAGGAGACGAAGAGATCGCGGCCCTCGCCGCATATTTCAAAGACCTCGAAAATTAGAGGCAACCTTAGGGAGGAGACAGAAATGACTTTTAATAGAAGGATGTTCCTTGGAACTTCTGCCGTCATGGCAGCCAGCCTTGCCGCACCAATGGTGCGCGCGCAAGGAAAGCCGCGCGTCATCGTGATCGGCGGTGGGGCAGGGGGCGCAACAGCGGCCCGCTACATTGCCAAGGACAGCAAGGGTGAGGTCGACGTGACCCTGATCGAACCCACGCGCACCTACTACACCTGCTTCTTCTCGAACCTCTATCTTGGTGACGTAAAAGACATCGATGACTTGGGCCACAGCTATGGCGGGCTTGCCGCAGGTGGCGTGAACGTCGTGCATGACTGGGCCGTGGGCGTGGACCGCGATGCCAAAACTGTAACTCTCGCGAGCGGCGGTAGCCTGGCTTACGACAAGCTGATCCTCAGCCCTGGCATCGACTTTGTCGATGGTGCGGTCGAGGGGTGGGACCTGACCTCGCAGAACGCGATGCCCCACGCCTACAAGGGCGGCTCACAGACCGAGTTGCTCAAGGCGCAACTCAAGGCGATGCCCGAAGGTGGCACCTTTGCCATGGTGGCGCCGCCAAACCCGTACCGCTGCCCACCCGGACCATACGAGCGCGTATCCATGGTGGCGCACTACCTTAAGGCCAATAATCCAACGGCCAAGATCATCGTGGCTGACCCGAAACCAAAGTTCTCGAAAATGGCACTGTTCCAGGAAGGCTGGAACAATCACTACGCGGGCATGATCGACTGGATCGGCGAAGACTTTGGTGGCGGCGAAGTGTCCGTGGACCCCGGGGCCATGACCGTGACGATCGACGGCGAAGTGACCAAGGTCGATGTCTGCAACGTTATCCCGGCCATGAAAGCGGGACACATCGCTGAGATCGCTGGTGTGACGGACGGCAACTGGGCTCCGGTGAACGCGGCCGACATGTCCTCCAAGGCAGACCCGGACATCCACGTCCTTGGCGATGCCAGCCAGCAGGGCGACATGCCAAAATCCGGCTTCTCCGCCAACAGCCAGGCCAAGGTCTGTGCCAACGCTGTGCGCGGAGCACTGACGGGCTCCAAAGTGTTCCCAGCCAAGTTCTCGAACACGTGCTGGTCGCTCATTGATACAAATGATGGCGTCAAGGTCGGAGCCACATACGAAGCGACGGACGAAAAGATCGCCAAGGTTGACGGGTTCATCTCGCAAACAGGCGAAACCGCAGATGTGCGCAAGGCCACCTACGAGGAATCTGAAGGCTGGTATGCGGGCATCACCGCCGACATGTTTGGCGCTTCGGTCTGAAACTGCGGCGGTGCCTTGATGTACCTCAAGGCGCCGCCCTCAACCGCATGTCATTCTGCGGCATGATCAGGAGGATAAAATGAGACAGGTTATTCTTGCCGTAACGCTGGGCCTTGCCAGCACGGCCCATGCCGAAACCGCCATCACGGTGCCCTTCGATGGCAACTTTGAGGACGCGACCTTTGCTGTAGAAAGCGCGATTGTCGGCAAGGGCCTTGTCATCGACTATGTCAGCCACACTGGCGAAATGTTGAACCGCACCGGTGCCGATGTTGGCAGCGACGTGGAACTGTTCAAAGAGGCAGATATTTTCGTCTTCTGTTCGGCGGTACTGTCACGCGAGGTGATGGAAGCGGACCCGATGAACATTGCGCATTGCCCCTATGGTATCTTCGTGGCTGAGAACGCCGATGGTGTCATGGTCGGCTATCGTGAATACCCACAAGGTGAGATGCAGAAGGTGCAGGCGCTTTTGGCCGACATCGTCGCTGACGCCGTGGAGAACTGATGAACTACAACGATTTTTTCCGATCCGAACTGGATGCGCTGCGTGACAGCGGCAACTACCGCGAGTTCGCTGAACTTGAGCGTTACCGCGGGGCCTTTCCAACGGCCAAATGCCATAATGGCCCGGGTGAAGTAACGATCTGGTGTTCCAACGACTATCTGGGCATGGGGCAGCATCCGCTGGTGCTGGACGCGATGCACGAAGCTCTTGACCGGACTGGGGCTGGGGCAGGGGGAACGCGTAACATTTCTGGCACTACTCACGATCATGTGCTGCTTGAGGCGGAATTGGCTGACCTGCACGGAAAAGAGGCGGCGCTTTTGTTTACGTCAGGTTACGTATCGAACTGGGCAGCTCTGGGTACGTTGGGTGCGCGCATTCCTGGGCTGACGATCCTTTCGGATGCGCTCAATCATGCCTCAATGATCGAAGGCATCCGCCATTCCAAAGCTGCGCGGGTGATCTGGAAACACAATGATCTCGCCGATCTGGAGGCAAAACTGGCCTCATTGCCCGCCAACGCGCCCAAACTGATCGCGTTTGAGAGCGTCTATTCCATGGATGGCGACATCGCGCCAGTTGCCGAAATCTGCGATCTGGCCGACCGTTACAACGCTATGACCTATCTGGATGAGGTACATGCCGTTGGCCTTTACGGCCCACGCGGCGGAGGCGTGGCCGAGCGCGAAGGGTTGATGGACCGGCTCACCGTGATTGAGGGGACATTGGGCAAGGCCTTTGGCGTCATGGGCGGATACATCGCCGCGTCGACCGAACTGTGTGATTTCGTACGGTCCTTTGCGAGCGGGTTTATCTTTACCACCGCCTTGCCGCCTGCAGTTGCGGCGGGAGGCGCGGCATCCATCCGACATTTGAAAAAAAGCACCGCAGAGCGCAAGAGCCAGGAGGCGCGCGTGGCACAGGTGCGCGAACAGCTGGATGCCATCGGCCTGCCGCATATCGACAATCCCAGCCATATCATCCCAGTGATGGTGGGCGATCCGGTTAAGTGTAAATTCATCTCGGACACGTTGTTGCGCGACTATGGGATATACATCCAGCCCATCAACTATCCGACTGTGCCCAAGGGGACAGAGCGGTTGCGGATCACACCGTCGCCCGTGCACAGTGATGCGGATGTGGAACGGCTGGTGGGCGCATTGGAAGAGTTGTGGACCCAATGCCAGTTGGCGCGACGTCCGCTGGCGGCGCAGTAGTCCCTAGACCGATTGCACCATTTGCGGGCGTGATGACATCCAACGATGGGTGATCATCGCGCCCACCCACATGCAAAACACTGCGACCCAGGCTGTCAGTGCCATGATGGAACCACCGGCCATGCCTGCACCGACGGCGCAGCCACCGGCAAGCATGCTGCCAAAACCCATAAGAACCCCGCCGACCAGATACCGTTCCATCGGGCTGTCCGCATCAAAACGCTGGATGCGCGCCTCGCCCTTGATCAGTGCGGTCAGAAGGGCGCCGATGAAAACGCCGGGCACGAGACCAAGGCCAAAGCTGGGAATGACATCGGGGGCTGTGACCAGCGCCATGAGTGTGTCCGTCGAGGGCCCGGTGAAGGTGACCGACTGCACAGCGATCACTTCAAAAGATATCTGGGAGATGGCGTAGGTTGCCGCCCAGCCCACAGAGACCGCGAGGCCGACAAGAGTTGCCGCCGCAAGTTCGGATAGGGGCACGCGGTGGGCGCGACCGAAAATCAGTGCTCCCATTAAGGCAAGCGCCGCTATGACCGTGAGCAAAGGTACGCCCATGCCCAGCGTCGTCATGACACTACGCGTGGATCCGCCGGGTACTGTCCACAGCAGGGCCAATGTTTCACGGAGGGGTGAAAGCGCGCCGCTGAGTGCCGCCTGCGCCACGATTGTTACGACCAGCCCGGTCACGATGGCCCGCAGGTTCCCGGTGGCCGACAACACAAGCAGCCGGCTTACGCAACCGCGGGCAAGGATCATGCCTGCGCCGAACATCAATCCACCGATGATCGCCCCCGACATACTGCCCGTGGCGGCCAGCTGGCGCGCATCACTGGTGTCCAGCGCGCCAACCAGAATGGTTCCCTGCACAGTGACGAGCGCAGCAAAGAAGGCCACAAGCCAGACAGCGAGGCGGGGCCCAGGCTGACCCTCTGACACCTCGACGGTCGCGGCGCGCAAGCAGAACTTGGAATGTGCTGCCGCAGCTCCAAACAGCAGACCGACAAGCAGTCCCGCTGCACACATTACTGCGGAGTCACCGTACAGATCGATCAGGGAGTTCAGCACCACAAGTTCCTGTCTTCGTCATCCTGCGCCTGCTGTGCCAGCATTGTGGCGTGCGCGCTTTGACACAGCGCAAATGGGCGGACCCTACTCAAACTCCATTTGTTCGTAGACGCGACCAGCATTCTTTGTCGCCAGTTCTTCGAACGTATCGAGGCGGGAATAAGGGGATTGGTCGACATAGTAGGCGTCGGCCAGATCGCCACCGGCATCCAGATGCGCACCGACCTGTTGCCGCAGATAGACCAAGTAGTCGCGCGTGTAGCGGCGTACCTGATCCATGTTGGTCGGATGGCCGTGGCCCGGGATCACATAAGTGGCGTTGAGCGCCTCGAAACAGCACTCCCACGTCTCAATCCAGTCCGCGGTCATCGTGTCGGCAAAGATCGGCAGCATGCGCTCGTGGAACGCCATGTCGCCCGCGATGACGATGCCTTGGTCCGGCAGCCAGACCTGCGTGTCGCCGGGGCCATGGGCGGGGCCAAGATGCAAGACCTCAATCCTGAAATCACCCATTTCGATATCTTTGCGGTCCTCGAACGTCTGCGTGGGTGGCGCGACAAAGGTGCCTTGGGCCTTGTCGCGGTTGTAGCGTTTCATGTTCTCGAGAATGTTGTGGCCGTTCTCTTCGATCTCATGCGCGGCATCGACATGGGCAAGGATCGGCACGCCCTGTTCGGCCCAATAGGAATTACCCAGCATGGCATGACCCTGACCGTTTTCGTCGATAACCAATTTGACGGGCTGGTCGGTGATCGTTTTGATCTCATCATGCAGCGCCTTGGCCAACAGGTAGGCCGCGCCGCCGTTCACGACGATCACTCCATCACCTGTGACGATGAAGCTGAGGTTGTTGTTGTGCCCACTGTTTTCATAGGTCGGCGGCGCCGTGGCGCCGATGGCGGACCAGACATTTGGTATGACCTCGACCGGTTTGGAGTAAAGGATCGATCCAGGATACTGATCTGCGATGTCTTCGCTTGCGAGGGCGGGAAAGGCGACAAGCGCGCTCAAGATGGCAAGAATACGCATCATGCGTCACCCGGCACGAACACGTACCCATCTGCATCCTTGTCAACGCGGCCCATGCCACCTTGAGGCAGGTGAAAGCCGACAACCTGCATTTGCTCGGATGTGATCCGGTCGAACAGCACCTTCCGGGTCGTCGCGGCCATATCGCCGTCCTGATCAGAGCCGCTGATCCACGCAGGTTTGCGAAAGGCCACGTGGTGGTTGCCAATTGCATCCCCAATGACCAGCGCACTGTCAGAGCCATTGCGCAACTCAAAACTCATGTGGCCAGGTGTATGACCGGGGGTCGATACGGCAGCGATGCCGGGCAGGATCTCCTGACCATCGTCGAACAGCTGCACGCTGTCCTCGATCACCTCCATCCGGCGTTTAGCACCCACAGCAAAGGCGGCGCGCGCGTCACCAATGGAATTCACGGTTTCGGGATCCCACCAATAGTCCCATTCGGACCGGCCCATCATGTAGGTCGCGTCGTAGAATAACGGTTCGTCAAAATCGTCCAACAGCCCCCAGATGTGATCGGGGTGAGCGTGAGTGAACACGACATGGGAGATATCCTCGGGCGCAAGCCCCGCGGCATCAAGGCCGTCAATGATAGTCCCCGCTGTGGGCATGAAGTCAGGGCCAGAGCCCACATCAAAAAGAACTGTATTGGTTCCATCGCGGTAAAGCGCGAGATTGCATTCTGGTGTCAGGCGTTCGCCCGAAATGCCGTACTCCGTCAGGATCGGGGCCAGCTCGTCCTTCGGCATGGGCTCAAAGATAAAACTGCCGGGCAGCATAAGGCTGCCGTCGCTGACGGTGGTCAGTGTGGCCGAACCAAGGGGCACGTTGGCCTGGGTTATGTGTGGCAGGGCGCTGGTAAATGGCACTGCGGCGGCCCCTTTCAGAAACGTACGGCGTGACTGGCGCATCAAAGTTCTCCCTTGTAATTCTTATATTCGAATATGAATGTTTGGAGCGGCTGTGACAAGAACATCTGTGGAATGAGGCAAACCCACGCTGGGGAAAGGTGCGCGCAGGCCCCACTGGTCGCGACGCTTGCCTTTGTACAGCAACAAGGCAACGCCTTTGGACGACGGCTGGCAGTAGGGCGGGTGGCGGTGTTTCAGTTTGTCGCGACCTGCATCGAGGTCGATTTTGTGTTGGCCATAACAGGCTCCTTCCTTCCTACATCGGAGAAAGTGCTCTGAACATGCTGCAAATTGCTCCGGAAAAAGTTCTCGGATCGCTGGTGGCTTGAACTGGAACCCACATGGAGGGAGCCGGAAAAAGACTAATTATAAAAGGCTAGAATGAAGTGGATCGTGGAGCGGGTAACGAGAATCGAACTCGCAACTAAAGCTTGGGAAGCTTCACGGTTCGACCGACATAGGCCATGATTTATTGGCGTTTTATACAACTTGTTCAAAAGCTTGTTCAAAAAATAGCGGTCTGATCTGAATTAATCTGAACGGCGTCACTTCCTGCATCGGTGTTTCCGTAGGATTGGAATGCCCGATGAATTCGTGACTACTCTGGAACTCTGCAGCGAAATTTGTACGAAGTATTTCTTCGCAGTATCTAACCTTCGTACTTTTCTAAGAATGCCTCTGCCCTCATGGACCGAAAGTCTTGCAAAGCACTATTGAGAGCGTTGTGCGGCCAATCCCACCAAGCCAAAACAATCAACCTATCCGCGATGGCGCGAGGTTGTCGCAATCGCAGTAGCCTCGCAGGTGTCCCGGCAACGATTGTGTAAGGGTCGACGTCTTTTGTTACCACGGCCCCGGCCGCGACGACGGCACCATGCCCGAGCGTAACCTCTGGTTTCACCATAGCACCCGCACCAATCCATGTGTCATGGCCAATGGATACGGTCCGCGATTTCCGATGTGCAAAGAAGACTGCGTCGCGATCGACGTCATCCCAATACTCATCAGATCGATACAAAAAATGATGTAGTGAAGCCGTGTGCAAAGGATGATCGGTCGCTCCAATCCGGCAAAACGACGCAATATTGGCAAACTTCCCGATACGTGCATTGGCGATGTCCGCGTATCGATCGCAGTAGGAATAATCGCCCAAATTTGAATGCGCGATACGGCTTCCTTTGCCGATCTCTACATAAGCACCGAACTGGCTGTCGGTAATCTCACACTCGGGGTGGATGAACGGCACGTCCGATTTGAGGCGTGACATCAGTCTTTACGCCCGATCAGCTTGCCGCGGAGCCAGCCAGAGAACCAGTCCATGAACATCACCATGACAATGATAAGAACAATGTAGTAGGCGACCTCTTCCCAATCTTTCTGAGTTTGGATTGCTTGAGTTAGCATCAAGCCAATACCACCGCCGGTGATCGCACCGATGATCGTCGCCGACCGCGTATTAGATTCAAGGAAGTAAAGGATTTGGGCCAGTAGAACCGGCACCACTTGCGGGATCACGCCAAAGCGATATCGTTGCAAAGGTTTTGCACCTGTGGACGAAACCCCCTCAATCTGTTTTTGATCCACGTTCTCTAACGCCTCTGAAAATGTTTTGCCGAAAGTGCCGGTGTCGGTAATGAGGATCGCCAAAGTTCCCGTCAGTGGGCCAGGGCCAAACGCGCGGGCCAGGACGACTGTCCAGATCAATGCATCAACGCCCCGCACAAAGTCAAAAAGCCTACGAGTTACCGCGCGTAGCAGCAAAATCGGGGTGAAACGTTTCGCTGCGAGGAAGGCAAGCGGCAACGCCAACATCGCGGCCCCCATTGTTCCCAAGAAAGCCATCAGGATTGTTTCACCAATAGCCCAGGCGACATCTTTATGCCGCCACATTTTGTTGTTCCACCAATCTGACACTGCACCGGTTATGTTGCTGCGTGCTGGGTCGAGGCGTTCCCCAAAAAGGATCGAACCAATGCTGTGGCCATAGTACGGGCTGTCCAGCGTGAACCAGAAAAGTTCCCATCCGGGAAAATAGTTAAACACCTCTGTCCGAGCGCCTGTTAGCGTGATCCGCCCTTCTTCCGTTGTGATCCCGATCCTTCGGTTGGAGGCAGAAATCCATTCCGGCAGATCGTCTGGCAAATTGTTGGTCAGGCTGCGTCCTTCAGCCTGCACTTCGATCTTGGGAAAGCCTGGGACCTCAATTTCGGTTCGATTTTCAGGCAGGTAACGGACCACGTGATCCGCACCGAGATCGATTTCGATGATCTCGTCGCCGCTCACCCAATCTGGTCGTTGACCCGCAGGGTAACGCCCCTTGCGTTCGCCTTCGAACGCATAGGTGATCTCGCCCGAGCGATTGTCTCGTGTGACGTGAATCTTGTGCGACCAGCTGTCAGAAGCCAGCGTGACCGCGTTATCGAGATTGGCACGCCCGGCGAGACCGGAGATATCGAACGCGAAAAAGATATAAACTAGATAAGCAAAGACAACCGCGGGGATGCCGAAGCCGATCAGGCGCTTGCGCTGGAACAGTTTGTCCGCTTCCTGTTTGGTCGGGCTCAGATCGGTCGCGGTCATTGGCCTTGCCCCTCTGTCAGACGGTTGCGGTAGCGGCTGGACACCTGATCGAAGAAGACGATCGTGCTGAATAGCAGGATGAAGATGGCTGCGGCCTCATCGAAACGGCCCGCGCCCCATCCCATGGCATTGCGCAACTCGTACCCGATGCCGCCAGCCCCCACAAAGCCAAGGATGGCTGACGCTCGGATGTTGATTTCAAAGCGCAGCAATGAATAGCTAACGTAGTTCGGTGCGACCTGCGGCAAGACACCAAGCATCATACGCTGAGACCATGTCGCCCCTGTTGAGGAAAGGCCCTCCACCGGTTTCAAATCGGCATTTTCGGCCACCTCCGAAAACATTTTGGCAAGTGCGCCCGCCGTATGGATGGAAATGGCGATCATCGCAGGGACTGGCCCGCCGCCAAGGATAAAGATCAGCACAAGCGCGATCACGATTTCGGGCACGGCACGCATGATGTCCGAGATGCGACGAAAGAGCGGGATAAGACGGGGCCATTTAGCTAAACCGCGCGTTCCAAGCAAAGACAAAATGATGCCGCCCGCGACGCCGATCAGAGTTGAGACAGCGGCGATGTTTATAGTTTCGACAAGCGCGGGGAAGTACTTGGCGATCAACCTAGGCAGATCGGCGCGCTTGTCCCAAGCTTCCGACAAGACCTCGGATGGATAATCGCCGATCTGGTGCAGGCCGTCCCAGAAGCCGCCAGCATTTCGGCTGTCAGCCACATTGAATCCAGCGGCCATCAAAACGATAAAGATCAGGAGGGTAAGTCCACCGTACAATCTGCGCCGTTGCACCTGCTCCAAATAGCTCGATTGGATATTGTCGACAGCGCGTGGTCCACCGCTTAGAGAAATGTCAGCCATTCTGTCCCCGGATACAAAAATACCGGCAGGCACAAAGGCCTGCCGGAAACGACTTGAAAATGACTTAGCCGCCGATCTTGGCTTTGCGGGCCTCGACGATGGAAATATAGGCCTCGTGGGTGATGGGGTCGAAACCTTGGATCTCACCGCCGCCGACGCCGTAGGCGCATTCAGGGTCTGTTTCGCCCAGTGTGTCGATAATCTCGGTGACAGAGGCACGTACGTCATCTGGCAGTGCGTTACGCAGGACAATGGGCTCACCCGGGATCAGCTTGGATCTCCAGATTTCCACAAGGTCGTTCATGTCTACCAGCCCGGCATCCACGGCCTTGCGCAGCGCACCGAAATTGTAGCCGTCTTCCCAGTTGCCTTGGCCATCTGCCCAGGTCACACCAGCATCGATATCGCCATTCTTAACCGCAAGGATGGTTTGCTCGTGACCGCCGGTAAACCGGACTTCACCGAAGTAGTCACCGCTTTCCATACTCGCACCGGTGATTTCTGGGATTTCGATGGATGGGATCAGATAGCCAGAGGTCGAGTTCGGGTCGCCAAAGCCGAAGACTTTATCCTGAACATCTTCAAGGCTCTTCAGACCGCTATCGACACGGGCGAAACCGATGGAGTGATAGCCGATGGAACCATCCAAGTTAACCTTGACCATGATTGGGGAAACCGCGTCAGGGTCTGCGATGTGCAGCGCCGCATAGGATGATGGGCCGAGCAGAGCCAGATCAATGGTGCCACCAAGGATGCCTTGGATCACGCCGTTGTAGTCAGCAGGCGCGAACATTTTCACTGGAACACCGATGGCGTCCGTCACTCTCTCCGCCAGACATTGGTTGTTTGTCAGACGGTCTTGGGCGTTTTCACCGCCCAGAATGCCGATGCGGAATTCTTTGATGCCTTCAGCGAAGGCAGCGCCGCTCAGGGCAGTTGTGGCGGCAAGCGCCAATGCGAGAGTCTTTTTCATCGTTTTCTCCGTTATATGAGATGAAGGTGGCCCGCGAAAGGCGCGGGTGGCGGCTGGCTCAGACGTATGCTTCCGCTGTGCGAACCTCTGGTCTGTCCAGTGTTTCGATTTCTGTGGATGTGGCGGCTTCCGAGAAGTCGGCACCGGCACCATAAATGTCCCGCGCAACACCGGTGGTGAGTTGCTCTGGCGTGCCATCGAAAACGATCCGTCCGTCCCGCATCCCGATCACGCGATCACAATAGCGGCGCGCTGTGTCGAGCGTATGCAGGTTGGCAATGACCATGCGCCCGTCTTCTTCGTGAATCCGGCGCAGCGCTTGCATCACGACCTGAGCGTTCATCGGATCGAGCGAGGCAATGGGTTCATCAGCGAGAATGATCTTAGGATCCTGCATCAACGCCCGAGCGATGGCGACGCGTTGCTGCTGACCGCCCGAAAGCGCTTCGGCGCGTTTCGGAGCTTGCTCGGCGATGCCTAGCCGGTCGAGAATTTCGATGGCTTTGTGAATGTCCGATTGCGGATACAGATTGAACATTGTCGCCAGGGTCGAACGTTTGTTCAGCGTGCCGTGCAGTACGTTCGACACCACGTCCATACGTGGCACCAGATTGAACTGCTGAAAAATCATCGCGCATCGCGACTGCCAATCCCGTTTGGCTGCGCCTCGCAGCGTGCTGACCTCTTGGCCTTCGAACGTGATGGTTCCACTGGTGGCATCGCTAAGGCGGTTGACCATTCTCAAGAGTGTGGACTTGCCTGCTCCAGAGCGGCCAATGATCCCAATCATTGCTGGTTTGTCTACGGAGATGTTGGCCGCATCAACGGCCGTGACCTCACCAAATCGCTTTGTCAGCGCGCGGATCTCTAGCATATCGCCCCCATGTTTGAGGGTCTAATAATGGCGGCAAGCTACACTCGTGTGTCGGTTTTGATTCAGTTTCTTGACGTTTGCGAAACGGATTTGCGACAGTGGCTGCTTCATCCGTGGCCATGCCCAAACGTAAAAAGCGCTTGTGATGACACTTTCGTCCACTGGATGTCATGATACTGTTACAAAAAACCCGACCAATCTATGGTGATTTCATGATCACGAGACTGCTTTTGTCGTTTACTGTTTCAATGACGATACCAGCGTTTGCCAACGCTTACATGACCGATGTCAGTTGCGATGATCGAGCGCGCATGATGAACATGTTGACGAAGGTTCTGGGTGCTGAACGCCAGGGCATCGGCCTGCGCGATCCAGAGACCACGTTGGAAGTCTGGGTTGCTAGCAGGAATGGCGACTGGATAATTGTGCAGAACTACGCAAATGGCACATCTTGTATCGTTGCCATGGGTGATCACTGGGAAGCCATCCAATCAGGGCCTGCCTGATCACAGTTTCATCCAATGGGCTTGCTTCAAATCCAAGGCGCGGAGTTTGCACTTCGATGGCTCCATGTTGCACGCCAAACCAAACACGCATCCACGGCTTGCAAAAGAGCTTCAATGGATGTGGGTTGAAATAACTGAGGATTGGAAACCGGCTGCGGACTATTGCACTGGCAACCAACTGCCAGAGGGCTTGCGTGGACGCCCATCTCGCCAGAATACATTGTGAAGTTGAATTCCATGCAATGAAGCCAGTCTGGCCCATTCATGTTCGGGCGCACCAATCCTCGGACCGCAAACGCCAGCCTAGACGCTTTTGGCGTTTGTCAATTAGTCGCCCTGGGGACAGTAGCTATGGTCTGCATTGTCCGCAGAGCAGTCGCTTAGTCAAATTCCGCGAACGTCCGCTCAGAGCCAATTTTGCCAAATGCTGCGCTTTGCGCGAATGGCAGTTAACGGTTCAAATGCGTTCGTGCCGGTGGCTCACGCTGCAACCAAAAGGCCCAGCCCAATTTTCTCGACATGGAAGACATGGAAGTAGTCAGTGCCGCAACACTCAACAAAGACATTCATTTTCGGATGAGTGGTCCTGATATCCACATATTGGCTTGCCAATTCATCAGGGTTGTTTTCTTCGAGATGACCCAACTGGCACAGAGAACCGTACAGTACGAATAGATCGCGACCCATGTGCGCCGCTCATCGTTGTGGGTATCGCCCTCCGGCTCCAGAGGAAATCGTCTATACGGACCAATGGCCAATCATGCATTAACTTTCAAATTGGACCACTCAAGAGGGGCTGCTCATAACTCTTTGCCTTGCGCGCGCCGGTAACGGCGCACGGCGCGACGGCGTTGGTTGAGCTGCCTGAGCCAAACAACAAACACCTTGACAGGATTGCGCGTGCGCAACGCCTCGCCATAGGCCACGGATCTTTTGCCAGACGGTGAATAGCGCATGGCATGGTCGGCCCAAATCGCGTGCATCAACGCGCTGCGCCTCGCCAATACCTCCGCTTCATCCCGTACAACTGCATCCAGCCCTGTCAATTTCAGATGCACGATGAATTCGACACCTGCCGTTGGGCTGATATCAACAATCTGAAATCCGGTCAGACCCAAGGTCCGGCAGTCTTCGATCAACAGGCGCAATGACGCCGGCGTAAATACAGAGCAATGCGTGTCACGATACTCGACGTCTGCCGCGCCCGATTTCCACTCCGACCAAAGGCCAGCCAAAGTCTGCCGTGCTACGATCTGTCTGGCCGGGGTGGTGTCAACAATACTGGAACGTTCCCTCACGCTACCTTGCGCGGATTTTGCCATGGACGCGTTGAAGGCGAAGACCTGCCGCGCGATGGGCTGCTTGCGATCCTCCAGAAACGCTTCCAGCCAGTCAACTGTTTCACTGTGCGGGCGGAAATAGTCAAAACAAGCGCGCCCGTCCGGCAGCGCCATGATCAATTTGCCACCTGGTTTGAGGATGGTCGCACAGCCTTGCAGAAACTTAATCGGATTGGGCAAGTGTTCAAAATTATGCGAACTGATGACATAGTCGAACGTCCCGTAATCGTCGCTGTCCACCAAGGTAGCAATTTCCGTGGCGCTACCGACATAGTCGACCGACTCAAGCTTGCCATAGGTGTCTGGCGAAATACCCGGGTCGGACTTGGCGCGCTTCATCAACTCGACGTTGTCGAAAACATCTAGTGTCTGAATGTTATAGCCCTGCGCTTTTGGGGCAAGCGGATTGAACCACGGAGCAACCTCCAAGCCTTTCATGGATTTGTCGATTCCCTGCAGGATTTTGTCCGCTCGGTTCATTGTGATCTCCTTTTTTTTTGAATATCAAAAACGAGTGCGCACCGACACCCTTGGCACACCATTCGGCATGTGCCAGAGAAATAGATGTGCCAAGGCAATAGGATTGAGTTCTGGCAGGCGAGAGTGCCACCCAAGTTAGCTCAAAATAAGAGGGTAACGAATGAGACCCGCACTAGCTCGGCTTCAAACGGTGGTTGTCGGGCTGGCAGTCCACGCTCGACGTAAACAAAGCCAGTTCGGTGTATAAGTTCATCCCCTTTTACAAAGAACGGGTGCTTCGCTCCTCGAGATTTGTGATCCATGGTTGAGCCATTTTGAAGAACCGAATAGCGCTTAAAAACAGCCATTTGTGCGGTTACATCGAACCGGCGCTTTGCCCCGCATGTGAGACATCCGACGCCGACGCAGCGAACGTCCTGTTCCAATTTGGGCTTATTCCACCGCGCTTAATGTCCGCTCTCGGGAAATCACGCTGCGATGCCGCGATACGCCCCCAAAAGAGGCGATCTCTCGGAGACTGATTTCGCTGCGCCAGCATCAGGCGGTTTCGTCCGCATCTGAGACATCCGAGGCGTGCGCAGCGATCGACCGGTTTTCCGCACTGCGGTCATTGGTGCGTCGACCCTTTGAAACCGCCGCCCGAAGCGGACGTCGACTGGAGGGCACAGTACACAAAGCTTGGAGTTAATCTACTTTCAACTCGGTGTAGGAGAGCATTACATGTTTTCGGAAGGCGGCCCGTTCGGCGAGACGTTTGTAATAGGCTTGCACATTCGGCAAGTCGGCACGGCGTATCCCGATATCGTAATACCTAAAAAGAATGTGACCACACTGTATGTCAGCAAGTGTGAGTTCGTCGCCTACTGATCCTCCCCCTTTGAATCGGTCCGCCCCTATAGTTAGGAAACGGAGGATCAAACATGGGAATCAAACGTCACAAGCCGGAAGAGATTGTCACGAAGTTGCGGCAGGTTGAGGTATTGTGCGGTCAGGGAATGCCGCGCATCGATGCAATCCGTCAGGTGCAGATAACCGAACAGACATTCTATCGTTGGCGCAAGCAATACGGAGGCATGGGGACGGACCAACTGAAAGAGCTCAAACGTC
>NZ_FRFA01000029.1 GCF_900143535.1 Tateyamaria sp. Alg231-49 | reverse complement strand
CCATGTACAACTTCAATGACGAGATTGCTCCGATTGGGGCGTCGTTCTTTGCCCGCCTGGTCGAAACAGCGCAACCGCGCGCCTGATTGGGGGCTCTGCCCCCGGCTTCGCCTCCCCCGGGATTTTTTTGAATCAGAGAAGATGAAGGACGCCTGACCATATGGCTTTGGAAGATGCAAAGAACGAGATGGACCACGCGTTTACGCGCACCGATTTAAAGGGGCCGTCATTTGAGTTGACCTTTGCTGGGGCGACGTCGTTTTTGCGGCGCCGGTATAGCAAAGACCTGAGTGGCGTGGATATCGCCGTTACGGGTGTTCCTTTTGATCAGGCTGTGACGAACCGCCCCGGCACTCGACTGGGACCGCGTGCGATCCGAGAGGCATCGGCCTTGCAAGCGCCGGACCCAGCCTATGGCTGGCCCTTTGATGTGATGAGCGAGCGGGTGATTGTGGATTATGGCGATCTGGCGTTTGATTATGCCAATGTGCCGTCTTTCCCAGGCCTTTTGACGGCTCACATCAAGGGGATACTTGAAGCAGGTGTCGCCAGCGTCGTGCTGGGCGGAGATCACTATATCTCGTTTCCCATTCTCAAGGCCTATGCGGAGAAGTTTGGTCCGATGTCGCTGATCCAGATCGACGCCCATACGGACACATGGGTCGACGACGACATGGACCGCGTGGATCATGGCACGATGTTTTACAAGGCTGTGAAGTCTGGGATCGTCGATCCCGCCACCTCTGTGCAGATTGGCATTCGTACCAGCAACGAGGACACGCTGGGCGTCAATATCATCGATGCCCGAGAGTTTCATCGCATTGGCCCCGAGGCAGCAGCGGCACGTGCCCGCGAGATCGTTGGGGATCGCCCATGTTATCTGAGCTTTGATATTGATGGCCTTGATCCCGCCTTTGCCCCCGGAACCGGCACGCCGGTTTGGGGTGGCCTTAGCTCTGCACAGGCTGCTGCCTTGTTGCGCGGTCTGGCTGGGGTGAACATTCAGGGGGGCGATGTGGTTGAAGTGTCGCCTCCCTTTGACACAACGGGTGCGACGGCCATTGCCGGGGCGCATGTGGCTGTGGAACTGTGCCAGTTATTGGGCTGGAGGATGCGTGGTGGAGCCTAAGAACCAACCGCTAAGCGGCAACGACCTGGCCCGCTTTTCCGGACCCGGGACATTTATGCGCTTGCCCAGCAGCAATGAGTTGCACAAGCTTGACGTGGCCATTCTGGGTGTACCCATCGACATCGGAACGTCATGGCGCTCGGGCACTCGGTTTGGCCCTAAACAAGTCCGCAATGAATCAGCCATGATCCGGCCCTACAACTTGCAAACGGGGGCGGCACCTTTCGACAGTCTTCAGATCGCAGACATTGGCGATCTGGCCATCAACACCTTTTCCCTATCCGACAGTTTGCGCATTATTTCAAATAGTTATGATGCGATCCTGAAGAACGATGCCGTGCCTGTCGCAATCGGAGGGGATCATTCCATCACTTTGCCCATATTGCGCAGTATCGCCCGGCGCCATGGGCCTGTGGCATTGGTCCATGTGGATGCCCATGCGGACGTAAATGATGAAATGTTTGGCGAGCGGGAATGCCATGGCACCGTGTTCCGCCGTGCCTACGAAGAGGGTCTGATCCAACCGGCTAAGACGTATCAGATTGGGCTGCGGGGCACCGGGTATTCAGCCGAAGATTTTACCGAGGCGACTGGTTGGGGTTTTCAGCAGTTCCCGGCGCATGAGTTCTGGGGTCGGGATCTGGGTGCACTGGGTGCAGAAATCCGTCGCGATATCGGCGACGTACCGACATACATTACCTATGATATCGACAGCCTTGATCCCGCCTTTGCCCCCGGTACCGGCACGCCTGAAATTTCTGGACTGACGACGCCACAGGCACTTCAATTGATACGGGCCCTGCGCGGGATCAACGTGGTCGGCTGCGATCTGGTGGAAGTATCCCCGCCATATGACACCAGCGGCAACACGGCGCTGACTGGGGCCAATATCCTTTACGAGCTACTGTGCATTCTGCCAGGCGTGACCTATCGGTGATTTTCCAGAGGTTTAGAGATGAAGGTTGCCATGTATATAGCTGGCTTTATTGTATTATTTGTTGTTCTTCTGGTTGTATATATACGCTTTGCACCATCGGATGCGGTGCGTTGGCATCAACCGATTGAGGCCACGGCAGATGCCACCTTTGCCATCGGGGCAATCCGCGTACTCGCCGCAGACACTGCCAGATTTGAAAAAACAGACAACGTAATGCGGGCGTTGCCACGCACTCAGCTTCTGGCAGGGTCACTGGAAGATGGGTTGGTGACTTATGTGACCCGATCACAGCTTTGGGGCTTTCCTGACTACACCACCGTGCAGTTCGAAAACGGGACGCTCAAGCTGTTTGGCCGCTCGCGGTTCGGCAGGTCAGATCTTGGGGTTAATGCCGCCCGGCTCACTCAGGTTGTCGCCACCATCAAGTGAGGAACTGAGGCAACCTTTTTGCACTTCGCGCCACATGGGCACATTTAGTGACATCTGGCATTGGGCCATAAACATGCGCCCATCCACTTGCAAACAAACGGTTTCGCCCAGCTCAACCCGATTGCGTTGCTTGTCAGTGCAATAACATTCAACCGTTTTGCCAGAAGGTGACGTAACATCAGCCAGAACAGGGCTGGCCATAAGAGCGGTGAGAAAAATGGCGCGTAGCATGAACTGATTATAGCACAGTCCGCCCCTTGACCAAAGCCCCACCTTGTCGCACACCCGGCCCATGATCCCACAGGACCGCCTATTCCAGATAAGAGACCGCTTTCAGTACCTTGAGGCGGCCATGTCTGATGGGTCCGGCGATATTGCGGCACTGGCCAAGGAGTATTCCGATCTAAAACCCGTTGTGGCGCAGATTGAGGATTACATCGGGCTGGTCGAAGGGATTGATGATGCCAAGGCCATGTTGAGCGATCCAGATATGGCTGAACTTGCTCAGGAAGAGGTGGAGCGTTTGACCCAGGCGCTGCCTGCCGCCGAAGAAGCGTTGCAGATTGCGCTGTTGCCCAAGGACGCAGCCGATGCGCGCCCTGCAATGCTTGAGATTCGTCCGGGCACAGGGGGCGATGAGGCGGCATTGTTCGCGGGCGATTTGCTGCGGATGTACCTGCGCTATGCTGAGGCTCAGGGCTGGAAAGTTGACATCATCGAAGAGCAGGCGACCGAATTGGGTGGTATCAAGGAAGTCGTCGCACACATCACGGGGCAAAACGTCTTTGCCCGGATGAAATACGAATCCGGTGTGCACCGGGTACAGCGGGTGCCGAGCACGGAAAGCGGGGGGCGCATTCACACCTCCGCCGCAACGGTTGCGGTGCTGCCCGAAGCAGAAGAAGTCGACATCGAGATTAACGCCAATGATATTCGCATTGATACCATGCGCTCGTCCGGCGCCGGTGGCCAACACGTGAATACAACCGATTCCGCTGTGCGTATCACCCATTTGCCCAGCGGCATCGTGGTGACCAGCAGCGAAAAATCCCAACACCGCAATCGTGACAAGGCGATGCAGGTTCTGCGTGCCCGCCTTTATGATCTTGAACGGGGCCGGGTGGACAGTGAACGATCAGCAGATCGGGCCGCCCAGGTGGGGTCGGGTGACCGCTCTGAGCGCATCCGCACATACAACTTTCCCCAAGGCCGCATGACAGATCATCGCATCAACCTGACCCTTTATAAGCTGGATCAGGTCATGCAGGGCGATCTGAACGAAGTGATTGATGCGCTGACTGCAGACGCACAGGCACGTTTGATGGCGGAGATGGGCACGTGACCACCGCCGCCGAAGCCATGGTGGCTGCGACAGCCCGCTTGCGTGCCGCTGGTGTGCCTGATCCTGCGCGCGATGCGCGCGTGCTTCTGGCCCACGCGGCGCAAGTGGATGCAGCGCGTGTCACCTTGATCGCGCCCGAGGATATCGCGCCGGACATTGCCGAACGCTACGACAATCTTGTGTCATTGCGCGCTGTGCGCGTCCCTGTCAGTCATTTGATCGGCAAGCGCGGGTTTTACGGACGCAGCTTCAAGGTCAGCGCGGATGTTCTTGACCCGCGCCCCGAAACAGAAACCGTAATCGAGGCGGCTTTGGCAGAAGATTTCTCCCGAGTGCTTGATCTTGGCACCGGATCGGGCTGTTTGCTGGTCACTTTATTGGCCGAACGCCCGGATGCGCATGGGGTTGCCGTTGATCTGAGCGAAGTGGCCTGTCTTCAGGCGAGTGCGAATGCAGTGATGCACGAGGTTGCGGAGCGTGCACAGATTCTCAATGGCAGCTGGTTTGATCCCGTCGAGGGGCGTTTTGATCTGATCGTCGTAAACCCGCCCTATCTTGCAGTCTTTGAAATGGACGAGGTCGCGCCGGAATTGCGTGATCATGAACCGCGCATGGCGCTCACGGATGAGGGTGACGGTCTGTCGGCTTACCGCGAGATTGCCGCTCTTGCGGGCAGCTACCTGACGTCTCAAGGTCGGGTCATCTGTGAATTCGGGTCAACACAGGGGGCGGACGTCCGCGCCATCTTTGACGCAGAAGGGTGGGGCGATGTACGGCTCTTGCCCGATCTGGATGGCCGACCTCGCGTTTTGGTTGCAAGAAATCCGGCTTAAGCCCGCCAAAAATGGCCAATAGTCACCTTTTGGACTTGTCCCGGCCCCAATGTCATGCTTATTCATTGCGAAGATGCCAAGGCCGAGGGTCGTGTAATATCGTGGCATCCTATCCTCAAGATCGCCGAGACAATTTGAACTGGTGCAAAGACGTGCCGCGGTTGATCAAAAAATGACACGCTGAGAGCGGAACATACTTTCATGAAATCTTCGAGATCACGGTCACGGTCTAAGAACAATCGCAACCGCAACAATAACAACAGCGGTGGCAACGTCATAAACCGTGTCTTTGACAGTTCAGGTCCAGAGGGCAAAGTGCGCGGCACGCCCCAGCAGATCATTGACAAGTACAATCAGTTGGCGCGCGATGCGCAACTGTCTGGCGACCGGGTCGCCACAGAGAATTTCCAACAGCACGCCGAACATTACCTGCGTCTGCTGAGCGAAGCGCAACGAGAAATAGATGCGCGGCGCGAAGAACAAGAGCGTCAGAACCGCGAACGCCAGGCAGATCGTGACCGTCAGGCCGAACGAGACCGGGAGCGCAACGCTCACAAGCAAGAGGCCGCCAGCGAGCCGAGTGCTGATCCTGCGCTGGCCCCGCAGCCTGATATCGTTGAGGCGGACGGCGAGAGTGGTCTGGTCGAGACACCAGAAAGCCAACCCAAGCCAAAACCACCGCGCAGCCGCAAACCGCGTAACAAGCCCGCAGCCAAAGCGGACGATGCCTCAGAGCCAGTACAAGACGGCGGTACAGCCCCCGAAGCGGCGGAATAAGTGCCTTAGCGGGCGGCCACCGCCCGCGCCAGCGCACAGAACGCTTCAATCGGCACCTGTTCAGCCCGCTCGGTCGGTTTGATACCTGCGACATGTAACCTGTCTTCGATATCAGCACCCAGCCCTTTAAGGGCTGCGCGCAGCATCTTGCGCCGCTGGTTAAAGGCCATGGCGACCACGCGGGACAACACGTCCGGGTCGGCCTCAAATTTTGGGGCGGGAAGGGCGGTCAGGTGCACCACCGCGCTTGAGACCTTTGGGGGTGGCGTGAACGCTTCGGGCGGCAAAGACATCGCAATCCGCGCATCGCATCGCCATTGGGCCAGAACAGCCAGACGACCGTAGGCCTTGGACCCCGGCGTTGCCACAATCCGTTCGGCCACTTCCCGTTGGAACATCAGCGTCAGCGATTGCCAGAATGGCGGCCAAGTGGGGGGCGTGAGCCAACGCACAAGCAGTTCGGTACCCACATTGTAAGGCAAGTTGGCTGCAACACGGATTGGCGGCGTCAGGTGAGCCAGCGGATCGATATCAAGCGCATCACCTTCGATGATGTCCAGCTGGCCCGGATAGCGGGCGGCGATCTCTTCCAGCGCCGGCAGGCAACGGGCATCTTTTTCAATGGCCAGCACTTTGCGCGCGCCTTCGGACAGCAGCCCACGCGTGAGACCGCCGGGGCCGGGACCGATTTCCAGCACGTCTGTACCACTCAGATCGCCAGCCTGTCGCGCGATCTTGGCCGTGAGGTTCAAATCCAGCAAGAAATTCTGGCCCAGCGATTTGCGCGCACTCAACGAGTGATCCGCAATCACCTGGCGCAGCGGAGGAAGATCATCGATGGCGCTCATGATCCTGCCATCTTTGCGGCCAGCCGGATCGCTTCGATCATACTTGTCGGATTGGCGACCCCTTTGCCAGCAATATCAAAGGCCGTGCCGTGATCGGGCGAGGTACGGATGATCGGCAGGCCCAGCGTCACGTTCACACCGCGATCAAAGTCGAGCGTCTTGATCGGGATCAAGGCCTGATCATGGTACATACAGATCGCCGCGTCGTAGCCAGAACGGGCCGCAGCATGGAAGAGTGTGTCACCCGGCCATGGGCCTGTAACGTCTGTGCCAGAGGCTGCGACCTCGGCCACGAGCGGCACGATCCAATCGAGTTCTTGCCGCCCCATGGCGCCGCCTTCGCCCCCGTGTGGGTTCAGGCCCGCCACAACCAGCTTGGGCTTTGCGATTCCGAACTGCGTGCGCAGGCCGTGGTCCGTGATTTCGATGGTGTGGCGCAGAAGGTCGGGTGTGAGGACGCGGGGTACCTCTTCAAGCGCGATATGGATGGTGGTGGGTACAACGCGCAGCGCGTCGCTTGCCAGCATCATAACGGCACGCGGCGCATCTGTGAGGGCTTCAAGGTATTCAGTATGACCCGGATATGCGAACCCGGCACCGTCCATAAGCACCTTTTTGTGGATGGGCGCAGTGCAGATGGCAGACACAACGCCCGTTTGTGCAAGGTCCACGGCGCGCGCAATGACGTCGATGACGCCTTGGGCATTTTCTAGGGTGGCTTGGCCGGGCTGGACAGGCGCGGCAAAGTCGTGGCGCAGAACGGGCAGGGCATCAGCGCACACTTGAGCGGCCTTGTCTGGCGTCTCAATCTCTGCAACCGGAACGCCTGCAGGCAAATGGCGCGGATCGCCGATCCAAAGCATCGTCACCTCTTGGCGCAAAGCGGCCCAAGCGGATGCTGCAACCTCGGGCCCGATGCCTGCGGGTTCGCCACAACTGATTGCGATCAGAGGCGTACTCATTCGAAAACGGTGATCGTCGCCTCGGCGGCCAGCTGTTTCAGCAGGTTGTCGGAAAATGCGGTCAGGCGTTGGTTGCGCAGTTGATCTTCGATGGCGTCACGGTCGATCTCTTGATCCTCTTCCAACACTGGGCTGCGTCCGCATAGCATCAAAAAGACAAGCGTTTGCCCCTCTGAGCGGGTCAGCGTGTAGGAGATTTCACCAGGATCGAGCTTGGAGAGTTCAAAGGCGATGTCTGCTGGGATGTCTTTGGGAGCCAAGCTGCCGCGTTCGAGGTTTGTCGCCGGCTCGCCTTTTGCGACGCCGTAGAGGTCGTCACAGCGGTCAACCTGCGCCGCAACCTCGCGGGCGCGGCTCAATCCTTCAGGCGAACGGCCACCGGCAATGTAGTAGGCTGCATATTCGATAGTTGAAAACGTGCGGCTGGGCGATCCGGTTTCGCGTATGTCGCGCAATTGGAACAGGGCAACCGCATCGGGGATGGGCAGAGGGGCTGTGACCTCACCTGGACCAAGCGCCAGCAAAAGGGGCCGCAACACCGGCGGCAGATCGGTGAGCGCTGTCCATGGCAGGCGTCCACCATCGTCGCGGGAGGCAGTGGCTGAAAAGCGGCTCGCGAAATCGGAAAACTCGGCCTCACTGGTGCTCTGCGCAATCACTTCCGCTTGTTCCATTACCAGCTCAGCATTCTCGGGTGGGGCCGGGATGATAATTTCGGACACGAGCACTTGAATGCCACTGATGGTCGTGCCCCCGGCGACGGCGCTGTCAATCTCGCGTTCGCTGATCTGCACCCGGCCGCCAAACCGGGCACGAATGTAGTCGCGCCAGATCAGTTGAGAGGCCACAAAGTCGCGAAAGGTTTCTGCGGCGATCCCACCTTCTTCCAGAGCGGCGATGAATTCTTCGGAGCTGAGTTCGGCACGGGACGCAAACTGGGTCATCCCTGCTTCCAATTCATCGGGCGTAAGAGAAACGCCGAGTTGCGAAGTTTCTGCAAGGCGCAGGCGGTCTCGGATCAACTCCTCGATGACTTCGGCGCGCGTACCGCCTGGAGCGTTCAAAGCCTGCAAAAAGAGGATACGTTGTTCGACTTCGAATTCCGTGATCACCGCCTCGTCGACTTTGGCAATAGGAGCGAACAGATTCTGCGCTTGAGCCACGCCAAATGAGGTCATCAGCGCGACAGCACCAATGGCACATTTCACCTGGAGTGATTTTACGATTGTCTGACTGCTCATTTCGTATGCTTTCCGCATGATCTTGCTTCGACGCGCTCACCGGTATTCATCGAGAACCCGTTCAGGGACACTGTTAACCCCAGACTGGTGGAGGGCTCAAGAGTTGTCGAGTCTGCAAAGCTGCGTTTGACGCGCACGCCGACGCGCACACATTCGTTCTGGTAGATCAGTCCGGCCTCGGCTGTGGCAGTCCGCCCTGCTACGATGTCGTAACGCATGTCCAAGCCAACGGTCCAGTTCCGGTCAATCCGGTATATCCCGTCAAATTTGATTTCCCCGATGTCGTCGAACTGTTCAATCGCCGGGTCCTCATCGATCCAGATATAGCTGCCACCGACATTCAGCCGCTGATTGCTCCAATTGCCGCGCAGTTCGGCCTTGGTGACGTCAAAACTGTCGTCAAAAAGGGTGCGTCCGGTCAAAGCAAGACCGCCCTTCAGGCGCAACTGGCCGCTCAGCAGAAAATCGGATTGGGTGCCCGACAGCCCCGAACTTGAGGTAAAGTCGGGTTGTGCGTCCTGCCGCAGGATTTGGCCGCCGGTGACGCTCATAGACCAGCTGTCCGGGTCAATCCGGGACCAGGTGGCGCCAATTGCGGCGGACCAGCCACGCTCACGCCGGTCCGGCGCGGGAAAACGGGACAGGCTCAGAAAGTTGCCCTGGTCAAATTCGACCCGCGTGCTTTCTTCGTTGGGGGTGGTCAGCGTGTCGCCGCCAATCCAGGCCAATTGCGCGAAAGGTTCAAGGATGTGGCGTGCGCCGTCCCCGCCCTGCTTGACCATGGGATAGCGCAGGATCAGCGCAGCGGTCGGCGACAGTTCGCTTTCATCTTCAGGCGACGTTGCATCATCGGTCACCTCGTACACGCCCCCGACGATGCCCAGACGTGTTTGCGCTTGCAGACCACCGATCTGGAACGTGCGCAGCCATTCGGCCTCGACGTTGAGACGCAATATATCGCGGCCGTCGACCACACCGTCGCCATTTTGGTCAAAGTCGACCGAAGACGGGCGATCATGGGCATGAGCCTCAGCCGCAAGGCGCAACTCGCCGCCAAGCGCGCTGGGAAACAACCGTTTTTCATAGAGCGCCTCGATCACGTTCGAAGGCAGAACGTTGTCGTCTTCGTCATCGCGCAGGGATTTGAGGTTGATGTAGGACAGCCGGATAAATTCATCACGGCGCGCCCGGCTGATCTGGATCTGACTGTCCAGACGGTCGCGGTCGGAATAGTCATAGTCGGACAGGTAAGCGTCATCCGACACCAACTCGACATCGAATTGCAGCCGGAAGTCCCGTTTCACATCAAACCGCCCCCCCGCAAACAGGTATCCGCGGGTGTCATCGGGCAGCAGTTCGTCCTTGGACACGGCGCCCTCAAAAATGATCTCTCCACGCACGAATTTTTCGCGGTACCGGAATTCGAGGGTGCGGGTGTTGTTGGACAGGTACGGCGTGAGTGTCAGGTCGCGGTGCGGATTGAGCGCGATGAAATAGGGCAGCTTGAAGCCCGTCCCAAGCCGTGAATCCGAGCGTATTTCAGGAAGCAGCACGCCTGTGACCCGTGTCTGTTTCTGATCCGGCACCCGCAGGCGCGGCCAGTAAAACACTGGGACAGAGCGAATGCGCAACTGTGCGTGATCAAAGTAGATCTGCTGGCCCTGCTCATCATAGACAACCCGTTTGGCGCGGATCTGCCACAGCGGCGGGCGCGGGTCGTCGGCGCAAATGGTGCAGGAGGTGACCACCGTCTTGTAAAGCTGGGTGTAGCGTCCGTTGACCCGGCTGGCCTGTACAGCGGCAAGCTGCAATTGTTCGTTCAGCACAAGGCGCGCGCCCAGGAGCAGCCCGTTTTGCATGTCGCGGCTCAGTTCCGCCTGATCGGCGAGAATCCTGAATCCGGTCCCATCGTCAATGGAAATTGGACCGGTCACAGTCAACCGCCCGGTGTCCGGATCATAGGCGATGGCTGTCGCGGTCAGCCGGGTCTGGCCTTGAAATGCCTCGACGTTGCCTGTCGCAATCAAACGTCTGTGCACAGTGATCTGGATATCATCTGCCACCAGAACAGCCGGACCCATTGGCGCGACGTCCTGAGCTGAAACGCTCAATGCATAAAAGACAAAGACCAGCACGCTGGCCCATAGTCGCCAAAGTTGCCGCGCGCTATCCATCTTCCGTCCGCAGTAGCAACCCAAGACCCAAAAGCACGGCTGCCAAGGGAGCCGCCCATGCCGAGAGCAACACGGGGATCTGTCCGTTTTCCCCTAAAATCTGTGCGAAACTACGAATGAAGTACAAACTGAATCCCAACAAAACCGCTGCCAGCACCGCTGCGCCGGTCCCCCCAAACCGGGTATGGCGCATGGTAAAGGCCGCAGCAATAAGAACCATGGCCACAAGGAAAAGCGGGCGAGCCAATTGTGATTGTAGCCACACCTCATGCTTGCGAGCAGAAAACCCAGCCAGCTCCAATTGGGTGATGAATTCGCGCATATCCCAGATTGAAACGCCTGTCGGCGTGCCCAGGGATTCGCGTATCCGGTCAAGTGTGAGGGTCGACTCCACTTTTAAAATGTCATGCACCGCTGCCGTTGCTTCGGGATTAAGGCCAGAAGCAAGCGGCCAGACCTTTGCGTTGCGCAACGACCATTCGCCATCAAGCAGGGACGCGCTGGCAGCCTCAATCCGCCGGGCAGGGCCACCATCACGTGCATAGGCCACAAAGGTCACATCATAAAGAACAGAGGCATCCGCATTCGAACGGGCCGCACGGATCACAGTTTGCCCAGACGTATCGCCTTGGCGCAACCATAACCCATCCTCTGATACCGACAGCGCCGATATCCCGCCCGAGCGGTAGCCATCTGCCAGCGTCGCATAGCGTTTGGACGTTGCGGCCACGATTGGGCCCAGCGTGGAGGTGGCGAACACCCCAATAATAAGGACCACAAAAACCGGAGATAGCAATGCGCGCATCGCCGAACGACCCGTTGCCCGCGTGACCACAAGTTCCGAGGAACGGGCGAGGGCCAGAAACAGACTGATGGTGCCGAGGATCGTGATCAGCGGCAGCATCTGGTCCAACGTTTCGGGCACATTCAGCAGCGTTAATTCCGCTAGTCTTGCAAAACCAATATCGTATTCCGCAAACCGGCGCGTCTGGTCAAATAGGTCTACCATCACCACAAGCGCCGTCAGCACCCCCGCAATCACCAGCAAGGACACCACAAACCGACGTGCAAAGTAGAGATGCAGGATCATGTTGCCTCCTGAACTGTTCGCCTAAACAGCCGCCCGCCAGAGACCCACCAGAGCAATCCGCACACAATTAGTCCACCCAGCATCGAGGGCGTATAAAGGATCGGCCACATCCCGGCGTTGCCCAATACAGGCCCAGAGATACTGCCCCGCATGCTATCCAGTGCAACCAGTAAAACAAAGGCAAACAAAATCTCGCGGCGTACCCCAAAGCGTGAGTACCCCCCCACCAGCAACGTCGCAAAACCGATGAGCGCTGTAACAAGGCAGAACGCGGCACGCGCGAACCGACTGTGCAGTTCTTCGGCCACCATACCCCTGGATACACCAAGCCGCTCTGCGGTCCCGTCCCAATCTGTCAGCAAATGATTGCTCGTCTCATAGGGAAGACGCTCAACAATTTGTTTTTCGGTCTTGATCAACGACGTGATGTCAAAGCTGAAGTCTTGAAACTTGGCGGTCGAAAGACTGAAGGTTTCCTCGATCAGCCTTTGAGCCAACCCATCCAACATGATCAAAGACGTCCCGGAGGTGTTGCGCACTAGATAAGCCTCGGACGCTGTGTAAATCATGCGCTGTTTTGGATTGCGCCGGTCAGACAAGAACACATCGCGCAACACACCGTCCTGATCGACTCTGCGGGTATAGAACGTCACCCCATTGGCCGGGCTAAGGAACTCGCCCTCGGTCAGCAATCGCGAGGTAATGTTCTTGGAAATTTCGACTTCGCGCTCGGCCAGTTGTTGGGAGGCGATGGGTACGAGTGCGTGAGACAGCAGCGACATCATCACCGCCGAGATGAGGCCAAAAACAGCAACGGGCCGTGCCAATCGCCAAGGCGAGGCGCCAGTCGACATCATCACTGTCAATTCGCTTTCATTGCTCAACCGATTGGTCACGTAAACAGATGCGGCAAAGGTTGCGATGGGCAACACACGGGTGATCAGCACCGGTAGGCCAAGGGCCGAAAACTCCAGAAACACCAGCGCCGTCTGACCATCACCAATCAGCCGGTCAAACAGCCGTACTGCGCGGTTGATCCAGAACACGGCCACCAGCACGAGGGCGAAAAACCCAAACAGCCACATCAGTTGTGACAGCATGTATCGGTCAAATCTGACCAAGGAGACCTCCGGGTTTGCCTGTTATGGCTTTTGCGCCGTTGCGTTTTGCGCAGGGTAGCGGATGGGGCAGTTCGGGAAAACTCTTTTCTAGTGCTGGTCAGAGGGGCAAGGGCGCGTTACCTCTGTCTGGATTTGAACATTCGGAGCCAACCATGACCGCCCTCACGCCACTGACCTTTACCGCCACCGACATTGACGCCCTTGCCACCGCAACCGGACGGGTCGCCGTGATCGTGGCCCCGGACGGCAAAATGGGGCAGGCCGCCCGGCGTGCCAATCGTCTGACCAAAGGGGCGATTGCCCGTTTTGTGGCCTCCGAAGGATTCGAGAAGATCAAGATGGGGCAGGTCACCACCTTAGCCTGGCCTGTTGGGATGACAGCAGAGGCACTGGATATTCTGTGCCTGCCACGCAATCCGTCCGTGGCCGAAGCCCGCAAAGCCGGGGCGACGCTGGCCAAACTGCGCGGTGGCAAGACAATGCTGTTTGCCGCCGATGGTTTGCGGCGCGTGGCCGAGGTCAGCTTTGGTCTGGTAATGCGCGATTACACGTTCTCAGATCACAAAAGCGACGCCGAAACCCACGATACGGCCATCACGGTCATGTGCGCCAATCCAGATGACGCAAGCACGGATGCAGCCCCTTTGTTGGCCATCGCCGAAGGCGCCTTCATGACCCGCGATCTCACCAACGAACCGGCCAACGTGCTAACCACAACTGAGTTCGCAGATCGTCTGGCCGAGATGAGCGCGCTTGGCCTTGAGGTCGAGGTGCTGGAAGAGGCCGATCTGGAAAAACTGGGCATGCGCACGTTGCTTTGTGTGGGGCAGGGGTCTGATAGCCCGTCGAAGGTTGTTGTCATGCAATGGAACGGCGGGAAAAAGGGCGAAGCCCCGTTGGCGCTGGTTGGTAAAGGCGTTGTGTTTGACACCGGCGGGATCTCCCTCAAGCCCGGCGCAGGCATGGAAGACATGACCATGGATATGGGCGGGGCCGGTGTTGTTGCCGGCACTATGCGTGCCCTGGCGTTGCGCAAAGCCAAGGCCAACGTGGTCGGCCTTGTGGGCCTCGTTGAAAACATGCCTTCGGGCAATGCAGTGCGTCCGGGTGACGTTATCACTTCGATGAAGGGCGACACGGTTGAGGTTATAAATACGGACGCCGAAGGCCGTTTGGTGCTGTGTGATGTGATGTGGTATGCCCAAGAGCGGTTTTCACCCGCCGGTATGGTCGATCTGGCGACGCTTACCGGCGCGATTATTATCGGACTTGGCCACGAAAATGCGGGCGTGTTTTCAAACAACGATGATTTCTGCAAATCATTCCTGAAGGCGGCAGAGGCCGAAGGAGAAGGCGCATGGCGTATGCCCTTGGGCAAGGCCTATGATGCCCTTCTGAAAAGCCGGATTGCGGACATGAAGAACATTGGTGGTCGTGCGGCGGGATCTGTCACAGCTGCGCAGTTTCTTCAGCGGTTCGTGAAAGACGAAACTCCCTGGATACACCTTGATATCGCTGGCGTCGCCTCGGTCAAATCAGCCACGTCGCTGGCTCCTGCCGGAGCGACGGGATGGGGTGTTATGGCGCTTAATCGCCTTGTGGCGGACGCCTACGAGACCGAGTGACATGGGCGTCGCCTACTTCTACCACCTGACGCGCCGGCCCTTAGAGGAAACGCTGGCAATGCTGCTTGGAAAGGCGTTGGGGGCGGGTTGGCGCGTTGCGGTACGCGGCACCGACGGCGCGCGCCTTGCGTGGCTGGATGAGCGGTTGTGGTTGGGAGCCGAAGACGGGTTTCTGCCCCATGGACTGGAAGGCGGCGCGCATGATGCCGACCAGCCGGTTTTGTTGACCACCGGCGCTGCGGCGAACGGTGCGGTTTGCGTCATGTGCATTGATGGAGCTGAAGTAACGGCAGACGAAGTCGCCGCGCTTGACCGGGTATGTGTGCTGTTTGATGGCAACGATATGGAGGCCTTGCAGGTAGCGCGCGGGCAATGGAAGGCGCTCAAAGACGCGGGCGCTTCGGCGCAATATTGGTCTGAAGAAAGTGGGAAGTGGGAGAAAAAGGCGGAAACGTAAAGCCTGAGCCTAGCGGCTGAGACGCATTTCACCGTCTGCAATCTCGATCCTGCCCCAGTTTTGCAGGTATCCCATGCCCAAGAGCGATTGCCACAACTCTCCATCGTTGACCACAGCCCGCACATTTGTGTCGGTATGTGGCCCGATGCTGACACTGTCCAGACGTACCGCGGCCGTGCGCACTTCGCCATTTGCGGTCGAGGCGCGACCCAAAAAGACCAGCGTTTCCGGTTCAAGCCCAGCGGTGGCTGCATCCTCTTGATTCAAAACGATGTCCGTGGCGCCTGTATCTACAATAAAGTCGATCGGCGCACCATTGATGTCGAGGGTGATGTAGTAGTGCCCATCGCGTCCGCGCGGGATTGTGATGGTGCCGCTTTCGTCAAAACGCGTTTGAGTCGGGTAGAGATCATCCTGAATATCACCCCACAGCCCCACGACAGCGATGGCGCCGACAAAAATCAGCGCCCACATGCCTGCCATTTGCAGGGTCTGGCTAAGTTTTAGTCGTGAGTTGAGCAGGAAGGCGCCACCAAGGACGATGCCAAGGATGCCAAGATAAATCAGTTGATCAATGTTCCCGCTGCTCATGAGGTCAATATAGGGTGTCGTCGCCCCATGTCAGCCCGCAAGAAGTCCGAATGCGCTCAGCCCGTCCAGAACGAACTGGACCGATAGGGCGGCCAGCAGCATCCCCAGCAGGCGTGTCACAACCGTGATACCGGTCTTGCCCAGAGCACGTTCCAGAAGACCTGAGGCCAGGAAAAGGACCATACAGACTGCCAACACCAGCGCCGTGATCGCAAGTACCAGCGCCAGTCCCTCAATCCCCGGTTTCTGACCGGTGAGCAGAATGACCGACGCTATGGCACCCGGTCCGGCAATGAGCGGAATGGCCAGAGGAAACACCGATGGGTCGTCGTGGCTGTCCTCACTCTGGTCTTCGCGCCGCTGGGTGCGCCGCTCAAACAGCATATCGAGTGCTGTGAGGAACAATAGAATGCCGCCCGCAACCCGAAACGCAGGCATCGAGATCCCAACAAAGCCCAACAGCGCCTCACCAAAAAGCGCGAAAGCGATCAGGATCGCCATACCAAGCCCGCAGGCGCGCAACGCGATGCGGCGGCGCTGGTTTTCGGGAACGCCTTGGGTCAACGCCACAAACAAAGGCGCAAGGCCGATGGGATCGATCACCACAAACATGGTCACAAAGGCGGTGATGAGGAAGGCTGTGTCGATCATCGGTTTTTTCTAAAAGTGCGCCTTGCGGCGCGTTTCTTGGTCTAGGCGGCGCTGCCCCCGTCGTCCTGTCGAACTTTGGGCCCGATCAAATTCAGGCTGTCTGCGCGGTTTCGAGCTTTTCGAGGTCTTTCATCCAGAGGGTTTCGGCGCGTTCCAACGCTTCCATGACCTCGGCATACTTCTTTTGCCAGACTTCCATCTCGCCGATCTTTGCGTCCTCATAGAGGTCCGGATCGGCCAGTTTCTTGGCCAGCTTGTCACGCATATCATTCAGCTTTTCTACGCGGGCTTCGGATTTGCGCGCCTCAGACTTGAGCGTCAGAATGGCATCGCGGCCAAGTTTCTTTGGTTTGGGCTTTTCCTGTGCAGCCTTCGGCGGTTTGCCGTCTGACAGCAGCATTTTGCGATAGGCCACAAGATCGTCCTCAAACGGTTTCACTGTCCCATTTGAGACCAGCCACAGCCGGTCTGCCACCAGTTCCAGCAGGTGCATGTCGTGGCTGACAAGGATAACGGCACCTGTATAGGCGGTCAGCGCAGTGACCAGCGCCTCGCGGCTTTCGATATCGAGGTGGTTGGTGGGTTCATCCAAGATCAGCATGTGAGGCGCATCTAGCGTCGCCAGCAGCAGGGACAGCCGCGCCTTTTGCCCACCAGAGAGCTTGCCAACCAGCGTTTCGGCCTGATCTGCCATCAGTCCAAAGCCAGACAGGCGCGCGCGCCATCTTGCTGGGCCTTCTTTGGGGCGTTCGCGGCGCAAGTGATCCAGCGGTGTTTCGTCGATGAACAATTCGTCCACCTGATGCTGGGCAAAATAACCAATGCGCAGCTTGCTGGACTTGGTGAACTTGCCCGACATGGCAGGAAGGCGATCGGACAAAAATTTGGACAGGGTGGATTTGCCCTGACCGTTTTTGCCCAGCAGCGCGATGCGGTCGTCTTGATCGATGCGCAGGTTCAGTTTGGACAGAACTGTGGTGTCGCCATAACCAGTGGACGCCCCGTCAAGGTGGATGATCGGGGGCGAGAGTTCTTCGGGGTTGGGGAAGTCGAACCGCTTGAGGCCAGCCTCTTGCGGTGTCGTGATGGGTTGCATCTTTGACAGCGCTTTGAGCCGCGATTGGGCTTGGCGCGCCTTGTCGGCCTTGTAGCGGAACCGGTCCACATAAGATTGCAAGTGCGCGCGGCGCGCATCCTGTTTCTTGGCCATCGCCGCCGCTACGGCCAGTCGTTCGGCCCGTTGACGGGCAAACTGATCGTAAGGCCCGGAGTAATAAGTGAGCTTGCGGTCTTCAAGGTGCAGGATTGCGCCAACGGCCCGGTTGAGCAGGCCTCGGTCGTGACTGATGATCACCACCGTGTGCGGGTATTTTGCGAGGTAGCTTTCCAGCCACAACGCCCCTTCAAGGTCGAGGTAGTTGGTTGGCTCATCGAGCAGCAGCAAATCGGGTTGGGCAAAAAGCACAGCCGCTAGAGCGACACGCATCCGCCATCCGCCCGAAAACTCCGAGCACGGCATGAGTTGTTCGTGATCATCAAAACCGAGCCCCTTGAGGATCGTGGCGGCACGCGCCTCGGCACTCCATGCGTCGATATCCGTCAGACGAGTCTGGATTTCGGCGATGCGGGCGGGATCATTGCTGGCGTCCGCCAGCAATTCGGCGCGTTCGGTATCTGCGGCCAAAACTGTGTCGAGCAGCGAGGTGGCAGAGGCTGGAACCTCTTGGGCCACGCCGCCAATACGCGCGCCAGTGGGCAGAGATATATCGCCACCTTCCAGCGCCAATTCGCCTCGGATCAGGCGGAACAGCGTGGTCTTACCTGTGCCGTTACGCCCCACAAGGCCAACCTTGTGGCCTTCGGGGATGACGGCGCTCGCGCCCTCGAACAAGGGGCGGCCTGCAACGGCGTATGAGATATCAGAAATGCGCAACATGTGCGCGCTCTAGCAGAGGCGAACGGGGCGTGCTAGCCCCGTGCGATGACCAAAACACCCCCCCATCTTGTGACCCTCGTTTTGCTCACTGCACTGACAGTGCTGACGCTGAACATGTTCCTGCCCGCACTGCCTGCGATGCGAGAGGTTTTTGGAGTGTCAGAAGCTGTGATGGGGCGTGCGATTTCACTCTATATGCTGGCTGCGGCCGTGTTGCAGCTGGTGTTGGGCCCGCTGTCGGATCGGTTCGGGCGGCGGCCTGTGATCCTTGGGTTGTTGGGTGTGTATGTCGTGTCTTCTGTGATGTGCTTGCTGGCAGATAACATCACAATGTTCTTGATTGCGCGCACGGGGCAGGCGGTTGCAGTCGGGGGCGGCATTCTTGGGTCTGCTGTGGTGCGAGATTTGTACAATGGGCGCACGGCAGCGGCCAAATTGTCATTGATTGCCTCGGCGATGGCTGTGGCGCCTATGCTTGCCCCGATGTTGGGTGGATTGCTTGAGGCTGCTTTTGGCTGGCGATCGGTCTTTGTCACATACGCGCTGTTGGGCGCGGGGCTGCTGCTGTGGTGTTTGCGCGATCTGGGAGAGACGCACCATGGTGAGGGGGGCAGCGCATGGCGTTTGGCGCCTTGTTCCAGTCTCGTCTTTTCTGGACCTATGTGTCGGTGCAAGCCTTTGGGGTAGGGACCTTTTACATCTTTCTGACGGGCGCACCGTTTGTGGCCGCAGACGTGTTTGGGTTAAGCCCGGCACAGATTGGCATCGCGTTGGGGTCAACGACGGCTGGGTTCATGTTGGGCGCGGGGCTGTCGGCGCGATTGGTTCAAAGGCTTGGGCCTTTGCGCCTGATCCTGGTAGGAAGAGTGTTTCCGCTCGTCGGCTTGGGCGCGGCCTTGATCTACTATGCAAGTGGGGGCGGGCAAGTGCTGCCGCTGTTTCTGGGCACTGTGACGGTGGGCATCGGCAACGGGCTGTCACTGGCCAATGCCAACGCCGGTGCCTTGTCTGTGCGCCCCGATCTTGCAGGCAGTGCGTCGGGTGTGAACGGCGCCGTTTCGCTCAGCCTTGGGGCCGCGCTAAGCTGGGCGACGACCGCAGTCCTCAGCCGGTCAGCCACGCCTGAGGCTTTGCTCTTACTGATGCTGGCGGTGGTGGGTGTGGCGCTGTGCGCTGCACTGGTTGCCGCGCTGTGGGACCGCGAGGAACAGGGGTTTTCAACGTGAAAATCGCATGATAGCTGGGCGCAGAATTTCGCGCCCGGGATGGTCCTGCGCGCTGCTGACACGGAGAGACCCATGGCCCTCGAACGTACCTTTTCCATCATCAAACCCGATGCAACCCGCCGCAACCTGACAGGCGCAATCAATGCCAAGTTCGAAGAAGCGGGCCTGCGCATTGTCGCTCAAAAGCGCATCCACCTGACCAAGGCCCAAGCCGGTGTATTTTACGCGGTCCACGCTGAGCGTCCGTTCTACGACGAACTGTGCGAATTCATGGCGTCGGCCCCAATCGTTTGCCAGGTTCTGGAAGGCGAAGGCGCCATTGCCAAGAACCGCGAAGTGATGGGTGCCACAAACCCAGCTGACGCTGCCCCCGGCACAGTCCGCGCAGAATTCGCTGAATCGGTTGGCGAAAATTCGGTCCACGGATCGGATGCGCCTGAAACAGCTGCCGTGGAAATTGCGTATTTCTTCTCTGGGCTTGAGCTGGTCGGCTAAGCCACAAAGAACTATTGAAGATCGCGAGGGGTTGCAGCAAATGCTGCGGCCCCTTTTTCTTTTTGGAGTCTGCGTGTCTGACCGCAAACGGATTTGCCGCAATTGACGGGTTAAGCCCATCGCACACCTTTTTCCAAACGTTTCTCGGTTAGGGGTCGTTGTGCCCATTAAGTATTTGTTGAGTGACTCAATAAATGCCGACTACACTCGTTTTTACAAAAACGTGATAACCTGGGAGATCGCCGTGCCACACTCAACTCTTCATATTTCGTTTTCAAAAATTGGCGCGTGTGCGGGCCTGGCGCTTGGTTTGTCGGTCTCGTGTGCATCAATTGTTGCCGCACAGGAGTTCCAAACTGCACAGGAAAATACAGAAGTCGTTCTCGCGCCCGATGCTTTCTCGCCCTACGCAGGCCGCAACTTTCCCCAAAGACCACTTTGGGGGGACTCGCACTTGCATACGTCTGTTTCGGTTGACGCCGGGACTATGACGCGACTCTCTCAGGAACAGGCATTCCGCTTTGCGCGCGGCGAAGAAGTGACGACAACCCATGGGCTGCGTGCAAAGCTGTCACGGCCGCTGGACTGGATCGTGGTGTCTGATCACGCTGAGATGTACGGCCTTATGCCGCAGCTATTGGCAGGGAACGCAGAGGTGCTGGCCACCGAGAAAGGCAAGGCCTGGTATGAGGCGCTTACCGCTGGCGACCCACAGCTGGCTTTCACCACAGCCATGGAGATCGTCGCGTCGTTGTCAAATGACGAGCCGCCAATCAACAACCCCAAGGCGATCAAACATGCTTGGGAAGAATACACCAAGACGGCCGATCGCTTTAACGTGCCTGGCGTGTTTTCTGCCATCATTGGGTACGAATACACCACAGAAGGGGCGAACAATCTTCATCGCAACGTGCTGTTCCGTGACGGGCAGATCCGGGCAAATCAGACCCGGCCCTTTTCTCAATATGATAGTAAAAACCCGGAAGACTTGTGGACGTTCCTGGCCGAATACGAAGAACGAACCGGTGGCGAAGTTTTGGCGATTGCACACAATGGCAATCTTTCAAACGGACGTATGTTTTCGATGAATGCCTATGATGGTTCGGAACTGACTGAGGAAATTGCGAGCCTTCGCGCCCGATTTGAACCGCTGTACGAAGCAACACAAATCAAGGGCGATGGTGAAGCCCATCCATTCCTGAGTCCTGACGACGAGTTTGCGGATTTTGACACATGGGACGCGGCCAACCTGAATGGCACCGAGCTAAAGAAACCAGAGATGCTTGCTGCGGAATATGCCCGCGAAGCGTTGAAGCGCGGTATGCTCATTGAGCAAGAGCTTGGGGTGAACCCGTTTAAATTCGGCATGGTCGGCGCGACGGACTCGCACACCGGTATGGCAACAGCGCAAGAAGATAACTTTTTCGGCAAACACTCTGGTGTTGAACCTGAGCCGAACCGTTGGGAACACTTGGTGATCGAAGCGCCGGATCCTGATCTTTCGATCTATGGGTGGAAACAGGCGGCAGGTGGCCTTGGCGCGGTTTGGGCAATGGAGAACACCCGCGAGGCCATCTTTGACGCCATGCAGCGCAAAGAGACGTATGCGACGACCGGTTCGCGCATGGGGGTTCGGTTTTTCGGAGGGTACAATTTCACCCAAGAAGATGCTGCACTTCGCCTGCCCGCCGACGCAGGCTACAAAAAAGGCGTGCCGATGGGCGGTAATTTGAACGCCGCACAGGAGGGAGAGCGCCCGTCATTCCTTGTTGCCGCAATAAAAGATCCGCTTTCCGGAAACCTTGACCGGATCCAGATTGTCAAAGGATGGGTCGATGCCGAGGGTGAAACGCAGGAGAAAATTTACAACGTGGCGTGGTCTGGCGATCGCAAACTTGGTGAAAACGGGAGCCTGCCAGATGTCGGCAACACAGTTGATGTTGAGAACGCCACGTGGACCAACTCTATTGGTGCTTCCGAGTTGGTTGGTGTTTGGGAAGACCCTGATTTTGATCCGACACTACAAGCCTTTTACTACGCGCGGGTTATCGAAATCCCGACGCCCCGTTGGACAGCCTACGAAGCAAAGCGTTTTCGCGTCGAGATGCCAGATTACGTCCCAATGATCACAACGGAACGCGCATACACATCGCCGATTTGGTATGCTCCAAGTTAAAGGTCAGAAAAGCTGAACCCAATTGGCGGTTGCGATGTAACGACCTTTTTTTGTTCGAACAACGCAGGTGGGAATGTCCACGTAACCAACCCTTAAAAAAGTTGGCATTTTCGATAGTTCTATCCGCGTTTTGCAACTACGCCGATCTCGTTCAGTGTGCGTTCGAACTCGGACAAATCCTTGTCAAAACTGCTTGCCTTGATCGCATCAAAGCGAACGCGCAGGGCCTTTTTCTCTTCCCCTTTGCAGTCATTCCACGGTCGGCCTTGCAACCCCATGACCAAAACGTAGTAGCCGATGAAATGTGGGCGCGTACCGGATTGTAGCAGTTTGGCATAGGCGGCGTCCGCGCCAAGTGCGCGTAGGGTTTCCGCGTCGGGGATGCCCGCAGCCGTACAAGCGGCGTCCATCGCCGGTCCGAGATTGCGTATCGTTGAGACAGGTGTTCCCATGGCACAACTTTAGTGCGCCGTGCGTGCCCTGTCACCCGGGCTTCAGAGGCTCGCGTAGTCCGTGATGATTGGCACCGGCCTGGGTTTTGGCGGAGGGGTGAGAACAGGCGCGGGCGTGCGCGGTTGGATTGGCATAACACTGCCTTTCATAGGCGCCATCCACTGTGATGGCTCCTTGTTCAAACACATGGATTTGCCGGGAGCGGGGCGCAATTGCGCAGATTATGTGACAGTGTCGAGGTGATATAATGTGATCTGGCGATAGGGTCGTTCGGGTGTGCACAATACACTTGGAAACCCCTTATGGTTTACTGCATCCGGCCACCCTTGAGGTTCCAGCGCGAGGCCCGCCCCGGGTTCGATCCCCGTGCCCGGCAAGGTCGGCAGAAACGCCCCTGCATAGACCTGTAATCCCGGTTCCGTGCTGTCGATCCGCAGGCGCAGGCCATCTGCACCGGTCAGCGTAGCAACTGGCTGTGCAGGTTCAACGCGGGTGTTTGAGATGCAAAAGTTGTGATCAATCCCACGGTGGGGCGCAGCGGCAGTGCGGTGGTCGAACGCGGTGTTCGCAACGGGCGCAAGTGCGCCCGTTGGCAGGTTTTGCGCATCGATGGGCAGATAGTGGGTCGCGTTGATCTGTAGTTTGTGCGCTGATGCATGGCCGAGGCGCCAATATGGGTGATGGGCGCAGGCCGCAGGAGTTGGCCGTTCAGTTGTCATCGAAACCTCAAGGCGCAAAGTCGCCCCTGTGATCTCATACACGACATCCACCTGCCGCGCACCGGGCAGTCCGCCCGTTCCATCTGCCAACTCAAGCCGGAATGCCACGAGGCTGTCTTGCTGCTCAGTGAGCGCCCAATCCTGCCTGTCTATCCCGTCGGGCCCCGAATGCAGCGCTGTCACCCCATTTTCATTACACGGCATCTGATAGCGTCGCCCGTCCAGATCAAACGCACCGCCCCGGACACGGTTGGCGATCGGCCCCACGATGGCCCCAGGATAGCAGTCACGCCACTCAGGATGCTGATCCGCATCCGCACGCAGAACCAGCGAAGGTCCGCCGTCCAGATGAAGCGTTTCCAGACGAGCGCCGTTGCGGGACAGAGTGGCGCGCAGCCGGTCTGATCCAATGGTGATCTGATTGCTCATGATCGCACCTTGGCAGTGCAGGGGATGGGTGATGTGCGCATAAGGTAGGGCAATTCATTGGGTTTCAGTTGTGGGTTAGCAAAGTTTGCGTGGGAAATCCGAAACTTTTTGGGGGCGAAAGTGCATATGAATGCCTTGAGCACAATACAGTAGCCTGGTTGCCGCCATGCAGTGAGGTTTCACGATATTTTAGCGATCAGCCCAGCTAGGTGGGCTTTGTTTGCCGTCATTGATCTGACGGGTGTCCTGACCTTTGGTTCCACATCCCGAAAGGAAGGGAGCATTCGAAATTCCGATGTCTTCGGTCACATTGTCCGCACGGAAGTCATTTGGGCAGACCGGAAAGAATGACTGACCTCAGCCCAGTGCAGACCCCTTGTTCTATCGCTGTGTTCGATACGAAGGGCATTCATACGTTTCTTAGATCGGCCATAGACCCAATGGCGGCAAAGGGGATTGGCAAAAACTCGCCACAGACTGTGCGGGCATACTTTTATTCCTGTCTCGATTGCCGTAAAACGCGCATTTCACACAGGCAACAAAGCTTCTTGCAACGCATCGCACGCAAAATGAGACTGGTTGGGGCACGCCCGTCTGCGATCACCCGGACGGTGGTGGCGCTGGTATTGTTTGGCTTCCTCTCCGCCTGCGCTCAAAATCCGACGAACGACGTAATTGATCAGAAACGCCAAGCGTTCGCGCTGACTGAGGTCAAGCGAAAGCAGGCCCAAGGGCACAGGGTTTGGTGTGTGCCTTACGCTCGAAACCTGAGCGGCATCAATATTCGCGGCAACGCCAAGGAGTGGTGGGGTAAAGCGCACAATACCTATGAGCGCGGCGACGAACCGGTTGTCGGGTCGGTGATGTCGTTCCGGGCCACACGAGGAATGTCGTTGGGCCATGTGGCTGTCGTGTCTGATATCTTGACCGATAGGGAAGTCATCATCAACCACGCCAACTGGAACCGGAACGAGGTGTCCTTGGAAATGGGTGTGATCGATGTGTCCAAAAACAACGACTGGTCACTTGTTCGGGTCGAAAGCCGGCCTGGCCAGTATGGCAAGCCCTATCCGGTGAACGGTTTTATCTATCCGAACGTTGGCGGGTAGTTAACACAACGTCTCTGCGCATCTGCCGCGATCCGGCGAACGCCTATCAGTGATATGTAAGCATTTGCGCGCGCGCATCTCTTTGCTTCCACCCCGGAAAAAGATGCGGCTGGCCTGTGTTCGTTCACGCAAGGGTAAGGCGACATGAGAGCCTTCCGTAAATTCAGTTTCTGCGGTTCTTACTTCCAAAACTGTAGTTTTCGTTCACACAGACTTTCAGCGTAATTCTGTGCTCCGCTTCCCATGCTCGAAGAGGCATCTTTTGTGTAATAGCTGACGCAAATGTCGTAAGGCGAAAACTTGGAAAGCAGCCACACGCCCAAGCAAGCAAAGACAGCAACCAAAATAACGGCTGCCAAAATCCCTCTGTTTCGCACTTTAAGGCTCCAAGTTTGTGACGAGTGACCAAACTGGTCTGAACGTCAAAGTATGCAGGTTCGGTGGTTGAATGCTACCGAAATGACACACGAACGAACCCATCCGTATTGCCCGAACGGTCGGCCGGATGCGCCCAGATTGCCGCGCTGCAAACAGTAGGAGCGTCCGCAACACCGACGATGGTTAACCCCGCAGCGCACTGTGACTTGCAATGGGCGCTACAACTGGTTGGGTGACCGTTGACTTCGCAAGAAAAGCATCCTTGGCATTTCCCTGTTGAGGGCAAAGATCGGGAAAGATCGTGGCCGATCAGATCAACCGGCTGACACGGCACTGCGACATCCAGAGACCAAGGAACTAAAACGGGCGGGCAGGGGGCCGCGATCAAGAGGGATTGTCAAACAACGGTGGCCTGACTTACTCAGATCGGGGTTACTCGAGAGGCAACAGAATGAAACAGCGCAAACTTGGACAGAATGGGCCGCTCGTCAGTGCAGTTGGCTATGGCGCGATGTCTTTTACAGATTTCTACGGCCCGGCTGTGGATGCAGACTCTCTGAAGGTATTGGATGCCTGCGTCGAGATGGGGATAACCCATATCGACACCTCAAATGTCTATGGCATGGGCCGATCTGAAAATGTCATAGGCGAATGGCTGCGCGCGCGGGGCGGCGAAAACCCATTTACCATTGCCACGAAGGTGGGGATCACAAGAGATCCCGAACACCGCTTTAACAATACGACCGAGCATTTGACCCAATCACTTGACGAGAGCCTTAAGCGGCTCGGGGTGGAGGCGATCGACCTCTATTATATCCATCGACGCGACCCCCGGCACGAGATCGAGGAGGTGACCGAGACGATGGCCAGCTTCGTTAAGGCGGGCAAGGTCAAGGCCATCGGCTTTTCCGAAATCGCTCCTTCGTCGCTGCGACGCGCCCATGCGGTGCATCCAATTGCGGCGGTACAGTCTGAATACTCGCTTTCCACCCGTTCGCCCGAGATGGGCCTTGTCCAAGCTTGCGCGGAAATTGGCGCCACGTTGATGGCATTTTCACCTGTTGGTCGCGCATTGCTGACAGATCGCCCACATCACGCCGAACAGATCGAAGTTATGTCTTTCTTGCAGGGCAACCCGCGTTTCATGGAACCAAATCTAAGCGCTAACCTTGGATACAATGAGAAATTCAGGGCCCTCGCGGCAGATATGGGTATGGAGCGCCGCGAGAGTGCTTCATGCCTTTGTCCTGCAACCATTCAGCCAGTTCTCCAGAGACGTAGCTGGATCCGTTGTCGCTGAGCAGACGCGGCTTGTGGATGACGTGAACCTGATCGCAACCGGATGCTTCCAAAGCCAAGTCCAGCGTGTCCGTCACGTCTTGTGTCCGCATGTTGGTGCAGAGTTTCCACGAGATGATGTAGCGGCTGTAATCGTCCAAGATCGTGCTGAGATAGAACCACCCCCAGCCGATGATCTTCAGATAGGTGAAGTCAGTCTG
>NZ_FRFA01000031.1 GCF_900143535.1 Tateyamaria sp. Alg231-49 | reverse complement strand
ACGTAAGGCTGCAAGCCTGCCCCAGCCGCGCCCGGGCCAACGCAATTTTACGATCAATCCCGGSCATAGGCGAAGTGGCCGCAGCAACCATTCTGATTGAGATGCCTGAGGTCGGTACTCTTGATAAGAAGAAAGCTGCAAGCCTGACCGGGCTGGCTCCGATGACCCAACAGTCGGGAAAGTGGCGTGGCAAAGCCAGCATTCAAGGGGGCCGAAAGCAGTTGCGCGACGCGCTCTACATGCCTGCTCTCGTCGCTGTAAAACACAACCCCGATATGTGCAAAAAATACCAGAGAATGATCAAACAGGGAAAACCGCAAAAGGTCGCTCTCACAGCAATCATGCGGAAACTCATTGAGCTCGCCAACACATTGGTCAAAGCAGATCGAGAGTGGGTTCAAAACCACGCTTGACCAAGACGGATACTCGAAGCAGACGTTCGCAGCACTCTGCCTGAACGGCTGAGTTGCCGGAAAAAGCCGCCACTCAACATTTATGAGCGATCTACTAGCGACCCATCTCTGTATCGCTGTGCGTAACGAATTTCGACTAATCTCGGTCGACTTGTCTGCATAGGTCAAACGCGATCTTAATGCCGAGATGTGACACCTAAATTCCAAGTTTGGCCCGGACAGCCGAATAACTCTTCGAGCCTCTTTTGCCACCTGAGTTATATGATTTTCCTTGTTTGACATAATTTGGTTGCACGTCCAGCCTCAACCATAGTGAGTTGTCGGGTCTGCTGCGAAAAGTCAGACAACTGGCTGGCCCTGTCCTGCGCTTTCTGAGCTTACCACCACTACTTAAGGAATACATCGTACCCTTGCTGCAGAGCATTGACGGACCATCTTTTGGACCCGGTCGTGTAAACCACTTTCCGACAACCAAAATCGTATTTTCCTCATCTACGTATATATATTCCCCATCCTTAGAGTAGAAAACTGAAGTCCCATTCTGGCTGGAGGAACCTGTTTTTTGAATTGTCCATCGACCAGAATGCAACTCCCTAACCTGGTTTTCCTTAAGAGGAACTGAGTCAATAGGCCAACAACGGCGTAAAGAATCGCACTCCCATTCCAATGCAACAGCAGGGCGAGCTGGGCTGATCAAGAACATAAGCGCCAACAGCGGCATGCACATGTGGGATAGTTTTGAACCCATGCATTTTATCCAGGCAAGGGCCAATTGAAGTCCATCTGCCTCAACATCCGTTTCAGCTTCACCAATGTAAGTTTTTGCCATTAGGCGGCCTCCTCCACTCGACGTGCGGTCCCCAAATAGAAAGACGCCTCTGCAACAGTTTACACATTTTTCGAAAGAACTAGTGGGTTAATTAATGCTCGACTGAAAAGCCCGAAACCGGGAACTGCGTTGGTTCTAGAGAAAACCTGCCGCTGGAGGGCGCGTGTGGGTGCAGGTCTACTCGGGTGCGATGCTCCTAGTGCAACGGACTATTTCCCACGCGGAAACGCCAGCACACGTCCTGTCTGTGATTGCTGAGTTGGACGGTGAACGGCTGGTTGCACTTGCCTATCAGGCAATCGATGCACTGGTTTTTGAAGAGCGAGGGCGAGGCGGCGTTTCAACTGATAAGGCGTCATCGGATATCCTTACTGGTGTTAAACGTCATACTGCATCGCGTTGAGAATTTCCACACGGTCCGTCTCATAGTGACTGTGAGACGGAAACCGAATTGAGCGGGTGCTCGATCCAGCCCGATACGGACCCGAGCGCCTGTATTGCTCGAATTGGTCCAAACGGAGAAAGACCGGATCTGGCTTCAAGTGACTTGAAACCGAAAGACCCGATCAGGTGCATAGTCGCTCTGCACCAGAACCTGAAAAATGCTGGTGCTTGGTTTCGCCCGATGCGGACCACAGCGCATGTATGGTCCGATCTGGTCGATGCGAGAGGTACCCGGTCTGGTCTGGTGGCATGGCACAGCCTTGTTCGAAACCACGAGCGAAGGTTCCGTCGCGGGCCGAGAGGTTTGTACGGAAGCTGATTGGCAGGAAATCCAATAAATTTGACCGTTCCGCCAAAGCCGTTGGCGACTAGAAATTCCATGTCTCCTACAGAAGGAGAACCTTATGAAAAGTCAGAAAGTTATTTTGCCAACGTTAATGGTTGCAGCTGTGGCCTTGTCAGCTTGCGCGCCTTCCAACGCCGTGCAGGACTACGCATCATCAAACAGTGTTTCTTTTCGCTATACCGCCTACGACTCTGTGCTGACACTGACAGCAGAAGCCCGTGACAAGGCGGCCCAACACTGCGCCCAACACGGCAAACACGCTAACTATAAGGGTGGAAACGCTGTAAGCCCTCTTTCAGCCGAGGAAATCCATACCTTTGCGTGTGAAGATGTCAAAACGGATGACAGCACAGTGATTGCCGCTCAAAGTGAACGGCCTGACTATGTTTATGTGCCCGTGCAAACATATACACCCACTACAACCCACTGTTCGACAATCGGGTATGGGACAACCTGCACATCATACTAAGCAACCTTTTTGGCACGGTGGCGTCATGACCGACAACGTGATCCAGTTCCCGACCGACTATGAGCCGCAGCCAGAGCCACAGCAGCCACAGGTGGTCCGTGTGGTGGTGGATGTAACACCGCCGCCACCAGCACCGCTTCTGACCCCGTTGGGCGCGCTTGTGATCGTGCTGGCCACGGTCGGCACGTTTGTGATCGTGTCGGCATTGGTCGGTGGTTAAGCCACATCGTCCGCAGCTATAAGTCTTGGGTCAACGTCCGCACAATGCCCAAACCTGCCATTCAGTGCTTCACCAAATGACAATCCATGACTTAGGCCTGAAACAATTAAACGGGCTTGGCGTCCATCTCTCTAATGCCAAGGTCGAATCCCATTTTACGGGGGTCATTCCTTGGCTTCATCTTCTTGAGTGCCTTCGATTAATTCGCGAGGTCTTGTCACACCCAAGTCGAAGACAGCGCTACAAAACCACTCGATACGTTCCAACGAGATGTCTCGCGGCCCACTTCTCATCAATTCGATGCAACTCTGTCGATCATAAAACCCGGTGGGGCCGTAGGCTAAATCATCCCAACGTTGCCAAAGCTGAATATACTCTTCGCTGGAATACGCCTGAATACGTCCTTCGTCAGGAAGACCCAATCTCCGCAGCTCTGTCGCCGCACCACGACTTAGCGTCGGCGGATTGTCGGGATGTCGAAGCACATTCACGGCCCAATCCCTAAGCGGGTCGACGCGGGCTTCTCCTTCATCATAGATTGGATCAGACGCTAAAACCGAAATCGACAATTCAATCATACGGCCCGATACTTCTCGCTGGCTTACCTGATCGTTTAAGTAGAGAGCAGCCAGCGCGACAACTACGGGCAGAGCGACCTTACCTCCAATCTCAAATTTATCCCAAAAGTCTTTGCCGTCTTCCTTATCAGTCAATGTCATTCCTCCTAAGCGCATCCAATGGTTCGAGATGTCTCCCGCAGTGCAATAGGACTGGGACTGGATGTAGAAGCCACCCTTGAAACGGCTAGATGCGTGTTGCACAGCGTAGATTGTGTATCATTTAGACGTTCATACCAAAGCCAAAGATCACAGCCACTGTGTCGGTGCTCTACCAACAATCACGTGCTTCCAGTTCTAGAAGTCCAGAGCCTCGAACGCAAAGTATGGGCCAGAGTATGGGCCAGTGGCCCAAATCGGCCAAAATAAGCTGTAAATGCAATTTTCTGGCGGAGGCTCAGGGATTCGAACCCTGGGGACGCTCTCACGCCCAACGGTTTTCAAGACCGCCGCATTCGACCACTCTGCCAAACCTCCGGTATCCCCCCTTTAGGCAGGCTTTTGCGATTCGGCAAATGCCCCACATCATGTGGAAAATTGCCGATATCGCATGCGCGTGCTTTTCAGAACGGCATATTGGCGCTATGATGCAAAAAGAAACCCGCCTAACGGGTAAAAATATGGTGTCGAAAACGGCGTCAGGTCACAAAGTGGCCACACGAGGCAACAGCAGGCAAGGATCAGGTCCATGAGCAGACCCAACACGCGTTCTACTCTTCGCAACGGTGCAGTTTTTACCATGGCTCTCGCCTTTTTGGCAGGGTGTGACGAAAGCGGGCAGTTTGTGGCGATGCAAGCCTTCAAACCCAACACGGAAACCGAAGGTGTGCCAGAGCCCGGCGCGGTCATCAAAACGACCGAGCGCGATGTCGAAGCACCCGATGTTTTTTCCGCCAATGAGGCCGGCCTCTGGGACGGTCGCCCGTCACTTGGCGGAGTTTGGGTGGCACACCCGGATGTTACTGAACCCGAGCGGGTGATCATTCGCAATTCCAACAACGACAAATTTGTCGTCGGCGCCTTGTTCCGCCGCGAACGCGATATTCCGGGGCCACGCCTCCAAATCAGCTCGGACGCCGCAGAGGCGCTTGGTATGCTCGCCGGAGCGCCTGCCGAACTGAACGTAACGGCCCTGCGCAAAGAAGAAGTTGCATTGGAGCCAGTTGAGGCGCCAATCGAGGCCGACGCGGTCGCGGCACCCTCAGAAGTGACCGCAACTCCGCTTGATCCAATCGAAAGTGCGGCCGCGGCCATTGATGCGCCGACCCCCACCATCCAACCATTGGCGAGTGCAACGCCAACACCGACCCCGGTGGCAGCTGTTGCACCAGCGCCAGTACCCGCCAAGACCTCTTCACTCGCCAAACCATTCATCCAGATCGGCATCTTCTCTGTCGAGGACAACGCAACCCGCACCGCAAAACAAATGAGCAGCGCAGGGGTTGTCCCAACGGTTAAGACTTTCGAGCGCGACGGCAAATCGTTCTGGCGCGTTGTCGTAGGACCTGCAGCAACATCCGGAGAACGCTCCGACCTGCTGGCAAAGGTTAAAAGCGAAGGGTTTACAGACGCCTACGCTGTAAAGAACTAACAAAGGGAGACGTCCGCCCGTGATCCGTATCCTTGCTGCCGCCACACTCGCGGTTCACACCAGTGCAATGTCCGTTGCCGCCTTTGATACACGGGCGACGTCAGCCTATGTGATCGACCACACGACGGGCACCGTTCTTTTGAACAAGAACGCGGACGAACCCCTGCCCCCAGCCTCGATGTCAAAACTGATGACGCTTTATATGGCGTTCGAGGCGATTGAGCGGGGCCAGCTGTCGATGACTGACGAATTGGTGGTGTCTGCACACGCCAACAGTTTTGGCGGTTCGACTATGTTTTTGCGAACCGGCGAACGGGTCACAGTCGAAAACCTGATCCGGGGCATCATAGTTTTGTCTGGCAATGATGCCTGCGTCGTGATTGCCGAAGCTCTTAGCCCGGATGGCACCGAAGGCGGGTTTGCCCGCCTCATGACGCGGCGCGCGCAGGAAATGGGCATGACAAACTCGACATTCGCCAACTCTAGTGGCTGGCCGGCTGCGGGGCATTTGATGTCGATGCGCGACCTTGGGCTACTGGCTCAAAACTTGCTGACTGATTTTCCCGAATATTATCCGATGTTTGCAGAAACAGAGTTTCTGTTTGACCCCGAAGAAGCCTCTAACCGTTTCAACCGCAATCCGCTGTTGAAACTTGGGATTGGCGCGGATGGCCTGAAAACCGGGCACACCCGAGAGGCAGGATATGGCCTGACCGGGTCCGCCAAACAGGGGGACCGGCGTATTATTTTTGTGCTGTCTGGCATGGACAGCGGCGCAGTGCGCGCACAAGAATCCGAGGCCATCGTGAACTGGTCGTTCCGCCAGTTTGCGCAGCGCACGTTGGCCCCAGCAGGTCAGCGGCTCGCCGTGGCGGATGTCTGGGAAGGTGCCGAGCCACAAGTGGGCCTTGTTCCGGCCGAGGACGTCAACGTTCTTCTACCAGTTTTAAGCGCTGCGGCATTAAGCGCCGAAGTTGTTTATACTGGCCCCATTCAGGCACCAATCGCTGCCGGCACTCCGTTGGCGGAACTGGTGCTGCAACCCGAGGGCCTTCCTGAGGTGCGCATTGAACTCGTGGCCGAAACAGATGTGGACCATGGCGGGTTTCTGGCCAAAGTCTCGACTGCGGCCCTGTCCCTGTTCAACATTGTGCGCGGCACACCTGTGGCGGAAGATGAGGCGTGAGCGCCAACGGGCACTTTATCAGCTTTGAAGGCATTGACGGGTCGGGCAAATCGACACAAGCCCGCTTGCTCGCCGAACATTTGCGCGCCAAGGGCTATGAAGTGGTGCTGACACGAGAGCCCGGGGGCAGCCCCGGAGCCGAAGAAATCCGCGCTCTTGTCTTGCAAGGTGATCCGGATCGCTGGTCTGCGGAGACTGAGCTGTTGCTTTTTACAGCAGCGCGCCGGGATCACATGGAGCGGTTGATCAACCCTGCCCTTGCTGCCGGAAAAATTGTGATCTGCGACCGCTTTGCGGACAGCACGCGCATGTATCAAGGCCTCAGCCGAGGCGATTTGAGGGCCTCTGTGGATGCCTTGCATGATTTGATGATTGGGCGCGAACCTGACCTTACGATCCTCATTGACATGGACCCAGCCGAAGGACTGGCGCGCGCCAAAGGACGGCAGGGCCACGAAGAGCGGTTCGAGGATTTTGGGGCTGAGCTGCAACGCGCCATGCGCACAGGGTTCCTTGCTCTGGCAGATGAATACGCCAGCCGATTCCGCGTGATTGACGGGGCGCGGACCCCAGATGCGATCGCCAAGGATATCCAAGCGGTCACGGATACCTATATCGCTGGCTAGCCACCCACCCCTGCTTTTCTGTTTTGAAAAATTCATTGGGAGGACGGGCAAAGTCTCGATCAAATCGTCCCAGCCCATTTCCCCTGCCCTACACCAGTGCTACATCGCGGGGCATGGCTGACGAAGCATCCGATCCCACCCGCGTCCCCGGCGCGCCGCACCCTCGCGAGACGGCAGAGCTTGTCGGGCAGGACGCGCCTCAGGCGGCCTTTCTGGATGCCTTCAATGCCGGACGATTGCACCATGCGTGGTTGATCACAGGCCCACGCGGCGTCGGCAAGGCGACGCTGGCATGGCGCATTGCCCGCTTTTTGCTGGCCACCCCCGATCCGGACCCCGACGATATGTTCGGCGCGCCGATCCCGACCAGCCTTGCTGTTTCGCCAGACCACCCAGTTGCGAGGCGGCTTGAGGCAGGGTCTGAACCCGGCCTCAAATCCGTGCACCGCAGCGAAAATGAAAAGACCAAAAGGTTGCGCGACCAGATTGTCGTGGATGACATCCGCGCGCTGGCGAGCTTCTTTCAGTTATCAGCAGCCGATGGTGGTCGCCGCGTGGTCATCATCGACGCGTCTGACGACATGAACGTCAACGCCGCCAACGCGCTTCTGAAAATGCTCGAAGAGCCGCCTGCGCGCACCACACTGCTGCTGATCTGCCACCAACCCAGCCGCCTTTTGCCGACGATCCGGTCGCGCTGCCGGACTTTGCGTCTTGGCCCGCTTGATGGGGATCAGATGGCACAAGCCATGGCGCAAGCGGGCGTTGATCCCGGCGCTGATGGTGCAGCCCTTGCCGAACTGAGTGCAGGGTCCGTGGGCGAAGCGCTCAGGCTTGCCCTGCTCGATGGTCTGAAACTTTATGCAGACCTCATCAACCTGATGAACACGATGCCAAACCTCGACCGCGCCCGTGCCCTCGCATTGGCGGACACAGCCGGGGCACGCGGGAGTGAGGCAAAGCTTGATCTGCTCTACACCCTCATCGACATCGCTCTGTCCCGCCTTGCGCGGACCGGCGCCGGACACGCCCCGATGACCCAAGCCGCCCCGAAAGAGGCAGAGACATTTGCACGTCTTTGCGCACATCCCGCGCAGGCCCGCGCATGGGCCGACACGGCGCAAACCGCACTGGCACGCGCCCGTCATGGACGGGCTGTGAACCTTGACCCCGGTGCGCTTGTGCTCGACACCCTGTTCAAACTTTCCAATACGGCCGCGCCCAGATGAACCCACAGATCACCGACAGCCATTGCCACCTCGATTTCCCCGATTTCGAAGGACAGCTAGACCAGATCGTCGCGAACGCAGCCGAAGCCGGTGTGCACCGCATGGTGACGATCTGCACGCGCCTGCGCAACGAACCCAGCGTACGCGCCATCGCCGAGGCACACGCGCCCGTTTTTTATGCTGCTGGCACCCATCCCATGAGCGCGGCGGACGAACCTTTGGCCAGCACGGATGAATTGATTGCGCTGGCCAAACACCCCAAGTTCGTCGGGATCGGAGAGACCGGGCTGGACTATCACTACACCTCTGAAAGTGCTGATATCCAAAAGAAATCACTGCGCATCCACATCGATGCAGCGCGTGAAACGGGCCTACCCTTGATCATCCACGCCCGCGCCGCAGACGAGGACATGGCGCGCATCCTGACCGAGGAATACCGCGCAGGCGCCTACAGTTGCGTCATGCATTGTTTTTCGTCCAGCGCGGGATTGGCGCAGGCTGCGCTAGACCTTGGGTTTTACCTGTCTATGTCCGGCATTGCGGCCTTTCCAAAATCCCAAGAGGTGCGCGGCATCTTTGCTGCCGCCCCTCTGGACAGGATTCTGGTAGAAACCGACGCTCCCTATCTCGCCCCACCACCACACCGGGGCAAACGGAACGAACCCGCCTACACCGCGCACACAGCGCGCAAAGGGGCTGAGATCTTTGGCATCGACTATGCAGATTTTGCCGCCCAAACCGAAAAGAACTTCGACCGCTTGTTCTCCAAAGCGGCACAGGCCACAGTCGCGACATGAGCGACAAGCTGACTTTTACAATCCTTGGCTGCGGGTCCTCCGGCGGGGTGCCGCGATTGGGTGGGCATTGGGGCGCGTGCGACCCGAGCAATCCAAAGAACAGGCGGCAACGCTGTTCGCTGTTGGTTGAGCGGCATGGGCCGAACGGGATCACCTCCGTGCTGATCGATACGTCACCAGACCTGCGCAACCAGTTGCTGAACGCAGAGGTCGGGCGATTGGACGGTGTGATCTACACGCACGCCCATGCGGACCATGTTCATGGCATCGACGATCTGCGCATGATCGTGTTCAACATGCGCTCCCGTCTGCAGGTCTGGGCGGACGGGGCAACGCAGGACGCGCTGCTGTCACGCTTTGGCTACGTGTTCGTTCAGCCCAAAGGGTCGCCCTACCCGCCGATCCTCGACCTCAACACACTCAAGGGCGCCACCTCAATCGATGGACCCGGCGGGCCGATCACCTTTGATCCGTTCGAAGTTGGGCACGGCAGCATCGACGCGCTTGGATTTCGGGTTGCAAATCTCGCCTATCTGCCAGACGTGGCAGAGATCCCGGATGCAGCCTGGGACGCTCTCAAAGACCTCGACATCTGGATCGTGGATGCGCTGCGGCGCGATCCGCACCCCACGCACAGCCACCTCGCCAACACGCTGGATTGGATCGAACAGGTGGCGCCCAAACGGGCGATCCTCACCAACATGCACATCGATCTGGATTACGACACGGTGCTGGCAGAAACCCCCGATCACGTTGAGCCAGCCTATGACGGCATGACGCTTACCCTACCCGCCCCCTGACCCATTTTTATCTCGTCAGATTAACTCCCGCCGGAGGCCCCCGCACTCTCGGCTCACACCAAGGCCTGAGACATGCAAGCCCTCCTCGAAGTCATCCTTCCCGTCTTTCTGGTGATTGGGTTTGGCTATGTTGCTGTCTGGCGCGGGCTGTTTCCGGCATCCGGGGTCGATGCACTGATGAAGTTTGCGCAGAACTTCGCAATTCCCTGCCTGCTGTTCTCGGCCATCGCCAATCTCGATCTGTCGGTCAGCCTCAATCCCCGCCTTCTGATCAGCTTTTACGTCGGGGCCGCAGTCGGCTTTCTGGTTGGCCTCTTGGGCGCACGTTACCTGTTCAAGCGTGACTGGGAGGATTGCGTTGCCATCGCGTTTTGCTGCCTGTTTTCGAACTCCGTCCTTCTTGGACTTGCGATCAACGAACGGGCCTATGGTGCGGATGCGCTTCAAGGGGCCTTTTCGATCATCGCGTTCCATTCGCCATTTTGCTACGGGGTCGGCATCATCGCGATGGAAATTGCGCGCAATCGCGGACAATCCCCTTGGTTGATGGCGCGCGGCGTGGCGCGGGCAATGTTTCGCAACGTGCTGGTGTTGGCCATTCTGGCCGGGTTCGTCGTGAACCTCACAGGCATTGCGCTACCCGGCGTGATCCGCGACGGGCTGGACCTTGTGATCCGGGCAGCCTTGCCCACGGCCCTCTTTGCCCTTGGCGGTGTGCTGATCCAATATAAACCCGAAGGGGATGCCCGCGTGATCGCAATGATCTGTGCTGTTTCCCTTTTGGTGCACCCGGCGGTCACATGGGCCCTGGGAACCGCTTTGTCCGTGCCCTCGGGTATCTTCAAAACAGGTGTCCTGACCGCAGCGATGGCACCGGGTATCAATGGCTACATCTTTGCCAACATGTACGGACGTGCGCGCCGTGTGGCCGCCTCTTCGGTGCTGGTCGCGACCGGGGCTTCTGTGGTTACGGCGTGGATGTGGCTGGTGGTTCTAGGTTAGCCGCATTGCGCGCCAGTTGGGCATTGAGTGCGCCCCCCAGCAGGACGAGATAGGCGCTGATGAACAGCCACATCAACATAACGATCACGGCGCCGATCGAGCCGTAGACCTCGTTGTATGTCCCAAAGTTGCGCAGGTAGATTGAAAACCCGGCTGACGCGGCAACCCAGCACACCGAGGCAAAAACGGCACCCGCAGATATCAGTCTGGGATAGCGCCCTTCAAGGTTTGGACCAAGCCGATAGATCAGGGCAAAGCCAATCAGCAATACTCCGAAGCCCACAACCAGACGCACCACCTCAACACCCAGCCCCGTCCAGGGCCCCAAGGGCACGAATGCAAGGATGAGCGGCAGGATCACGATACAAGCCATTGCGACGAGAAGAACGCCGATCAGGCTCGCCGTCAGTAAAAGCGAGCGGAAGAATTGCGAAAAGCCGGCACTGTTAGGTGCATCGTAGATCGTATCGAGACCGCGCATGATCGCTGCCACGCCTGCCCTTGCCGACCAGAAGGCAAACAAGAATGACACGATTGAAGCCCAACCTAGTGTGAGGCCGTCAGCCGTAGACAGCTTGCTCAATTGCCCTGCCAGCAGGCGGTAAACATCACTCGGTATCACGGCTTGAAACTCTTCAAGCTGGGTCAGTGCCAGACCCGGATCGCCGACAATCCCCCACAGTGCAATGGTCGCTGCAAGTCCGGGAAAGATCGCGAGGATCGCGTAAAACGCCACGCCCGCTGCGATCAGACCAAGGTTCTTTTCGTTCATCAGGCGCATCACATGACGCCCAACGCGCCACCAAAGTGCAGCAGGTTGCGCAGCGCGTGTCGCGAAAGCAGGTTTATTCATGAAATGGCAGTCGCCCTTGATGGTTTGGCGGTCATGTTAGCCTTTGCTTGGCGCGACGCAATGCCATGGTTCTGAAACGATTGAAGTCTTCGGCCCGCCACCACCGCGCCGGCTTGCCCTGTCTTTATGCATTCATGCTTCCGCTCCATTGATTAGCTTGTCCCAAAGCAGGTGTTGGGAAGAGCATCCTTTACCCAGCCCAGTTTTGCGATCAACATCACGCCAAAGCGACTTTGTCTTGTGCAATTTGCCCCCGTGAATGGGAGACAAGGCAATAGCGCAACCACAGGGCCAGACAAAAGGATTCCATTGATGAAAGACGCCGTCGACGAATTGCGCGAAAACGTCTCAGTTCCGTTTGAACGGGCGCGGGCCATGCCGCCATCGGTCTACACGTCAGAGGCATTCATGGAGCGGGAACTGCGCGACATCTTTGCCAAAGACTGGTTTTGCGTGGGGCGGGCCTCTGCGCTGGCAGACACGGGCGACTACGTCACGCTAGACCTCGCCGGGCAACCGATCATCGTACTGCGCGACGGGAATGGGGCGCTCAAGGCAATGTCCAATGTCTGCCGCCACCGCATGTCGACCTTGCTGGAGGGGCGCGGCAACGCACGCAGTATCGTGTGCCCCTATCACGCATGGACCTACAATCTGGACGGATCTTTGCGCGGCGCACCTGCCATGACCCAGAACGAGGGGTTCTGCAAAACTGATTACGCCCTGCCCGACATCCGATGCGAAGAATGGCTCGGCTGGGTGTTTGTCACCCTCAACGCTGATGCAGCACCAGTGTCAGATCAGCTCACCTCGCTCGCTGAGATGATCGAAGACTACAATATGGAGAACTACACCGAGACGTTCTTTGAAACCCATATCTGGGACACGAATTGGAAGGTGCTGGCCGAGAATTTCATGGAAAGCTACCACCTGCCCGTCTGTCACGCAGGCACCATCGGTGGGCTTTCCAAGCTCGAAGAGATGGTGTGCCCCCCCGGCGAAGACGCCTTTAACTATCACACCATCCTCAAGGATGAGACCCTCAGGATAGCGCTGGCCCACCCCGACAACACCCGCATGGTCGGGGACCGGCGCCGCATGACGTACCTGATCGCGATCTATCCCAGCCTGATGATCACCCTGACGCCGGGATATTTCTGGTACCTGTCCCTGCATCCCCACGGGGTTGGACAGGTCAAGATCGGGTTCGGGGGCGGCATGTCCAACGATTATGCCAATAACACGGACGCGCAGGCCAATTTTGTTCAGCTGAAGACCCTGCTTGATGACGTGAACATCGAGGACAAGGGTTGCACTGAAAAGGTCTATCGCGGGCTTTGTTCAAACGCTGCCGCTGCGGGGCATCTGTCGCATCTGGAACGACCCAACTACGACTTTGCCCAATACATCAACGCGCGTATGGCGCGCGCTCAGGCATAGGATCAGACCCTTGGCGCATACTCGCATCCGACCGTTCAACACTTCAGACACCTATCCCGAACAAAGCCTCGACAACGATTTGGCACAGGCGGTGGTGACCACCGGCGGGCGGATCGTGTGGCTACGCGGGCAGTGCCCCCAAAACCTCGACGATGCCAAAAACATCGAAAGCCATGACCCCGTCGAACAGACCCACAAAGTGATGCAAAACATCAAACAGCTGATTGAAGAAGCCGGCGGTGAGATGGCGCATCTGGTCAAGGTCGTCGTCTACATAACCGATGTGCGTCACCGCGAGGCGGTGTACCGCACCATGGGCGAGTACATCAAAGGCGTGCATCCTGTCTCAACAGGCCTCGTGGTGCAGGCGCTCGCCCGCCCTGAATGGCTGGTCGAGATCGATGGCACGGCGGTGATCCCGGAATGACGTTCTCGTTGGTTGCCCGCTGCGCCGAAACGGGCATGTTCGGCATTGCAATCTCGTCGTCCTCGCCTGCGGTGGCGGCGCGCTGTGTTTACACCCGCGCAGGCGTGGGTGCTGTAGCAAGTCAGAACATCACCGACCCGCGGCTGGGTCCATTGGCGTTGGATGCGATGCAAGCGGGCAAGGACGCAGGTGAAGCAATTGCGCAGGTGCGCGATCAGGGTGACTTCATCGACTACCGGCAGGTGCTGGCCATTGACGCCCAAGGGCGCACGGGCATCCATTCTGGCCCCAATTCCTTAGGTATCTGGACGGATGCGGCAGGCGTTGACGTTATCTCAGCCGGTAATCTTCTGGCCAACGAAACCGTGCCGCAGGCTATCGTGGTCGGGTTTGAAACAACTGTGGGCCACATCGGGGATCGCCTCGTCGCCGCACTGCGCGCAGGCCTTGCGGCGGGCGGCGAAGCAGGCCCAGTACACTCGGCTGGTCTGCAAATCTGCGACAAAGTCGCATGGCCCGTCGCCGATCTGCGCTGCGATTGGACAGAAGACTGCCCGATAGAAGCCGTAGCAGCGGCGTGGGACGTCTACAAACCGCAACTGGACGCATACGTGCAACGCGCCCTGGATCCACGCGAGGCACCTTCATACGGAGTGCCGGGGGATGCTTGATCTGCCAGCCATAGCGGGCGGTCTGTCTGCCTTGCGCGCGCAATTGGCAGAGTGTGCCGCCGCTCCGCAAGATGCGCCACGCAGCCTGCCCAGACGCGCCTATACCGACCCTGCCCTGTTTCAGCATGAATGTGCCACTGTGTTGCGCACAGGCTGGCACTGCGTCGGCCGGGTCGATGAACTGGAACAGATCGGCGACTATCTGACGCTGACCCTCTTGGGCGAACCCCTGCTGATCGTGCGGGACGAGGATGGGATCAAAGCCTTGTCGAACGTGTGCCGCCATCGCGGGATGCCACTCGCCGAAGGCAGCGGAAACGCGAACCGGTTTGTATGTCGCTACCACGCGTGGACATACGGCACCGACGGGCAGCTTTTGCGCGCGCCACGCATGAAAAACGCCAGCTTTGATCCCAAGGCGTGCAAGCTCGGCACGTTTCATTGCGCCGAACGGTTCGGGTTTATCTACGTGAACCTTGACGGGGCACCGGGCGACATTGATGCCGATCTCAACGGCCTTGACGACCTGATCGGGCCTTACCAGCCCCAAGACTACAGCATCGCCCACGTGGGGACCGAAATCTGGCACTGTAATTGGAAAACGCTGGTCGAGAATTTCATGGAAGGCTACCACCTGTCGGTGGTCCATCCCCAAACCCTGCATGGCTACACCCCCACTGGCCTCAGCAAAAAAGGGCCGAGTGGGCCCGGATTTACAAGCTATTTTGCGAACTATCCCGACAATATCCCGGGCCGGGGCGAAGGCGCGCCGGGTCTGGACAAAGAGGCGCTGCACCGCTCGACCCTGTTTGCCGCGTTCCCCTGTCAGGTGGTGAGCGTCGCCGCCTCTCTACTCGTCTCGCTCAGCATCCGCCCCCTCACCCCGACATCGATCGAGGTGCGTTGGACCATGTCCGTCTATGGCGACGCGTTGGATGGTGACACGATCGACCAGCGGATCGCGCTTTGGGAAGACGTCAACCGCGAAGACCGGGAAAAACTGGAAGCGATGCAAACCGCCCTTGGCTCGATCCATGCGACGGGTGGGCCGTTGGCGGGGCCTGATTACGAGGGCACGGTGCATGATTTCTTGCTCTGGCTGGCACGGCAGGATGCGCAAACCCCTTGATAGCGCTTGATTTGTCGCGACAGCTGCGCATTGTTCTGTGATGCCTTTGCGGTTCACATTCAGACAGTTGGAATACCTTGTCGCGGTCGGCGATGAAGGGACCATCGCGATGGCCGCGCAGCGGCTCAACGTTTCCTCACCGTCGATCTCAACCGCTATCAACCAGCTTGAGGGGCATTTCGGCATTCAGCTGTTCGTGCGCCGCCATGCCCAAGGCCTGTCTCTGACACCGGGTGGCCGACGTGTCTACAACGAGGCCAAGCGTATCTTGGGCGATGCGGCAGCCCTTAACGATCTGGCCAATGATATCATCGATCTGCCGCGTGGACCGATCTCCATTGGGGCCTTGTCGACCATCGCGCCGGTGGTCAGCGCGCGGTTCCGCCGGTCGTTCGAGGATGCATTTCCCGATGCGCAGGTTTCGTTGCACATGGGCGATCAGGTCGAATTGTTCCGTATGCTGGGTCGAGCCGAAATTGATGTCGCAATCACCTATGATATGCAGCTGCCCGTGGATATTGATTTCCACCCGCTCATATCCCTAGCGCCCAAGGTCATGCTGCCCATCGACCATCCGATGGCCGCACAGTCTGACGTGTCCCTAAAGGCGCTGGAGCCTGAACCGATGGTCCTGCTCGATCTGCCGCTGAGCCGAGATTACTTTTTGTTCACTTTCCAAATGGCCAATACTCAACCCAATATCGCCGAACGCGCGACGGATCTTGCGCTGGTCCGTTCGCTCGTTGCGCATGGATACGGCTACAGTCTGGTCAATATCGGCACGGATCACACCCTGTCACCCGACGGGATCGAATTGGCCTTCAAACCTGTGCGCGAGCCGGTCAAACCGCTGATGCTGGGCCTTGCCACTATGCGCGCCGATCAACGCTCCGCCATTGTAACCGCGTTCTTTGATCACGTGGCGGGCATGGATGTGACGCCTTAGCGGCGTTCAAAGCCCAACCACCAACCGCTGTAGCAGCGCATCCATCATCGCATCACAGGCCGCAAGCTGTGCGACGCTGACGTATTCATCCGGCTTGTGCCCCTGCGCCATGGACCCTGGCCCACAGACCACTGTCGGCACCTCCAGCCGCGACGAGAACAGCCCACCTTCGGTGCCAAACGCAACCTTCAGCGTTGCGTCATGCCCGCTGAGGCCCTGCACCAATTGCACCACGTCACTGTCGGGGTCGGTGTTGAGCGGTGGGTAGGTGTTTGTAACGTCTATCGAGATGTCGGCTTGCGGAAAATTTTTGCGCAAGCCTTGCACATAACTTGCCGCATGGTCCCGAATTTGTGCCAGAAGTTGTTGCGGATCGTCCTCGATCAAATTCCTGATCTCGAACAAAAATTCCGATCTGTTGGGCACGATGTTCAGGGCCGTCCCCCCTTCGATCATACCCACATGCAGGGTCGTATAGGGCACGTCATAGGCCGGGTCCCGCGCGCCTGCCGCGGCAAGTTTGTCCTGAAGATCGCGGATAAAGCTGATGATGTCGCAAGCCATGTGGATGGCGTTCAACGCACTGGGTGCCAGCGCAGAATGCCCTTCGCGTCCGGTCGCCACAAGGCGCGCCGCGGTCTTGCCCTTGTGACCCGTTGCGACCTGCATCGACGTCGGCTCTCCCACGATGCAGAACCGGGGTCGGATCGGTGCCGCCGCCAACATATCGATGAGAGAGCGCACCCCAACACACCCAATCTCTTCGTCATAAGACAGCGCGAGGTGCAGCGGTGTTTTCAGGTCCAGAGTTGCCGCCCGCAACGCCGCCGCCATTGCGCTGGCCACGAACCCTTTCATATCGGCGCACCCGCGCCCGAACAGCAGACCGTCGCGTTCTGTCATCTCAAACGGCGGAACGGTCCAATCCTGCCCGACCACGGGCACCACATCTGTGTGCCCCGACAACAGAACGCCGGGGCGATCCAAGCGCCCGATGGTGGCATATAGATTGGCCTTCTGGCCACTTGGGTCTTTGATCAGTTCAACTTGTGCGCCAACGTCGCGCAACAACGTCTCGCAATACAGGATCAGGTCCAGATTGGGGTCCGCGCTGACGGTTGGAAACGCGATCAGATCGCGCAGAAGGTCGGTTGTTTGCATTACACGGCGACGTCGCTCAGGTGCGGCGCTGCTATATGCTCCGCAAGGTGCTGTGCATCGACCCAGACACCCCAGATAAAGGACGATCCGCGCATCGAAAGCCACGGAAGGCCCAGAAAATACACCCCCGGTTCGGATGATACGCCCCGGACGTGCTGTGGTGCGCCGTGCGCGTCAAAGGCATCCACCTTCAACCAGCCAAAATCCTGCGTGAAGCCAGTCGCCCAGATGATCGTACGGATCCCCGCTCTTGCGAGGTCCAGTTCTAGCACCGGGTTGGTGACGCACTCGGGATCGGGCCGCTGAATACGGGCCTCGTGGTCAGGCGGTAAATCAAGGCCTTCGCGCGCAACGTAGTCATCTGCTTCATCAAGTATCGACAGGTAATTGGCATCCCCCGCCGCGATATTACTCGCCAGATCCGGGGCAAACCGCATGACGCCATCCTCGCAGTCACGGGTCATACCCAAAAGATTCATGCCCTTGGCGGCAAAGCGTCGGAAATCCACGGTTTGCCCACCATTTGCGCCGCTCACCGCTATGGTCACATGCTCGGCTCCGGCAGGTGGCAATTTCATCTCCCACTTGCCCAACACGCCCAACCACCAGACAAAATCGTGCCCCCGATAGCTGCGCGGCGGGCGATCGTGCGGGCCAACTGACAGGTAAACATCGCGCCCAGCATCCAGCAACTCTTCGGCGATTTGCGACCCCGACGATCCCGCCCCCACCACCAAAACACCGCCAGCGTCCAACTGCGATGGATTGCGGTAGGCGGTTGAGTGCATCTGCACGAGGCCCGCCTGTTCAGGAACGAGTGGAGGTATCGCCGGGTTCTGAAACGGCCCGGTGGCCGCCACTACATTGCGCGCGCGAATGGTTCCTTGGGACGTCTGGGCGACAAATGCACTGCCATCGGGAGCTTTTTCGACCGACGTTACTTCAACGCCGCAGCGAATGGGTACATCCATCTTGTCCGCGAATTCTTCGAAGTAGGCGGCCATGGAATGTTTGGAGGCAAAGTCATCCGGACCGACATCAGAGATTTCCAGACTTGGAAAACGGTCGTGCCACGCCGGACCATTGGCAACAAGCGAGTCCCAGCGCGCGCTGCGCCAGCGTTCAGCAATGCGATGGCGCTCTAGGACGAGGTGATCAATGCCCTGCTTGCTCAGGTGTTCACTCATCGCCAAGCCGGCCTGACCGCCCCCCACAACAAGCGTATTTACGGTCTCATCTGACATCGCGCTTCCTCAGCCGGGAATTCAAAACGGTTGAAAGAAGCATAGCCAAGGAAAAAGACTACTCATACTTCGCATTTGCTAACCATTGCTTGGAGCCATGCTAAGGCCCCTGCTCTGCCAAGCAAAAGTAGGTTGTGAAGTGTTGCGCCCAGCGCAATAGCATAAGAACTGATAAAACAGGTGGGCCACGCCATTCGAAGTCATAAGAATAGCGCGAGCCATGTATGCGTCAGAACAATCGATCGCGGTCCAGAATGACCAAAGACCACATCAGAAACCGCGCGTGTCAAAGCGCGAGTAATTAATGGCCGCAGCACAATCTAGGTCATCCGTCGCTGAACAGCTGACGGCCCGGATACCATCGTAAACGACACGACGGTCAAATACTCGACCATTCTGATCATAGGTTCGCACTTCTGCTCGCAACGTCTCGCCCTGGAAATTGAAAGTGGTTTCACGCGTGGCAATCGTTTGGCTGCACGCGCTCAAGATCACGGGCAATATCAACAACGAGGTCCTAACCATAACTTTTCTTTCCTTTCGGTAGACATGCTTCAAACTTCGCATGCTTTCGTCAATGGTGACGCTGTTTGGCGTCCCATTCAAGTCTCATGTGTTTTTGCCTGTTGAAGCCGGAACCGGGAAAGCAACTCTCAGACCACAACTCACTTGTGCAGATGAGCTCGTGTTTCTCAAAAGAAAATGCACATAGAACACTCTCGCAGCAGAGCGATCTTTGACAAATCTGATGCCATCACAAGGTATCTGGCAGCGAAAAGGCACTCCTTGAAACCAGAATACATTTCAGACCACACGCTGTAGGCGGTGCTGCGGTGACCTTGCCTGAGGTCAGGCATACTCGCCCCCTTTGCCAGTCAGCGCATCAAAGACATCAAGGCCGGTTGCCCGCTCAATCTTCGCCAGCAGGTTACACTGCTCTTTGAACCCCGCCATCTCCGTCTGCAAGCCGCTCAACCTTTGCTCCGTGCCCCCGTCACGACCAAGGATTTGCCGGATGCTTGAATATGCCTCGGCCATCAGTTCCCAGCGCGAGCTGAAATCGCCCTCGTTTGGGGCAAAGCGCAGCAAATGGCTACTTTCAGCCCGAAGCAGACTTCATCAAGGCCTCAGTACTAATCATGGCGGAAAAGAATTTGGAAATGCTCACGTTGATCCATTTCTCAGGACCTCCCACGCGCTGTTAGGTAAGCGGGGAAATACTTGGTTTCAGGAATTTCAATGTCGAAGACGAGAGTGTGCTAGCTTGGACAGATGCTAATTCTAACAGGAGATCAAAAACCATGAAATTATCGCAACTTATTGGAGCTACCTTTCTTTTTGCAGGATCCGCTCTGGCTGACGGTCATAGCGCAGATGATGTACACTGGCACATTACGATGACAGTCAACTCCGGGAAGGCAGATGCAGTTAAACCGCTTTTAGACCGGATGGTCACCGCGACGCAGACCAACGAGCCAGGCGCACTAACCTACGATTACATGGGTGAAGGCGATCAGGTGCACATTTACGAACGCTATGCCGACAACGCTGCGGCGATGACGCACATGGGGAATTTTGGTGCCAATTTCGCCGAAGAGTTCCTCGGAACCTTCACTATAACGTCAGTCGTGGTTTATGGGCCGGCAGGCGACGACCTGAAGGAAGGGCTAGCACCGTTCTCGCCAACGTATTTTCCTCAGATCAGCGGCTTTTCGCGCTGATCTGATGGCTTTCTAAGTGGTCGCTCTGTTCTGCAGAGCGGTCATTCAGGCACCGCACAGCGAACGACTGCAAAGTGGTCATTGGAACCTCACACAGCGAATGCCCGTTTCGTCCCGCAACTCAGTGATAAACCCCTCGAAATTCGCTGCGGTCGCGACCAATGTCTGCGTTTCTCGCTGCGATGCCACGCGTAGCGAGGCGATTTTCGGCAAGAGCGAAGGGGGCGATTTCAATCAGTCAGTTTTGGGCTTGTCTTATGCTTTCCTTATCGATCTGCAAAGATTGAGCCACTGCCGGCCAAGCCATTTATGGCTGGCAGTGGTGGCGGCTGGATCGCTTTGGGCTTGGTCGTGAGGGACCGTTTTCGAGTATGGTCAGCCGCCGTCTTCGCATGAGGCCTGAACGGATACGCAAGCTGGATTTTTCATGGGCTTGCATGACAAGCATAGGACATGACG
>NZ_FRFA01000032.1 GCF_900143535.1 Tateyamaria sp. Alg231-49 | reverse complement strand
GAGACAGGTCCTGACCTCGTCGTCCAGCGCGTCTCGGGCAATGCAAAGCGTCTTATGCAGAGGTATGAACGTTTCTGACATCATCGCAATCGCCGGATCCGCATCCGCCACAGCGGTTAGCTGATCCCGAAAACCTTTTCGCAACTTTCCCGGCGCAACCGACGTCATGCAAATACCAAACACCTTGAGCACACCACGCACATGACCTTCGAGATCCTTGCGCATGCGGATCAACCGCTCGCGGGTTCCGATAAGGACGCGCATGCGCTCTGAAGCTTCGCTGCGGATATGGACCTGAGTGAACCAACCCGTTCGCGCCAACTGGGCTAATCCTTCAGCATCGCCCTGATCGGACTTGTTAATCCGCCCCGACAGCGCTTTGTGCGCCAGGCGCGCATCTATGCAAATGATAGGCATCCCACGTTTCTCCAATTCGCGGGTGAGCCAAATCGCCAGAATGCCGCTCTCATGAACGACCCGCTCTACCTCTGACGCGTGCTTTGAAATAAACTGCGCGATCATATCCGGATCTGTTGAGATATCCGTGCGCGCGGCGACAACACCCTTGTCATCCATGATACAAATCGACGTTTCTTTGACGGACACGTCCAATCCAACGTAATATGCCATTGTCGTTCTCCATTGTGGCTGCTTCATTGAGGCCAGTATACTGTACCTCGTTTGCCCAAGGAGAGCGGCACCCACAGACACACCATGTCACTCGTGATCCACGCAGCGAAGGCTACCAAAGAGCTGATTCCGTTGAAAAACTCTTGTTGATTTGAGGGTCCGTGGCTGATTCACTTCTGGTATCAGGCAGGAGAATTGGCGATGATGGGACCAAGGCAGGAAGCGCAGGCGGCACTGTTTTATGAGTTCTCGCTGGAAGATCATGTCCCGCAAGATCATCTGCTGCGGTCCATTGATCGGTTTGTCGATCTAAGTAGCCTCCGATCGCATCTGGCGGATTTCTATAGCCACACTGGTCGCCCGTCGATTGATCCAGAACTTCTGATCCGGATGCTTTTGGTGGGCTATTGCCTCGGCATCCGGTCCGAACGGCGGCTCTGCGAAGAGGTCCATCTGAACCTAGCATACAGATGGTTTTGTCGCCTCGATCTGACCGACCGCATTCCCGATCATTCCACCTTTTCCAAGAACCGGCACGGCCGGTTCCGCGAGAGTGATCTGTTGCGCCAGGTGTTCGAGATGTCTGTCGCGCGCTGCATGCAGGAAGGACTTGTAGGCGGTCAAGGTTTTGCAGTGGATGCCAGTCTGATCAGCGCAGATGTTCAGAAGCAGAATTCCAGCAACCCCGAAGATTGGGCGGACCGAAAAACTGATGCCAATGACGCGCCACGCGCGGTGAGGGAATATCTCGAGGTGCTGGACGACGAGGCTTTTGGCGCGGCCAGTGAGGTCAAACCTAAATTTACTGCCCACGCTGACCCGGCCAGCCAGTGGACAGCGGCGCGCAAAGGCCCAGCATTCTTTGCCTATTCTGATAACTATCTCATCGACACAGATCATGGGATCATCATGGATGTGGATGCGTCTAGGTCGATCCGGCAGGCGGAAGTGGGTGCCATGCGCAAGATGCTTGATCGCACTGAAGAGCGTTTTGGCATCAAACCCGATTGGTTGGCGGCAGACACGGCATATGGGTCTGCTGATAACCTTGTGTGGCTCACGCTGAAGCGGGAAATCCTCCCCTTCATCCCTGTCTTTGACAACTCAAGACGCAAGGATGGGACATGGTCTCGGGCTGACTTCACATGGGACGATGACAACGACCGATACATTTGCCCAGAAGGCAAAGAGCTCCGTCATACCCGGCGCAATTATTCTGATCCCGCCCGGAATACGCATGGCATGAAAGCCCGAAACTACGGCGCTCTCAAATCTGATTGTCAGGTCTGCCCGTCAAAGGCCAAATGCTGCCCCAACACCGACACCCGCCGTATCCGCCGCGAGAAATTCGAAGTCGTCAGAGACTTCGCCCGTGAATGCACAACATCAGAGTTCAATCCCACAGCCCAGAAGCGACGCAAGAAGGTCGAGATGCTCTTCGCCCATCTGAAACGTATCCTTGGATTGGGCAGGCTCCGATTACGAGGCCCATGTGGTGTTCAAGATGAATTTACTCTCGCCGCAACCGCCCAAAACCTCCGCAAACTAGCAAAACTCAAGCCAATGGTGCTCGCCACAGGCTAAAAACCGGATCAGGCACCAGACCTTCAGCAAAATCAGTGCAGTAGCTCAACGCGCAACGCCAAAAACAATGACTTTTTCAGCGGAATCAGCCCTCTTTACCAAATGCCGTCCCGCAGCATTTTGCATGTGCAGCAAAATCATCCTTACCTCAGCCGGACCAATCGGCCATTCACTGGGCCATCGTCATGCTGCACTGCGGCCTGTCGAACCGGCCGTTCGCTGCGCCTGCAAAATCTTAGGGTCCGCGAACTCACGGTTTGCGGGACTTTGCTGCCCTGTTTACTCTGTTTGGTAACGACAGCAGAGCCCTGCGTAGCTGACGTAACGGATAAAGGCCTGCGACCTGCCACGTGCAACCCTTGGCGCGCGAACGATTTGGAAGGTTGTCATCAATTTTTGCCCACGCCAGATTTGATAGGCACCAACTTTGACGTGTTGATTGAACCAGGGTTTGATCATCGCGTGCACCATCCTGCTTCCCAACTCTATTGATGCGCTCAGACCAACTGTTTCTGGGCAGTAGGTTCACAACTTAATTATCCGAAAATGTGGCGTGCAAAGTAAAGTCAGCAATAATTTGCTATGCTACTTCTTTGGTTCGCAACGTGAAAAGGACCAATTTTTATGCGCTCGGCTACAGCTGTCTCGTCCCTTGTATTGTCTCTCGCGGTTTCAATTGGAATGGCGAATGCCCAAGAAAATTCAGATGATGCTTTGGTGTTGAACGAAATCTCGGCCAATGGCCCTTTCCCCGGCAATCTTGTGGCGCAACAAAGCGAATGGGAGTGCGCACAAAGCAGGGATACGCCGGGATATTTTCGGTCGTTGAACGCCGCAGAGGTCAGCGACGCCAAACGTAGCCAGCTATATGAGTGCGCGAGTTTTCTAGGGTCCATGAGCGGGGCGAACAACGTCTTTGCGTGGCGCAGCCCGCAGAATTATCAAGGCGTACTTTTCATGAACAACCGGTATCCGGGTGAGCTGTATCTGACCGGCGGTAACACACCGCCCGCGCAAGGCCCGGTGCCGATTGGCCCATGGGTGGCCAAAGTGGACGCGACAACCGGAACCGAAATCTGGCGCACCGTGCTTGAAAATGGAAACGTGTCAGGAAACTGGGTAGGTGCTGCAAATCTGAACATCTTGCCCGATGGGAACATTCCGATCGCCTTTGGCACCAATCTGGTCAAACTGGACGGTAACACGGGACGCATCCTGCAGCACATCACGCTGCCAAGTGACGCCCCGGCGGACGGGAGCAACTTCAAGCACGTCACCATCGGCCCGGACGGCACGCTGTTTGTCAAAAACCAGACCCGTGCAACGCCGTGCGATATCCAAGGCACATTTGCAGCGTTCCAATGCCCGGGCGGGGCTGCGGCGTCGCCACCTTCGACAATCGTGGCGGTCAATCCCGACACCTTTGACGTCTACGATCAAGTGACTGTTCCTGAAAATGCAATCGTGCCACATACCGTCGCCGAGCATAATGGCAAGACCGTCATCTACGCGCCGTCGATCCTGAAAGCGTATCGCTTCATCTGGGATCCCGAAGCGAAGAAGCTGTCGCAGGATGAGAACTGGGTTGTCGGGAACTATCTTGAGGAAGGTCAGACCACGGGCGACGCGCCGGGCATTCTCGGCGATTGGGTCGTGATGCAGGTGAACGGGCTCCCAACCAAAGAGGCGGCATCTGCAATTGTTGCGATCCATCAGGACGACCCGACAAAATTGGTGCGGCACTATCCGTTTGGCACAGACGTGCCCACAGGGTTGAGCTGGGCACCGCCAAAAGCTGCAATCGACGAAGAAAACAGCATGGTGTTTTCCGCGGATCTGGCCCTCGCGAAGATCGCAGGTATGACGTTCGACAAGGACACCGGCGCGATGGAGACTGCATGGTCGGGAGACGGATCGTCGTCTGCACTCCAGACGCTCTATGGCCCGGCAGACAGGCGTGTCCTTGGCACATCGCGTGCAGAACTGGACACACCACTTCAGGATCTGGTTCAAACCTCTGCGCCGACTTACAAGCAGCAAGCGATCTGGCTGGATGCGAAAACGGGCAAGGTTCTTGCTGAATCCGATTTCTTTGAGCCGATGAATTTCAACACGCTGTTGTCCCCCGGATATGGCGGGCGGTTCTACTACATGGTGGAAAACGGATTCATCGCCTTGCAGGTCATGCCAGCAGAATGATCACACAGATGTGGCCAGGTTGGCCGGGTTGCGGAAACGCTCAATCAGAATAACCCAAGATGACACAGGCGGCTGTGTTCCAGGAAAAGACGAAAGGTTTAATAGATGTTGGAAAATTCAAGAAGCACATTTGTGGGAGCGGCACTGGTCGCAATGTGTTTTTCATTCGGAGCGCATGCTCAGGATACAAAACCCGTCGAGGACATAACTCTCAGCGACATCAGGGGGATGCGGTTTTGCGAGTTTCTGCTGGTTTTTGAAGATCGCGTGGATATCTACAATACGTCTGCATCCCCGGGCTGTCCGGAAGAACAGTTTGCGGCAGCCGACCCGGTAGCGATCGCAAAAGCCTTTGGCGCGAAGGTGGCTCAAGTCAACGGCCCGAAATTCTGGGCGATGGACGAACAGACTCTTGGACTTGGCGAAACCCAGACATTCGCAGGCATTGAGGCGCGCTATGCAGCGTCACTGCCTTTGGCATCACTTGGATCTGGCAAGGGGTCCGATCCATACAAGCCATATGTCACGCACAAAAGTCAGAATATTACTTTCATGGCCGACCGACCTGTCTATGAGCTGACCGGACCAGATGGAAAATCCTATGTCCTGAACGCGTATGGCGCCAAGGTAAAAGACGGCGATCCGGCCAACCTGTCAGAGCAGCTCAATTTGTCACAAGGCTGGAACTTTGGCGTGCGTACACCAGAGAACAATCTCATTGTTATCCAGCGTATCGAAACACCTTCCAATATGGTCGGTGATGATATGGAGCAGTACTATTCGTTGGTGGTTTCTCAGTAATGCTATCCTGCACCACTCACAAAACCTGCCTGACGTTGATTGTTGCTGCGATGCTATCGTGCCTCTTCGGAGTGGCTGACGCGCAGTCGCAATCAACGCAACCGCCCAAGACCCACTCCGGATACGGCGTTTCAAATAGTCTTGAAGGCGGCGACAGCGTTGTCGAAGACCTTTCAGTCGATGACATTGCGGTTGATCCGGTTCTCAGTTTCCCGAAAATAGAAGGGTTTTTTCAGCCATATTTTGACTGGAAAAAAAGCCTGAACCAACGGTTTGGCCTGCAATTGCAGCTGAGCTATCAGGCGCTGTATCAGACAACCAATGAAGATGTCGGAGAAACGAATGCTTTGGCGGATCGTTTTCAGATCCAAGGGGCGTGGACTCTGCTCAATCGCGGCACCAAGAACGCAGGCAGGTTGACGTTCAGGCTCGAAAACCGAAACACAATCAATTCAGATATTCCCCCCAGCCAGTTTGGATTTCAGTTTGGCAGTGTTGCGCCCTCGGGCACCGGGTTTAGCGACTTCGGCTTGGCTCTGACAGAACTGGCATGGCGTCAATCCACTTTTGATGGGCGCTTTAAATTCATTTTTGGCAAGATCAGCGCCATCTCCTGGTATAACACCCACGCATTGTCGTCCTCGATGCGAGGTTTCCAGAATACAGCCTTGCAAAGCAGTTTGTCCAAACCTGCGCCTGGTCGGGGCATCGGACTGGGCTTTGGCTATGAGATCAATCCTAACCTCGTGGTTGTTGCCGGTGTCCATGATGCAAACGGGAAAACAGCGGAAAACCCATTTGATACGATTGGCCAAAAAGAATTCTTCTCATCCGTCGAACTTCGGTGGTATACAACAACGCCCGAACGCGCGCGTTATGACAAAGTCAGTCTGCAATTGTGGCATCAGGACAGACTTGAGGACTCGGGAACTCCATCCAGTATCGGAGCAACCTTTGCGGCAAGTCATTTGTTTAACGACCGCTACTACGCCTTCATGTTAGCGGGTGTATCCGATGGCAAAGCATCCATTTTCGAAAAGGATGTGCTTGCAGGTGTTGGCATCGCCATTGACACCAAACACCGGATCAACAGCGATCTTATCGCCTTTGCCGTGAGTTGGGGGGACCCGTCCACCGAAGCCCTCAGAGAACAAACGACCGCCGAAGTCTTTTATCGGTTTCAACTTGCGGAACGTTTTGTGATTACGCCGTCTATCCAATATGTCAGGAACCCGGCTGCGAATATCGGTTTTGACGATGCTTGGCTTTTTGGGTTGCGCACCCGTTGGACATTCTGAGTACGGCTTGATCCGCGTGGCCGATCGTTTACTGTCTTCACCTCAGCTTTGGAGAGAACTTTGCCCAAAGTGTTGAAGACAGGAAAGAATTTGATGGCAAAAACTGCCCCGTTGATCCGAGCCGCCAATTTGCTGCCTCTGGTTCGTTTCATGGATATGAATCGACTTGAGACAAACAGCTATCTCGACGCGGCAGATTTGTCCTACTGGTTTTTCCTCCACCCGTTGAACCCTTTGCCGACGTTGAACGGCATAAGACTTCTTCGGGATTTATCGCGAGCACAGGGGCCTGATGTTGGCATCAAGATTGTGCAGCAATCGAGTGTTGCCGAACTCGCGTTCATTGGAGGTGTCGCATTAGGCAGCCAGTCGCCTGCTGAAGCGCTTCATCGGATCAGCTTTGCAATGCCTATGCATTCAACACACGAGAATTTTCTTGTGACCGAAGACGCCGGAAAAACAGTCATTGAGCACAGTTTCCAATTTGAAATTGACCCTGAGAGTTATCATGCGGTGCAAGTCCTGATGCTGAGCATGCTGCAGCAACTGTTCCGCTTCACCGCATTGTCCCCGCCATTTTTTACCCATATCGAAGCAGTTCCGCACCCTGAATTTGGTCTGTCTTCGATGAAGGAGCACTTTGACGCCGTCATTACAGAAGCACACAGACCTGTTCTAAGGATGAGTGTTGATACAGCGGTTGCAAACAAGCCGTTTGTTTCGCCCGCGAGGGACCGGTCAAAAACAATCGATGTATCCAAGATTCCGCCATTGGCGGAAGATACCTCAATCGGCGGATCAATCCGGCCCATTATCGATGGTATGCTGCATGAAGGTGAACCGACCGTGGCGAGGGTGGCATTTGCAGCAGGCATGCCCGTTCGAACGATTCAACGCAGACTCAACAGTGAAGGAACCTCTTTTTCGGAGCAAATTGATATCGTACGTCGCAGACTGGCCATTGATGTCCTTGAGGCGCAAGACGCAACAATACAGGATATCGCAGAACGGCTGGGCTACTCTTCTCCTTCGGCGTTGACACGCGCAGTGCGCCGTTTGACGGGGCGGTCTCCCAGCCAACTCCGCGGATAACCTGATGCATTCATATAAAGAAAGAGACGCGTACAGAATGTCGAGACACGCTTAAGTCTTCGAGACGAGGAAGGGTGTCCCGGCGATCAACGTCCGATGCAATCATAAAACCTCGCCATACTGTTTGCGTCACCTTCGAATTCAAAGCCTTTTGGAGTGTTCCCAAGGCGAACATCAAACGAGGAGGCTAACTACGTCAGCCGCAGAAGACAGTTTGCCTCGGCAATACAAGCACCAAACACCTTCGTCGAAAGCGTCGCCATTTCACGCCCACCCGAATGTCAGCTCTTGTTCAAACCGATAAATCTCATGCACCTGCGGCGAACGACCGCTTTCGCCCATGGTGTCGAATGCTGCGCTCGCGAACCCCAGATTTCGCGGTCGCGGCGAACGGCTGGAAAGTCCGCACAGTCGACCTTGATGCACAGTGCAGCGAACGACGGCTCTGAGCCCAAAGTGCCGAATGCTGCACTAGATACGAATGGCCGCAATGCGCAGATAGCGACCTTTGCAAAGTCTTGGCATTTCCCCGATGCAGACATTTGAGCCATTTGTGGAGAATTAAAACTTTGAGCCCAGAGTAGCGTATCATTGACGGAGAGGGGTGATCTTATGACGCTGGTGTTGGAGGCGATGTTAGAAGCACTACAGTTTATGCTTGTCCCGCCTCTTGGGGGCCGGAGTGCGAGTGCAACGCGCGGATCACGGAGTTATGAAAGAGGCCAGCCATTTTTTCCATTGAAAGCGGCTTTCCTCTACGTCACTGTAGTGACAATGCGAAAACTAGGGATGAACTTGAAATCAAAAATCTCTCAAAAAACGTGGGTCACCTAGGGCTGGGAGAAACCTTGAAAAACCTTTCATCCAGGTTTGCAGTAGTTTTCATGCTGCTATTTTCCATTCCGGCCTATGCTCAAGTTTCCGACTGGGAATATAAAGGCATCCAGAACCGCGGAACCATTGCTGAAGCAGTCGTCGCAGAAGCCTCCGTGAACCAAAGCAAAATGGAACTCATTTACTTCACGAACGGTGATAAACTTCAGCTGTGGTTTACCTATGTGAATCCCGAACGGTTCTTTCATCCCGGTTACAACGCGCAAGCCGAAGTGTTCATCCGCACCCGTGAGGGACTTGGTATGTCTGGCCGCTATGAGTCGGATTACCTTGTAAAAGGTGAGATCACTGTGCAGCCGGACAGTAAGGGCATGCCTCAATTCATTGTGGTGGATTTAACGGAGGGCGACCTGGCCGCCCTCGTGGACAATGAAAAGAATAACGTCATGGGCGCAGGCTATTTCGCCCAGGACGAGGTATTCCGAACCACAACTTTCCCAACAAAAGGGTTCAGCGCTGCGGCGAAACGTATTCTGCGCGATGTTGCCGAAATGAATGGCTCCACCACCAATGCGCCAAGCGTTCCACCACAAGGGACGTATTCGGCAACGGCCAAAGAGGAGGCGACGTTCAATCATTGCGCTGACCTATTCTCGCAGGCGACCGCCTACAAAGCCTCTTGGGACAGCTACAAAGCTGATGAACCGGCATTGAAGGCCATGCAATCCAAGCTTAAGCGCGCTTTGGCCGAAGATGAGGCCGAAGTGGTCCGGCTGGAAAAAATCCTCAAGATCATGCAAGACAGTGAAGAGGTCCGGGCCAAGTATCACCGAGCCTATGACCGATATAAACGCACCCATGGAGGGGTTGAAGAGTTTCATCAAGAAGCCAGCGCCCTGTTTGATAAAGCCAACAACAATCGCCAAAAGAGCGACCGCACATGGGATCGAATTTCTAATGAATGCCCTAACGAACTGAACACACAGTTTTTGCAAGCACAATGTTCGCCGGGTGACAAAAGATACCGCGCGATCTGTGCTTCATTCGGTCAATGACACGCCTGCTTCATGTGATCATCCTGTGACAGCTTCGGACTTATCCCGGCTTGCACCCTTCCCTCCAGATAGGTGGGCAAGACGACATTGGCGCGCGTGCCACGCCCCCCGGCATGTCATATCCCAACGGATTGGTGGATTGAAAGGGTTCTGAATATCGGCCTTGTCCCGCACTGCGGTCATGCGATTTGCTTTTCGCAATTGTCCGCTTTTGCCGCATGATACAATGCAATTCATTCCGCTTCGGGCTGGGAGCAGTCATTAGACGGATTTTGCACCAGCGGCGGCAATGGGCCGGCAGGAGACATTGGAGCAGTTTCCGGCAACGGCGGCTAAGTCCCGCAGAGCGGAAGTAGACCGATTTTCCGTAAGTGTCCGCTTTTGGTGAAAGCAGTCTTTCAGGACCACAACTTCGAATTTCCGGTCGTGAACGGCTGCTCAGCGCTTCAAAGCTGCCGTTTAAGAAAAACGGTCGAATGACTGCATCGAGCCCATAGCGGAAGTGTCAGAATTGTGCTGCGCGCATTCGCAGCACAGAAATTGCTGCAAAAGCCCGAATTCCTACGCTGCCTCGCGGTGAGCAAAGCGGTCACGCATGCCCTCCGCAGGGGTAACTTGATCGCATCTGAGCAGTTACGGGCAAAGATGACAATCGACGCGCTGCCCGTGGTGCCAGAAACACCAAGACATCCCAACGGTGACGGTACTTTTGAGAGCCAGGTCAGATTAAATCGCAAAACCCAGACGAGTTCTGCCAAATTCAAAGGGGTCAATCACAATTGATTAGTCTTTACCCGGCTTTTCGGCTTCTCTAGATACTGCTTCTCGACCGTTCGCGTAGAAATGCGTCTCAATCATTGAGATGCGAATTGCGATACTCCCTTCTTGGCCTGCAGATTTCCGCAGGCTTATTGTAAGGGTCCGCAGCAAAACCATTTACTGCTTGTCAGAAACATCTATTCCTTCAATGCGAGGAGGACGTGATGCCCCAAAGTACTGAGAACTTTCTTCCACGAAGAATGCGGCGTGGCGTTCTGGGTGTGCTGATCTTGACAGTGGCTTTGGCGACGCTGCTCGTTTTTATGGTCTCACAACGCTATTTTGAGCGCGTTGAGGCGCAAACCGCAGCGAACCGCAGCGTTCTATACTTGCGCTCAGTGAATGAGATGTTTCGCCAGCATCAGCACCTGCCATTTGTCATTGCGAGTGATCCCCGCAACTCCACTGCCTTGGGCAAACCCGAGGAAGAACCCTTCACGAGTGCGCGCCTTAAGGAAATCACCCAGCAAGCTAAACTAGAGGCGATCTACTTGATGGATGCGAAAGGGCTTGTCGTTGCAAGTTCTAATGCAGGTGAGCCACAGAGTTTTTTAGGCCAAAACTATGGGTTTCGACCCTACTTTCAGAACGCACTGAAAGGACAACGCAGCGATTATTTCGCGATTGGAGCCACGTCAGGACGCCCCGGCTATTTCGTGGCTGAGCCTATCATGGTGAACGGGGATGCCCCACAAGGGGTCATGGCCATAAAGATTGATGTCAGCGGATTGCAGCGCTTTTGGGAAAGCAACAGCGAAACTGTCGTCGCTGTAGACGAGAACAACATTGTGGTTCTGGCCTCAGACCCTTCATGGCTCTATCGGCCGATCGGCATCTTGGACACAGACGTGCGCCAGCGCATTATGAACAGCCGTCAGTTCGGGGTAGAGACGCTTGCGCCCTTGCCTTGGGAGGCAAAGCCAGCGGGGCGCGCCTTGGTGGATGGCCGCGCATATCTGGCTAACGCAGTTCAAAGTGACTGGCGCGAATGGACGGTGTATTACTTACATCCACAAAGCCTGATCTTGCGCCAAACCCTAATCGCCACCGCTCTGTTTAGCAGCGCTATCGCTATGCTTGTTGGGTTTTCCACTTACCTGCGGTCGCGCCGCATCGCACTGGCCTATCAGGTTTCGGAGAGACAACGGAATGCGTTGGTCACCACCAATCATCAACTCGAAGTGGCTCAGACCGAGCTGGCGCGCAGTTCCAAAATGGCGGCCTTGGGAAACATTGCGGCCTCTGTCACCCACGAGCTTGGACAACCCATCAGTGCGTTCAAGAACCATCTGGCTGCAGCAGAGATCGGGAATGAAATCACCTCTCCTGCCACGGCTGCAAATCTCAACAAGCTGGTGAACCGCATGGAATCGATCACACAGCAGTTCAAGTTTTTCGTGCGAGGGCGGCAAGAAGATAAGAAAGCCGTGCGGCTCTCTCTCATCATAAATGAAACCACAGCGCTGTTAAGTGATGATTTGAGCCGCCAGAAAATCACCTTGGAATGCGCTGACATCGACCCTGCGATCTACCTGTACGGTAATCAGGTGCAGTTGGAGCAGGTCTTCACCAACCTTATGAAAAATGCCATTCAAGCCGTTGCGGACACGCTTAACCCTGTAATCCACGTGACCCTTTCTGAAACAGGCGATCAGGTCGAAATCCGCATCTTTGACAATGGGCCGGGGCTGGAAGGGGCAAATCTGTCTGACCTGCAAGAGCCGTTTTTCAGCACCAAACCTTCGGGCGTTGGCATGGGGCTTGGCCTCGCTATTGCGACACAGATCATTCATGATCACGAGGGTACACTGCGGCTGGGCAGTGTCGATCAGGGGGCTGAGTTTATCGTCACTCTGCCCCGAATGCATGATGAGGAAAGCATATGAAACCAGAACGGATTCTGGTGATCGATGACGACATGGAAATGCGTGTCTCGCTTGGCCACCTTTTGCAAAGCGCAAATTACGAAACGCATCTGGTCAAAAGCGCATCCGAAGGTTTGGCAATGCTTCAAACACATGCGCCGGACGTAATCTTGAGTGATGTGCAGATGCCTGAAATGGATGGGCTCGCGTTTCAGAAAAAGGTGCGCGAAATCAGCCATGTGCCAGTGGTGCTGATTTCGGCTCATGGCGACATTCCGATGGCTGTAAATGCCTTGCAGGACGGAGCCTACAGCTTTGTAGAAAAGCCGTTCGAGCCGCGCAGACTGCTAGGAATTCTCAAGAACGCTATCCGCATGAAACGCCTGATTGATGACACCAATGCCTTGCAGGACCGCTTGGCAGAACTGACTGATCTTGAGCGTGTTCTGATTGGGAAAAGTGACCAGATCACCTCGGTGCATGACCTTATCTTTGATTTCGCCCTGAGCCGCGCAAATGTGATCATTCTGGGCGAGACGGGCACTGGCAAAGACACGGTAGCACGTGCGCTGCATGATATCGGCGGCAAACCCACAGCGCCGTTTATTCCTGTAAACTGCGCAACCATCCCGCCGGAGCGGTTTGAAGAAACTGTTTATGGCACCGTTGATGGTACGGGCGGGCTGATGGCGGCGGCGGATGGCGGCACCTTGTTTTTGGATGAGCTGGATTCAATGCCCGCAGAGACCCAAGCCAAGTTTCTAAGGGCTATTGAAACCAAAACTTATCAACGAATTGGTGATGCGGAGATGCGGTCCGTCGACCTGCGTGTGATCAGTGCAGCCTCGCCGCAAATAGAACAGCAAGTCGCGGACGGGACCTTTCGCGAAGACCTGATGTTTCGTCTCAATACGCTCGTGATTGAACTGCCCAATCTGGCGCATCGCGGTAATGATATTTTGCTGCTGTTCCGTCACTACCTTACCCACTTTGCCCAACTCTATGAGTTGTCGCAGCCGCATCTGACCAACGATGATGTCTCAGCGTTGATGTCACATCCGTGGCCCGGCAATGTGCGCGAAATGCAAAGCGTGGCAGAGCGGCGCGTGTTGGCCGAGCGGCGCGGTGGCGGCTCTGTGCGCCAAGCTATCGCACGTCAAACGACGGCTCAGTCTTTCCCTGGCACCCTGCGTGAAGCAGTCGCGGCGTTTGAGCGGGAATTGATTAGCCAGGCCATCCGACAAGAAGCCGGACGTATGGATGACGCCGCCGCGTCCTTAGGGATAGGCCGGCGCACGTTGAACGAGAAAGTGGTGAAACTTGCCCTCGACAAAGATGCCCTGTTGAAGCGTTAAATCCACTCTGCGGAAATCCACAGAGTCTTTTTTGAACACCCTGCGTTTTCCTTCATATGACTGATTTTTTGCATCCCTCATGAATACCCTCAGCCAAGTTGGCACAAAGATTCTGGGAGGATCATCATGAAGTTTTTTAAAGCGCTCACGCTGAGCGCCACACTCGTCGCGTCAGGTGCCGCGTTTGCGGACAGCACCGACTATGTTCTGAGCACTGCGTCCACAGGTGGTACATACCACCCAGTTGGCACAGCGATCTCAACCTTGTCCAAGGTCAAATTGCTGCCAAAGCAAAAGTTCTCGCTCACGGCTGTGAATTCCGCAGGTTCCGGTGCAAACGTGCAGGCCTTGTCAGCGGGCACAGCTGACTTTGCTATTTTGCAGGGTCTCTTCGGATCTTATGCCGTAACAGGCACAGGCCCCGTCAGCGAGCCTCAGGAGAACCTGCGCTCTGTTACGATGCTGTGGCAGAACGTTGAGCAATTCGTCATGGCCGCTGACAAAGCTGCCACTGGCACCGTTGAAGATTTGATGTCTGTCAAAGGAGAATCTGTTGGCATGGGGCGTCAGAACTCTGGCACCATCGGGTCCAACAAGGTACTGCTGTCCGGTCTTGGTCTGACACTGGAAGACTTTACACTGGTTGATGCAGGTTACGGCCCCACAGCAGACGCGATGGCAAACGGCCAAGCTGTTGCCGCCGGTATCCCGTCAGGCCCCCCAACGGGTGCGATCACCAAGCTGATGGCCTCCAACGAGGGCAAGTTCACCATTCTGGACGTAACCGAAGAACAGGCCGCAGTAATGGACGGCGGGCGCAATCTTTGGGTGCCTTACACAATCTCCGCTGGCACATACCCTGGTCAGGACAAGGACGTGAACACGATCGCTCAGCCTAACTTCCTCGCCGTGAACGCCAGCGTCGACGAAGAGCATGTGTATCTGCTGACCAAGACCATGTATGAAAACCTGCCCTTCCTGCAAGCCATCCACCCCGCGACCAAAGCGATGGCAGTTGAGGCCGCAATGGCTGGCCTGCCAGCGCCCCTGCACCCAGGTGCTGCGCGCTACTACACCGAAGTTGGTTTGGATATCCCTGCGAACCTGATCGCAGAATAAGCCAAAAGAAGTAGAAAAGGGGCGTCGGATTTGGCGTCCCTTTTCTGTGTTCAATGGGGGGCGACATGGCCAAAGATCACGAGTTTCAAATCGATCCGCGCAGCAGCTTGCTGCAAGTGCCGCAAGGTCCGTTTGGTGTGCACTATATCGTAGCGGCTTTTGCCTTGGTTTTCGCCCTGTGGCATGTCGCCACCAACGTTTTCCTAAATGAACCCGGTCTTTGGCAAAACGCCATTCACTTTGCAGGCTTCGGCTTTCTGGCTGCCGTGACGATCAGCCCTTGGGGCAGCAAAGCCAATCAAACTTGGGCTTGGATCGCGGACTTTACATATGGCTTATTGATCGCCGCCGCGGCCCTCTGGGTGGCAAGCGCTGAATCAGGGCTGTATGAGCGCTCGCTTGCTGTAACAGGTCAGGGTTGGCAGTTTGGCGCGATCGACTGGGCCGCAGGTCTGCTATTGATCTTTGCCGCGATTGATCTGTCGCGGCGCGTATCGGGTTGGGTGATCCCCATCCTCGTTATCACATCGCTTTGCTACATTCTCTTTCTGGGGTCATGGTTGCCCGGCGTCTTCCGCTCGGCCAGCCTGCCCGTTGACGACGTCTTGTTCCGCACGCTTTATAACGACGAAGCGCTGTTTGGCATTTTGACCACCATTTCTGTGACGAACATTACCCTGTTCATGGTCTTTGGTGGTTTTCTGGTGGTTTCAGGCGCAAGCAATTTTGTGATCGAGCTGTCCAAGATCATCGCAGGCCGCATCAAAGGCGGCGCGGCTTTCGTGGCGGTGCTGTCTTCTGCTCTCACAGGCACGATCTCTGGCTCGGCCATCGCCAACACAGCATCCACGGGCGTGATCACCATCCCGTTGATGAAATCAAACGGGTTCCGCCCGCAGTTTGCCGGCGGGGTCGAGGCGGCATCCTCCACCGGGGGACAATTGATGCCGCCTATCATGGGGGCAGGGGCTTTCGTGATGGCGAGCTATACCTCTATCCCCTACGGCACGATTGTTGCTGTATCGGTCGTGCCTGCGATCCTCTATTTCCTGTCGGTTGCCGCAATCGTGCGCATCGAGGCTGTCAAATACGATGCGGGGGCAGAGATCGACCTGACCGTAGATAAAGGTAAGCTCTTGTCGGGAGGTCTGGTTTTCATTCTGCCGCTGATGGTGATGATCTGGATGCTGCTCTCCGGCGTGACACCGTCTTTTGCCGCTTGCTGGGCGATCCTTGCGTTGGTGGTGACGTCATGGGGCACCAGCCTGCTGGCGCGCATGACCAAGAACGGAATGTTCAAACCTGTCAACATGGGCCCCTCGCGAATTGCCGAGGCGCTGATCAGCGGCATCCGTTCTGCAATCATGACGGCCATCCTTCTCGCCGCGATTGGGATCATGAACAACGCCATCGTCACCAGTGGCGTGGGCAACGGTTTCTCGCTCATGATTGCGCAATGGTCGCAAGGCTCGCTTGCGCTGGCGATTGTGCTAATCGCGATTGCATCTTTGGTGTTGGGCATGGGGCTGCCTGTGACGGCCGCCTATATCATCCTCGCGATCCTCACCGCACCCGCACTGGCCGGCTTGATGGCAGATGGCGTGATCGTAGAACAGCTTGTTCAGGGAATTTCCGATCCTTCACAATCCGCGCTGTTCTTCCTTGTGGATCACCCTTTAGCCATGCAAGTCTCTGAGGGTATGAGCAAAGCGGAAGCATGGTCGCTGATCCGCGCCATCCCGTTTGAGGTCGCTGTCACGATCCGCCCCGTCATGGTGGACCCGGCGTTGCAGAACACTTTCCTGCTGACCGCCCACTTGATCATCTTCTGGCTGAGCCAGGACTCAAACGTGACCCCGCCCGTTTGTCTGGCTGCCTTTGTGGCTGCTGGCATTGCGGGGTCGCGTCCTATGAAGACAGGTTTTGAGAGCTGGAAGATCGCCAAAGGCCTTTACATCGTGCCACTGCTTTTTGCCTATACACCACTCATCTCAGGTGACTTGATCGAGGTCCTGCAAATCGGGTTTTTCGCGCTCTTTGGCATCTATGCCACCAACGCGCTGATCCAATGGTATGCCGAAGGCCCCATCGGGTGGGTCACGGCCCCTTTGCTGGTTCTCGGTGCAATGGGGGCCTATTGGCCGCTAGCGCTTCTGGCGAACTTGCTGGGTGCGGCATTAATCTTGAGTGTAATCATATGGACATCGCGCGTTCAAAGGACCTCCGTTGTGCAAGTGGCCAACTGATGTGCAGGGTTGTCGGAAAACTACTATTTTTTGAAGGCAGCTTTGTCCTTATCATGCCAGTTTGATCTCTTCGCAGCGAAAGGACAGTCCGGGTCTGGTACTTGAAGGTGGATTTGAATAGCTGCTCTGGTGAAACTCGCGGCACCGCAAAAAACACGTCTCTGCGACTGCGAACAAATGCTGCGTCAGCAACATGCCCAAACGTCAATGTCTGCAAAGTCCCGCTGAGCAGTCATAGCCGTGTTTTTCGCCAGTGTCTGGTCTGAGTCAAAGCAGCCGTTGACGCCGGGACCCGTTTATAGGTCCAGAGCCTAGGTGTTTGATCCCGCGGTTTGATGGTGCGATCCTTTCTCAGGCTTGGAAGGAAGCATTATGGGACAAGTTCGTCACGGGAGCGCCACGACAACGCACGCCGTCAGAGCTGCAATACAGCGATCGCAAGCTTCGCTCGCGCAGCTAAGCAAGGAGTTGGGTATCAACCCCAAGACCGTTGCAAAGTGGCGCAAGCGGGCGACGGTGGAGGACTTGAAGACCGGGCCAAAAGAGCCGCGCTCAAC
>NZ_FRFA01000035.1 GCF_900143535.1 Tateyamaria sp. Alg231-49 | reverse complement strand
AGATACCCTCACGACGACACAGCTCAGCTATGCTGTCCTCGCCCCTCAGACCGTCCAGGACGATCCTGATCTTCTCTTCGGACGAGTAATGCTTGCGGGTCGCTCGTTTGATGTCTTTGACGATCTTCTCGCCTGAGCTTTTGCGTGTTCCATTGGTCTGTCTCATCTTCCACTCCTCGGTGGTTACGATGAGCCAAGAACACTCTCTTAGCAATTTGCCCTATTTGGACCCATAAGCGCTGACGTCAGACAGTTTGCGCATTGTTTTCTTTAAGAATTTCAACGCGGCTTTCTTGTCGCGTATCTTTGTAACGAAGCTTTCCAGGACTTCGCCCTCATGATCGACAGCCCGCCATAGATAATGCCGCTCGCCGTTGATCTTCACGAACATCTCGTCCAGATGCCAGCGCCAGCAACTGAATTTCATACTTTCGATCCGGCGCTTACGGATCTCGGAAGCAAACATCGGCCCGAACCGATGCCACCAATATCTGACGGCTTCATGGCTGACATCGATGCCCCGTTCATGGAGCAAATCTTCAACATTGCGAAGGGACAGAGGAAACCGGACATAAAGCATTACCGCCAGGCGGATAATCTCACGACTTGTTTTGAAATAGCGAAATGGGTCAGGTTCGGTCATGCCTGAACGCTACAAATCCGCCCTGCCCGCTTCAAGCTGGTTTCCTCTGACAAGGCCATTGGAGCAACCAAGGCGAGCGGCTGCTTCGTCCTGCAAAGGGGTCATTGATGCACTGCGCAGCGAACGACTGCTCCGAGCCCAAAGCAGTTGACGGTTATTTTTGTGAAACATGACAAGTCCAAGGTCATTTTATGTCATTGTTGTGACCGCTCTGTGACCAGATTGCGGCACGGAACATCGGCCCTCATGGACACTCAGTTTTATATATTATTTTCAATACCATACGCAACCTGGAGGCGCCTCAAACTGATGGTAAATAAATCATCCAACCATAGTATGAAATCATACGCACTTAAGTGAAATTTTGATGAGTTGTTCCAAAGTGACCCGACCAAGTATTCGTTACTCATCGAGACAGTGTTTGGTGTCTCGGTAACGTAGAGAGTAAGCCGCGTGTGTGTGTGGCCTGATGTGTAAATAGTAACGAGTAAGTATGGCGCGCCATGTGTTTTCAGTCTGACGGCAGCGGCTTTCATTGCGAAGGTTCAAGTGGTTTCGGGTCTCCCCTCCCGAAACGTAAACACTTGAACCTTCCAAAGCTTCGGACGCAGAGCGAACTGGATGACCGCGCAGGTTGCCCAACAAAGACATCCGCGTTTCAATCATTTTTGCAAAGTCTCCGCGTTTGCATCCCGGCTCTGCTGGGTCGACACCCACAGTAAGAACGCGTGGTTCCATTTGATCAGTGAGTGGCGAAACCGCCGGCTTCCAAAAACTGGGAGACCAACTGCTTTGAGCCCAAACTGGCGGTTGAATACTCGTACATGTAATGGAACCAAAACCGGCCTTTCGCCGCGCAAGCTTCAGATGTCTCAATTACGCGAAAGGCTGACTTTAGCTGTCCCAAGGCCTGCGTTTGAAAAGAATCGGTGCATGATTCTGAAAACAACTCAGCACCTTCGATGATGGTGTGGTTTCCAAACGGGCGCCAATCAAGGCAAAGATACGGCCAATTCTCGCTACAGTTGCGACAATCGAATGTTTTTTATGTGTTTTGACATATATTTACCACAAATTCGTCTGTTTCTCGCCTAGATTGAAAACAACTTTGAGTAGTGTTCAATCGCTGCCGAAACGACGGGATGTGAATAGGCCCAAGGCTCTTCAGCCGGTGCCTTAACTCCCAAATGGCTCGCTAACGATGAACAAAACAAGGGCATCGCCCAAAACTGCGAGCGTTCGGGGATGGACGGTTCGTAGGAATAACAAACAGACGACTAAGGGGATACAAAATGAACAACATCATCGCATTCCAGCGCAAAGCCAAACCACACGCACGCACAGCGGTCAAAATGATGACCGACAACGTCATTTCCTTCGTTGACTGGAGAGCCGGGCCTCGCCCAATCCGAACGCCAAATGGTATCTTTTTCACTTCAGAGAATTTGCGTTTTTCCGGGAACGCCGCTTAACACTAGCTGTCCACCAGCTCCCTACAATCCGATCAGTCTCTCGCTGATATCGATCTCTGTTCTCAGGAAAGGAACCCGCATGAACATCTCATACATTCAAATCGCCCGCACAAATCGCATCGTTGCTTTGGACGCTCTGCGCAGAAAAAAGAATAATTCTGAACATGGGAGCAACGACGTTCTATGCCTTCAAAGCATGCGTCAAAAACGCCAAGCGGTGCCCGTATTTAGGTCCACACGCATACACCGTTTTGATGAACAGCTTGCTGCTTAATTACTCCGATTGCACCACGGTCACATTCGGTCTTGTGAAGGAGAAAACGTCCAGCTTAGGGGGGCGCATAGGGTCCGAAGGAGGTTAACATTCCGAGGTTTTGCGCGACGAATGCCGGTACAGAGGCATGTCTGCTCTCCTTTGTGGAGTACGCCAAGTGGAAAGGCAAAGGAACGAGGTGTTAGACTGCCTAAATTTTGCCACACTTCAATCACAGGCTTTAAATCGTATCTTTCACTGGAGAAGCGTAGAGCATGTAAAATGAGTTCGGGGGGGTAGTGAATGAGAGGAGTATATTTTGACTGGTAATAATGAGTTACAAGAAGAGACTGTCACTAAGGTTTCGACTGTACCAATGCAATCAGGAACGATTAAGTGGTTCGATCCCAAAAAGGGCTTCGGATTTATTGTAGCCGATACAGGCGGGCCAGACATACTGCTTCACGTAAACGTGCTGCTGAACTTTGGACAAAGGTCTATCGCAGACAAGGCACGAGTCGATTTTTTTGCACAAGAAACGAGCAAGGGCGCCCAGGTCGTTCGCGTTGCGGCAATTCACCCACCTGAAAATTTCGACGCCGGTAGCTTGGCTACAATAGATGGCACTGCTGATTGGGATGCAGATGCTTTCGCTGATGTACCGCTTGAACCCGCGAGGGTTAAATGGTTTGATCACGAAAAAGGGTACGGTTTCGCCAATGTATTTGGCAAGCATGACGATGTGTTCGTGCACGTTGATGTGCTTCAACGGTCGGGCCTGTCGGATCTTCAACCGGGTGAAGCGCTGGCAATTGGCGTGGTTGACGGCGAACGTGGCCAATCGGCCGTCAAGGTCCACTCTTGGGACACTTGTTGGAATGCAAGAGAACAACCCAGTAGCGCTTCCGATCTTCCCTGTGTGAAAAATTCGGCAGATGGATTACAGGCGAAAGATGGTGACGCGCACGAGCTCCGGAGATGTGATGGGCTGGCTGCCAATTGGCTAAGAATAGCCTGAAATCTCGTTCAGCGACGAGGGCTTGATGAAAGAGTTGAATGTCCGTTTTTTTCTCTCGGGTACCTACCGTGGACATCGGACAAATACCGTTCTGCCAAAACAGAACAGTTTCGTGGCTGATGTCGTTGCCACGTTCGTGTGGAAAGTCTTCAACATTCCGAGGTGAAAGCGAAATCCGAATAGACATCATGACCGCCAGTCGGGTGATCACAGGATTAGCTTTGAAATGGTGGAGGGCGAAGCGTCTTGTCATCACAGTAAGTTACGAAACTATGCCCGCCTTAAGCCGGTGTTGCCCGATAGAAGCCCTAACTGCACCCCAAAAAATCAACAGTTCCGCCTTCTTTTATTCGAACTTGAGTGCGAAGCTCTGGACGAAAGATCCCAACTTCTAGGAAACGCCTTGTATCAGACTAAAATTACCGGCGATGTCACAGTCGCCATGCTACGAGCGTTCGTATGCATGGGGCGCACCTTAAATCTGTCCCAAACGTGTCTCGAACTCGATACGACTCGTCAAACCGTTCGACGCCACATAAGGGATTTGGAGCTGATCAAGGGCGAACCGCTTTTTGATTTAGTAGAAAGGCAATATCGGCTGACACCTTTTGGCCTGTCATCCCTTGAAGAAGCAAAATTTTTGCTTCTCAAATTGGAAACATGGGCAGGCCTGTCCAATTTGAAGCGGGATTCATCCAGTGGATTGGAGAAGCTTCGGTACACTGACAGTAAAGGAAGAGTATATCGCTCTGAACAGCACTCGATCTCTCAAATCGCCATGAACGGCTTGCCGATTATTAAAAAAACCTTCGTAGCATGGGGAAACGCTGAGGCTCAGTTTGAAAGTGAGGCCATGGAGAAAATTTGGCCTTATGCGGTGCTGTTTCGAAAAGGGCCATCGGGTTGGGTCTTTGTCCGTGTAGGCAGGGAGTCGGCATATGCTCGATGGTTTGGTTGGGCGTGGTCTAAGAGTGCGATTGGCAAGCTAATCAGTGATGACAATATTGGCGACGAATATAATGAGTTTAGTTTGGGTGCTTATGCTCGGATTTACGACGAAGGAGGTGTTCGTCTCGATCATATTTATGCTCACTTGGAAAAGGATGGCGGCGAACCCAAACCTGTAACCTTCCAGAGATTGCTTCTGGGAGGCATGTTCCCCGATGGGACACCTGGCTTGATTGTTCTCGCCGCACTGACAGAACAGATCGAAATTCAGTCATTAGACACAGCCGATCGTCCTCAGCTAGATAGGGACCTGATAATGGACAACCCGCCTGAACTTTCCGGATAAGTGCTTTAAAAGACACATGCAAATTCTAGATTGAGCGATAATTTGGAGTTTTATGCAATGATCTTGCTTAACTATCATTTTGTTGTGCTAGCTTTCTCTTTGGCACAGGCATAGCAAAATTCGGGGTTCAAAATGTCAGTAAGAAGCATTGTTGATATGGCGGATAACATTTCGGGCATCATTAGAGGCCTCGAGGTCCTCGGTATGCGGGTTGAAGTTGGGGACGATTTTTCCGTCTACCGTTCTTATCGGAGTTTTTGCACGGGTCGCAGTGAACTAAGTCCAGTTTTTGACACAACCCGTTCGTTCATTGATGAATCAAACGGCTTTTGGATTTGCGGCTTCGACAGAGATGACGAATTGGTTCACACGCAGGCAGCTCGGTTGCTGGACCTTTCAGGTATTTCCCTCGGCAAACATTTGGACATGCATCGCCATAAGTACATTGTGCCCGATACTACTCCAGATCCAGATCTGACGTTCTTTAGTGGCCCTGAAGCGCTCAAGTCCGTCACAGGCTCCGTTGGTTACCATGGAGATTTTTGGTTGCCGGCACGTGGGCTCGGTGGGCCTCGTAGCCAAGGAGCGACGGGTTTCCTGTCTCGCTTGCTTTTTGAAATTCTCCATCAAGCTTGGAGACCGGACTTTGTTTTTGCCTTCGTCCCAAAACAATTGGCGGCCAAAGGTGCTCAGCTTCGCTACGGTTACAGCCACTGCGAACCCGGAAAGTGGATTGGGCCGGATCAACAGGTCACCAATGAAGAATATTTGGTTTCTATGAGTGCGAGCGATATTCAAAATGTAGTTGGGAGCAAGGTGCAGCCTCTTCAACTCTCGGGTCAGGTTTCCTCGATTGGTGTGTCTCTGACATCAATAGAATCCAAGAACTGATCTTGAACTCAATTTGCTTGGTGTCCGGACCCACTGGTTTCGACGTGAAGGCGTAGAGCATTCAAAGTGTGTGGCCCACACAGGACTTTGTTAAACTACTAGAGGCGGTGGAGCGACCAGAACATCTTCGCGACGATCATGGTAGGTCCAGCCGCCGAGCACAGCGAGGCAAAGAAGGTCACTATTGATGCAGCCTATTTAAAAGCGCACAGCACAGCGAACAGTTTGGTGGCATGAACACCAAATTAATTGCGTGCCATCTGCAACAGTAATTGCAGCCCACCAACCTGTTCGTCACCGCTGGGCAGGTAAGCTCAGCCATCGCACTTTTTTCTTCTCTCGAAGGCTAATGCCCGTTTATCGACATTTTTTGACCAAATTGATTTGAATAAATTCATGTGTAGGAGCTGCCATGAATACAATTTGTCTGTTTGACCTTTCTCTTGCCTTATCCTGTCCACCTGCAGGTTCCGTGAACGTGTGCTTTGGAAAAGCCGTGGAAGGCCCAGGTGGGCGTTGGGTTCCGTGTGCAACCGAGATTTCAGAAGGGGTGTACTATTCCAGTCTCTTTCGGGTTGGCCGAGGCCAAAGGCAAGTCTGTGTCTCAAACCGCCCGTTGCGGAGCACTGATGAGGCACTTTTGCGGGCGATTGAACTTGCATCCCACGCAGCGGCTTAATAGCTCAGGCTTCGCTCCCACATCAATTATGTAGCGAAGGGCGCTTGGCATTAGAGCAGTTTGCATTTGATTTTAGCCCTGACGAGGTCCGAAATAGGACGCTAGGTGCGTACTGTGAAATTTGAAAGTTTCGGTAAATGGAGCCAGTAGCTTGTGTACTCATTGGCGTCTCAATTGGCAAAAAACATCAGTTTGGCTGAGGAACTTTCAGTGCGTTCCAAAACACGGCGCAAAGTATCAAGGACCCACCCAGGATACTGGTATTTGGCGGTGTTTCAGCCAAAAATACCCACGCTAGGAAAATAGCCGCTGGGACTTCAACTGTACCCAGCAGTCCAGCTTCAGTGGCGCTAATCAACTGTAGGCCTTCGATCAACAGAATTGACGCCGTAGCGACAGACAACCCAAACGCTGTAAGCAACATTGCATCCTGGAAAGTAACGGCAAATGGATCGCTAAAAATCAAGCCAATGAGACACACCTGAAAGCCACCAACCGCAATGGCAAACACAACGGGCGTGTCCTTGAAGACCCGAACTAGAACCATTGCAAGGCCTTGCATCAAAATCATCAATATGGCTAGCGAGTCACCCAGCAGGTTGATTGAACCCAAGCTGCCACTTACCATGACAAGAACTCCGATCGCACTTATCACGATTGCTAATAGAGTGACGCGGCGGACCTTTTGGCGCATAAAAATCCACTCAATTAATGCGGTCACAAAAGGAATTGCAGCAACGACGACGGCAACATTTGCCACATAGGTCAGTTTGAACGCGGCGACAAAAGCAAGACCCGAACCAGCTATCAAGCTTGCCAACACCCAACCGCGCCACCCAAGCCTAAATGGCGCTTCCGCTGAACTTCGCTTCGCCCGCAAGTATACGTATCCGACGATCAATATACCGCCGATGAGACCGCGCCAACTGCCGACGACCCAAACGTCACTTTCGATCGCCTTGGTCAACACGCCGGCCAAACTAAACGCCAGCGCGGACATTACGACAAGTAAAATTCCTAACCAGCGTATTTGTCTCTGGTGTTGAGCAGATAGTGTAACAGTCATACGTTGGAACACCTTGTACTTAAGCCGGCTGTGACCCGCCTTAAGAAACTCCTATAGAGTGTATTGTTTAGACTGGTTGTATTCGTTGATTTCAATTTGGACAAGCGCAATGACAGGTGCTGTCAGACGGGTTTGAACTGACCTCAATTTCCCACAAAATACCGGAGTTTGTGCCGAATAGGGTGCTGGCGAACTAATTCGAATCAGTCTCCACAAGGACTGTGGCACTGTTCACGCAGAAACCCCGCCACTCAGCAAGAGCAGCGACACCGTTGAGTTTAAATTTGTTTCGTGAGTAGACGCTGAGTTCCGGATAAAAGTGATTGTAGGCGGAGGCGTGACTGCATGCCAATTTCTGCAAATTTTGCATACACCTTAATCGATGCACAGCCCGTATTCTTTGTCACTACGGAAGGCGTGAATTTTCCGTTCGGTTGTTCAGCTATCGGCTGGTTTCCTATTATTGTGCCCAGCGGGTGCTGGCAGACTAATTCGAACTGGTCTCTACAAGGACAGTGACACTGTCCATTAACTCGCGCCAAGACCACGCCACTCAGCCAGAGCGGCGGCGCGGTTGAGCTTGAAATTTGGTCTCGTTGAAAGGCTGCGTTCCTGATTAAAGGGATTGTAGACGGAAGCGTGGACGGCGGCGAATTTCTGCAAACTTCGCATACGCCTGAAACGCAGCATCGCCCGCTCTCGTCGTCGGAACGGCAGATGCGAGTTCTCGGCCCTGTTGTTTAACCAGCGACCGGTTTCCTGTCTGCCTGCCGCGCCAATCTCCTTCAGCGCAGCGCCATATGAGCGCAGCAGATCCGTGACGATCACCTCAGGACTGCCGTGCTTACGCATTGCTTTCTTTAAGAATTTCAACGCGGCTTTCTTGTCGCGTGTCTTTGCAACGAAGCTTTCCAGGACTTCGCCCTCATGATCGACAGCCCGCCATAGATAATGCCGCTCGCCGTTGATTTTCACGAACACCTCATCCAAATGCCAGCGCCACTTGCTGGATTTCATGCCCGCAATCCGCCGTTTTCTGATCTCGGACGCGAACATCGGACCGAACCGATGCCACCAAAATCTCACAGTGGTGCTGTCAGACCAATTCGAACCAGTCTCAGCTTGGACAGTGATACTGTCCCTATTGCGCACAAAGTTGACGCCACTCTGTGAGAGCGGCGGCGCGGTTGAGCTTGAAATTTGGTCTCGTTGAAAGGCTGCGTTCCTGATTAAAGTGATTGTAGACTGAAGCGTGGACGGAGGCGAACTTCTGCAAACTTCGCATGCGCCTGAAGCGAAGCATCGCCCGTTCTCGTCATCGAAACGGCAGATGTGAATTCTCCCGCTCTATTGTTCAGCCAGCGACCAGTTTCCTGCCTGTTTGCGGCGCCGATCTCTTTCAGCGCAGCGCCATATGAGCGCAGCAGATCCGTGACGATCACCTCGGGCCGGCCATGCTTACGCATTGCTTTCTTTAAGAATTTCAACGCAGCCTTCTTATCACGTGCCTTCGTGACGAAGTTTTCCAGGACTTCGCTGTAGGGGTGCCTATAACGTTACATTCTATCTATTGATTTCATTGAGGAAATTAGACGTTCTTAGCCCAAAAGTCGACACAACATTTGCGCAAAAAATTACACGATTTGCCTATAACATTACATCCTCGATCAATTCTCGTTAGTTTGATTCGAGGTGGGCTTTTCGTAGTCACCTTACGCACATGGCCAATCAATCAAAGTTTGCATTCTTGGATGCAATGATCAATCCCGGTCAATCAAAGTAGGTTAGAGAGCCCTTGGGTGCATGGAATATGCGGCAGTCATTCTGTCGTGCGTATAACGAGTAGCCCAGAACGCGAGGCAGAAATGACAAAATCCCAAGATAGCCAAAACTATATTCCCTTCGAGAGCTTTGAGGTGGGTCAGAAGCAAAGTTTTGGCGCCTACAAGGTGACCGAAGAAGAAATCATAGAGTTTGCACAGAAATACGATCCACAGTTCTTTCATTTGGACCATGAAGCAGCCAAACAATCGCTGTTTGGCGGTCTGTGTGCGAGCGGTTGGCACACATGCGCAATGACGATGTCTATGCTAGTTGCCAACATGGATGCAAATGGTCGATCCCTAGGG
>NZ_FRFA01000037.1 GCF_900143535.1 Tateyamaria sp. Alg231-49 | reverse complement strand
GCGGCAAAAGCGCTTCGACATGATCTGCGGAGCAAATGGGACAGAGCACCGGCAGACGAAGCCAAACACTCCTTGGACCAATGGCCAGGTCGAGCGGATGAACCGCACGATCAAGGACGCAACAGTGAAACGATACCACTACGATAGCCATGATCAGCTACGCACGCACCTCGTGGACTTCATGGACGCATACAACTTCGCACGCAGGCTAAAGACCCTCAACGGCCTCACGCCTTACGAATACATCTGCAAGATCTGGACTTCAGAGCCTGATCGATTCATCCTAAATCCGATCCACCAAATGCCGGGACTGAACACCTAGGAACAGGCGCCAATTGCATAGGCAATTTCAGCCAACTGCATCAAACATACACTCAAGTGTTTGGGCCTGCTGGAGCGGCTACTTCCTAATGCAGCTACTGTGAGACCTTAAAAGAGTCACTCAGAGGCGTAACTGGCCGAGTGGATAGCGATGTTACCGGTAGCTTCTTTACGGGCAACCTCACCGGCCTTCTCACCGTCGTAGAAAATAACGATGTTGTAGAGTGTGTGCTCGCCAAGATCAGTTTTTGTCACGATTGTATGTGTTTCACTATCATCTAGCCGACAAATTCCATGCAGCTCGCGCTGGCTGACACCTTCGACATGTGCGGCCTTCTGAGATGAACTGGCAAAATCGCCCTCGCAAAAGTCCGACATAAACGCCAGATCCTGACTATCCGTCGCCTTCAAGTCTCCGGTTGGACGGTGCGCAGTAAGTGTGCCAGCCAGAACTCCAAGATCGTCAGACTCCCAAAACACTGAGTCCACCCCGAAGCCCAGTTCTTGTATTTCAGCATCGCTCAAACGTCTGCTTCTGAACATTTCAAATGTCCGGAACCTAGTCTCTTGGGTCAAAATGAGATTTGCAGACTTATGAGCAAAGGTCCGAAGCGCTTGCCCCTAACACTCGCCTGCACCATCCGAAAAAAACACTGCCGAAATGCGCCGTCCGATAGCCGGCTCGTGGTCGCGTGAAACCTCGTCCGCTTCTTCGATGACGCGTATCATCTTTTCATGGATCTCAGCAGAAGCCTGATGGTCGTGCTCGAGCTTTTCCAAGATGGCTTGAAGAGCAATGTATCCCTTAGGAAGATCCTCATAGGCGAAGCTGTCGCGCACTTCGTGTTTTACTTGTTCCCAGAAGGGATCAAGCTCACGGCTCCACGCTTCACAAACCATTTCCACAGCGGGCAGTGACAGATGACCAAAAAATTCTTGATCACTATGCGCGACACCGCTCTTGCGCCCCATGAATTCGGCACAGGCTTTCATGAGGCTTTCAACACGCGCCGGGCGCAAGTCCCACTCGGTCAGTCTGCCTATCTGCTCTGAAATTATCGCTAGCGCTTCAGACAGGTCTTCCAACGACATGTGAGAGTGTTCCTTACCTAGGCTTCTGGTGCGCTCATACGCGGTCTCCAAGTATTTGGCACAGGCCAATTGATCGCGTTCCAAAGTCAGGCTTGAGGCTTCGTTTTTCAGTAGAATTAGACGAGGTGGGAAGAAGCTGTTGCTCTTGTTTAATCCCTTGAGGTGCAGTGCTGTGAACTTGTCGCGGGCCGATAAGAGCGCCAACTCGGCGCCCCAAGTGCCTTGGATTTTAGCCTTGTCGATGAAATTGTAACGGTCTTCAGGGATTGTTTCCTTGGTGCGTTGCAGCACGTCGTGAAAGTTATTGTCACGAAGTCGCCGCGGGGATCGCAGATATTCAACAACACTTTCGAGGATCAGTTCTGCGTCTTCTGTGCTTTCTTCTACGACGGCGTCGATTAATGCCTCTCCTGCCAAAGTTTTGTAGTTCTCTATGCGCTGGGTGATTTTCTCGTCAGATGCAAACTGACCTACCGGCACATCAACAAGGTGATAATTGACGACCCCGAACTCACTATCGATCCGGTCGATCCTACCCAAGCCTTGAATGAGCTCTTTCAGGTTTGAGGTCAGGCCAAGCAACACCAGCGTGTCTGACGACTGAAGGTTGATACCTTCAGCCATCTTGTAAGTCAGAAACACAGATGCGGACCCTTTAGGTTCATTCTTTCCACCGGGACGGAAATAGGACTCTACAGACTTACCTTGTTCAATACGTTTGAAGCCATCGGGACCATCGCCAAAGATTGCTTTTACGGCACGATATTCACCCTTGGTTTGTTTGCCCACGACATAGTTGGTGTGATGACCTTTGCGCGATAATGCTTCTGCAAAAATCTCAAGTGTGTCCGTCCTTTCCGCAAGAAATACGACCCTGTTCTTGTCTTCTTGAATTCTGAGACACGCTTCGTACCGCTTTTCATCCAGCTCCTTGAGAACACTGAGACCCAGCTTCTGGTTTAGAGCGTCGCATTTCTTTGTAGGTTCAGGTTCTGCAATACCTAGTGCGGCGAACATATTTGGTTGGTTACGATGCGATACTGTTTTCTTCGATTTTCCACCACGTTCGAAGTCGCGCAGGGACTTGCCAATCGCGCCATGAGACATCTCCCAATGGGCCTGTGCCGCGTTTACACGTAGAATGTTCAAAAGGTTGCGGATGTAGAGTTGATCTTGGGTGCTTTGTTGCGTGCTTACATGTCCGAAACGGCTTTTCTCGACAGCGGTCACCCTGCCGCCTGGCGCAAGTTCTTTGCAGAGGGCCACAATCTCATCTAGTCGCGTTTGCTGAGGCTTTGTCACCTTCAACTTCTTTGGGCGCCCATGGTTTTCAAGCCTTGGGTAACTGTGCTCGGTCGGATCTTCGTTCTCGCCAATGCATCGCCTTTGTCTGCGTGTCAAAAACGGCGACACCAGTTGAGCGAGTTCAGTGCGAGCCTCTCGCGTGAGCGTCGTATCAGGTTCTGACAAAACTGCCAGTGGCGCATCCTGGTTGAAGATATCCTTGGGAACGTGGGTTTCGCGCTCGAACAAATCACCCATGGCCTGAATGAAGGTCGGGGTCATGAAAATGGACGCCCGCTTCTCCTGCATATGGGTCAACCAGTCAACATCCCGGTTCCCGAGGAGCGTTGCCGACAGACAGACATTCCAGCTTGGCGGCGCAAGTTCGATGGCTGAGGCCATTTGAGATGCTTGTTCAAAGCCCGGTGTAACTGTGTGGCTTTCGTCGATTATGAGGATGCCAAATTGATCTAGCCTCAGGCCGGACCTTTTATCATCTCCAGCACCACGCAGATGTTGTTTTGCAAGCCTACTGTTTGCGACCGGATGGAGTGAATTTGTCGAGTACTTGCGCCAACTGGGTATAACTTTGGGTGGGGCAATTACAGCTGCATTTTTTCGAGCAACTCCATGGACCGGAGAGCGGGGCACCACTTTTGAGAATGTCTCCGACAAAGCTTCTGCTAGGTGACAACCAATTTCTGTTTTTCCAGAACCGGTTGGCGCTTCTACAAAGGCAATACTGTGATCATATACGATGGAACATGCCTCATAAGTCAGCTCCTGTTGGTACCCAAACAGCGTATGACTCGTAATCTCTTTTCGGTCGCCGGTCAGCCAAGGTTCGAATCCCTTCTGCTCTGAGATCGTTCGCGCCATCGCATCTTCTGCGGTTACCGGTTTGATAAGTTTTTCGAGGATTTCTAGTGCTTCGGTATTCCAATCGACAGACACATCCCAAGCCTGCTCAGCGGCTTCTGTGCGTTCGACCTGAAGTTCGTGAGTGCCCGCATCCAAGTCATCGGCATACTCAATGTTCCTGTAGAGCCCTGAATAAGAAAAGTTTGCAGACCCGGCGACGGCACCTTTTGGTGAGCAGACGATTTTTGAGTGTAACCGTCGATCTCCAGATATCCCCAACTTGCGTTTTGCGAGTTCCGGATCGAAAATACGCAAATCTATTTTCCCGGATTGAATGGCGTGTTTTGCCAGCACCGCGATAAGATCGTGATCCTCTTCCACCTGAAGCCCGGAGCGTTCCAGCCAGTAGAGTTTCATTTCTTCAGAGACGGGCTTAGAACTTGAAAATCGTTTAGAATTTGCAGTGTCTATTCCGAACGAAATTCGGATGCGGACGTCACTCTCGTCTTCCGGGTCCTTCAGCTCAGGCAATTCCTTCATCAAAATGGAAAGTGACGAAAGAAAATCTTGATACCCAGTTACAATCAAACAATCGCCAGAAGTTATATGGGGCCGATAGAGATTGATGACGGGCCGGTCGATATTAGTGCCGACCTTTGCAATTGGTTCGGCATCAAGCTCGCTTGCGAGCTTTTGGTCTGCTTCAACGAGCTGCTTTGGCTTTGAGCGCAGCCACTCTGGGAGTGAAAACAAGTAACAAGCCTTAGATTAAGGACGTTCAATTAAACTGTTATACTGTACATTCCGTCTTTCAAGACATCGCCAGAAACTGGGTTTCGCAATTTGATGGGCGAATTTATCGTCCGTTGTAGATGAATGCAGCATGTTGTAACCCTCTAATTTTCCGTGAACCGGCGCTAAAAAGTACGCGCAGTGCTGCACTGGGGAAAAATTGCGACACCGCGCTAGGTGCCAGACGGGCCCCCACCACTTACGAAAAACGCCAAATACCTGGTCCGCCTGACACGGTTGATATGTTCACCGCGGTCGCCAACGATTTTGGAGAACTGGCCAAATTCTTTGGATTTCCGGTCAATCGCCAAGTTAACCGCAGCGATCCGTGGCGCTTGGCGATGTTCAAACCTGATGATGGCAAGTTGCCGAGGAATTACCTAGAGCAATCGTTGGCGTTCGCAGGTTTTCGAACAGTGCGCCCTAGGCAACGGCCTGATGAACCTCGATTACATTCCCTTCCGGATCATGGAAGAAAACTTGATGCCATTCCTTAGCAAACGCAGTGCCGTAGTCGGAGTATGGAATGCCCTTTGCTTCTAGCATTGCCTTGAAGGCCTCAATGTCATCCGTCCTGAACGCGATGTGGCCCCGCTCAACAGGATTGATGACTTCACCATTCTTGAACGCTACCTGAAGGTTCTTTTCAGCCAGGTGCATTTGCATTCGACCATCCGTTGCAAACTTAATCTTGCCCGCATAGCCTCGCTGGTCTGTCACCTCTGAACGAGGGAAAGTCTGGATCGGGATATCATCCAGTCCGAGAACTTCAGTATAGAAATTATGCAGTCGGTCTACGTCTTCGGACACGTAGTTGATGTGATGGAATTCTAGCTTCATATTTTCGCACTGCCTTCGCTCATGTCTGTTGACGAGAGAAAAACCCCTTGCTGGTAAATTCCATAACGACCTTGCCATCATGATTGCTGACGGAGACTTTACTGACAACCACTCCAATGTTTGGGCGACTCCTTGAAGGAATTGTATCCGTGACCTCCATCTGCACTGATAGCACGTCGCCAGGGTACACAGGGAGAAGCCACCTGAGGTTATCAATCCCCGGGGACCCTAGGGATCGACCATTTGCATCCATGTTGGCAACTAGCATAGACATCGTCATTGCGCATGTGTGCCAACCGCTCGCACACAGACCGCCAAACAGCGATTGTTTGGCTGCTTCATGGTCCAAATGAAAGAACTGTGGATCGTATTTCTGTGCAAACTCTATGATTTCTTCTTCGGTCACCTTGTAGGCGCCAAAACTTTGCTTCTGACCCACCTCAAAGCTCTCGAAGGGAATATAGTTTTGGCCATCTTGGGGTTTTGTCATTTCTGCCTCGCGTTCTGGGGTAACTCCGTCAGGGGAAAGGGGAAGTCAGAGCTTCAACCGATTTGTACAACAAAGCCGCGACAACCCACTATGACAGATGCTTCTCCAAGTTCGCAGTATATGAAGCGGTGTCGCCAATATGTTCCATCACCCATTCTGGATTGTAGAAGGTGTCTAGGTAACGGTTTCCGTCGTCACAAAGAACGGTGACAACAGAGCCAGATCGTCCAGTTGCTTCCATCTCATGCGCAACTTGTAGGGCTCCCCAAAGGTTTGTACCTGTCGAAGGCCCGGCCCTTCGTCTGATCTGCTTTTCGAGCCAGAGCATCGTTGCAATGCTTGCAGCATCTGGCACTTGTATCATTCGGTCTATGACATCGGGCAGGAATGACTTCTCCACTCTTGGTCGCCCAATCCCTTCAATTCGGCTGGAGCAGGAGCGGATCAAGCCTCGGTTCCCAGTCTGATAACTCTCAAGGAAGACAGAGTTTTCCGGGTCTACAACAACAAGCTCAGTGTCGTGGCCTTTGTAGCGTATGTATCGCCCGAGTGTTGCAGAGGTCCCACCAGTCCCCGCGCTCATCACGATCACCGAAGGAATTGGGTGCGGTTCTTGCTCCATTTGCTGGAAAAGGCTCTCTGCAATGTTGTTGTTGCCCCGCCAATCAGTCGCCCTTTCTGCAAAAGCAAACTGGTCCATGAAGTAGCCGCCGACCTTTTCTGCAAGTGTGACCGAAGCCGGGTGCATTTCAGGCGCTGAACCCACAAAGTGAATTTCCCCGCCTTGGAAACGGATCAGATCAATTTTACTCTTAGCGGTGGATTTTGGGAGAACTGCGGTAAAAGGCACGCCTATCATACGTGCGAAATAAGCTTCTGAGACCGCAGTGCTGCCGGAAGAAGCTTCGATTACTCGTGTCCCCTCTCTGATCTTCCCATTTACCAACGCGTAAAGGAAAAGCGAACGCGCAAGTCTGTGCTTAAGACTACCAGTTGGATGAGTGCTCTCATCCTTGAGATATATATCTACGCAATTGAGCCCATGAACTGGAAGTTTGAAAAGGTGCGTATCGGCAGAGCGATGTGCATCCGCGTTGATCTTCCTAATCGACTCCACAATCCAATTATCCATACCGCTACTCAATCCTTATGCTATGACCCCAACATCCGTGGGTAAGTCGTCTCTAAAGTCCATAGCAATGCAACGAACGGCCGCTCAACGCGACACAGCGGACACTCACAAAAACTCGCTGAATGACGGCATCGAGCCCAAAGTAAAAGTGCTGACATCGGCTAAAGTTGACCGCGTGTTCTACTCAGAGAAACAGCTAGAAAATAAGTTGCAGCAGCCACAGTCTTCCTTGCCAATCGGCTGCCAGCTTTGTGTCAGGAACAAACCTTGTCGAAGACGGATACCAGACACTGGCATTCAATATAATGAGATCACAGATAACCCGCCCGTTTCGCTTCTGACCTTGTCACGCAGCTATTGTTTTTGCCTGCACTCAGTGATGGCTCGGGGCTGACTAACCTATCCCTAAGCTTGTTTGACGCAACTGAAGCAGTCACGCATGGTTTTTGTGTTGTATGTGTCCGTCGTCAGGGTTTTTGGAACCAATGGCGGCTTGAACTAAGAGAGAGTTTGGCTCATCTGGTTGGTTGCATTATGCGGCGCGTTGTCCGTGATGCAAGCGCCGCGCTTCGAGTGTCTTTCGTTTGATCCTTTCTCTTTCCTGTAGAATGGCTTTGTCCCTGCCGAAGTAGACGTTGGCGGGCGTGACGTTGTTCAAGCTTTCATGGTAGCGTTGGTGATTGTAATGATCGACGAAGGTTTCGATCTGGGCTTCGAGATCACCCGGTAAGAAGTAGTTTTCTAGCAGGATGCGGTTCTTCAGGGTCTGATGCCACCTTTCGATCTTGCCTTGGGTTTGAGGATGATATGGAGCGCCGCGAGAGTGCTTCATGCCTTTGTCCTGCAACCATTCAGCCAGTTCTCCAGAGACGTAGCTGGATCCGTTGTCGCTGAGCAGACGCGGCTTGTGGATGACGTGAACCTGATCGCAACCGGATGCTTCCAAAGC